>NZ_JBMPIU010000001.1:0-682845 GCF_049341865.1 Curtobacterium phyllosphaerae | reverse complement strand
CTAGACAGCTCCATCAAGCCAGGAGGCCTCGCCGCGTCACAACCCCCGAAGTGTCACCAACGTCACGGCCAGGTACAGCTAGCGCTCGGACGGGTAGACGACGCCGACCTGCCGTCGCGCCTCGTCCATCACGGCCATGATCGCGACCGACTGCTCCGGGTCCATCGGGCCGCCGCGGTGGTCACCGGACTCGATCATCCGCTCGACGGCGCGGGCCTCGTGCGCGTACCCGACGAGCTCCTCTCGTCCGTCGAACTCCTCGACGACGTCCCCGTCCCGGTCCCGCAGGCGGAACGTCGTCGGCGTGAAGAACGTCGGGTCGATGTCGATCCGGCCGTCCTCGCCGATGATCGACGCCCCGTTCGGCGACGCGACGTCGAGCGCGAAGTGGAGGACGGACTGCGCGCCCCCGTCGTGGGTGAGGACGAGTCCCATCTGCGTGTCCACGCCCTGGTCGCTGAGGGTGCCGCTCGCGACGACGGTCGTCGGGACTCCGAGGAAGTCGACCGCGAACGAGATCGGGTAGATCCCGAGGTCGAGGATCGCCCCGCCGCCGAGTGCCGGGTCGTTCAGGCGGTGCCGCGGGTCGGTCGGGAGCGCCTGGTGGTGCGTCGCCTCGACGACGCGTGGCCGGCCGATCCGGCCCTCCGCCACGAGCGCGCGGATGCGGGCGCTCTGCGGCAGGAACCGTGTCCACATCGCCTCGACGACGACGACGCCGCGCGCCCCCGCGGCGTCCACGACCCGACGCGCCTCGGCCGCGTTCAGCGTGAACGCCTTCTCGACGAGGACGTGCTTGCCGGCGTCGATCGCCCGCATCGCGTCCTCGGCGTGCATCGGGTGCGGGGTCGCGACGTACACGACGTCGACGGTGTCGTCGGCGACGAGCTCGTCGTACGAGCCGTGCGCGGCGGGGATGCCGTGCTCGTCCGCGAACGCGCGGGCCGTGTCGGCACGCCGTGAGCCCACCGCCGAGAAGGTCACCCCGGCGGCGCGACAGTCGCGGACGAAGGAGGAGGCGATGCCGCCCGTTCCGAGGACACCCCAGCGAATCGTCGTCATCCGTCCTGTCTACCCGCCGCGACGCTCGCGCGCCGTCACCGACAGGGTGCAGTCGACTGCGAGGGGAACTGCGAGCTAGGGTGCTGCGTGACCCCCGCACGGGGGCCGTCCTCCCGACGAAACGGTGCTCTCGTGACCACTCGCTCCTCCCCGTCCTCCGCCCGTCGGCGGCCCCTCCGCTGGCTCGCGATCGGCGTCACCTCGTTCGCCCTCGTCGTCGGCTCGACGTTCGTCGGCGCCACCGGCGTCTCCGCGCACGGCTGGCCCGGTCACGGCGGGCGTCCGGGCTCAGGGTCGGGTCTCGCCCCGCGGACGGAGTTCACGATGGCGGCCGACGGGTCCTCCGGCGCGACCCAGGGCGGCGAGGGCATCCCGAACATCGACTCCGTCAAGAAGACGATCGCGACCTACTACGGCGACCCCGGCACCGGCATCGCGAACAAGACCGACAGTCCCTACATCCGCGAGATGCGCGCCATCGTCGCGAGGCAGACCGCCGGGCTCCGGGCGCAGTACGACACGGCCGTCGCGAAGGGCGAGAAGCCCGCGATCGTCCTCGACACTGACGACACGACGCTGTCCACCTACGACATGGAGGTCGGGGACATGCACTTCACGTTCTCCCCCGCCGAACAGGACGTCTGGGTGCAGGACCAGCGGTTCCCGGCGACGCCGAGCATGGTGTCGTTCGTGAACACCGCGGCGGCCATGGGCTTCACGGTCTTCGGGGTGACCGGCCGGAACGACGACCAGAAGGCCGCGACGCTCGCCAACCTCACGAAGGTCGGGTACCAGGGGTTCACCGCGGACGACTTCTTCACGAAGTGGACGGGCACGGGCTCGAGCACGCAGCCCTCGTACGTCACCTGCGTCGCCACCTGCACCACCGTCGAGTTCAAGGCGGACACCCGCAAGCACATCGAGCAGGACCTCGGCTACACGATCACGCTCAACGTCGGCGACCAGTGGTCGGACCTGCAGGGTGGCTCCGCGGAGAACGTCCTCAAGCTGCCGAACCCGACCTACTTCCTCCCCTCGGCCGACCTCCCTGGTGTCTCCGAGCCGCAGCTCGCTCCCCGCACGCACTTCACCATGGCGGCCGACGGGTCCTCCGGCGCGACCCAGGGCGGCGAGGGCATCCCCAACATCGACTCCGTCAAGAAGACGATCGCGACCTACTACGGCGACCCCGGCACCGGCATCGCGAACAAGACCGACAGCCCCTACATCCGCGAGCTGCGCGCCATCGTCGCGAGACAGATCCCCGAGGTCGCCGCGCGCTGCTTCGTCGCGAAGAGGACGCACCGGAACCCGGCGGTCGTGCTCGACGCGGACGACACCACCCTGTGGACCTACGACATGGAGGTCGCGGACATGCACTTCACGTTCAACCCCGCCGAACAGGACGTCTGGGTGCAGGACCAGCGGTTCCCGGCGACGCCGTCGATGACGTCGCTCGTGCAGGTCGCGGCGCGGTCGGGCTGCACGGTGATCGGGCTGACCGGTCGGAACCACGACCAGGAGGCGGCGACCATCGCGAACCTCGGCAAGGTCGGCTTCCCGCAGTTCACGGCGACCAAGCGCGGCACGCAGACGTACTACACGAAGTGGACCGGCGTCGGAGCCTCGCAGCAGCCGTCGTACATCACCTGCGCGAGCGCGAAGTGCTCGACCATCGAGTACAAGTCGCAGACCCGGGCACACATCGAGTCGCGGGACGGCGGCCGGTACGACATCGTCGCGAACTTCGGCGACCAGTTCAGCGACCTCATCGGAGGCTCGGCCGACGAGTCCGTGAAACTGCCGAACCCGACGTACTTCCTCCCGTAGGCGCTCGTACGGTGGCAGCGTGAGGAGGTGACGGTCTGGAGGTGCGGTGCCCGCTGGCATCGCACCTCCAGGCCGCCCCGGTCCGGCCCGTCGACAGGCGGCCGGCCACCCGACGCAAGGGAGCGTGTCCATGCCCGCAGGAGTCCCGTCCGGACCCGCTTGGTGGACCGGTGCCGTGGTCTACCAGATCTACCCGCGGAGCTTCGCCGACGCGAACGGCGACGGCATCGGCGACCTGGGCGGGATCCGGCAGCACCTCGACCACCTCGTGGACCTCGGCGTCGACGTCGTCTGGCTGTCCCCCGTCTACCGGTCGCCACAGGCGGACAACGGGTACGACATCAGCGACTACGAGGACATCGACCCCGTCTTCGGCACGCTCGACGAGTTCGACGCGCTCCTCGGCGAGGTGCACCAGCGCGGCATGAAGCTCGTCATGGACCTCGTCGTGAACCACAGCTCGGACGAGCACCGGTGGTTCCGGGCGTCCCGAGCGTCGACGACGTGCCCGAAGCGCGACTGGTACATCTGGCGCGACCCCGTGGACGGCCATGAGCCGAACGGCTGGCAGAGTGCGTTCGGCGGCCCCGCGTGGACGCTCGACGCGGAGACCGGTCAGTACTACCTGCACATGTTCGCGCCGCAGCAACCGGACCTCAACTGGGACGAGCCGGACCTCCGCGCGGCGGTGTACGCGATGATGAACCGGTGGCTCGACCGCGGCGTCGACGGGTTCCGGATGGACGTCATCAACCACATCGCGAAGGACCCCCACGACCTCGTCGGGGACAGTGCCGAGTACGTGATGGGACCGCGGATCCACGAGCATCTGCAGGAGATGCACCGGGCGGTCTTCGCAGACCGGCCGGATGCCCTGTTGACCGTCGGGGAGATGCCCGGCGTGACGGTCGCGGACGCGCGGCTCTTCACCGACCCCGCGCGCCACGAGCTCGACATGGTGTTCCAGTTCGAGCACGTCGATCTCGACCACGGCCCGGCGTCGAAGTTCGACGACGTGCCACTCTCGCTGCCCGCCCTGAAGCGCTCGCTCGCCCGGTGGCAGGACGGCCTCGCCGACGTCGGGTGGAACTCGCTCTACCTCGCCAACCACGACCAGCCGCGGTCCGTCTCGCGGTTCGGTGGAGTGGCACCCGGATCGGACGAGCTCCGGTACGAGGCGGCGACGGCACTCGCGACCGTCCTGCACCTCCATCGTGGGACGCCCTACGTCTACCAGGGCGACGAGATCGGCATGACGAACGCCGGGTTCGGATCGATCGGCCAGTACCGCGACGTCGAGTCGCTGAACCACTACCGGTCCGAGGTCGACGCCGGGGCCGACCCAGCGGCGGTGCTCCGGTCGCTCGCGTCCCGGAGCCGGGACAACGCGCGGACCCCGATCCCGTGGGACGACACCCCGGGTGCCGGGTTCTCGACCGGCGGGCGCTCGACCGGCGGGCGCTCGACCGGCGGGCGCTCGACCGGCGGGCGCTCGACCGGCGGGCGCTCGACCCGCGACGAGGAACCCACCGCCCCGTGGATCGGGTTCGGCGCCGGACACGAGACGGTGACCGTCGCAGCGGACCGAGCAGCGGGCGACCGCTCGGTGTTCCGCCATCTCCGACGGCTGATCGACCTGCGGCATGCGTCCGAGGTCGTGCGGCTCGGGCGGTTCGCGCTGCTCGAACCCGACGACGAGGCGCTGTGGGCGTTCACCCGGACGCTCGACGGCGACGGCGACGGCGACGGCGACGGCGACGGGGTGATCGTGGTGGCGAACTGCGGTACGGTGCCGCTGACGTTGCCGCGTGCCGTCGTCGACCGGCTTGGTGCACTCGTGCTGGGGAACGTGTCGAATGGGGTGGACGAGGTCGCCAGCGCACCTGGCGGTCGGTCCGACGCGTCTGGCGGTCGGTCCGACGCGTCTGGCGGTCGGTCCGACCTGCTCGCGCCGTGGGAAGCTCGCGTCCACGAGCTGCGGTGACACGGAGCGCACGGCTGGATCGAGATCTCGGGGCCGGGGTGTTCGGGCCCCGGTCCGTGGGGATCAAGGATGGAGCCGCCTGTCGGAATCGAACCGACGACCTATTCATTACGAGTGAATCGCTCTACCGACTGAGCTAAGGCGGCGGACGCTCCGATCACCGGAGCGGCACGATCATCTACTGTAGCGGATCAGACGAGCGTGCGCGAAACGAGCGCACCGAGGTCGTCGAACGAGGAGCGGAGCACGTCGACGAGCCGGACGTCGTCGTCGTCCAGGAGCGACCACTCCCACCACGCGTGCCGGACGGCGGCCATCGCCACCAGGGACATCAGCCGCGCCTTCCGCTCGAGCTCCGGGTCGATCGCCGGCGACGAGTCCGACGCCGTGACCGTGACCGCGTCCTCGGACCGCTCCCGGACGAGACGTCGCGCGATCACGCCCGCGAGCTGCGCCTGGAACTCCTTCATCGACGCCATCCGTTGGCTGAACAGCTGCGGGTTCTCCTTGAGGACCTGCTGACGTTCGGGCAGCAGGTCGCGGTCCGCCACCACCGACTCCGTCGACTGTGCCAGGAGGGCGCCGACGTCCGCGATGAGGTCCCCGGACGGCGCACCCGCCACGAACGCATCCACGGCGCCGTCGTCGGGCAAGGTGGGGTCATCCCCGAGGATCGCTTCGTCCTTGCTCGGGAAGTAGTTGAAGAACGTCCGCGGCGACACGTCGGCGCGCCGGGAGATCTCGTCCACCGTCACGGCCGCGAGCCCCTGTTCGATCGCGATGCGGAGTGCCGCCTGCTGGATGGCTCGCCGGGTCGCCCGTCGCTTGCGCTCGCGGAGACCGATCTCGGGTTCGGGGACGCTCATGGATCGATCATTGCATACCGTGCAAAGTTGCAGTCATCGGACCGCGCGAGCGACCGTGACCAGGAGCGCCTCCAGGGCGAGCAGCGCGGCGACGTTCGCCGCGATCCGGTCCCGTGCCACACCGATCGCGTCGAGCACTGCGAGGGCCGACGCCGGCGGGACCGTCGGGAGCGCACGCTCGAGGTCGGCGTGCATCGCGAGGTTCACGGGTTCCGCGGGAGCCCGGAGACCGAGGAGCAACAGGTCGCGGTAGAGCGACGAGATGTCCACGAGGATCCGGTCGAGGCCGTCGCGGAGACTCCTCGTCGCACGGCGCTTCTGGTCCTCCTCGAGTGCGCGGAGCTGCGACCGGAGGGCCGGCGGCACGGTCCCGCCCGGCTCGACCCCGAGCGATCGGAGCGCGGCGTCGCGCTCCTCCGCGTCGCGCTCCTGGGTGATCGACTTGGCGTCCTCGTCCGCGACCGCCATCAGTTCGGCGGCTGCGAGCACGGCGTCGCCGACGGTCCGGATGCGGAGCACGGTGTCGAGGGTGCGCCGGCGGCGATCGCGGGCGTCCTCGCTCGTGGCGAGACGCTGCGCCATGCCGATGTGACTCTGCGCCTGGCGGGCCGCGTCGAGTGCGAGTGCACGATCGACGCCCGTCCGCGCGACGATGAGGTCTGCGACCGACTCGACCCCGGGGACGCGGAGGCGCACCGACCGGACGCGCGACCGGATCGTGGGGATGAGATCGGCCTCACTCGGGGCGCAGAGGATCCAGACCGTGCGCTCCGGCGGCTCCTCGAGCGCCTTGAGCAACAGGTTCGACGTCCGCTCGGTCATCCGGTCGGCGTCCTCGACGATCATCACGCGGTACCGGCCGACCGACGGCGAGTAGTAGGAGCTCGTGACCAGCGTGCGGATCTCGTCGATCGTGATGATGACGCGCTGTGTGGTGAGCACGGCGACGTCCGGGTGCGTGCGTGCGGTGACCTGGGCGAGGGCGCGGTCGTCGTCCGGGCCGTCCCCGACGAGCGCGGCCGCGAAGGCGAGCGCGACGTTCGACCGACCGGAGCCCGGCGGACCGGTGATCAGCCAGGAGTGGGTCATCCCTCCGGTGGCGTCCGGCCCCTCGGCCGCGGAACGGAGGCCCGCGACGGCGTCGTCCTGCCCGGTGAGCCCGTCCCAGATGCTCACGCTCTCGTCCCGATGCTCATGCTGACACCCCGAGCCGGGACTCGACGGCCGTCCGGATCGTCGCGGCGACGTCGGCCGGGTCGGCCGTTGCGTCCAGGACGACGAACCGATCGGGCTCCGCCGCCGCCATGGTCAGGAAGGCGTCCCGGACCGCCTCGTGGAACGCGGATGCCTCCGACTCGAGTCGGTCGAGCACTCCGCGGGCTGCCGCGACGCGGGCGCGCCCCACGGCGACGTCGAGGTCGAGCAGGACCGTCAGGTCGGGGCGGAGACCGCCGGCGGCCCAGTTCGAGACGTCGCGGACGTGGTCGGCCCCGAGTGCCCGGGCCACCCCCTGGTAGGCGACCGAGGAGTCGATGTACCGGTCCTGCACGACGACGTCGCCGCGCTCGATCGCCGGCCGGACGAGCGTCTCGACGTGGTGTGCACGATCGGCGGCGTACAGCAGGGCCTCCGCGCGTGGGGTGATGTGCCCGCGTTCGTGCAGCACCATCTCGCGGATGCGCAGCCCCAGGTCGGTGCCCCCTGGCTCGCGCGTCCGCACCACTGTCCGGCCGAGCGACCGCAACCAATCCTCGAGGAGGGCGGCCTGCGTCGTCTTCCCGGCGCCGTCGCCGCCCTCGAACGTGATGAACCGTCCGAGGGGCGCCGATGTCGCGTGCGTCAAGGCTTCTTCGCCGGTGCCTTGCGGGTCGTGGTCCGCTTGGCCTTGGGCTTCGCCGGACCCTTCGCACGCTTGTCCGCGAGGAGCTGCACGGCGCGATCGAAGTCGACCGTTTCGACCTCTTCGCCGCGTGGGATGGTCGCGTTCGTCTCGCCGTCCGTGACGTACGCGCCGAACCGGCCGTCCTTGATCTTGATCGGCTTCCCGCTGACCGGGTCCGGCTCGAACTCCTTGAGCGCGCTCGACGCCGCCCGTCCGCCGTACTTCGGCTGGGCGTAGAGCTCGATCGCACCCGCGAGGTCGATGTCGAAGATCGCGTCCTCACTCGGCAGGGTCCGGGTGTCGGTGCCCTTCTTGAGGTACGGCCCGTACCGACCGTTCTGGGCGAGGATCTCGGTGCCGGTCTCCGGGTCCGTGCCCACGACGCGGGGCAGGTCGAGGAGCTTGAGCGCCGTCTCGAGGTCGACCGTCGCCGGGTCCATCGACTTGAACAGCGACGCGGTCCGTTCCTTAGGTGCTGCGGGCTTCTTCTTCGCCGGGGCCTTCTTCGCCGGGGCCTTCTTCGCCGGCGTCGAAGTCGCCGACGCGGACGCCGTCTTGGTGGGAGCGGCCTCCGGCTCGAGGACCTCGCCGGTCGCCGGATCGACGTCCGGCTCCGGCTCCGGGGAGCGCTCGGTCACGTAGGGCCCGAACCGACCGTCCTTCGCGAGCACCTCCTTGCCGGTGGCCGGGTTCACGCCGACCACGCGGTCGCCGACGACGGGGGCGTCCACGAGCTCCTTCGCCTTCTCGGCGGTGAGCTCGTCCGGCGCGAGGTCCTCGGGGACGTTGACGCGTCTCGGGGTCTCCGGGTCGTCACTCGGGGTCTCGATGTACGGTCCGTACTTGCCGATCCGCAAGGTGAGCCCGGGCGCGAGCTCGACCGAGTTGATCTCACGGGCATCGATCTCGCCCAGGTTGTCGATCACCTTCCGGAGACCGCGCTGGGCGGCGTTCCCGAAGTAGAAGCCGGTGAGCCAGTCGACACGGTCGGCCTCGCCGCCCGCGATCCGGTCGAGGTCGTCCTCCATGCCCGCCGTGAAGTCGTACTCGACGAGGTCGTGGAAGTACTCCTCGAGCAGCCGCACGACGCTGAACGCGATCCAGTTCGGGACGAGCGCCGTCCCGCGGGGGGTGACGTACCCGCGATCGACGATCGTCGAGATGATGGCGGCGTAGGTCGACGGACGGCCGATCCCGAGCTCCTCGAGCGTCTTCACGAGGCTCGCCTCGGTGTACCGCGGGGGCGCGGAGGTGTCGTGGCCCTTCGCCTCGATCGCCTCGAGGCCGAGTGGGTCGCGCTCCGCCATCTGCGGCAGGGTCGTGTCCGCCTGCTCAGCGGTCTCGTGACGGTCCTCGTCCTTGCCTTCCTCGTACGCGTTCAGGAACCCGCGGAAGGTGATGACGGTGCCGGACGCGGTGAACTCGGCGTCGGTCCCGGAGGCCGTGAGCGCGAGCCCCTCGACCGACTCGGTCGAGGTGACGCCGATGACGACCGAGGCCGTCGAGCCCTTCGCATCTGCCATCTGGGACGCGACGGTGCGCTTCCAGATGAGGTCGTAGAGCCGCCAGTCGTTGCCGCGCAGCACACCCTGCATCTGCGAAGGCGTCTTGAACGTGTCCCCCGCAGGACGGATGGCCTCGTGGGCCTCCTGGGCGTTCTTGCTCTTGCCCGCGTACGACCGGGGCTTGTCCGGGATGGTCTCCGGTCCGTACAGCTCCGACGCCTGCTTGCGTGCCGCCGCGATCGCCTGCTGCGACAGTGACGCTGAGTCGGTCCGCATGTAGGTGATGTGGCCGTTCTCGTACAGCGACTGCGCGACGCTCATCGTCTGCCGTGCCGAGAACCGCAGCTTGCGTGCGGCCTCCTGCTGCAGGGTCGAGGTCGTGAACGGGGCGGCCGGCCGGCGCGTGTACGGCTTCGACTCGACGCTCCGCACGACAGCGGACCCGGAGCGTTCGAGCACCGTGGACAGTGCCTGTGCCGACGACTCGTCGAGGAGGACCGCGTCGCCCTTGGCGGTGCCTCGGTCGTCGAAGTCGCGCCCGGAGGCGACCCGCGTGCCGGCGAGCCGTGCGAGGCGGGCCGAGAACGACGCTCCCTCGTCGGCCTTGGCGAACCGGGCGGTCAGGTCCCAGTAGTTCACCGACACGAACGCCAGACGCTCGCGCTCGCGGTCGACGACGAGCCGGGTCGCCGCGGACTGCACGCGCCCGGCGGAGAGCCCGGGGCCCACCTTG
Organism: Curtobacterium phyllosphaerae; assembly: GCF_049341865.1. Lineage (NCBI taxonomy): Bacteria > Bacillati > Actinomycetota > Actinomycetes > Micrococcales > Microbacteriaceae > Curtobacterium > Curtobacterium phyllosphaerae. The sequence goes on along the minus strand of NZ_JBMPIU010000001.1, from coordinate 672,983 downwards.
CGCCAGAGCACGGGAGAGACCTCGTAGCCGTAGAGACGGTCGAGGATCCGGCGCGTCTCCTGGGCGTCGACGAGGGCGGTGTCGAGCTCGCGCGTGGCCTCCTGCGCTCGCTGGATCGCCTCTTTCGTGATCTCGTGGAACACCATGCGCTTGACCGGCACCTTGGGCTTCAGCACCTGCAGGAGGTGCCACGCGATGGCCTCCCCCTCACGGTCCTCATCTGTCGCGAGGTAGAGCTCGTCGGCGTCCTTCAGCGCGCGCTTGAGCTCCGCGACGGTCTTCTTCTTGGCGTCCGACACGACGTAGTAGGGCTCGAAGCCGTTCTCGACGTCCACCGAGAACTTGCCGAGCGAGCCCTTCTTCAGCTCGGCGGGGAGGTTCTTCGGCTCGACGAGGTCTCGGATGTGGCCGACGGAGGCCTGGACCTCGTACCCGTCGCCGAGGTATTGCGCGATCGTCTTCGCCTTTGCGGGGCTCTCGACGATCACGAGCTTCTTCGTGCCTGGCACGTGACTCCTTGATCGATGATGCAGACGACCGATCGACGCAGACGCGCCGACCGATCCGGTGTCGGAGAACTGTCGATGAGTCGCTGGCCGACAGGCACACCATACACATGGTGTCCCGACGCACTCCGTCCGAGGCCGTGCACGGACAGCCGCTCGCCCCAACGGTCAGTGGAGTCGCGCGCCGGACCCGCCCGGGACGCCGCGTCCACGCCGAACACGCCGGACCGGACGGTCACCGACACCACGACCGACGCGTCGTCGACGACGCACCGAGCGAGTTGCGCCCCGTTGGCGAGGGCGACCTCGGACGCCGAGACGCACGGCCTCCCGGGTCGGAGTCCGACGGTGGCGGCGGCCGCGGCGAGCGCTGCCGCGTCGGCGGCCGATGCTGCTCGTGCGAGGTCCGCTCGGCTCCGACCCGCCGTGACCAGGGCACCGGTCCCGACGATCATCGCGAGCGCGACGCCGAGCACCACCACGGAGGCGCTCCCCCGGTCACACGGACCGCCAGCCATCAGCGGCCGCCGGTCGGGGCGCACCCGATCGCCCGCACGCGGACGCCGACGACGCCGAGCACCGGCGCGCGTCGCTCGACGGTCGCACACACCACGGAGCCGCGTCCGGCGACGGTCACGCTCGCCCCCGGAGCGATCGCGGCCGCGAGACCACGGTCGTCCGGGTCGTCGCGGCCGGCCGCCCGGGCGATGCCGGCGGCGGCGGCCTGCAGCCGGATCTGGAGCCCGGCCGCCGCGGCGACCCCGAGCGCGAGGGACACGACGACGAGCACGGCCGGCAGTGCGACGGCGAACTCGACCGTCACGGAACCGCGCTCGGAGTCGCGGTTCACGGGGTCAGCGCCCCGCGCACGATGCCGACGAGGAGCGCCTGGACCTCGCTCGAGCGCATCACGGCCACGAGGATCCCGGCGAACGCGACCGCCGCCAGGATGACCACCGCGTACTCGGCCGTCGCCGAACCCCGCTCTGTCCGCCACCGGGATCGCAGCCCCGACCATGACTGCGGCAGCGACCGTCGTCGGTCGACCGACCCCGCTCCGGCCCGCCGACCCACTCCGGACCACAGACCTGATCCGGCCCGCCGACCCGCTCCGTGCTCGGTGCATCGTCGTCCTGCTCCCATCTGCCCGTTCCTTCCGTTCCCGTCGACGGCGCCCCGTGCGCGTCGAGGTCTCGATGGTGGCGGATCCGGGCGCCTCGGCGACGCCCGTCCCGGCCGCCTGTGGACTCATCCGAGGACCGCCCCGACGGTGGAGGAGAAGATGCCGGCGACGACCGGCACGATCCCCACGAGCACGAACGCCGGCAGCAGGCAGACCCCGAGCGGGAGCACCAGCCGCACCCCGAGCCGCTCGGCCTCCGCGACATGCTCGGCGGCCTCGTCCCGCCGCAGGTCGTCCGCGGCGGACCGGAGGAGGGACGCGGCCGGGATGCCGACGGCGTCGGCGAGGTCGAGGGTCTCCCCGAGGAGCGCGCGTTCCGCAGGCGGTACCGGGCGTCCGGCCAGCGCGTCCTCGACGACGTGCTCCGCCGTCGACCGCGGGGACCCGCCGGACAGGGCGACCGCCCACAGCTCGAGTGCGAGCCCTGGCACGCCGCCGGTCGGTGTCGCGCGGGCGACGAGACGCGTGGTCCACGTCCGAGCGGCGACCACGAGCGCGGCGGCGACGAGCAGACAGCCCCAGCCGCCGATGCTCCCGAGCAGGAACCGGAGGGACTCCCCGCCCCACAGCAGTCCGAACAGAACGCCGACGGCCGGGAGGGCGAGCACCACGCGTCCGCTCGCCCGCGGGCCGGCGAGTGCGGACTCCACGGCACGATGCGCCGCGGCCCGGTCCCGCAACGCCGCGGCGACCGCGTCCAGCGTCACAGCCGACGGCGCTCCGGTGCGTTCCGCGACCCGCCATGCACGGGCGACGTCGCACCAGGCGGCGTCGGTGCCGCCCGTCCCGAGTGCATGGACGACCCCATCCCCCGGCACGTCGGCGGGCCCCGCCCCGAGCGCATCCGCAGGCCTCGCCCCGAGCGCATCGGCGACCCCCGCCCCACCGGCCACCGCGCTGGCCACGCCCTTGAGGCCCGGCGTCCGCTCCGCCACCACCAGCCACGCCCGCCGCGCATCGATGCCGCCCCGGGTCAGCGCCGCGACGCGCTCCACCGTCCGCGCGACCAGGACGGCATCAGCCGCGCCCGGCGTCATCGGTCACCACCAGACGTCCGTGGGCACCCACCGCGAGCCGGCCCACCGAGGCCAACCCGCGCCTCCCGGCCGATCGGTCCACGTGGAGGACGAGGTCGAACGCACTCACCGCCTGCCGGGCGAGCGGAACCGCGTCGAGCCCGGCGAGCGCCCCGAGGGCCTCGAGCCGCGCCGGGAGCTCCGCGGTGCCGTTCGCGTGCAGCGTGCCGGCGCCGCCGTCGTGACCGGTGTTGAGCGCGGCCATGAGGTCGCGGACCTCGGCACCCCGGCACTCCCCGACGACGAGCCGGTCCGGGCGCATCCGGAGGGCTTCGCGGACCAGCCGACCGAGGTCGATCGCGCCCGTCCCCTCGGCGTTCGCCTGGCGTGCCTGGAGCCGCACGACGTGCGGGTGGTCGATGCGGAGCTCCGCGACGTCCTCGACCGTGACGATGCGTTCGTCCGGCGGCGTGAGGGCGAGCATCGCCCCGAGGAGCGTCGTCTTGCCGCTCCCGGTCGCGCCGGTGACGAGCACGTTCCGCCGCTCGAGGACGGCTCGTTCCACCACACGGCGCGGCACCCTGGTGAAGAACCCGCGCCTGTCGAGGTCGTCGAGGCTGTACCACTCGGTGCTCGGGAGCCGGATCGACAGCGCGGTCCCCGACTGCGAGATCGGCGCGAGGACGACGTGCACCCGGATCCCGTCGGCATGGTGGACGTCGACAGCGGGTGTGGCCTCGTCGACGTGTCGACCGGCGCGGGCAACGAGCCGGGTCCCGATGTCGCGCGCACGCCGTTCGTCGAGCAGGAGGCCCACCCGTTCCAGCCCGTGGCCTGCGTCGATCCAGACGCCACGGTCGCCGAGCACGAGGACGTCGGTGACGGTCGGGTCGCGGACGAACGGGACGAGTTCCTCGAACTCGACGAGATGTCCACCACCGCGGAGCGTCGCGACGACCGGATCGGGTCGCCCCGGGACCGGGACGAAGGGTGCCGGGGCGGCGCGCGCCGGGACGACGGGCGGACGGCGGGCCGGTCGGACGGCAGCATCGCTCGAGGGTGGTGTCATGCGTCAGGACGGTAGGGCGGCCACGGCGGATGCCGCAGCGGCCGCGGACCCCCTGTTGACGGTTCCGGGCGGACGTCGGCCTGTGCAGGGACGACGACGCCTCCCTGGACCGGCGCCTCCCTGGACCGACGCGACGATCTGGACCGGCGCGACGATCTGTACCCCGTTCCGGTCCCCCGTCCCCGGCGACGCCGACCGTCGAGGTCCCGTCGTCGGGACCGTCAGGAGCCCGGGCGATGACGGCGTCGGCTGTCGCGGACGGCCCGGATCCCCGGCGAAATGGATGCTCACCGTCGTCGCAGCACGGCCGGACGACGTGGACCGTCGCGTCCCGGAGATGGACAGGTCTGTCCACGGATCACCGTGGTGATGCGGATCGACCGGCGATCGTCACGACGCGCGGGACCTGCGACACGGCCCGGCTCGGCGGGATCCGAGCGACCAAGCCCCGGAACGAAGAAGGGCGGCACCTGTTGGGGGGAACGGGTGCCGCCACGGCATCGGAGGATTGGGGGGAATCCGGTCCGCTGCCACCAGAAACGAGTCCGGCACCTGCAAGTGTACCCCACGACGCATCGACTGCGCTCCCCCCTGCGCCGACGGACGCCGTCCGGCCGACCGGTGCGGACGCATGCAACGGGGCGGTCCGTTCCCGACGAGCGGTAATGTCCGACGAGAGCAACGACGAGTCGGGCAGGGCGAGCAGCGCCCGTCTCCGGCACCGCCGGTCCGCAACGACGCGAGAGGACGCTGATGACCGCACCCACCGGGGCACAGCCCACCACCGGGACCCCCACCGCCACGGACGACGTCGACGCGCGGGACACCCTGAGCTTCCCGCCGCCGGCCGACTTCGCCGCCGCGGCCGTCGCGCACGACGACCTCGCGGAGGCCGCCGCGGCCGACCGGCTGCAGTTCTGGGCCGACCAGGCGCGGGGACTCCTCGACTGGCGGACCCCGTTCACCCGGACCCTGGACTTCGACGACGCGCCGTTCGCCAAGTGGTTCGACGACGGCACCCTGAACGTCGCCGAGAACTGCCTCGACCGGCACGTCCGCGACGGCCACGGCGACCGGGTCGCGATCCACTTCGAGGGCGAACCCGGCGACACCCGGACGATCACGTACGCGGAGCTGACCGCCGACGTCGAACGGGCCGCGAACATGCTGCAGGACCTCGGCGTGGGTGTCGGCGACCGGGTCGTCGTCTACCTGCCGCTCATCCCCGAGGCCGTCGTCACGATGCTCGCGGTCGCCCGCATCGGCGCGATCCACTCGGTCGTGTTCGGTGGGTTCAGTGCCGAGAGCCTCCGCGCACGGATCGAGGACGCCGGCGCCAAGGTGGTGGTCACCGCGGACGGCGGCTGGCGCAAGGGGTCCGTCGCACCGCTGAAGCCTGCGGTGGACGAGGCGCTCGAGGGCGAGGGCACGGACAGCGTCGAACACGTGCTCGTCGTCCGGCGCGGCGGGAACGACATCGCGTGGAACGACCGCGACCTGTGGTGGCACGACGCGTTCGCGGAGGCCGACGAGCACCACGAGGCGCAAGCGTTCCCCGCCGAGCAGCCGCTCTTCATCCTCTACACGTCCGGGACGACCGGGAAGCCCAAGGGCATCGTGCACACCTCGGGCGGGTACCTCACCCAGGCGGCGTTCACGCACCGGAACGTCTTCGACATGCACCCGGAGTCCGACGTCTACTGGTGCACCGCCGACATCGGCTGGATCACCGGGCACTCCTACGTCGTCTACGGTCCCCTGGCGAACGGTGTCACGCAGGTGCTCTACGAGGGCACGCCGGACGAACCGGGACCCGGGCGCTGGTGGGACCTCGTGGACCGGTACGGCGTCACCGTCCTCTACACGGCGCCGACCGCCGTCCGCTCGGCGATGAAGGCCGGCCGGCAGATCCCGGACGCGCGGGACCTCTCGACGCTCCGTCTGCTCGGTTCCGTGGGCGAGCCGATCAACCCCGAGGCGTGGCACTGGTACCGGCAGGTGATCGGCCACGACCGCACCCCCGTGGTGGACACCTGGTGGCAGACCGAGACCGGGGGCATCATGGTCTCCGCGCTGCCCGGCATCACCAAGCTCAAGCCCGGTGCGGCCCAGTGCCCGGTGCCCGGGATCCTCGCGGAGGTGGTCGACGACGACGGCAACCGCGTCGGCCCCGGCGGTAGCGGCTACCTGACGATCGCGGAGCCGTGGCCGTCGATGGCGCGCGGGATCTGGCACGATCCCGATCGGTTCGTGGAGACCTACTGGTCGCGGTTCCCCGGTCGGTACTTCGCCGGTGACGGAGCCCGACTCGACGGTGAGGGCGACATCTGGCTCCTCGGACGCGTCGACGACGTCATGAACGTCTCCGGCCACCGCCTGTCCACCGCGGAGATCGAGTCGGCGCTCGTCGAGCACGACGGAGTCGCCGAGGCCGCCGTGGTCGGGGCCGACGACCCCACGACCGGTCAGGCCATCGTGGCGTTCGTGATCCTCACGGCGGCGGCGGCGGACGGCGTCGACCGTGCGGCGACGAGCGAGGAGCTCCGGCAGTTCGTCGGCAGGCGCATCGGGGCGATCGCACGGCCCCGGCAGGTCGTCATCGTCCCGGAGCTCCCGAAGACCCGGTCCGGCAAGATCATGCGTCGCCTGCTCCGCGACGCGGCCGAGGGCCGCGTCGTCGGCGACACCACGACGCTCGCCGACGGCGGCATCATGGCCCAGATCACGGAGCTCATGTAGCTCGGCTCGGCTCCGAGACGAGCCGTGCAACGGACGGGAGGGACGGTGCCAGCTGGCACCGTCCCTCCCGTTCGTCGGTTGCGTCGGACTGCACGCGTCAGTCGGTGATCTCGACCACGATCTCGACCTCGACGGGGGCGTCGAGCGGCAACGCCGCGACGCCGACGGCGCTCCGCGCGTGCACCCCGGCATCGCCGAACACCTGGCCGAGCAGCTCGGACGCGCCGTTGACGACACCGGGCTGGCCGGTGAACGACGGATCGGACGCGACGAACCCGGTCACCTTGACCACCCGCGACACCCGGTCGAGCGACCCGACGACGGACTGCACCGCGGCGATCGCGTTGAGGGCGCACTGCCGCGCCTGTGCCTTCGCGACGTCCGGGTCGACGGTCCCGCCGACCTTCCCGGTGACCGGGAGCGCGCCGTCCACGAACGGCAGCTGGCCGGAGGTGTGGACGTGACCGCCGGAGACCACCGCGGGGACGTAGCTCGCCACCGGCGTCGCGACCGCGGGGATCGTCAGGCCGAGCTCGGCGAGGCGCTCCTCGACGCTCACGCGTCGGCCTTCGGCCGCTTCAGGTAGGCGACCAGTCCACCCTCGGGCCCCTGCACCACCTGGACGAGCTCCCAGCCGTCGTCACCGAAGTTGTCGAGGATCGCGGTGGTGTTGTGGATGATGAGCGGAGTGGTGCGGTACTCCCAGCGAGGCATGCGGCTCCTTGTCAGCTGGACTGTCGGGCGGATCGGTTAGCCTGCATCCTATGTCTGCCCAGAAGACGAAGCCCGTGTCCGCCGTCGGAGCCTTCATCGGCTTCGTCGGCTTCAGCGCGCTCGCCGGTCTGCTCGTGACGATCGGGGTCACCCCTGCGATCGCCGTCGCCGGAGTCACCACCACCTCCACGATCGGCGTGTTCGAGTCGCTCCCCGAGTACATCGAGATCGGCGACCTGCCGCAGCGCAACGAGCTCTACGCGTACCAGAACGGGCAGCCCGTGCAGTTCGCGACCGTCTACGACCAGAACCGCCAGGAGCTGACGTACGACCAGATCGCGGGCAACCTGAAGTTCGCGGCCATCGACGGCGAGGACCGACGGTTCTGGGAGCACGGCGGTGTGGACGTCCCCTCGCTCGTGCGCGCCGGACTCGGGAGCGTCGCGGGCGGCGGACTCGGCGACTCGGGTGGCGCGTCGACGCTGACCATGCAGCTCGTCCGCAACATCAAGATGCAGCAGGCCCTCGAGAAGCCGACGAAGGAAGAACAGGTCAAGGCGTACAACGACGCCGTCGAGCAGACCATCCCCCGGAAGCTCGAGGAGATGAAGCTCGCGATCGGCCTCGCGAAGAAGTACACCAAGAAGCAGATCCTCACGGCGTACCTCAACATCGCGTTCTTCGGTGACAACACCTACGGCGTGCAGGCCGCCGCACAGCACTACTACGGCAAGGACGCCACGAACCTCAACGCGGAAGAAGCCGCGTCCATCCTCGCCATCGTGCAGTCGCCGAACACGCGGAACCTCTCCGACCCCAAGAACTACGAGGCGAACCAGGGTCGTCGCGACGTCATCCTCAACGCGATGTACGCCGCGAAGCACATCGACAAGGCGACGCTCACGGCCGCGCTCGCGACCAAGCCCGCCGACTACGTGCACCTCACGCCGGCGACGCAGGGCTGCCAGGCCTCGGCAGGTGCGGGTTCCCAGTTCTTCTGCGACTACGCCGTCAAGGTCGTCAAGCAGATGGACCAGCTCGGCGCCACCGACAAGGAGCGCGCTGCAGCGTGGCGCACGGGTGGGTACAAGATCCAGACGACGCTCGACCTCGACCTGAACGCCGACCAGAAGGCGATCCTCGACAAGTACGACCGCAACACCGAGACGCGCCTCGCGCTCGGTGCGGTGTCGGATTCCCTCGAGTCGTCGACCGGGCGCATCCTGACCATGGCGCAGAACAAGGACTACGACCAGTCGCAGACCTCGCCGCCGACGTCGACGAGCATCAACTACTCCGTCGACCACGAGTACGGCGGTGGCATCGGGTTCCAGACCGGATCGACGTACAAGCTGTTCACCCTCCTCGACTGGCTCGAGAACGGGCACGGCCTGAACGAGGTCGTCAACGGCACGCCGCACAACCAGACCGTCTGGGAGCGGTGCGGCGAGACCTACCGCGGGAACTGGGCACCGAAGAACGACTCGATCGGCGAGCGGGGGAACTTCTCCGTCATCGCCGCGACGGCAGCCTCGGTGAACGCGGCCTTCGCGTCGATGGCCGCCAAGCTCGACCTCTGCGACATCCGTGACAACGCGAAGAAGCTCGGAGTCCACCCCGCCGACGGGAACGCCGAGCTCAACTCCTACCCGTCCTCCGTGCTCGGCACGAACAACATCGCGCCGATGACCATGGCCGCGGCGTACGCCACCATCGCGAACAACGGCATCTACTGCAAGCCGATCGCGATCGACAACATCACGAGCGCGGACGGCAAGTCGCTCGGCGGGCAGCAGAAGGAGTGCAACCAGGTCATCGACCCGTCGGTCGCGCAGACCGCCGTGTACGCACTCAAGCGCACGATCTCCGGCGGCACGGCGGTCGGAGCCCAGACCGCCGACGGCATGCAGATGTTCGGCAAGACCGGCACGACGGACGACGCGGACCAGATCTGGCTCGTCGGAGGCACGTCCCGTGTCACGACGGCGTACTGGCAGGGCAACACCGACGGCAAGCTGATGAACCTCCGCCACTACTCCAACGGCGTCCGCGACACCTACGCCGGAGCGCGCGCGAGCGTGTTCAAGCAGCTGCAGACGCCGATGAACGCGCAGTACCCGGCCGGGGCGTTCACCAACCCCTCCGGATCCGCGATCAACGGCAACACCATCGCGGTGCCCGACGTGTCCGGCAAGACCACCGCCGACGCGCAGACCACCCTCGCCGGGGCTGGGTTCACCTTCGTCGATGGTGGGACGCAGGCCGGGTCGGCCGCCGCGGGGACGGTGTCGTCGACCTCGCCCGCCGCTGGGGCGCTGCTCTCGAAGGGCGCGAGCGTCACGGTGTACACCAGCGACGGCTCGCAGGCGAACGTCCCGGACGTCACCGGCAAGGTCGCCAAGGACGCGGCGGCGACACTGAACGGCGCCGGGTACGAGAGCGTGGCCGTCGCGGGACAGTTCCAGAAGGGCGCGAACGGGCAGGCGTGCAAGGTGGTCTCGACGACGCCGGCCGCGAACACCGCCGCGCCGAAGACGCAGCAGATCATCCTGAACCTCTACGGCACGCCGGACGGCAAGGACCCCGGGAACTGTTCGTGAACCGCGACGCCCGCGGTGGTGGCGGGGGCAGCGTGCTCGGGGGCGGTGCCCTCGGGGTCGTCGCTGCGGGTGCGCTGCTCGGTGTGGGGACGGCGGCCTGGGGCACGCTCGTCGAACGTCGACGGTTCTCGATCCGGTGGGAGACCGTGCCGGTCCTGCCACCGGGGTCGCGGGATCTGACCGTCCTGCATCTGTCGGACATCCACATGGCGCCGTGGCAGGCGGACAAGCAGCAGTGGCTCCGGGACCTCAGCCTCGTCGAACCGGACTTCATCGTGAACACCGGTGACAACCTCGGCCACCCGACGGCCAACGCCGCGGTGGAGTACGCACTCGAGCCGTTCCGCGGCGTGCCCGGAGCCTTCGTGTACGGGTCGAACGACTACTTCGGTCCCGCACCCCGGAACCCGCTCAAGTACTTCGGCGGACCCAGCTCGATGCACGGCGTCAAACCCGTCGACCTCGACATCGAGCGGCAGACCGCGTTCTTCGAGTCGCTGGGCTGGGTCGACCTGGACAACCGTGCTCGTGCGATCGAGGTCAAGGGATCGCGACTCGAACTGTTCGGGACCGCTGACGCGCACCGGAACTGGGACCGCCTCGATCTGCTGCCGAACCTCGTCGACGAGATGCGCGAGGAGGTCCCGTGGAACGACGAGCCCGGTCCCGCGCCGGTCTCCATCGGGGTCACACACGCGCCGTACCAACGCGTCCTCAACGCGTTCGTATCGCAAGGGGCGGACATCGTCTTCGCCGGACACACGCACGGCGGCCAGGTCGCGGTCCCCGGCTACGGAGCCCTCCTGACGAACTGCGACCTCCCCCGGCAGTACGCGAGTGGACTGCACCGGTGGGAGAACCGGACGCACTGGTCGTGGCTCAACGTGTCGGCGGGGATCGGCACGTCGATCTACGCGCCCGTGCGCTTCGCATGCCGCCCGGAAGCCGTCGTCGTGACGCTGACCGCCCGCACCGCCTGACCTGGGGAGTGTCCCGAGCGACGCGCCCGGGGGTCGACGAGATGGTGCGGAGCACCCTCGAACATCCGGTAGACTTCCATGGTTGCCTCGTTCGAGGCGATGGCACCGCGGGGTGTGGCGCAGCTTGGTAGCGCGCGTCGTTCGGGACGACGAGGTCGCAGGTTCAAATCCTGTCACCCCGACAGTACGACGGAGGGTCCGGCTCAACGAGTCGGGCCCTTCGTCGTTCCCGACCGGCGCCGAGTCCCGCGGTCGCGCGAGTGAGCAGCAATCGTCGGGTCGGACCTCTCGACGCGACGATCCCGACTCACTCGCCGGATGAGCCCGCCGCCGACCGCACCGCCGGAAACCGCGAGTGAGCAGCAATCGTCGAGTCGGACCTCCAGACTCGACGACTTCGACTCACTCGCCCGACAAACCCGCCGCCGACCGCACCGCCTGGATCCTTGAGTGAGCAGCAATCGTCGAATCACACCGCCCAACGCGACGATTTCGACTCACTCGCCGGATGAACCTGCCGCCGACCGCACCGCCGGAAACCGCGAGTGAGCAGCAATCGTCGGGTTCGACCTCCTGACGCGACGATTCCGTCTCACTCGCCCGACAAACCCGCCGCCGACCGCACCGCCGAATATCTCGAGTGAGCAGCAATCGTCGGGTTCGACCTCCTGACGCGACGATCCCGACTCACTCGCCGGATGAGCCCGCCGCCTGCCGCCCCACCGGAACCTCGAGTGAGCAGCAATCGTCGGGTAGGACCTCCTGACGCGACGATTTCGACTCATTCACCGGATGAACCCACCGCCGACCACTCCGCCGGAAACCGCGAGTGAGCAGCAATCGTCGGGTCACACCGCCCGACGCGACGATTTCGACTCACTCGCCGGATGAACCCACCGCCTGCCGCACCGCCGGAAACCTCGAATGAGCAGCAATCGTCGGGTTGGACCTCTCGACCCGACGATTTCGACTCACTCGCGAGCCGACCCCGACCCCGCGCCCGACCCGGCCCGACGCCGGACGCCGGCCCGCGCCGACCTGCTCTACGCGGACGTGGACGCGGAAACGGGCACGGGCCGCACCAAGCGACCCGCCCGATGCAGTTCCATCACGACGTCGAGCGCCTGGTGCCGGTACTGCGCCTGCGCCGCCCCGGGAGCGATGATCAGCCCGTCCGCCTTCGTGGTCTCGAGCAGGGAGTTGAGCCGCGCCGCGACGTCATCCGCGTTCCCGTGCGCCTGCCGAGCCGTCCGCGCCTCGATGAAGCGGCGCTCCAGGTCGTTGAACTCGTAGGCGCGCGCCTCCTCCATCGACACCGGCGCGGGCTTCGAACCGGTGCGCATCCGGATGAACGAGATCATCCCCGGAGCGGCCTGCTCGGCGACGACGGCGGGGTCCTCGTCCGTGACGACCTGCACCCCGATGTACGCACGCGGCGCGTCCAGGAACCGGGACGGCCGGAACGACGACCGGTACAGCTCGAGGGCGGCCTCGGTGTTGTCGGACGCGAAGTGGTGGGCGAACGCGAACGACACCCCGAGCACGCCGGCGACCTGCGCGCTGTAGCCCGATGAGCCGAGCAGCCAGAATTCCGGAACGTCGCCGTGGCCGGGGACCGCCTGGATCCGGGCGAGCGGGTTGTCGGCGTCCATCCCGGTGAAGAACCCGATCAGGTCGGACAGCCGCTCCGGGAAGTCGTCGACGTCGAGCCGATCCGTGCGACGCAGGGCCATCGCGGTCGCACCGTCGGTCCCCGGCGCACGCCCGAGCCCGAGGTCGACACGGTCGCCGTAGAGTGCCCGCAACGTCCCGAACTGCTCCGCGACGACGAGTGGCGCGTGGTTCGGGAGCATCACACCCCCGCTGCCGATCCGGATCGTGGAGGTCGCAGCTCCGACGGCCGCCAGCAACACCGCCGGCGCCGAGGACGTGATCCCCGGCATCCCGTGGTGCTCGGCGACCCAGAACCGTTCGTAGCCGAGCGCCTCGGCGTGCACGGCGACGTCGATGCTCCCCCGCAGTGCGTCGCCGTTCGAGGCGCCGTACTCGCGCGTCGCGAGGTCGAGGACGGACAGGTGCGGTGCGTTGTCGCTCATGAGGAGGCCAACGCGGCACACGCCATGCGGATTCCCGCCGACGGCACCGGACCAGTGAGCAGGAATCGTCGAGTGCCCGTGTCCGACCCGACGATTGCTGCTCACTCGCGCGCCCCGCGGGGCCACGCGCCGGACGGGAGGCGCGGGGCGGGCGGGTGCCGCGCCTCCCGTCCGGAACGTGGTCGGCTCCGTCAGGAACCGTCGAGGGTGCCGCCCGACTCCGTGAGGTAGCAGGTCGCGCAGAGCGACTCGTACGCGACGTCGGCGCCGTCGATCGCGACCTGCGACCCGTCGAACACGAACGCACCGTCGACCTTGCGGGCGTTGAACACCGCCTTGCGGCCACAGCGACAGATGGTCTTGAGCTCCTCGAGCGAGTGCGCGACCTCGAGGAGCCTCCGGCTGCCGGGGAACGCCTCGGTCCGGAAGTCCGTGCGGATGCCGTACGCGAGCACGGGAACGTCGTCGAGCACGGCGATGCGGAGGAGGTCGTCGACCTGCCGCGGGGCGAGGAACTGGGCCTCGTCGACGAGCACGCAGCTGACGGTCCGGGCCATGCCGTCGAGTTCGGCCCGTTCGGGGTCGGCCGGGGCGGCGGCGGACACCGCCGCACGGACGTCGTCCGACGGGGTGAACACCAGGTCGACGTCGCGCGAGACGCCGAGCCGCGACACGATCGATCGGTCGCCCTTGGTGTCGACGGCGGGTTTGGCGAGGAGCACCCGCTGACCGCGTTCCTCGTAGTTGTGGGCGGCCTGCAGGAGCGCCGTGCTCTTGCCGCTGTTCATCGCCCCGTACCGGAAGTACAGCTTGGCCACTACTGCAGGTACCCGTCCTCGGCCGCACGCCGGATCAGGTCGCTCTTCTTCGAGGCGGGACGGCCGACCTTGCCGTACTTCTCGCGGACACGCCGGAGGTAGGTCTTGGCGGTCTCGTACTGCACGTTCATCTGCGCGGCGACCTCGTTCGTCGAGAAGCCCGAGACGTAGAGGCGGAGCGCCTCCTCCTCGCCGTGGGAGAGCTTCGGACGCTGGTGCCCCGCAGCCCCGGTCGGGAGCGGACGCCAGTCGCGCTGGGGAGCGGTCTCGCGGGCGACGCCCATGACCTCGCGTGCGACGTCCATGACCTCGCGCATCGGCAGTGACTTCGAGAGGAACGCCGCGGCGCCGGCTTGCAGCGCGCGGTCGCGGGACTCGCGGGTGTCCATGCTCGAGAGGACCACGACCTTCGCCCCGGCAGCGCGGCAGGTGCGCACGCGAGCCTCGATGGACACCGGTTCCTTGAGCTGGAAGTCGAGGAACACCAGGTCGGTGGGGAAGCTGTCGCTGTGCACCATCTCGACCCAGGTGTGGGCGGTGAGTGCCAAGTCGAAGTCGTAGGCGTTCACGGCGATCCAGCTCGAGAGGCTGTCGAGGAGGACCTCGTGGTCGTCGAGGATCGCGAGACGTACGCGGCGCGTCTGGCCGGACCCGTCGGTACGACGCATGTCCTGGAACCCGGAACGGCCCTGCGTCCCGGCGGTCCCGAGGCCGGACGGAGCCGGCGCCGTGCCGCGCTCGGCGCCGCCGTACGCGGGCGCGCCGGAGTCCGGCGCGATCCGACGGTCGGCGCCGGAGAAGCCGCGAGCTCCCCCGTTCGTCAGCCTGTTCGGGTCAGTGCTGGTCATAAGAGAACCTTAGTGCGAGGGCGGACGGACGGACGGCGACGTCGAGGTCGGGGAACGTGACGCGCAGGACCGTGAGGTAGACGTCGAACCGACGGTGGATGCCGACGTCGGAGTCGGCGACCGCCATCGTCACGTCGAGGCAGGTGCGAGCGGGGTCGGCAGGCATCCGCTCGACGACGATCGTGATCGCGGCGGGGTCGACCGTCGGGTCCGTGAGCGCGGCGCGGAGGAACGTCCGGACGACGGTCCGCTGGTCGATGTCCATGCCGCGGATGAGTGCGTCGGGGTCGTGGATCTCGGTCGGGCTGCCGCCGTCGGCGAGCACCGCCTGCTCCAGCCAGGTGCGGTCCGCGTCGGCCACCATCACCCGCCGGATGCCGTCCGCGATCGAGCGCGCCCGCTCCCGGTCCGCCTCGGTGATCGTCCGACGGGTGCGGAGCTCGTCGAAGAACGGCGTGACGTCGCGCGCCAGGATCGTCACACGGTCCTGTTGCACGCTCCGCGCGATCCCGTCCCGGTCGGCACGCTCGACGGAGTAGGACCCGGCACGGATCTGCACACGCTCGGCGAACGCCACGAACGTCGCCGCGTACGTCGCCGCCGCGGCGGTCAGGACGATCGTCGGCGCCGTGGCGAGCAGGACGACCACACTCACCGGTACCTGGGTGGGGAACGCCGCGGCGGCGACCCCCCACGTCACCCCGTTCACCAGGACCAGGGCGATGCCGATCGCCAGGACCTCGCGCCAGGGCCGGTAGGGACCGAGCACCAGCACGCCGACGGCCGACACGAGCGCCATGAAGTCGTTCACCGCGTTCGTGTCCGGACCCCACTGGGCCGCCACGCTCGTCACCGTCGCGACCGCGAGCAGCACCGCGAACGACACCGACGTCGTCCGCGAGAACGGTGCGCGCAAGGGGCTCGTCCCGACCACGACCGCACCGGCAGCCGCGCCGACGAGCAGGACGGTCACGGCGCTCATGGTCGGGCTGCCCGGGACGTCCCGCGAGAACACCGACACCACGACGGCCCAGAGCAGCGATCCGAACACCGCGACCAACACGAGCGGGCGGGCACCGAGGGCGCCGAGCGGGTCGTACTGCTGCGCCGTGCCCGTCGGTGGGGGCGCGGACCGTCGGGCCGAGCCCGCAGGACGCATCCCGTGGCGCTCGGAGCGGTCCCCGTGGCGCACGGAGCGGTCCCCGTGGCTCACGAGGCGGATCCCATGACGACCGTGGAGCCGCCGTGCGCCGAAGCGTGGAACGGCACCGACATCATCACGCTCGTCCCGGTGCCAGGTGACGACCACACCTGCACGCTGCCGCCGACGCGTTCGATGCGCTGGCGGACCGAGTTCTTCAGGCCGAGCCGATCGGCACCGGTCGCGGACTCGTCGAAGCCCCGACCGTCGTCGACGACCATCACGGTGCAGGTTGCGCCGTCGTCGAAGACGCTGACCTCGGCTCGGTCGGTCTCGGCGTGTTTCCGGACGTTGGCGAGGCACTGTCCGACGGCGCGTCCGAGGGCGGTCGCGATCTCGGGGTCGAGTCGCACCGCGATGGTGGCATCGCCGGTCAGCTCGACCTCGAGGCCGTCCCGTCCTGCGTGCTCCACGGCGTCCGCGAGCGCACCGGCGGTCTCCGGCTCGGCGGCCGTCGGCGTCTGCGGGACGAGCCACTGCCGCCCGGAGAGCATCGTGAAGTCGTCGTCGAGCGCGCGGGTCAGGTACGCGTCCGCGGGCCCGTCCGGGGCGTTGGCGATCGCGGCCAGGTGGTTCAGCACCGTGTCGTGCAGGATGGCGGCCGCCTCGAGCTCGATCGTCCGTCGTGTGGCGGCGACGTGTTCCTCGCGCGCCGATCGGAGGAACTCCGGTTGGACGCGGTGCAGTCGACCGGTGACCCGGGTCCCGATCCCGACGATGCCGACGACGAGGACCAGGGTCACCCAGGCGAGCACCACCGGCTCGTAGGCCCGACCGGTCGTCGCCGCACCGACCATGGTGGCGACGCGTCCGACGGCGAACCCGAGCACCGACCAGGCGATGACGCGGGCCGGGACGGTCCCGGCGCCCCCGACGAGCACGAGCGGGACGATCGCGAGGGAGATGAGGAAGGAGACGATGTACTCGGTCCCGCCGAGCTGGGATTCGACCACGGCCGCGAACCAGGCGGCGCAGACACCCCCCACGAGCAGGAACGCGGCCGCGGAGCGCCAGGTCCCGATCCGGGTGTGCACCGCCATCATCAGGGTGGTCGGCACGAGTGCGAGGACCGCCGGCATCACGTGGACGTGGGGGTCGACGATCCGGTAGACGACGAGCAGTGCGGCCGTGGCAGCCAGGGCGGCGATCGCACCGGCGTGGAACGACCGGACCATCGACCACGCGTTCACCCGCGGCGCGAGATGCGTGGGGATACCGAGCACCTGGACCGTCCTTCCGCGAGCATGGATGCGCCGACCTCGATTCAACCACCGAACGGCTGATCGTGTCCCCCGAACGCCGGCGTGGGGGACGGTCGGTGCGGCGGTGAACACCATCCTCGCGGGAAGATCGGGAACGCGCTGTCCCCCGAACGTAGGGTTCGAGTACTGCTCAGAACAAGGCGATCTGGCCATCACCCGGCGTCGCGGCCGGCACGCCCCGCGTCGCGGCCGGCACGCCCCGCGTCGCGGCGGACCTCGTTGGGTCGGCGCGCTGCAGCGGCGATGCTCCGCCGATCGACGCCTCCCGGCCCGGCTGCGGGTCCACGGCGTCCCGGAACCCCATCGAGCCCGTCGCCGGGTCGACCTTGCCGACCTCCAGGCGGTGCTCCTGGAGGATCGGCCGCATCCGTGCGCCGAGCCAATGACGGTAGTCCCGCGGCGCGTACGCGTTGTCGAGGTACATCTGCCGGTAGCGGGGCACGAGGTCGGGATGGGTCCGTCCGAGCCACGCCATGAACCACGGCTTGACGCCGGGCTTGAGGTGCAGCGCCGAGTACATCACGCTCGTCGCACCGGCCGCGGCGGCCTGCGCCACGGCGCGGCCGAGGTGTGCCCGGGTGTCCGTCACGAACGGGATGATCGGCATCAGGAACACCGAGCAGTCGAGCCCGGCGTCCCGGACGGCGCGGACCGTGGCCAGCCGTGCGGCCGTCGTCGGGGTCCCCGGCTCCACCGACTGCTGTAGCTCGTCGTCGTACACCGCGATCGACATCGCCAGGTCGATCGGCACGCGTTCCGCGGCGGCGACGAGCACCGGGATGTCACGGCGGAGGAGCGTGCCCTTCGTCAGGATGCTGAACGGCGTGCCGGAGTCCGCCAGCGCGGCGATGATCCCGGGCATCAGCCGGTACCGGCCCTCCGCGCGCTGGTACGGGTCGGTGTTCGTGCCGAGCGCGACCGGGTGCCGGTCCCAGCCCGGCTTCGTCAGCTCACGTCGCAGGACGTCCGCCACGTTCGTCTTGACCACGATCTGCTGGTCGAAGTCCGCACCGGCGTCGAACTCCAGGTACGCGTGCGTCGGGCGGGCGAAACAGTACACGCAGGCGTGCGAGCACCCCCGGTACGGATTGACCGTGACACCGTAGAGGTCGCCGGCTGCGCCGACCCGGTTGAGCGCGGACTTGGCGAGGACCTCGTGGAAGGTCACCCCCGCGAACTCCGGCGTCGTGACGCTCCGCACGAAACCCGCGTTCGACGAGAGCCCGGGCAGCATGCCGTCCTGGTCGGCGTCGATCGCCTGCTTGTCCCACCGCATGCCGCCATTCGAACACATGTTCGAACGACGGTCAAGCGCTGACGGATCGTCAGTGGTGCAGGTGCAGGACCTCGGCCGTGCGGGTGAGCGTCTCGTCCGCGAGCGCCGGGTCGTCGGCGAGGTCGGTCCCGTACGTCGGCACCATGACCCGGATCGCCTCGGCCCACTTCGCGCGGTGCTCGGGGAAGCACTTGTCGAGCAGTCCGAGCATGATCGGCACCGCCGTCGACGCCCCCGGAGAGGCACCGAGCAGCCCGGCGATGGTGCCGTCCGCGCTCGTCACGACCTCGGTCCCGAACTGCAGCACGCCGCCCTTGTCCTTGTCCGGCTTGATGACCTGGACGCGCTGCCCGGCGATGATCTTGTGCCAGTCCCCCGGCTCGGCGGTCGGCATGAACTCCCGGAGCGCCGCGAACTTCGTGCGCTTGCTCGCCGCGAGCTGACTGATGAGGTACTTCAGCAGGCCGAAGTTCGAGAACGCGACGGCGAGCATCGGTCGGATGTTGTGCAGGCGGATGGACTTGACCAGGTCGAGCACCGACCCCTGCTTGAGGAACTTCGGGCTGAACCCGGCGTACGGGCCGAACATGAGCGACGCCTGCCCGTCGACGATGCGGGTGTCGAGGTGCGGCACCGACATCGGCGGGGCGCCGACCGATGCTTTGCCGTACACCTTGGCCGCGTGCTTGCCGACGACGTCGGGGTCGTCGGAGCGGAGGAACTCGCCGGACACCGGGAACCCTCCGAACCCGCGGATCTCGGGGATGCCGGACTTCTGGAGCAGCCGGAGTGCCCCGCCGCCGGCGCCGACGAACACGAACCGGGCGGCGATCGACTGGTGGGACTGCCCGACCTGGTTCTTGATGTTGACGCGCCAGAGGCCGTCCTGCCACCGCTTGACGCTCGTGATCGTGCGGTTCGGCGCGAACTCGACGCCGTCGAGCTCGAGGCCGTCGACGAGCTGGCGGGTCACCGAACCGAAGTCGACGTCGCTCCCCGCGGCGGAGTAGGTCGCCGCGATCGGCTGGTCCTTCCTGCGGCCCGGGATGAGTGCCGGCGCCCACTTGCGGATCTGCGCGGCGTCCTCGCTGTACTCGATGCCGGCGAACAGCGGGTGGTCCTTCATCGCCTCGTACCGGGCACGCATGTAGGCGACGTTCTTCTCGCCCCAGACGAAGCTGATGTGGGGCGTCGGGTTGATGAACGACTCCGGTTCGGCGAGCCCGCCGGTCTCGACGAGGTACGACCAGAACTGCCGCGACACCTGGAACTGCTCGTTGACGACGACGGCCTTGCTGATGTCCACGGTGCCGTCCGGGCGCTCGGGCGTGTAGTTCAGCTCGCAGAGCGCGGAGTGCCCGGTGCCGGCGTTGTTCCACGGGTTCGAGGACTCCTCGGCGACGCCGCCGAGCTGCTCGAAGATGCGGATCGACCAGTCCGGTTCGAGGCGGTGGAGGATGGCTCCGAGCGTCGCGCTCATCACCCCACCGCCGATCAGGACGACGTCAACGGGCTTCACTGACTTCTCTGACGGCACCGTCCGATCCTACAAGCGCCCGCTGACGGCAGGGTGCAGACGGTGGTGCGACTCGCGCCAGCGCGACCCGGCATCGGACGGAAGGCGCGGGGCGGGCCCGCACCGCGCCTCCCGTCCGGACCGCGCTCGCCTCAGGCCGTGATGGCCGCCGCACGCCGGGCGACGACGACCTCGGCGATCTGGACGGCGTTGAGGGCTGCGCCCTTCCGGAGGTTGTCGTTGCTCACGAAGAGCGCGAGGCCGCGTCCTGCAGGCGCAGACCGGTCCTCGCGGATCCGGCCGACGAACGCGGGGTCGGCGCCGGCGGCCTGGAGCGGGGTCGGGACCTCGGCGAGCTCGACCCCGGGGGCGGCGGCGAGGACCTCGCGAGCACGGTCCGGCGTGATCGGGCGGTCGAACTCGGCGTTCACCGCGATCGAGTGGCCCGTGAACACCGGGACGCGGACGCAGGTCCCCGCGACGAGGAGGTCCGGGAGCTCGAGGATCTTCCGGCTCTCGTTGCGGAGCTTCTGCTCCTCGTCGGTCTCGTTCGAGCCGTCGTCGACGAGGTTGCCGGCGAACGGGATGACGTCGAACGCGATCGGCGCGACGTACTTCTGCGGTTCCGGGAACGACACCGCGCCGCCGTCGTGCGTGAGCGCCGCGGCGTCCTGCTCGAGTGCCGCCCTGGCCTGCCCGAGGAGCTCCTCGACGCCCGCGAGACCGCTCCCGGACACTGCCTGGTACGTCGTCGCGATGAGGCGTCGGAGCCCGGCTTCGGCGTCGAGGACCTTGAGCACCGGCATGATCGCCATCGTCGTGCAGTTCGGGTTCGCGATGATGCCCTTCGTCGCGCCGTCGATGGCGTGCGGGTTCACCTCGCTCACGACGAGCGGGACGTCGGGGTCGAGCCGCCAGGCACTCGAGTTGTCGATGA
This sequence comes from Curtobacterium phyllosphaerae, assembly GCF_049341865.1. Lineage (NCBI taxonomy): Bacteria > Bacillati > Actinomycetota > Actinomycetes > Micrococcales > Microbacteriaceae > Curtobacterium > Curtobacterium phyllosphaerae. Next base: position 652,222 of record NZ_JBMPIU010000001.1, on the reverse strand, counting down.
CGATCGCACCGGCCGCGGCGAACCTCGGCGCGAGCGCCCGCGACCCGGTCGCGCCGGCCGAGAACAGCGCGATGTCGATCCCGGTCGGGTCGGCGGTCGCGGAGTCCTCGACGACGATGTCCTCGCCGCGGAACGGGAGGGTGGTGCCGGCGGAGCGGGCGGTCGCGAAGAACCGGACCCGGGTCGCGGGGAAGTCCCGCTCCTCGAGGAGTCGGCGCATGACCTTGCCGACCTGCCCGGTCGCGCCGACGACGGCGACGGTGAGCTGTGTCATGAGGGTCCCTATCGTCCAGTGCCGGCGTAGACGACGGCGTCGTTGTCGGCATCGAGGCCGAATGCGGTGTGGACGACACGGAGCGCCTCGTTGAGGGTGTCCGCGCGGGTCACGACCGAGATCCGGATCTCGGACGTGGAGATCATCTCGATGTTGATCGACGACTCGTGCAGGGCCCGGAACAGCTGCGCCGAGACGCCGGCGTTCGTCCGCATGCCCGCGCCGACCAGGGCGAGCTTGCCGATCTGGTCGTCGTACTGCACGGTCTCGTACCCGATCTCGGGCTTCGACGCCTCGAGCGCGGTCAGCACGCCGGGGCCCTGCGACTTCGGCAGGGTGAACGAGATGTCCGTCCGGCCGGTCGTCGCCGCGGAGACGTTCTGCACGATCATGTCGATGTTCGCGCCGGCACGGGCCACGATCGTGAAGATCTCGGCCGCCTTGCCCGGCTGGTCGGGCACGCCGACGACGGTGATCTTGCCCTCGGAGAGGTCGCCGGCGATGCCGGTGATGATCGGTTCTTCCACGGTTTCCCCCTCGGCAGGGTTGTAGACGATGGTGCCCTCGGTGTTGTTGAACGAGGACCGGACGTGCAGGGTGACGCCGTGCCGCCGGGCGTACTCGACGGCGCGGATGTAGAGGACCTTCGCACCCGCAGCTGCGAGTTCGAGCATCTCCTCGCTCGTGATGCGGTCGATCTTGTGCGCCTTCGGCACGACGCGGGGGTCCGCGCTGAAGATGCCGTCGACGTCGGTGTAGATCTCGCAGACGTCGGCGTCGAGCGCAGCGGCGAGGGCGACCGCGGTGGTGTCGGACCCGCCACGCCCGAGGGTGGTGATCTCGCCCGTGGTGCGGTTGAACCCCTGGAACCCCGCGACGATCGCGACGTGCCCCTGGTCGAGTGCCTCGCGGACGCGCTTCGGGGTGACGTCGACGATGCGGGCCTTGCCGTGCTGCGCGTCGGTGAGCATGCCCGCCTGGCTGCCCGTGTACGAGCTGGCCTCCACCCCGAGGCTCTTGATCGCCATCGCGAGGAGCGCCATCGAGATGCGCTCCCCCGCCGTCAGCAGCATGTCGAGCTCACGCCCGGCCGGCAGCGGACTGACCTGGCCCGCGAGGTCGAGGAGCTCGTCGGTCGTGTCGCCCATCGCCGACACCGCGACGACGACGTCGTTCCCGGCCTTCCTCGTCTCCACGATCCGTTTGGCCACGCGCTTGATGCTCTCGGCGTCCGCGACGGACGACCCACCGAACTTCTGCACGATCAGGGCCACGTGGTCAACTCCTGGGACGGGACACCGCTCCGGTCGGAGGCGGTCCGAGAATCCTACTGAACGGCGGCACCGTGTTGCGTCGCGTCCGTCCGCGGCCGGCGGTCTGGAGGCGCGGCTCGACTCGTCCCCGCGGCGGCCGTCCGGCGGTCACCCGCCGACGAGCCTCCGGCCCTCGAACGCGCGGCCGAGGGTGACCTCGTCGGCGTACTCGAGGTCCCCGCCGACGGGGAGGCCCGATGCCAGACGCGTGGTCCGGATGCCCATCGGCACGAGGAGCCGGCTGAGGTACGTGGCGGTGGCCTCGCCCTCGAGGTTCGGGTCCGTGGCGATGATGACCTCGTCCACGGTGCCGTCCGCGAGCCGCGTCAAGAGGCTCTGGATCCGCAGGTCGTCCGGGCCGACGCCGTCGATCGGGCTGATCGCGCCGCCGAGCACGTGGTACAGGCCGCGGAACTCCCGGGTGCGCTCGATCGCGGCGACGTCCTTGGCCTCCTCCACGACGCAGATCGTGGCCGGGGAGCGTCGGGGGTCGCGGCAGATGCTGCAGCGCTCCGACTCGGTGACGTTGCCGCAGACCTCGCAGAACCGCACCTTCTCCTTGACCGTCATGAGGAGTTCGGCGAGCCGCGTCGGGTCGAACGACTCGGTCTGGAGGATGTGGAACGCGATCCGCTGTGCCGACTTCGGGCCGATGCCCGGGAGGCGGCCGAACTCGTCGATGATGTCCTGGACGATGCCGTCGTACATGGTCTACAGCCCTCCGCGACCGCTGTCGTCGAGGGCGGTCTCCTCGATGAACTGGGCGCCGAGGATCTCGCGGACGACGGCCTCGCCGTAGCGACCCGGCACCGGGGTGCGGCGGACGGCGGCGGGTGTGGACGGCTGCTGTGCGGGTCCGGACTGCTGGCGCGCCGGTGCAGACGGCTGCCGGGCCGGTGCGGACGGCTGGTGTGCGGGTCCGGACTGCTGGTGCGCCGGTGCAGACGGCTGCAGGGCCGGTGCGGACTGCTGCGGCATCGAACGGCCGGGGGCGGCGCGGGGCGTCTCGGTCGTGGTGGTCGGCGCGGTCGGCGCGGGACGCTGCTGGTCCGGCTGACCGTTCAGACCGCCGCCGCCGAAGCCCGGGTCGGGGAACGGTGCGCCGTCGTCGTACGGAGCGTCGTCGAGCGGGTAGTCGTCGATCGGGACGTCGTCGATCGGGACGTCGTCGATGGGGACGTCGCTGCCGGCCGTGCTCGCCGCGTCGGGTGCCCCCTGCGCCGCGGACGTCGTCGTCCGGGGTGCATTGACGGCCTGCTCGTCGCCGTCACGCTCGCGACCGTGCAGTTCTTCCGTGTCCGCCGCCGGTGGACGGGGCGGAACTGCACGCTCGGTGGAGGGCTGCCCCTCGGACGGCGACTCGGGCGACGCCGACTCGGTGCTCGGTGACTCGGGGGGCGTCGTCGGGGAGGATTCCTCGGAACGCTCAGCGACCGGCGCGGAAGCGATCGCGCCCATCGCAGCGCGGAGCTCGTCCGGGGTCAGTCTGGTCGGCGGGGTCGACCCGGAGGCCGGCCCGTCCGACGACGAACCGAACTGCGGGGCCCAAGCGGAGCCGTCCTCGGACACGGGCGGGCCGGGGTCCAAGGTCGGGATGGTGGCGACGGCCCAGTCGGTCACGGGCCCGGTCGCTTCCGGCGCCCGGGCAGGTGTCGGCGCCGAGCCCGATGTCGGAGCCGGGGACGTGCCCTGGGCCGCGCTCACACCCGAGCTCGTCGCGTCCCGCGGCCCCTCGCCCACCTGCCCGGCCTGCTCGGCCTGCCCGACCTGCTCGGCCTGCCCGGCCTGCCCGGCCTGCTCGGCCTGCCCGGCCTGCCCGACCTGCTCGCGACCGTGCATTTCGGCCGCGTCCGGGGCGGATGCACGCGGCGGAACTGCACGCTCGGCGGGGGTTCGCTCAGGGGTGAGGGGGCGGGTGGTGGAGGGGGCGGGGGCGGCTGCAGCGGCCTGAGCGTGGGGCGGACGCGGGCCTCGCGCGACGAACTTCACCCGGACGCCGAGGAGGTCGACGATGGCAGCTCGGACGTACTCGCTGATCGAACCGGTGTCGCCGCCGGGCTCCGCCGGCTGCTTGAACGACGCGACGTCGCCGGCGCTCGGGAACGTCAGCGTCAGGACGTCGTCCGCGAAGCCCGTCACCTGAGCGGTCATCACGACGGTCCACGCCGAACGCCGGGCGCGCTGCACGTGCTCGAGGACCTGCGGCCAGCTGTCGCGCATCTGCTGCACCCCGACGGTGCCGATCGGCGGGGTGGGTTCGACGACCTCGATCGCGGGCGCGGCACCGAGGACCTCACCGATGCCCGTCGACGACGCCGAGGCGACCGACGCGGACGTCGGAGCAGCGGATGCCGACGCAGCCGGCGCCTCGTCCGCGACCGCGCTCGACGCGGAGCCTCCGGACGTCGGACGGGTCGTCGGGGTCGGCGCGGCTGGCGTCCCCCATGCGGCAGCGGCGGCGGATGCGACATCGGGCACGGACTCCGGGACCGGGTCGCCGGCCGCACGTGCCGCATCGGCACCGCTCGGTCCGGACGCCGTCGACGGCGCGGTCCCGGCACGTGCACCCGGCGACGCGGGTGCGGACCCGCCGGTGGGTGCGGACGGCAGTCCGGACGCGGCAGCAGATCCGGACGCGGCAGCAGGTGCGGTCGCGGCGACAGGTGCGGTCGCGGGGACAGGTGCAGACGCGACCGGAGGACGGTCCGGCGCCGGCGAGGCGGCGGACGGACGGGCCTCCTGTCTGGATCCCCGACCACCCGACGGACCGGCGGCAGGTCGCTCGACCGGCTGGTGCCCACCCGCGTCACCGACGCCGACACGTCGTTCGAGGCGCTCCACCCGGGCGAGGGCACCGCGCTCGGTGTCGTCGACCTCGGGGACGAGCATGCGCGCCACCATCAGCTCGAGGTGGAGCCGCGGCGAGGTGGCGCCCGTCATCTCGGTGAGCGCCGCGTTCGCGATGTCGGCGGAACGGGACAGGGCCGCGGGACCGAACATCGCCGCCTGGCGGGTCATGGTGTCGAGCTCCTCGGGCGACACGCCGCGGAGGACGGCCGACGCGCCCTCGTTCGTGGCGGCGACCACGATGAGGTCGCGGACGCGCTCGAGGAGGTCCTCGACGAACCGCCGGGGATCCTGCCCGGTCTGGACGACGCGGTCGACCGCGGCGAACACGGACGGGGGGTCGGCCACGGCGAGCGCATCGACGACGTCGTCGAGGAGCGCGGCGTCCGTGTACCCGAGGAGCGCGACCGCGCGGTCGTACGCGATCGCCCGGTCCTCGGAGCCGGCCATGAGCTGGTCGAGGAGGGAGAGGGTGTCCCGAACCGAACCCCCGCCGGCCCGGACGACGAGCGGGAGGACGCCCGGTGCGACGGTGACGTGCTCCGCGGTGCAGAGCTGCTCGACGTACTCCAGCATGGCCGCCGGAGGGACGAGTCGGAACGGGTAGTGGTGGGTGCGCGACCGGATGGTGCCGATGACCTTCTCCGGCTCGGTCGTGGCGAAGATGAACTTGACGTGGTCGGGCGGCTCCTCGACCAGCTTGAGCAGCGCGTTGAAGCCCTGCGGCGTGACCATGTGGGCCTCGTCCAGGATGAAGATCTTGTAGCGGTCACGAGCCGGGGCGAAGATCGCGCGGTCGCGGAGGTCACGGGCGTCGTCGACGCCGTTGTGGCTCGCGGCGTCGATCTCGATGACGTCGAGCGACCCGCTGCCGTCGCGGGCGAGCTCGACGCAGCTGGGGCAGACGCCGCACGGGGTGTCGGTCGGTCCCTCGGCGCAGTTCAGGCACCGCGCGAGGATGCGGGCAGAGGTCGTCTTGCCGCAACCGCGCGGGCCGCTGAAGAGGTAGGCGTGGTTGACGCGGTTCGTGCGGAGCGCCGTGCGGAGGGGGTCGGTCACCTGGGACTGCCCGATCAGTTCGGCGAAGTTCTCGGGCCGGTAACGGCGATACAGGGCGGTGACCACGGGTCCAGGGTAGCCGTCACGACCGACACCGCGGACAACCGTCCACAGGGTCGGGGACGGTCTCCCGGCTGGCCCCGACCACGTCCACGGGGATGGCTCGACCGACCCCTCGGCACGGAGCCGGAAGATGGTGCACCGGCCGCCCAGAGCGCCGCCGAGGAGTCGTCCACCGGCCGGCCTGAGCGACGCCGAGATGTCGCCCGCGGGCCCCACCGAGCGACGCCGAGGGACGACACCGTGACCCTGTCGGTCCGGCTCCCCCACGTCCGCTAGACTCTTCCCCGGCTCCTCACGTGACGCCATCCAGGCCAACTCCCCCAGGGCGGAGACGCAGCAAGGGCAACCGGGCTCTGGCGGGTGCGTGAGGAGTCTTCTTCGTCCTCGGAACCGGTCCGGCAGGGGTCCGGTCCGGCACGGGTCCGGTCCGGCAGGGGTCCGCGCCGACGCTTCCCCGCCGCGGTGCGCGTGTCGAGCGGCGTGCGTGTTCACTGGCGTCATGAAGATCGCCATCGCCGGTGGACACGGCCAGATCGCCCTCCTGCTCACCCGCCTCATCACCGACGCCGGTCACGACGCGGTCGGCATCATCCGGAACCCGGCGCACGCCGGCGACGTCGAGACCGCGGGCGGCTCGGCGCTCGTCGCGGACCTCGAGCAGCTGGACGACGACGACCTCGCGTTGCTGCTCCGCGGTGTCGACGCAGTCGTGTTCGCGGCCGGCGGCGGTCCGAACAGCGGCGCGGACCGCAAGGTGAGCGTCGACCGCGATGGTGCGATCCTCCTCGCGGACGCCGCCGAGCGCATCGGGATCGACCGCTACGTGATGATCTCCGCGATGGCCGCCGACTCGTACGACCCGGAACTCGCCGTGCTGCCCGCGAAGAACGACGACGCGGTGTTCCAGATCTACCTGCGCGCCAAGTCCGAGGCCGACGCCGACATCCGCGCCCGAAGCCTCCGGTGGACGATCGTCCGCCCCGGGTCGCTCCTCGACACCCCGCCGCAGGGGACCGTCGTCGTCGGGCGGACCGTCCCCCGCGGGTCGATCCCCCGCGCGGACGTCGCGGCCGTCGTGCTCGACGCGCTCGTCAACGACTCCGCAGTCGGTCGTCAGTTCGAGGTGACGAGCGGCGACACCCCGATCCCGGCCGCCCTCGCCTCCCTCACCTGACCGAGGCCCGCCCGCGGGACATCGCTCTCCGCGGAGCGCCTGCCCCGGCGCGGTGGCTACAGCGCGACGGCCGCGGACTGCCGGGCGATCTCCAGCTCCTCGTTCGTCGGGATGACGAGCACGGCGACCCGGGACGAGTCCGTCGAGATCCGTCGGGCCGCCCGCGACGACACCTCGTTGCGATCCGGGTCGACCTCGATGCCGAGGTGTCCGAGCCCCTCGAGGGTCCGCTGCCGCAACGGCGCGTTGTTCTCGCCGACGCCGGCGGTGAACACGACGGCATCGAGGCCGCCGAGCTGTGCGGCGTACGCCCCGACGTAGCGACGGATCCGGTGCCGGTACACGGCGAGCGCCGCCGCGGCCACGTCGTCCCCGTCGGACGCCTGCTGCTGCACGTCCCGCATGTCGCCGCTCCCGGTGAGCCCGAGGAGCCCCGACTCCTTGTTGAGCATGGTGTCGAGGTCCTCGAACGACATCCCGGCCTCGCGGTGCAGGTGGACGAGGACCGCCGGGTCGAGGTCGCCGGAACGCGTCCCCATCACGAGCCCCTCGAGCGGGGTCAGCCCCATCGACGTCTCGATGCTCTCCCCGCCGTCGATCGCCGCCGCGGACGCGCCGTTGCCGAGGTGCAGCACGATGGTCTTGAGCGACTCGAGCGGCCGGTCGAGGAACACCGCGGTCTGTTCGGACACGTACTTGTGCGAGGTCCCGTGCGCCCCGTACCGCCGGATCGCGTACCGGTCGGCCAGATCGGCCGGGATCGCGTACGTGTACGCCTCCGGGGGCATGGTCTGGTGGAACGCGGTGTCGAACACCGCGACCTGCGGCACGTCGGAGAACACCTTCCGGGCCGCCCGGATGCCGGCGAGGTTCGCCGGGTTGTGGAGCGGCGCGAGGCTCGACAGGTCGTCGATCTGCTGCTCGACCTCGGGCGTGATCACCGTGGCCCGGTCGAACCGGGTCCCGCCGTGCACGACCCGGTGCCCGACGACGGCCGGCGGGTGCTCGTCGAACGAGGGCCCGACCGCGCCGAACGCGTCGAGCATCGCCTGGAACCCGGCCGCGTGGTCGGGGACGTCCGCTCGGTCGTTCGACGACGACTCCCCCGTGACCGCGTTGGTGTGCTTCCACGACCCGGCGTCCTCGCCGATGCGCTCGACGAGCCCGGACGCGAGTTCGCGCTCGCCCTCGAGCTCGATGAGCTGGTACTTGAACGAGCTCGATCCGGAGTTGACGACGAGTGCGGCGGGCACGGTTCCCTGCTTTCGGTCTGGAGGCACGACCCGCCTCGACGAGGCAGGTCGCGATGGGCGGTGGTCGGGTGGGCGCCGGGGGCGCGACGGGCGGGGCGGGGCCGAGCCGTGCCTCCCCGCCGGGTCAGGGGACCGGGTCGAGGCCGGTGGCGGTGCCGGCCTGGATCGCGGTGATCGCGACGGTGTTGACGATGTCGCTGACGAGCGCGCCGCGCGAGAGGTCGTTGATCGGCTTCCGGAGGCCCTGGAGCACCGGGCCGATCGCGACCGCACCGGCGGAGCGCTGGACGGCCTTGTAGGTGTTGTTGCCGGTGTTGAGGTCCGGGAAGACGAACACCGTCGCGTGGCCGGCGACCGCGGAGTCCGGCATCTTGGCGCTCGCGACGGTGGGGTCGGCGGCGGCGTCGTACTGGATCGGGCCCTCCACGAGCAGGTCCGGACGACGCTCCCGGACGAACGCGGTCCCGGCGCGGACCTTGTCGACGTCCGCCCCGGAGCCGCTGTCCCCCGTCGAGTAGCTGAGCATCGCGATCCGCGGGTCGATGCCGAACTGCGTCGCCGTCTCGGCGGACGAGATCGCGATGTCGGCGAGCTGCTCGGCGGTCGGGTCCGGGATCACCGCGCAGTCGCCGTAGACGAGCACCCGGTCCGCGAGCGCCATGAGGAACACGCTCGACACGACGGAGGTGTCCGGACGGGTCTTGATGATCTCGAACGACGGGCGGATGGTGTGCGCGGTGGTGTGCTTCGCGCCGGAGACCATGCCGTCCGCGATGCCGAGGTGCACCATCATCGTCCCGAAGTACGAGACGTCGGTGACCGTGTCCCGCGCGAGTTCGACGGTCATGCCCTTGTGGGCGCGGACCGTCGCGTACTCGACGGCGAACCGTTCGCGGAGGGTCTCGTCGAACGGGCTGACGACGTCCGCCGCGTCGAGGTCGAGCCCGAGCTCGACGCCGCGGGCGCGGACCGCCGCCGGGTCGCCGAGGATCGTCAGTGCGCAGACGTCGCGCTGGAGGAGCGTCGATGCTGCTCGGAGGATGCGGTCGTCGTCGCCCTCCGGCAGGACGATGCGCTTCCGCGACTCGCGGGCCCGGTCGAGCAGCAGGTGCTCGAACATGAGCGGGGTGACGACGCCGGACGGGCTGACCTGCAGGCGTTCCAGCAGGGCCGCGCCGTCGACGTGCTTCTCGAACAGCGAGAGCGCGAGGTCGTACTTGCGGGGCGAGTCCGCGGCGAGCCGTCCGCGGGTCTGCGTGATGCGGAGTGCCGTGTCGTAGGTACCGAGGTCGTTCCGTGCGATCGGGAGTGTGCTCGACAGGCCCTCGAGCAGCTGGGTGATCTGCGGCAGCGGCTCGAACCCACCGTTGAGGATCACACCGGCGAGCGACGGGAACGTCTCCGAGTCGTTCGCGAGCAGCGTCGCGATGAGGACGTCGTTCCGGTCGCCGGGCACGACGACGACACCGCCCTCGATGAGCCGCGGCAGGACGTTCTCCATGCTCATGCCGGCGACGACGGTGCCGAGCGCCTCGCGGTCGAGCAGGGCGTCGTCACCGCGGACGAGGGTGGCGTTCGTCGCCTGGAGCAGCGCGCGGACGGTCGGTGCGACGAGGACCGCGTCCTCCGGTATCGCCCACACCGGCGTCTCCGGGTGGCTGTCGTGGACGGCGTGCTCCACCCGTTCGATGATCTCGGGCATCGCCCCCGGGTCCGCACGGTTCACGACGACGCCGAGGAGCGCGGCGTGCGCGGCCCGGAGCTCGCTCGTGGTGAGCTCCGCGACCTGGCCCATGTCGTCCGGGGTGCGGGCGGCCCGATCGGCACTGTTCCTGCCGCCGAGCACGAGGAGCACCGGGGCGCCGAGGTTCGCCGCGATCCTCGCGTTGAAGGACAACTCGGTCGGGCTCCCGACGTCAGTGTAGTCCGAACCGACGATGACGACGGCGTCGCACTGGCGCTCGACGTGCGCGAAGCGGTTGACGATGCTCGCGAGGGCGGCGTCCGGGTCGGCGTGCAGCTCGTCGTACGAGACGCCGATGCAGTCCTCGTACGGGATGTCCGCGACGCCCTGCTGGAGGAGGAGGTCGAGGACGTAGTCGCGTTCCGAGGTCGACCGCGCGATCGGACGGAACACCCCCACCCGTCCGACGGACCGCGTGAGGGTCTCGAGGACCCCGAGGGCGACGGTGCTCTTGCCGGTGTGTCCTTCTGCTGACGTGATGAAGATGCGGGTCGACACGCCTGCGAGCGTAGCCCGGCGTCGCCGTCGGAAGCTGGGCGGTCGTGACCAGGTCCCGGGACCTGTACCATTGAGTGTCGCCGTCCCCGGACGGTGGCCCGGAGGATTCGCCTAGTGGCCTATGGCGCACGCTTGGAAAGCGTGTTGGGTGAAAGCCCTCGGGGGTTCGAATCCCCCATCCTCCGCGGAAGCCCCTGGATCTCGCCATCCAGGGGCTTTTCCATGCCAGCGTCCCGCTCCCGGACCGCTGTCCCGGAGCGGCGACCTGCACCGGACCCCGCACCGGTCCCCCATCTGTCCGACCGGCGTGCACCCCGTTCCGACCGACGATGTCCGAGCGGCGTCCTGCAGTGTCGAGGACGGCTCCTCGTGTCCTATGCTGACCGCAGCGATGGCCTCCCATGGGCCGCCGCAGGTGTGGGGCACGGCAGGGGCGTCGTGTCGACGCGACCGAGGTCGTCGACCACGCCACCCAGACGTCCGCCACCGACGGCGGACGTCACCGAAGGCAGGAGACACGCCGTGGGGGAAACGACGGCATCGGCGACCCCGGTCCGCACCGGGCTCGAACTCGTGGTGCGGCCGCGTGCCGCGCTCCTCCGGACGACCGCGCTGAGCGTCTTCTTCTCCGCCGTGCCCCTGAGCGTCGCCTTGATCTGGATGTCGATGCCGGCGCGACTCTGGCCCGTCGTCACGGCGGTCATCATCCTCGTCGCGGTCGTCACCGGCGCCCTGTTCCTCCGCATCCGCACCGCGTTCGTCGGCGTCGGGACCGACGTCGTCGAGATCCGGAGCGTCCTGAGCCGTCGCGTGACCGTCGACCGGCACGCCGTCGACCGCCTCGTGCTCGCGACCACCACCGGCGCGGCGGCCGATCGCGCCCGGCGGGAGCTCCTCGCCCTCGCGGCGGACGGCACGACGCTGTTCCGGCTGCGCGGCGACCTGTGGAACGAGTCGGACATCGCCCGGGTGGTGCTCGCGCTCGACGTCCAGGTGACCGACGTGCCGAAGCCGATGTCCGTCCGCGAGTTCCACCGACGGTTCCCGAGGAGCCGCTCCTGGTACGAGGGCCGGCGCGGGCTCGTCGTCGTCGGGCTCGTCGTCGCGGTGTTCGTCGTGTGCGGCCTCGTCGCCGAGACCGCGGGCGTGCTCGCCCGCTGAGCGCTGCGCGGCGCATCACTGCCGCAACACCCCGCCGCAGACCGTAGGAGCATCGCGCCACTCAGCGCCGCCGCAGCGTCGCGAAGATGCCCTTCACGACCTCCTTCGCGATGGAGCTCCCGAGTGCGCTGCCGAGCACGTCCGACAGCGGGTCCGAGGCCGACGGCCTCCGGGTCCGCGAGCCGGTGGTCGTCCGGGTGCCGCGCCGCCGCTGCTCGGCGGCACGCTCGGCCCGCTCGAACTCGCGCTGCGCCTTGTCGTACTCCCGCTGCGCCGCGGCCCGTTCTCGCTGCTCCGCCGCGGCCCGCTTCGCGGCGGCCGCCGTCGCGGCCGCCGCCTCCCTCGCCTGCCCCGCCGCGACGACCTCGGCCTCCGCGGCCTGCCGGGCAGCGTCCTCGGCGGCTGCGGCGGCGTTCGCCGCGGCCGCGGCCGCCTCGAGCTTCCGCGCCAGGATCTCGTGCGCCGAGTCCGGGTCGATCGCCGTGCCGTAGGTCGCGAACAGCGGTGACGCCTGCACGGCCGCGAGCATCGACGCGGCCGGCATCGGGTCCATCGACCCGCGCGGTGCCCGGAGGCGCGTCCACGCGACCGGCGTCGGTGCACCCTTCTCGTTCATGACCGTGACGATGGCCTCACCGGTCGCGAGCGAGGTCAGCACCTCGCCGAGGTCGTACTCGCTCGTCGGGTACGTCGACACCGTCGCGCGGAGGGCCTTCGCGTCGTCCGGGGTGTGCGCGCGGAGCTGGTGTTGGATGCGCGACCCGAGCTGCGCCAGGACGTCGTTCGGCACGTCCTTCGGGGTCTGCGTCACGAAGAACACCCCGACGCCCTTGGACCGGATGAGCCGGACGGTCCGGGTGATCTGGTCGAGGAAGTCCTTCGAGGCACCGTTGAACAGCAGGTGCGCCTCGTCGAGGAAGAACACGAGCTTCGGCTTGTCCTGGTCGCCGACCTCGGGGAGCTCGTTGAACAGGTCGGCGAGCATCCACATCAGGAACGTCGAGAACACCGCGGGTCGGTCCTGCACGCCCGGGACCTCGAGCAGGCTGACGATGCCGGTGCCGTCCGGTGCGGTCCGGAGGAACTGCGCGGTGTCGATCTCCGGCTCCCCGAAGAACGTGTCCGCGCCCTGGTCCGCGAACGTGATGAGCTCACGGAGGATCACGCCGACGGTCTGCTTGCTGAGCCCGCCGAGGTCGGCCAGCTCGCCCTTGCCGGCGTCCGAGGTCAGCCAGCTGAGGACGCTCCGCAGGTCGGCGAGGTCGACGAGCGGCAGGCCGGCGGCCTCGGCGTAGTGGAACACCAACCCGAGCGAGGACTCCTGGGTACCGTTCAGTCCGAGGACCTTCGACAGGAGCAGGGGCCCGAAACCGGACACGGTCGCCCGGACCGGCACCCCGGTCCCGACCCCGCCGAGTGCGTAGAACTCCGCCGTGCTCGCGGCCGGGGTCCAGTCCTGGCCGATGCCCTGCGTCCGCTCGAGGAGCTTCGGGGACGCCGAACCGGGGACCGCCAGGCCGGACAGGTCCCCCTTGACGTCGGCCGCGAACACCGGGACCCCGGCTGCAGCGATCTGTTCGGCGAGCACCTGCAGGGTCTTCGTCTTGCCGGTCCCGGTGGCCCCCGCGACGAGCCCGTGCCGGTTCAGCATGCCGAGCGGGATCCGGACCTGCACGTCGGGACGGGCCGACCCGTCGACCAGGGCGCCGACCTCGATCGCGGACCCCTCGACCGTGTAGCCGCTGCGGATCGCATCGACGGCGGCCGGGCTGAGCAGACCGGTCGGCGGTGCGTCCGTCCGGACGGGAGGCACGGCTGCTGGAGCCGCGTCGTCGGCGGTCGTGGGCTCCACGAGCGGCGTGGGTGGCGCCTCCAGGCCGGTCGGCGGTGCGACCGCAGCCTGTGCTTCGAGCGCGCGGGCGAGTGCCTCGGCACGGGCGGCGGCTTCGTCCGCGAGACGCCTCGCCTCGTCCGCGGCGGCGCGGGCCGCGACGGCGGCGGCGCGGGCTTCCTCGACTGGATCCGACATGGCCTCAGCCTAGGGAGCGCACCCGCGCTCGTCACGGGCCGATGCGGCCGCATGGACCGACGGTGCCAGCGGCGCCCGCCTCAGTGCGTGAGCGCGGGCACCGACCGCGGCCGGACCACCAGCCAGAGCAGCAGGATCGCGACGACCGACGTGCACGCCATCACCGCTGCCATCGGGGCCGCCGTCGAGACGCCGATGATGCCGACGACCGGCGAGATGACGCCCGCGACGCCGAAGTTGAGCGCGCCGAGCAGCGACGCCGCCGTCCCGGCCTCCTTCCCGTGTGCGGCGAGCCCGAGGACCTGCACCTGCGGGAAGCAGAACCCGCACGCCGCGATGAAGAACCAGAGCGGGACGAGGACCCCCACGAGACCGCCGATCCGGAGCGTGTCGAGGACGACGATCGTCAGGGCCGCCAGGAGGAGGGTCGCGGTCGCCACCGCGAGGATCCACTGCGGTCCGATGCCGCGTCGGGCGAGCCGGGAGGAGATCTGCACGCCGACGACCACGCCGATCGAGTTGACGGCGAAGAGCACCCCGTACGCCTGCGTCGACAGGCCGTACACCTGCTGGAACAGGAACGGCGACGACGCCAGGTACGAGAACAGCCCGCTGAAGACCATCGCCCCGATCAGCGCGACACCGACGAACACCCGGTCCGAGAACAGCGCGCGGTACCGTGCGCGCATCGTCGAGTGACCCGCTTCGTGTCGACGGGACGGCGGCAGGGTCTCCACGATGAGCGTGCTCGTCGCGGCGATCACCGCGGCGCCGTAGCACGCGAGGAACACGAAGATCCCGCGCCAGCTCACGAACTGCAGCATCTGCGAGCCGATCAGGGGCGCGAGGATCGGCGCGAGTCCGTTCACCATCGCGAGCCGCGAGAGCATCTTGACGAGCGGGATGCCGCCGAACAGGTCCCGGACCATGGCCATGGCGACCACCACACCGGCCGCCGCGCCCATCCCCTGCAGCAGCCGGAAGAGCCCGAGCAACTCGATGTCCGGCGCGGCGGCCGCGGCCACCGACGCCGCGATGTGGAGCGACGTCGCGAGGATGAGCGGGAGCCGTCGCCCGACCTTGTCACTCCACGGACCGACGATCAACTGCCCGAGGGCGAACCCGATCGTCGTCGCGGTGAGGGTCAGCTGGACGGTGCTGGCCTGTGCGCCGAGATCACGTTCGAGGGACGGGAACGCGGGGAGGTAGAGGTCGATCGTGAACGGACCGAGCGCGGTCAGCGCTCCGAGCACGAGCACGTAGACGAGGCGCTGCGCGCGGGACAACGAGTCGCCCGGGTGGACGATGACCGTCAAGGAGCCGGTCGTGGGGGCGGACACGCGGTGAGGCCTTCCATGCGGAGGTCGAATCGATTCGGGTGGTCGTGTCCATGGTACGGGACGTCCTGGCGGGGTGCGGGACGGGGCCGCCGGCTGGCGGGCCACGGGACGCACTGGCGGGCTACGGGACGCACTGGCGGGCCACGGGACGCACTGGAGGCCCGTGGCGGGATCGCCACGGGCCTCCAGTCGGTCAGTCGGTCAGTCGGTCACCGCTGCGTCGCCGCCGCGAGGCCGCTGAAGCTGACCGACCCGAGCCCGGTCACGTCGTCGTACCCGACCGCCGTCGAGAGCGACGTGTCGGTGTTCAACGTGACGAGGTACGAGTTCCCCGACACCGCACCGGTGTAGGCGAGGGCGATCGGCGAGACCGGCGGGACGACGTCGCTGAACACCGACGGCGCGGCCTTGTCCGCGGCGTAGAGCGTCGGGTTCGCGAACCCGAGTCGGACGCCGGTGGACTGCTGGACGATCGCCATCAGGGCCGCCGTGATCGGCGACGCGAGCGAGGTGCCGCCGTACGTCTCCGTCTGGTAGGCACCGGCCGCGAGCGTCGAGTCGTCCTTGATCGGGCGGATGCCGATCGAGAACCCGGTGTACGGGTCCGCGAGGGCCCCGAGGTCGGGCGAGACGCGCTTGCCGGCCGCCGCGAGGTTCGCCGGGACGACGCCCTTCTGGTACGCGGGCATCGAGAAGTACGTGCTCACGCCGCCGCCCGCGCCGCCGCCGTACGTGTTGCCGGGGAGCGGTGCGACGTAGACGTTGCGGCCCGTCGAGGAGGTGACGATCTGGTCGAGGGTGTCGCCCCAGCCGGTCTCGAACGCCTTCTTGCCGTCCTTGCCGATGCCGACGCTCGTGCCGCCGACCGCGGTCACCCACGGCGACGAGGCCGGGAAGTCCGGCTGCGCGCTGCCGAGGTTGACCGACTCGTCGCCGGAGTCGCCGCTCGAGAAGTACAGGCCGATGCCGGTGCCCGCGGCCTGGATGTGCAGGTTCTGCTCACCCTGGATCGTGGCGAGCGGCACGTCCTCGCCGACGTTGCCGTAGCTGTTGCTGACGATGGTCGCGAGACCGCCGTCGAGCACCCGGGACATCGCGATGTCGAGTCCGCCACCGCAGTTGGTGCCGCCGACGTAGAGGATCGACGCCGCCGGGGCGACCGCGTGCACGGACTGCACGTCGAGGGTCTCCTCACCCTGCCATCCGCTCGGACCCTGGCAGAGCGTCTCGTCGGTGAACTGCGACGGCGACGGGATCTTCTGCGAGAAGGTCGCACTCGTCAGCTGCGGTTCGCCGTGGCTCGCCGAGTACGTGTCGGTGTCGTGGATGATCGTCGGCGAGGCGTACGCGTCGATGATCGCGACGGTCTGCCCCTGCCCCTGCACGCCCTTCGCGGCGAGGGTGTCGACGCCGTACGCCGACCGGAGCTGCGACGGGATGTACCCGCAGTTGAACGTGCCGACGGTCGTCGTGCCGTACGCCTGGGGAACGGTCGCGGAGCGCTCGCCGGTGTAGTGCGAGCAGACCGCGTTCACCTTCGCCGACGGCGCCGCGGTCGACTTCTGGAGCGGGTGCGACGGCGTCTGGACGGTCGGGGTCTGTCCCTGCGCGACGAGGTCCGGACGCGTCTGCAGCCGGCTCTGGTCGACGCTCACGCCCGCCACCTTCGCGGCGATGGCGGTCGGCAGGGACGGTGTGGCGGCGGGGGCGACGAGGGTGCGGCCGTCGTGGCGGTACGCGTGCAGCGGGGCGCCGAGCACGCCGCCGACGACCGAGGCCGGTCCGCGGAACACGACGAACTCGTGGCTGGCGGGGACGCCGGTGATCGTCAGGCCCTGAGCGCGCAGGTAGCCGGTGACCTGGTCCGCGTCCGCCTTGGTCGGGGCGTACTTCGCGATCCACGCCGACGGGCTGAGGGGCTTGCGGTACTGCGGGGAGCCGGGCGTCGAGACCGCGGTCGCGAGGGCGGTGGCACCGGCCTGGTCGCGGAGCGGCAGGTAGACCTCGCCCTCGACGTCGGTGTCGGCGGCGGCCGTGCCGGTGTCGTTCGCAGCGGTGGCCCAGGCGGGCACCGATCCGGGGAGCGCGGCACGTCCGGCCAGGTCCGAGGTCGCGGCGGTCGCGGGACCGGCCGCGAGGAAGCTCGTCCCGACCACGCAGGCGACTGCGGCGATCGTGGCGACGGTGGCTCGTCGGTGGAGCAGGAACGTTCGGGGTCGTGGTTTCACGGGA
The DNA here is from genome assembly GCF_049341865.1 of Curtobacterium phyllosphaerae. Lineage (NCBI taxonomy): Bacteria > Bacillati > Actinomycetota > Actinomycetes > Micrococcales > Microbacteriaceae > Curtobacterium > Curtobacterium phyllosphaerae. The sequence goes on along the minus strand of NZ_JBMPIU010000001.1, from coordinate 635,235 downwards.
GTCCTCACTCAGGGTGTTCCATGGAGATGGTGAGGCGACAGTAATGAGCGCGTGCATGCCCGGGACAGTCAGCGAAACACCCCACGTGCGCCGTCCCCCGTTCGGGGGTGGTGGGCTGTGCTTCCACTCATGCTGCGATCGCCGTCGTTCCGGCGCTGACGTCCCTCCCGGATGCCGCCTCGCCGGGAGTTCGCCGTCAACCGGCGCGGCCGTGTCACGCGGCGGGAGGTCGCTTCCCGCGCTGCAGGTCGTCGACCACGGCCACGGCCCGGGCCACGAGGACCGCGTCGGCAGCGCTCGCGATCCGGTAGTCGGACCCCGTGCCACTGGCCCTGGACCCCGGGATCCGCGGCCCGATGGCGACGACGAGCGCACCGGCGTCGTGGGCGGACCGGACCTGGTCGCCGAGACGCGTGCGGTCGACCGCCTGCACGAGGACGACCTTGGCGCCGGCCTGCACGACCTCGTCGATCGCGCGCTGCTGACTCGACACCGGGTCGGCCGCGTCCGCGACCCGGACCTCGGGCACGTACCCGGCGTCCGCGATCGCGGCGTCGAACCGGACGTCGAGCGGCTCCGCCGGCGTCTCGACGTGGCCGGGGGCGATCGGCGTGCCGGTCTTCGTGGCTCCGCTGCCGGCCGCGTCGAGCGGCGCCAGCACCACCCCGACGACCGCGTGCTCGTCGAACCCGCCGTCCGCACTCGTCAGGTCCGTGCTCCGGACCGGGCTCGGCGCGGGCGAGGTCGTGCCGCCGGCGCAGCCCGTGACGCCGAGCACCGCGGCGCCGAGGACGGCTGCCACCGTCGCGGTGGCCAGACGGTTGCGGAGCACGAGTCCCTCCCGGATGGTCGACCTGTCACGGTACACGGTCGCCGCGGACCGCTCGCGCTCCCGCCGCTCACCGCCCGCCGCGCCCGCCGCGCTCGTTCAGCTGCGCGGTGCCGGGACCGGGCCGAGCCGACGGACGAGGACGAGGCCCCCGACGGCGACGACCGTCATCGCGGCGAACACCACGGCGAACGACACCGTCGCGTCCCGCCCGCCGAACGCCGCGAACACGATCCCGGTGATCGCGAGGCCGATGACGGTCCCGGTCGAGTCCGCGATGGTGAGGGCCGAACTCGCGAAGCCGTGGTCCGCGTCGTCGCTGAGACGGAGCGTCAGCATCGAGGTCCTCGGGTACACGATCCCCATGCCGCCGCCGGCGATGAACCACCCGACGATCATCACCACCGGCGACACCCCCGTCGACGCCACCAGCAGTGCCGAGAGCAACCCGACGACGACGAGCGCGAACCCGGTCAGGAACGTCCGCCGCGCCGTCAGCAGGCGCTCGGGGAGCCGTCCGTGCACCCAGCTCGCGAACGCCCACGACAGTGCCGCGATCGTCAGCGTCACCCCGGCGAACGACGGGCTGAAGCCGTGGTGCTCCTGCAGGAGGTAGGGCAGGTACACCTCGCTGCCGAGGAACGCCGCGCCCGAGACGGCACGGATCACGATGACGGCCGGGAGGCCAGGGGCAGCCCGGAACGTCCCCCGCGGCATCAGGGGGCGGAGCGCGACCCCCGCGGCGACGAGTCCGACGACGAGCAGGCCGACGCCGGCCACGACGGGCAGGTCCGGCGCGACGTTCAGCACCAGGACGGCGACCGCGGCGAGCGCCGACCACGCGATGCGGCCGCGGTCCCATGCCGGCCGGACCCCGACGGCGGGCGCAGCCAGCCGCGAGAGCGACGGCACCAGCACGAGGAACGACCCGATCGCGATGACGAACGCGCCGACGAACACCCAGTGCCAGCTCCACGTGTCGGTGACGATCCCGGCGATCGCGGGCCCGACGAGTCCCGGGACCACCCACGCGGCGGCGAACCCGGCGAAGATCGACCCGTGCAGGTGCTCGGGGTAGATCCGGGACACGATGACGTACAGGACGACGGTGACGGCACCCGCGCCGAAGCCCTCGACGAGTCGGCCGGCCAGGAACATCGGCATCGACCCGGACACGGCGACGACGACGGTGCCGAGCGCGAAGCAGGTCGCGGACGCCCAGGTCACCACGCGCGCGCCGGCGCGGTCGGCCCAGTTCCCGGCGAGGACCATGCCCGGCACCCCGGCGGCGAGCGGTGCCGCGAACGCGAGGGAGTACAGCGTCTCGCCGTCGAGGTCGCGGCTGATCTCCGGCATGATCGACGCCATCGCGAGGTTCTGGAACGCGGCGACCGCGACGATCAGCACCATGCCGATCGTCGGGAGCAGGAACCCCGGACCGAGGACGCCGCGTCGTGCCCGGTCGTCCGAGGTCGTCGCGGCGCCGCCCGTCACTGCCCGGCGCGGTCGAGCGCCTGCAGCACGTCGGCCACCAGGTCGGTCGCGTCCTCGATGCCGACCGACAGCCGCACGAGGTCCTCGGGCACGGCCAGCTCGGTCCCCCGGACCGACGCGTGGGTCATCGCGGTCGGGTACCCGATGAGCGACTCGACGCCGCCGAGCGACTCCGCGAGCGCGAAGACCTCGGTCGACTCGGCGAACCGGACCGCGGCGTCCGGGCCGCCGGCGAGCTGGACGGACAGCATGCCGCCGAAGGACCGCATCTGGCGTGCGGCGACGTCGTGCCCCGGGTGGTCGGCGAGTCCCGGGTACCAGACGCGTTCGATCGCCGGGTGCCCGACGAGCGCCTCGGCGACGGTCTGCGCGTTCGCGGAGTGCCGGTCCATCCGGACGGCGAGCGTCTTGATGCCGCGGACGGTCAACCACGCGTCGAGCGGGCCGGAGATCGCGCCCGCGGCGTTCTGCAGGAACGCGACGTCCGCCGCGACCTGCTCGTCCTGCACCACGAGCGCACCGCCGACGACGTCGGAGTGGCCACCGAGGTACTTGGTGGTGGAGTACACCACGACGTCGGCGCCGAGCGACAGCGGCTGCTGGAGGTACGGGGACGCGAAGGTGTTGTCCACGACGACGAGGGCACCGGCGGCGTGGCCGATCTCGGCGAGCGCGGCGATGTCGACGATCTTCATGAGCGGGTTCGTCGGGGTCTCTATCCAGAGCACGGTCTTGCCGGCGGCGGTCGTCCCGGGGGCGGTCGACGCGGCCGCGAGTGCTGCCCGTACCGCGTCGAGGTCGCTCATCTCCACCGTGCTGAGGCGGACACCCCACGGGACGTGCACCTTGCTCGCGAGGCGGTACGTCCCGCCGTAGACGTCGTTCCCCATCACGATCGCGGCGCCCGGGGCGAGGTACGAGCGGAGGAGGACGTCCTCGGCGGCGAGTCCGGACGCGAACGAGAACGCGGCACGGCCACCGTCGAGGTCGGCGAGGAGCTCCTGGAGGGAGTCACGGGTGGGGTTCCCGGAGCGGGAGTACTCGTACCCGTTCCGCAGCCCGCCGATGCCGTCCTGGAGGTACGTGGAGGTCAGGTAGACCGGGCCGACGACGGCGCCGGTCGTGGCGTCGGGCTCCTGCCCGGAGTGGATCGCGCGGGTGGGGAACTCGGCCATGGGGTGTCTCCTGGTGGTGGGTGGGTACTGGTCCGGCCGGACCGTTCCGACGGGCGCGGCTCGTCCGACAGGGCTGCTACTCGGACAGGGAGGCGAGCAGGTCGTGCCGCGCGACGACGGTGACGGGCTTGCCGTCCTCCACGACGAGCAACGCGTTCGCGGTCTCGAGCGCGCGACGCGCAGCGCCGACGGACTCGCCCGTCCCGACGAGGGGCAGCGGATCGCCGACGAACGGTGCGAGCGAGTCGGTCATCTTCGCCGCGCCGGTGAAGACCGCCTCGAGCAGTTCCTTCTCCTCGATCGCGCCGACGACCTCGCCGATCACGACCGGCGGCTCGGCGGAGAGCACCGGCATCTGCGAGACGCCGTACGTCTTCATGATCTCGATGACGTCGCGGACGGTGTCCGAGGGGTGCGCGTGGACGAGGTCCGGGAGGGTGCCGTCCTTGCCGGCGATGAGCGACCCGACGGTGCGGACGGCCTCGTCGTCGTTCTCGAGGAACCCGTAGGAGCGCATCCACCGTTCGTTGAAGATCTTGCCGAGGTAGCCGCGACCACCGTCCGGCAGGAGCACCACGACGGTGTCGTCCGGGCCGAGCTGCTTCGCGTGCTCGAGTGCCGCGACGACCGCCATGCCGCTCGAGCCGCCGACCAGGAGGCCCTCCTCCCGCGCGAGACGCCGGGTCATCGCGAAGGCCTCGGCATCGGTCACGGCGATGATCTCGTCGACGACGCTGCCGTCGTAGGCGCCGGGCCAGAAGTCCTCGCCGACGCCCTCGATGAGGTACGGACGTCCGCTGCCGCCGGAGTAGACGCTGCCCTCCGGGTCGGCCCCGACGATCCGGACGGCGCCCGCGGAGGCCTCCTTCAGGAACCTGCCGACACCGGAGATCGTGCCGCCGGTCCCGACGCCCGCGACGAACGAGGTGAGCCCGCCGTCGGTGTCGCGCCAGATCTCCGGCCCGGTGGTCTCGTAGTGGCTGCGGGGGCCGTTCGGGTTCTCGTACTGGTTCGGCTTGAACGCGCCCGGGATCTCGGTGACGAGTCGGTCGGACACCGAGTAGTACGACTCCGGGTGTTCCGGCGGGACCGCCGTCGGGGTGACGACGATCTCGGCGCCGTACGCGGTCAGCACGTTCCGCTTGTCCTCGCCGACCTTGTCGGGCAGGACGAACACGCACCGGTAGCCGCGCTGCTGGGCGACGAGCGCGAGGCCGACGCCGGTGTTCCCGCTGGTCGGCTCGACGATCGTCCCGCCCGGGCCGAGCTGGCCCTTGGCTTCGGCGTCGTCGATGATCCGGGTGGCGATGCGGTCCTTCGAGGAGCCACCGGGGTTCAGGTACTCGACCTTGACGAGGACGGTGGCCTCGATCCCCGCGGTGACGTTGTTGAGCCGGACGAGCGGGGTGTTGCCGACCAGGTCGATGACGGAGTTCGCGTAGCGCACGATCCCCGAGTCTACGTGGCACGACCGACGCGGCACCGGACGGGAGGCGCGGGGCGGGCCCGCACCGCGCCTCCCGTCCGGTGGTCCGCCGGTCAGGCTGTTCCGGCGTGAGCGCCCGCGGCCGGCTGGTTCTGCTGCCGGTGGAGCGCGGCGTAGACCCCGTCGAGGGCCAGGAGCTCGTCGTGCGAGCCCCGCTCGGCGATCCGTCCGTGGTCGACGACGAAGATGAGGTCGGCGTCGCGCACGGTCGACAACCGGTGCGCGATCGAGATCGTCGTCCGTCCGCGCGACGCTGCGTCGAGGGCGTCCTGCACGACGCGCTCCGAGATCGAGTCGAGCGCGCTCGTGGCCTCGTCGAGGATGAGCACCGGTGGGTCCTTGAGCAGCACCCGGGCGATCGCGATCCGTTGTTTCTCGCCCCCGGACAGTCGGTACCCGCGCTCCCCCACGACCGTGTCGTAGCCCTCCGGGAACGAGGCGATCGTGTCGTGGATGTTGGCCCCGCGGGCGGCGGCCTCGAGTTCGGCGTCGGTCGCGTCGGGCTTGGCGTACCGGAGGTTCTCGCCGATCGTCGCGTGGAACAGGTAGGTCTCCTGGCTCACGATGCCGATGTGCCGGACGAGGTCCTCCTGCTCGAGGTCGCGGACGTCCGCACCGGCGAAGCGGACCGCGCCGCTCGTCGCCTCGTACATCCGTGGGACGAGGTACGACACCGTGGTCTTGCCGGCGCCGGAGGGACCGACGAACGCCCCGAACTGACCGGGGGCGAGCTCGAACGACATCCCGCGGAGCGTCGGCTTGTCCGGCTCGCCGTCGGGGTACACGAACGTGACGTCGTCGAAGGAGACCTGTCCGACGCGGCGCTCGTCGACCGGCTTCGCGTCCGGGGAGTCCTTGATCGCCGGATCGAGGTCGAGGTACTCGAAGATGCGGGCGAAGAGCGCGCCGGACGTCTGGAGGTCGAGCACGACGCGGAGCAGGCCGACCGTCGGGAACAGCAGCCGCGACTGGACCGTCGTGAACGCGACGATCGTGCCCGCGGTGATGTCGACGCCGCCGTTGATGAGGGACGCCGCGACGAGGTAGATGATCGCCGGGATGATGGACAGGAAGATCTGCACGATCGCGAAGAACCACTGCCCGGACATCTGCTGCCGGACCTGCAGGCCGATCTGGTTCCGGTTCTCCCGGCCGTAGCGCTCGACCTCCGCGCGCTGCTGGTTGAAGCTCTTCGCGAGCAGGATGCCGGACACGCTCAGGGTCTCCTGGGTGATCGCCGTCATGTCGGAGAGCGACTCCTGGGTCTGCCCGGCGATCTTGGCCCGGACCCGGCCGACCCGGCGTTGCGCGATGACGAGGAGCGGCAGCAGCACCACCGCGACGATCGTCATCTGCCAGCTGAGGAGGAGCATCGCCACGACCGCGGCGATGACCGTCACGGTGTTGCCGAGCACGGACGAGATCGTGTTGTTGAGGACGCTCGCGACGCCGCCGACGTCGTTCTGCAGCCGCGACTGGATCACGCCCGTCTTCGTCCTGGTGAAGAACGCGAGCTCCATTCGCTGGAGGTGCCCGAACAACCGCATCCGCATCGCGCCCATGACCTTGTTGCCGACCGTGGCGGTGAGGTAGGTCTGCCAGACACCGACGCCGGCCGACGCGATCCACAGTGCGACCATGCTCCCGACGAGCACGAACAGCACCGGCAGGTCGGGGTGTCCGGAATTCGGGAACAACCCGAGGTCGAATGCCTTCTGTGTCAACAGCGGCGGGACCACGCTGATCGCCGCCCCGACGAGGACGAGCACCATCGTGCCGATGATCGCGTTGCGGTGCGGGGAGAACAGGCCGGCGATGCGCTGCAGCAGGTGCGGGATCTTCGGGGCCGCGGCGTTCGCAGCCCGCTGCGCGTCGGTGTCCGCACTCGAGATCCGGCCACCACGGCCTCCGCCTCCGCCGCCTCCGCCGCGCATCCCGCCGCCACTCGCGACCGCGTCCATCCTGCTCACCTCGTCAGGCTAGACCTGCCGGACGCACGGCGAGCCGCACACCGTGCTCACGGAACAGCGCGCGCAGGCGATCCGGATCGACCAGGTGCCACCACCGCACCCGGATGAACGTGTGGACCTCCGGGCGGCGGCGGATCCGGTCCTCGCGGCGCTTCTCGTCCCAGAGGACGTCTGGAGCGTCCCGGCCACCGCGCATCGTGGGGTCCTCGTACTTCTGCCGCCCGTCGAACTCGACCACGATCCCGAGGTCCGGCAGCCAGAAGTCGACCCGGTCCATGGTGCCGTCCGCGTGACGGAACTCATGCTGCTCCTCGAACGACGGCGCTCCGATCTCGACCATCCGCGCCGCGCAGTACGACTCGCCCACCGACTCGCGTCGCCCGCTCGCGAGCCCGACGACCCGCGCGACGGCTCCCCGCCCCTTCTCGCGCGTCCGCTCCACCCGATGCTCGACGGCATCGCGGGTCACCGAGCCGGTCCGCAGCAGATGGTCCAGGATCACGAGACTCTCCGGCATCGGCAGGGCCCGCGCGAGCTCGACCGCCGTCGCCGCCATGGGCAGCACGGACAGGCCGTCGAAGACATGGGTGACCTGCCCGATGGCTCCGTCCAGCGCGCGATGGACGGTCAGTCCGTCCCGCTGGCGGTCGGTCAGAGCCGTCTGGTCGGTCACGTGGACCCGCTCAGGCCATGACCCGATGTGCGGCCAGCCGTACAGCGCAGCCGCGGTCAGGTGCGAGGGCATCGCGCCGGGCGGCAGTCTGGGGAGTACGGCCCGGAGCCGGAGCACGTGCCACTCCACGGCGTCGAGGTCCACGAGCCGGTCGGGCGCCGCGAACACGCCGGGTCGGATGCGGGTCAGGGCCCCGGTCCGCGCCAGACGTTGGAGGCGCCGGGCAGTACTGCGGGTCGAGGAGCTCGTCCGGAGGAGCTGGATGTGCTTGTCGTCGGTGATCATGCTCCATGGTCTCGATCGGAGCGCGAGCGGACGCACCCTCGATCACGATCGGTGGAGAGCCGCACCCCCGCGGCGAGCTGTGCAGGGATCCGGGACTCCGGGGTCGCTTCATGCAGCGTCATCGAGCCGCTCTCGGCGCGTCGAACGCGACCCTTCCGCCTGGGAACGTCAACCCCGTGCGCGCGCAGATGATGCGGGAGCATGGTGCGACATCCCGCCCGGAAAGCGTCGTCGCGAAGCGCGGGGAATGTCGCCCGATGCGTGATCATGAAGCGCCCCCGCACCCCCACCGCACCCGCACCCGCCCCCGCTCCCGAGCCCTACCCGTCCGCACCTGTCGCCCGATGCGCACGCAGATGATGCGGGAGCATGGTGCGACATTCCTCCCGGAAAACGTCGTCGCAAAGCGCGAGAGATGTCGCCCGATGCGCACACAGATGTTGCGGGAGCATGGTGCGACATCCCTCCCAGAAAGCGTCGTCGCGAAGCGGGAGAGATGTCGCCCGATGCGCACGCAGATGATGCGGGAGCATGGTGCGACATTCTTCCCGGAAAGCGTCGTCGCGAAGCGCGTGGAATGTCGCCCGATGCGTGATCATGAAGCGCACCCGCCCCCGCACCCGCACCACACCCGCAACCGCACCGCACCCCCGCCGCCCCCGCACCACGCACGCCCCCACCCCGCGCACGACGAAGGCCGCCGCCCCCACAGGGACGACGGCCTCCGGCCAGCAGCGGACTGCCTACTTGACGGTGACGGTGGCACCGGCGCCCTTGAGCGCGTCGGCGGCCTTGTCAGCGGTCTCCTTGTTGACGCCCTCGAGAACGTTCGCCGGGGCGCCGTCCACGAGTGCCTTGGCCTCGCCGAGGCCGAGCGAGGTGAGACCACGCACCTCCTTGATGACCTGGATCTTCTTGTCACCGGCGGACTCGAGCACGACGTCGAACTCGGTCTGCTCCTCGGCCTCCTCGGCGGGGGCGGCGGGGCCAGCGGCACCGGCGACGGCGACGGGGGCGGCAGCGGTGACCTCGAAGACCTCCTCGAACTTCTTCACGAAGTCCGAGAGCTCGATGAGCGTGAGCTCCTTGAACGCGTCGATGAGCTCGTCCTGCGACAGCTTTGCCATGATGTTCTCCTTGTTGCTGAGTGTTGGGGTTGGTACCGCGGGCCGGTTCAGGCTGCGGAGGACTGCTTCTCGCGGAGGGCGTCCACGGTGCGGACGGCCTGCGAGAGAGGTGCGTTGAACAGGTACGCGGCGCCGAACAGCGAGGCCTTGAAGGCGCCGGCCAGCTTGCCGAGCAGCACCTCCCGCGACTCGAGGTCGGCGAGCTTGTCCACCTCGGTCGCGGTGAGCGGGTTGCCGTCGAAGTAGCCGCCCTTCACCACGAGCTGAGGGTTCGCCTTGGCGAATGCACGCAGCGACTTCGCGACGGCGACGGTGTCTCCGTGCACGAAGGCGATCGCGGACGGGCCGGCGAGCTCGTCGTCGAACGACGAGATGCCTGCCTCGTTGGCAGCGATCTTGGTCAGCGTGTTCTTCACCACGGCGTACGTGGCGTGCTCACGGATGTCTGTGCGCAGCTGCTTGAGCTGAGCCACCGTGAGACCGCGGTACTCGGTGAGCAGGACGGCGTTCGAGTTGCGGAAGTTCTCCGACAGCTCGGCGACCGCAGCTTCCTTGTTCGCCATGGTTCTCCTTGTGGGTCGTGTGCCGGGTGCCCCCGGTCCCCACACATGGAAAAAGCTCCGGCGCAGAGGCTCGGAGCTGACCCACGACCATGACGGTCGGGAACGTTCTGAACACCTGCGCTGGTTGCCCCACGAGTGAGGACCTTCGGACTGCACGCACGCGCGCAGTCAACCGGCGGTCTTTGGCTCCGAGAACCATAGCAGCCGCACCAGCGGTCCGGCAAACCCGAGCATCCGGCCTGGAGGCGCGGGGCACGTCCGTCTCAGGAACGCACGTCGACCTGCGGGTCGCCGCCCCGAGCCTCCAGGCCGGCCGGTTCCGGACCGTCCAGCGGAACCCGCACCGGGACCTGGACGGGCTCCTCCTCCGGGACGGACGTCGGCAGGTGCACGGTGAACACCGTGCTCCCCGGCTCGCTCGCGACGCTCACCGACCCGCCGTGCGCCAGCACGACCGCCTCGACGATGGCGAGTCCGAGCCCCGTCGACCCCGCCGTCCGTGACCGGGAACTGTCCCCACGGGCGAACCGTTCGAAGAGCTTCGGCAGGAACTCCGGCGGGATCCCCTGCCCGGTGTCCGCGACGACCAGGTCGACACCGCCGCCGTCCGCCGCGGATCCGATGCCGACCCGGATGCGTGTGCCGTCCGGGGTGTGCGTGCGCGCGTTCGTGACGAGGTTCACGATGACCTGGTGGAGTCGGGCAGCGTCGCCCTGGACCACCACCGGTTCGTCCGGGACGTCGACCTCGATCGGGTGCGCGGGGCTCGCGGCGTGCGCGTCGTTCACCGCGTCGAGCACGAGCCCCGTCAGGTCGACGTCGTCGAACTGGATCTCCCGGCCCTCGTCGAGCCGGGCGAGGAGCAGCAGGTCCTCGACCATCCCGGTCATCCGGACGCTCTCCGCCTCGACCCGGCTCATCGCGTACACGACGTCGTCGGGCAGGTCGACGTTCATCCGGCGGGTGAGCTCGGCGTACCCGCGGATCGACGCGAGCGGCGTCCGCAGTTCGTGCGAGGCGTCGGCGACGAACTGACGGACCTTCTCCTCGCTCTGGGCACGCGCGTGCATCGCCTCCCCGATGTGGCCGAGCATCCGGTTGAACGCCGCGCCGACGCGTCCGACCTCGGTACGCGGGTCCGTGTCGGTGGCGGGCACGCGGACGTCCGCCAGGGCGTCGCCGCGCTCGAGCGGCATCCGGGCGACCGTCGTGGCGGTCTCGGCGACGCGCTCGAGCGGACGGAGGGACCGCCGGACGGTGAACGCCGCGAACGCCGATGCGGCGACGAGCGCCGCGGCCATCACGACCACGACGACCCAGACGAGCTTCCACACGCTCGCGTAGACGGACGCCATCGGGAGTCCGATCACGAGCACGCCGTTCGAGGTGGACACGGCCGCGACGCGGTAGTCGCCGGCGTCGCCGCCGAGGTGCAACGTCTGCGCGCCGGTCCCGACGGTCGCCTGCCCGAGCTTCTGCGCCTGCGCGTTCGTCAGCCGGAGGATCGAGCCGTCGTTCTGCAGGACGTTGCTGACGAGGCCGTTGCCGTTCACGAACAGCGCCGTCAGCGTCCCGGCGCCCTGCCCGGGGAGTCGCGAGAAGTCGTCGCCCGGTTGGCCGTACCCGCCGCCGTCGTGGTCGAGGAACACCTTCGCACGTGTGGTCGCGTTCTCGATCTGCCGGTCGATGGTGTTCGTCTGGATGGTCGCGAGCGCGATGACGCTGCCCGCGCCGATCACGGCGCTGACGGCGACGACGAGCGCGACGATGCTCAGGACGAGTCGGCGGCGGAGGGTCATGGCGCGCTGATCCGCGGTCAGGAGGTCGGCTTGATGACGTACCCGACACCGCGCACGGTGTGGATCATCGGGGTCTCGCCGGCGTCGATCTTCTTCCGCAGGTACGAGATGTAGATCTCGACGACGCTCGACTTGCCGCCGAAGTCGTAGCTCCACACCCGGTCGAGGATCTGCGCCTTCGAGAGGACGCGACGCGGGTTGCGCATCAGGAACCGGAGGAGCTCGAACTCCGTCGCGGTGAGCTCGATCGGACGTCCGGCCCGGTGCACCTCGTAGGACTCCTCGTCGAGCACGAGGTCCCCGACGGTGATCCGGGAGTCGCCGGACTCGGCGACCGAGATCTGCGAACGCCGGATGAGTCCGCGGAGCCGCGCCACGACCTCCTCGAGCGAGAACGGCTTCGTGACGTAGTCGTCGCCACCCGCGGTGAGGCCGGTGACGCGGTCCTCGACGCTGTCCTTCGCGGTGAGGAACAGCACCGGGGTGTCGTCGTTGTTCTGCCGGAGGCGGCTGAGCACCTGGAGGCCGTCGAGGTCGGGCATCATCACGTCGAGCACCATGGCGTCGGGCTTGAACTCGCGCGCCTTCGCGAGGGCGTCCTGTCCGCCGTTGGCGCTCCGGACGTCCCAGCCCTCGTAGCGGAGGGCCATGGACAGCAGGTCGGTGAGGCTCGCCTCGTCGTCGACGACGAGGATGCGCAACGGCGTCCCGTCGGCACGGGTGAGACGGGGTGCGGCAGAGGGCTGGGAGATGGTCACGTCTTCGAGTATCGAGGAGTTCCTATGAGCCGTCTGAGACGAACCGTGGTGCTCCCTGTGGAATCCGACGCAGCGGTCGGCGGACACCCTGGACCGTCCACATGACGCCGTCCGTAGGTTGAGCGCATGATGACCTCACCGGCGTGGCCGTCGTCCGCCCGGTCGGCGGACACCGCAGGGCTCGAGGACGCAGCCGGGAGGGTCGGGCCGGCACACGCGGACCGGCTCGCGTTCGCGACGACGGTCGCCGGACGCACCGCGCCGCTGGCGGCGGGCACCGCCGGGGCCTTCTTCGTCACCCTCGCCGCGATCGGCGCGGCGGACGTCGCGCTCGCCCGGACGGTCGAACCGCACCTCGACGCGCTGTCGATCCTCGACGCGGCGGGGGTCGCTGCCCCCGCGGGGAGCGCCTGGGGCGTGTTCGCGGCCGAGGCGCCGGGGCTCGCGCTGACCGTCCAGGAGCACGAGGGAGGACCGGTGCTGTCCGGCACGAAACCGTGGTGTTCACTGGCGTCGTCGCTGTCGCATGCGCTCGTGACGGCGACGGTCGGCGATGGCCGAGGTCTGTTCGCCGTCGATCTCCGGCACCCGGGCGTCACGACCCACGACGACCGGTGGGTGGCCCGCGGGATGCCGGGGGTGCCGAGCGGGCCGGTGGACTTCGACGCCGTCCCGGCCACCCCCGTCGGGGACCCGGGGTGGTACCTGACACGACCGGGCTTCGCGTGGGGCGGGATCGGGGTCGCCGCGTGCTGGTTCGGCGGCGCGGTCGGGCTCGCACGGACCCTCCGCACGTTCGCCGCGGCACGATCGGACTCCGACCTCGTCCGGCTCGCCCTCGGCGCGACCGTGCTCGACCTCGAGGACGCCGAGGACGCGCTCGCCGGCGCCGCGGCCCGCATCGATGCAGACCCGGGGCTGGGCGACGCGGACCCCGGGCCGGGCGATGCTCCCCGCCCGGACTGGCCACTCGTCGCGCAGACGGTCCGATCCCGGGTGCGCGCCGCAGCCGCGCGCATCCGAGCGCGGGTGACCGCCACGATCGGCCCCGCTCCCCTGACCGCCGACCCGGACGTCGCCGCCCGGGTCGCCGACCTCGAGCTCTACCTGCTGCAGGACCACGGCGACCGCGACGTCGCACGCATCGGCCGGATCGTCCTCGAGCGCGGCGGTGTCGCGTGGTGAGCTTCGACCACCGCGAACCCGGGACCCCGGCCGCGAGCTGGACCCCGTTCCTCGACGGGGTGCACGCCACCGCGCTCGACCCGGCGGCGTTCGGGAGCGTCGTCGTGCTCGCGCCGCACCCGGACGACGAGACGCTCGGTGCGGGCGGCCTCATCGCACTCGCCGCCGACGCCGGGACCCCGGTCGTCGTGCTCCTCGCGACCCGCGGCGAGCGCTCTCATCCCGACTCGCCGACGACGTCGCCCGACCGGCTCGCGGCGATCCGGGAGACCGAGGTCGTCGCGGCCCTGCACGCTCTGCACCCCGGCATCACGATGGTGTGGCTCGACCTCCCGGACGGCGGGCTCCGGGAGCACGCCGAGGACCTGGCAGCGTCGCTGACCGAACTGCTGAGCGAGACCGCGTCGCCGACCCTCCTCGTCGCGCCCTGGCGTGGGGACGGTCACCGCGACCACCGGATCGCCGGGGAGGTCGCGGAGTCGGTCGCGGCCCGCTCGGCGGCGACCACGCTCGTGGAGTACCCGATCTGGATGTGGCACTGGGACGACCCGGCGACGACGACCGCGCCGTGGGACCACGTCCGCTCGGTCGCCGTGCCGCCCGGGATCCGCGAGCGCAAGTCGGCCGCGATCCGCGCCTACGTGTCGCAGACCGAACCGCTGTCCGACGCACCGGGCGACGAGGCGGTCGTCGACGACGGACACCGGGCGCACGCGGAACGCACCCGCGAGCTGTTCTTCGAGCCGTCCCAGGCGCCGGAACCGCCCAGCACCGAGCCGGCCAGCACCGAGCCGGCCAGCACCGGGCCGTCCCGCTCGCAGGCCTCCTTCGACGCGCACTACGCGCGGAAGCCCGGCGGGTGGGACTTCGAGGGGAGCTGGTACGAGCAGCGGAAACGCGCACTCACCGTCGCCGCCCTCCCCCGCGCCCGGTTCCGGTCCGCACTCGAGATCGGCTGTGCCACGGGCGTCCTCACCCGGGCGATCACGGAGCGTGCCGACCGGACGCTCGGGATCGACATCACCGAGGCGCCGCTCGAGGCCGCGCGACGGAACGCCCCCGACGGTCGGTTCGTCAGGATGACGGTGCCGGACGAGTGGCCGGACGGGTCGTTCGACCTCGTGGTCCTGTCCGAGATCGGGTACTACCTGTCGTCCGCGGACCTCGACGGCACCATCGACCGCATCGCGCAGAGCCTCGACGACGACGGCGTGCTGCTCGCGTGCCACTGGCGACACCCCGACACCGAGGCCGTGTCGAGCGGTGACGCGGTCCACGAGCGACTCCGCTCGCGATGGCCCCGGCCGCCGGTCGTGCTGCACCTCGAGGACGACTTCGTGCTCGAGGTGTTCCCCGGCCGGGCCGCGGAGTCCGTCGCCCGCGAGACCGGTCTCGTCCGGTGACCCGTCGTGCGTCCGCCCGGATCGACGTCGTCGTCCCGGCCCGCGACGAGGAGGACCACGTCTCGGCATGCCTGGTCGCCCTCGGGGTGGCCGTCGCGCACCTCCGGGACCGCCGACCGGACGTCGCCGTCGGCGTCACGCTCGTGCTCGACGACTGCGCAGACCGGACCGGTGCCCTCGCCGCCGCGGCAGCGGCGCGCGACCCGGCACTGACCGTCCTGGAGGCGCGGCTCGGCGCCGTCGGACCGGCCCGCCTGCTCGGCGTGCGGGCGGCGCTCGACGTGGCCGGGCCTCCCGTCCGGAACCGGTGGATCGCGAACACGGACGCGGACTCGCGTGTCGACCCGCGGTGGCTGCTCCAGCAGCTCGACGCACTCGAGCGGGACGCGGCGGTCCTCGTCGGCGCGGTCGTGCCCGACCCGGAGGACCTGGCGCCCGAGGTGCTCGCACGCTGGCTGCTGACCCACCCGCCCGGCGCGACGCTCGGGCACGTGCACGGTGCGAACCTCGGGATCCGGGCGGACGTCCACGAACGCCTCGGCGGGTTCGAGCCGATCGCCGAACACGAGGACGTCCGCCTCGTGGCGGCCGCCCGCGCGGCCGGGTTCCGGGTCGAGGCGACCGAGGAGTTCCCCGTGGTCACCTCGGGCCGGTTCGCGGGTCGGACCCCCGGCGGGTACGCCGAGCACCTGCGGGCCGTGTACGGCGACGCAGCCATAGAGGCCTCATAGCCCGCGGCAACACCCGCCACAACGAGCGTTCGTAGCGTCTCCTCGTCGGCCCCGTCGTGCAGTCAGCGCGTCGGTGCACCGTGCCGACCCAGCACGAGGAGAACCATGTTCCTGACCTACCTCAGGCGCGAGCTCACGAACCGGAAGAAGCAGTCCGTCATCATCGCCGTCGGCATGGGGCTCGCCATCGCGCTCGTCGTCATCGTGTCGTCGATCTCCGGCGGGGTGAAGGCCGCGCAGACGAGCGTGCTGCAGTCCGTCTACGGCGTCGGCACGGACATCACCGTGACGAAGACCGCGTCGCCGACGAGCGGGGGCGCGCCGCGTTTCGACTTCGGCGGTGGCGCCGACGGCTCTGGCTCTGGCTCTGGCTCGACGACCCTGTCGCAGTCCCGGCTCGCCGTCGCCCGGGGCGCGTCCACGCTGTCGTCGTCCGCAGTCGCGACGGTCCGCGCGACCTCGGGCGTGTCCGCGGCGACCGGGGTGCTCACCCTGTCGAACAGCACGTTCTCCGGAACGGTCCAGCAGGGCTCGAGCGGCACCGGCACCAGCAGCTCCGGCAGCTCCGGGTCCGGCAGCTCCGGGTCCGGCAGCTCCGGGTCCGGCAGCTCGAGCGGCACGCAGCAGGGACCGGGTGGCGGCTTCGGCGGCGGGGACTTCAGCGTCGACGAGTTCTCGGTCACCGGCATCCCGGTCACCGGCATCCCGGTCACCGGCGACGCCGTCGGCCCGCTGACGAGCGCCGAGCTCACGAAGGGCCGGTCCTTCCGGGCCTCGGACGCCGGCAAGGACGTCGTCGTGCTCGACAAGTCCTACGCCAAGACCGAGTCGAAGACCGTCGGCGACACCATCTCGATCGGCGGGAAGGACTTCACGGTGATCGGCATCGTCGCATCGACCTCGTCCGACTCCACCACCGCGTCGAACTCCTACATCCCCCTCGACACCGCCCAGACGCTCTCCGGGGAGACCGGCAAGGTGACCTCCATCTCCGTCTCGGCGAGTTCCTCGTCCGACGTCGACACGATCAAGACCGCGCTGACGAAGAAGCTGTCCGGAGCGACCGTGTCCACCGAGGCCGACCTCGCCTCGAGCGTCTCCGGGTCCCTGTCGACGGCGTCCTCGCTCGTGTCGAACCTCGGCACGTGGCTGTCGATCCTCGTGCTCGCGGCTGCGTTCCTCATCGCGATCCTGTTCACCATCTCCGGGGTCTCCCGCCGCACCCGCGAGTTCGGGACGCTCAAGGCCATCGGCTGGTCCAACGGCCGGATCACCCGACAGGTCGCCGGGGAGTCGCTCGTCCAGGGCGTCATCGGCGGCATCGTCGGGGCGGCCGCGGGCCTCATCGGCATCCTCGTCATCAACGTGATCGCCCCGACCATCTCAGCGAGCGCATCGACCACGAACGGCGGCGGGGCCGGCCGGGCGCCGGGTGCCGCTGCGACCGCGGCGGCGGGGAGCGGGACGGGCAGCGGTGCGGGCATGCCCGCCGGCGGCTTCGGGGCCGGTCGCGCGATGGCCGCGACCACGGACGTCGTCCTGCACGCGCCCGTGACGGTCGAGATCATCCTCGCCGCGATCGGGCTCGCCCTCCTCGGCGGTCTCCTGGCCGGTGCGTTCGGCGGTTGGCGAGCGTCGCGACTCCGTCCGGCAGCGGCGCTCCGGAGCGTGGCGTGATGCGCGCCCCGGGCTCCCCCGGCACGACGACCGGCCCCGCCGACCCCGGCACGACCGACACGACCGACACGACCATGACACCGACCACGACCACGACCACGACCACGACCACGACCGGAGCAGCCATGAGCACGATCGACACCGTTCCCGCGACACCCACCCCGGGTGCGACGGACACCGCGATGTACCGACTGTCGGGCGTCACGAAAACCTACTCCCAGAAGCGCACCCGGGTCACCGCCCTCGACGACATCGACCTGGTGATCCCGACGGGGCAGTTCGTCGCCGTCCAGGGGCCGACCGGTGGCGGGAAGTCGACCCTGCTGCAGATGCTCGGCGCACTCGACCGGCCGACCTCGGGTTCGGTCGTCCTCGCGGACCACGACGTCTCGACCCTCGGCGACCGCGCGCTCACCGACATCCGGGCGACCGAGATCGGGTTCGTGTTCCAGAGCTTCAACCTCATCCCGACGCTCACCGCGCTGGAGAACGTCGAGACGGCGTTCGCGGGGTCGCTCGCGAACCGGGCGCGGCGGGAGATCCGGGATCGGTCGGTCGCCGCGCTCCGTGAGATCGGCCTCGGCGAACGCCTCGACCACCTGCCCGCCGAGCTCTCCGGCGGGCAGCAGCAGCGCGTCGCGATCGCACGGGCGCTCGTCGGCAACCCGAGCGTCCTCCTCGCCGACGAGCCGACCGGGGCGCTCGACGAGACGACCCGCGATGAGATCATGACGATCATCGAGCGGCAGTGGCGGGAACGCGGCCTGACGGTGGTCATCGTCACGCACGACTCCTGGGTCGCGGGGCGCGCCGAACGCCGGCTGTACATCGAGCAAGGCCGGATGCGCGAGCTGGCTACCCCAGTGGGTAGTCGCAGTAGGCGAACCACCGCGAGTCAGGACTCCACGGCGGCACGTTGACCGTCCCCTGGCCACCGACCGCGATGGTCACGAGCGTCTCCGGGACCGGCATCATGCGGGCGCCGCGGGCGAGGGCACCCGGGAGCAGCCGGAGCTCCACCGGACGGTCGGCCGGGTGTCCCTGCTCGCCGGGTGCGTACGACAGGTACAGCAGCGACGACCCGTCCGGCGCGAGGTGCGGGAACCAGTTGACCCGGTCGTCGATCGTCAACCGCACCGGCTCGTCGGGCAGGTCCAGCCGGAGCGCCACGAGCTGCGCGGTCCCCGGGGTGAACCGTTCCGAGTTGAACAGCAGCACGGCACCGTCGGGGCTGAACGCGCACCCGTCGTCCGCGTGTTCGTCGCGCGTCAGGAACGTCGGCTCGCCCGACCCGGGATCGACGAGCGCGACGTCCGTCGTCCAGACGCCCTCCTCGGAGCGCTCCCCGACGATCGCGGCCAACGACGACGAGTCCGGGGCGATCCCGTGGAGGTAGTACTTGCGCGCGACCGGGGCAGCGGCGGCGTCGGTCACCCGGACGGCCGGCGTGGTGTCGGTCCCGCCGGGCATCGCGACGCGGTACAGGTCGCCGTCCCGTGCCGACACCACGACGGTGTCACCCGCCGGGTCGAGCACGTGGTCGTTGTTGATCTCCGGGACACCGTCGAGGGGCACCGGCACGAGGTCGGCCTCCGAGCACACCGTCCCGGCGTCGGGGACCGCCAGCAGGAAGAGGTCGCCGTTCCCGTTGAGGACGAGTCGCCCGTCGGGGAGGACGTTCGGCGCCTCGACGAGGACGGACGCGCTCTCGAACACGACCCGGGACGCCCGTGCCTCGAGGTCGTACACGTGCACCCGGCTCGTCTGGCCGGGGCGGAGCTGTCTGCCGCGCTGGTCCGTCATGTGCTCATCCTCGTGCATCGCAGGGCTGGCGGCGCACCACACCGGCGGTGGGCTGTGGTGCGGTGCACCATCCGTGATGCGGTGCACCATCGGTGGTGCGGTCCGGGGCATCCGCCGGGCGCTCACGACGGAGGAGGCGCGGTGCGGGTCCGACCCGCACCGCGCCTCCCGTCCGGCAGCCGACCGGACCTACTTGACGGCACCCGCCGTGAGGCCCGCGACGAACTGCCGCTGCACGATGAGGAACGCGATCACGACCGGGATCGACACGACGAGGGACGCCGCCATGATCTGGTTCCAGTACACGTTCGTCTGCGTGGAGTACTGCTGCAGACCGACGGCGAGCGTCTGCCCGTTGCCGTTCGTCATGACCGACGCGAACAGGACCTCGCCCCAGGCGGTCATGAACGAGTAGATGCCGACCGCCACGAGACCCGGACGGGCCGACGGCAGGATGATCCGGAACAGGGCGCCCATCGGGCCGGAGCCGTCGACCATCGCGGCTTCGTCGAGCTCCCGCGGGATGGTCTCGAAGTAGCCCGCGAGCATCCAGATCGAGAACGGCAGCGTGAACGTCAGGTAGGTGATGATCAGGCCGAGCCAACTGCCGACGAGCTGGATGCCGAACGCGTTCCCGAGGTTCGTGAAGATGAGGAACAGCGGGAGCAGGAACAGCACGCCCGGGAACATCTGCGTCGAGAGGACCGCGGTCGTGAACGCGCTCTTGCCCTTGAAGTTCCACCGCGACACGGCGTAGGCGGCGAACGTGGCGATGATGAGCGAGAACACCGTCGCGACCGTGCAGACCACGAGCGAGTTGATGAAGTACTGCCCGAGCGGCACCGTCGACCACATGTCGATGAACGGCTGGAAGGTGATGTGGGTGGGGATCCAGGTGAAGTCGTTCTGGACGTCGCCGAGCGGCTTGATCGCCGTGGTGACCATCACGTAGAGCGGCACGACCGTGAACGCGGTCAGGAGCACCAGCACGATGATCTTGAAGGACTTGGCACCGACTGTTTCACGCACGGACGGACCTCCGGTTGGTCACGGCGAGGTAGATGCCGGTGACGACGAGCAGGAAGAGGAGGAGCAGGACGCTCATCGCCGCACCGGACCCGAAGTTCCAGGTGATGAACGACGCGTTGTAGATGTGGAAGCTGAGCAGGTCGGCCGCCGGGGGCTGTGCGGTCGAGCCGAACAGCACGTAGGGGGTGTTGAAGTCGTTGAAGGTCCAGAGGAACATCACGAGCACGAGCGTCACGTTGACCGGACGCACCATCGGCAGCGTGATCGAGCGCCACTGGCGGAACGGCTTGGCACCGTCCACCGATGCGGCCTCGTACACGTCGGCCGGCACCGACTGGAGCCCCGCCATGAGCATGAGGAAGGCGAAGGGCCAGGTCTTCCAGATCGCCACGATGACGACGGCCACGAAGGCGTTGTTGCCGATGAGCCAGAACGGTCCGGCGCCACTCGCGAGGTGGAGCTGGTCCACGAGGATGTGGTTGATCGCGCCGGAGTCGCGCTGGAACATGAACTTCCACGTGATCACACCGGCGTACATCGGCAGCGCGTAGGGCACGAGGAACAGCGTGCGGAACAACCCACGGCCCTTGAACGGCTTCTGCAGTGCGACCGCGGCCATCATCCCGAAGCCCCAGGAGAGAGCGACGACGACGACCGTGAAGGCGCAGGTGATGAGGAACGAGTTGAGCAGGCCCTTGCCGATCGCCTGGTTGAAGTCGACCGCCACCGAGTAGTTGCGGAGGCCCGCGAACGGCGCCGCGCCCCAGTTCGCGATGAAGTACTTGGTGAGCTGGATGAACGAGATCCAGATGCCGGTGAGCATCGGCACGATGTGGATCAGCAGCTCGAAGAGGATCGCGGGGCCGACGAGCGCGTACGGCAGCCACTGGACGTGACGCTTCCCCCGGGGCACAGGATGCGACGGCGTCGGAGCCTTCGTGTGCAGCAGGTCTGTCGCCTCGGATTCAGGCAGGACCGTCGTGGACATGGGCAGGGCCTTTCGGCTGAGGGAGTTCGGGATCGAGGGGGTGGAGGCCCGGGGCGTCGCGTGGACGCCCCGGGCCTCCGGTGGTGGGACTGGATCAGCCGTTCGCCTGGGACACCTGGTCCTGGGCGGTCTGCAGCGCGGCCTTGATGTCGCTGTCGGACACCGTGCCACCGGTCGCGATCTTGGCGAACATGTCGTTCATCGCCTTGCCGACCGTCGACTCGAACTGGTCCTCGGCGGGCACCAGCGGGAGCGGCTTCGCCTTGTTGTTGTAGATGTCGAGGAACGTCTTGGTCTGCGCGTCGGTGACCGAGTCAGCAGCCGAGGCGAGCACCGGCAGTGCGGAGTACGGCTTGTCGAGCGTCGCCTGCGTGCTCGCGCTCGTCATGTACTTGACGAACTTGAGCGCACCGTCCTCGTTCTTCGTGTTCTTGAAGATCGAGAGGTTGATGCCGGCCGGGAAGCTCGCGATGTCCTTGCCGCCCTGCGGAGCCGGGAAGGGGACCACGCCGAAGTCGTCGGTCGACATGCCGTTCGAGGTGATGGTCGCGTTCGCGTTGTTCTGCGTCAGCATCATCGCGGCCTTCTTGTTCGCGAAGTCCGAGACCGCCTGCGTGCCGTTGTCGTACTGGGCGTTCGACGGGTTGACGACCTTGTCGGTCTGCATGAGGTCGAGGTAGCGCTTGACGCCCTCGACGTTCGCGTCCGAGGTGAAGGTCGGCTTGCCGCTCTTGCTGAACCACTCGCCGCCGTTCTGCGCCGAGTTGATGAACGCGAAGTGCGCGTTCTCGGTGTAGGAACCGCCGGCGATGGTGAAGCCGTACTTGCCGCCCGTGGTGAGCTTCTCGGCGTCGCTGGTCAGCTGCTCCCAGGTCGTCGGCGGGGTGAGGCCGGCGTCGGAGAACATCGCCTTGTTGTAGTACAGGCCGTAGGCCAGGCCGTAGAGCGGGACGCTCGTGACGGTCTTGCCGGGGGCGCCACCGGTGGAGAGCGCGACCTTGCCGAACTTGTCGGCGCCGCCGATCGCCTTCATCTGCGAGGAACCGAACTCCTGGAAGGCGCCGGTCGCCTGGAGCGAGGTCGCCCAGGTGTTGCCGATGTTGACGACGTCCGGACCCTGACCCGAGGTGACCGCGGTCTGGATCTTGGTCTGGAGGTCGTTCCAACCGATGACCTGCAGGTTGACCTTGATCCCGGTCTGCTTCGTGAACTTCTCGAGGACCGGGGTCAGCACCTCCTTGTCGTTCTGGAGGCTGGTCCCCTGGTTGCTGGCCCAGTAGGTGAGGGACTTCGTGTCGCCGGACGAGCCCGACGATCCCGAGGAGCAGGCCGCGAGGCCGGTGACCGCGAGGGCCGCCGTGGCCACGACGGCCAGAGCGCGGAACTTGGTGCGCATGAGACGTTCTACTTTCTCGTCGTTGAGAGGGGGAAGGTGGTGCTGCTGTGTGAGTGGAGCTGCGGTGTCGGCGCTAGAGCGTCGACTCCGCGGGGTCCCATCCCTCGGGGAGGGTCGGGGAGGGCGCGACGGTGCTCTGGACAGGCACCGCCTCGCCACGTTCGGCGGCCTCGGTGATCGAGACCATGACGTCGAGCACGTGGAAGGCGAGTTCGCCGGGCACGCGCTCGGGGACGTCCGCGCGGATGGCACGGGCGAGTTCGACGACGCCGGTGCCGCGAGTGTACGTCGATCCGACCGCGTCGACGGACTCGCCGTCGGGCGTGGTCGCCGAGTACAGGGTGCTCGCACCGTCGAAGTTGTTCGGGTCGGGGAGCACGAGCGTGCCCGTCTCCCCGGCGATCTCGACGAAGCCGGCACGCGGGAGCTGCGACTCGAACGAGAACACGGTCTGGGCGCTGCCGCCGTCCTCGAACTCGATGAGTGCCGAGTAGTGCGTCGGGACCTCGACCGGGAACTCGGTCCCGGCCTTCGGACCGGAGCCGATCGTCCGCACGGCGTGGGCCTTCGACGCGGTCGCGCTGACGCGGGACACGGCGCCGAACGTCTGGACGAGGGTCGTCAGGTAGTACGGGCCGATGTCGAACAGCGGGCCGCCGCCGACCGCGAACAGGAACTCCGGGCTCGGGTGCCACGACTCGGGACCGGGGCTCTGCAGCATCGCGAGCGCGTTCAACGGGGTGCCGATGGCGCCGTCCCGGATCGTGCGGAACGCGGTCTGGAGTCCCGCGCCGAGGAACGTGTCGGGGGCGACGCAGACGCGCACACCGGCGTCGTGCGCGGCGGCGAGGAGCTCCTGCCCGGAAGCCCGGTCGAGTGCGTAGGGCTTCTCGCCCCAGACGTGCTTGCCGGCCCGGACCGCGTCGAGCGCGACCGGGACGTGCGCGGCGGGGATCGTCAGGTTGATCACGATCTCGACGTCGTCGGAGGCGAGCAGGTCGGCGACCGAGCCGGAACCCGGGACGCCCCACTTCTCGGCCTGGGCGGCCGCCCGGGGCTCGTCGATGTCCGCGATGAACAGGACGCGAAGGTCCGGGAACACCGTCAGGTTCGACAGGTACTGGTCGGAGATGACGCCTGCGCCGATGAGGCCGACGCCGACGGGACCGGTGCCGGTCATGCGTGCACCGTGTTCAGGAAGGCGTAGGAGTCGGCCACGGCCTGGAACACGTCGCCGTCGTGGTCGTCGAGCTCGACGACGCGGAGGGCGTTCGGCGCCGCCGCGAGGATCGCCGCGATGGGCATCGAGCCGGCACCGACAGCGGTCTGCTCGGTGTCGTCCATCGTCTTCGGTCCGTCCTTGACGTGCAGGAACTGGACGCGGTCTCCGAGGACCTCGAGGAACGGCGCGGCGGGGACGCCCCCGACCTCGGACCAGTAGGTGTCGAGCTCGAGCACGACGTCGTCGTGGAGCGCGTCGGCGAAGACCTGGAGGGCCGGGACGCCGTCGATGCGGTTCGAGAGCTCGAAGGCGTGGTTGTGGTAGCCCACCGCGAGACCGTGGTCCGCGGCGCGCTCGGCGACCCGGCTCAGTTCGTGTGCGATCGCCTCGACGTCGTCGCGGGTGGTCCACCGCGCCTCGTCGATGTGCGGGTCGATCACCGTGTCGACGCCGAGCTTCGTCGACGCGGCGAAGATCGACTCGACGTCCTCGCCGAGCAGCCGTGCGTGGGCGCTCGGCGCGATGAGTCCGGCGTCCTGCAGCGCGGTGACGTAGTCGTCGGCCCGGTCGGTGTACCCGAAGAGCTCGACCTGCATGAAGCCGATGTCGGCCAGACGCTGGAGCGTCCCGGGCAGGTCGGTCGCGATGGCGTCGCGGACGGTGTACAGCTGGACCGAGAGTGGTGATACCACGGTTCTCCTCATCGAGTGGGACGTGCAGCCGGTTCCGGCGGCCCCCCGAACGGGGCGACCACCGTCGGCCGATGGTCACACTATGACCACTTCTGCCGATCGTCAAGCAGAAGATCGAGACCTTTCGACGGACTTCGTTGCTTCGAGTGACGGATGTGTGGTTCACTCCGAGCATGGTCGACTTGACTCGTGCGGCAGCGCCGCCCACGGTCGGGGCGAGCGAGCTCTTCCAGATCCTCCGAGACGGCATCCCACGGACGCGTGCCGAACTCGCGACGACGACGGGCCTCTCCCGCTCCACCGTCACCGTGCGCCTCGATGCGCTCCTCGAACTCGGACTCGTCGGTCCCGTCGAGACCGCCGCGTCCACAGGCGGACGCCCGCCGGCGCAGGTCGCCCTCCGCCCGACGGCCAGGATCGTGGTCGCCGCCGACATCGGCGCGTCGCACGGTCGTGTGGCCATCACGGACCTCACCGGGACCCGGCTCGCGACCGCGGAGGCGAAGATCGAGATCGCGTCGGGCCCGGTGCCGATCCTCGAGTGGCTCGTCGCGCGCGTCGACGACCTGCTCGACGACATCGGTCGCGAGCGCGAGGACGTCGTCGCGATCGGCATCGGCCTCCCCGGGCCCGTCGAGTTCTCCACCGGACGGCCCGCGAACCCGCCGATCATGCGCGGCTGGGACGGCTTCGACGTCCCCGGCTGGATCCGGCAGCACATCGACGCCCACGTCCTCGTCGACAACGACGTCAACATCGCGGCGCTCGGTGAGCGGGAGCACGCCTGGCAGCACGTCGACCACCTGCTCTTCGTCAAGGTCGCGACCGGGATCGGGTCCGGGATCGTCTCCGAGGGCCGACTCCAGCGCGGAGCACAGGGCACGGCGGGCGACATCGGCCACGTGCGGGTGTCCCGTGCCGGGGACGTTCCCTGCCACTGCGGGAACACCGGGTGCCTCGAGGCCGTCGCCTCCGGTCCGGCGATCGCCCGGTCCCTCCGCGCCCGGGGCCACGACGTCCACACGAGCGAGGACATCCTCGACCTCGTCGCGCGCTCCGACATCGACGCGATCGGCGCCGTCCGCCAGGCGGGCCGCGACATCGGCGAGGTCCTCGCGACCTGCATCTCGCTCGTCAACCCGGCGGTGATCGCCCTCGGCGGCTCGATGGCGCAGGTCGGCGAGCACCTCCTGGCCGGGGTCCGCGAGGTCGTGTACTCGCGGTCGATGCCCCTCGCGACCGAGCACCTCGTCATCGCGCAGTCCCGCGCCGGGTCCGCCGCCGCACTGCACGGGGCCTCCGTCCTGGCCATCGACTACGCACTCTCCCCCGCCGGGATCGACGGGATGGTCGCGGAGTCCGAGGATCGTCGGCTCGTCGTCTCCTGATGTCGTCCGACTGGGGGAGAATCGTCCGGTGACCATCGTCCAGCCGACCCTCTCGCTCTGGGGAGACGACTCCCCCGGGTGGGACGACGACGGCTCCGGACACCGACCGGCGACCACCGGACGGGAGGCACGGGGCGGCACCGCCACGGCCCTCCAGACCGATGGCGGTCACGCTGGTGCGCGCCGGGCCGGCGCCGACGCGTTCGTCGCGCTGCGCGCGCACACCGCGCGCATCCTCGCCCGGAGCGAGGACCGCGTCGCCTGGCTGCGTGCCCGCGCGATGGGGATCACCGCCACCGACGTCGCGAGGCTCGCCTCCCTGCGAGCGGTCGAGTCCGTCGTCGCCGAGAAGCGCTACGGATCGCGGTTCACCGGGAACGTGTACACCGAGCACGGCAGGGACCGCGAGCCGGTGATCGCCGCCTGGGTTGCCGCGACGCACGGCATCGAACCCTCCGACGCACTGTTCCACGCGTCCACGAACCGTGCGCACCTCGCGACGCCGGACGGGGTCGGCCACGACGCAGCTGGACGCCTGGTGCTCGCCGAGATCAAGACGACCGGGTCGACGTGGCGCCAGGTCCCACGGCACTACCTGCGGCAGATGTGGTGGCAGCAGTACGTCCTCGGCGCCGAGCGGACCCTGTTCGTGTGGGAGCGGCACGACGGTTTTGTCCCGGTGGCCGACGAGCCGGAGTGCCGCTGGATCGAGCGGGACGACGCCCAGATCCGTGGGCTCATCGTGCTCGCCGACATGGTGCTCGACCGGCTCCGCGGGTTCCGCACCGACTCCCGGTAGCGCCCCCGGCGGTCCCCTCGACAGCGCCCCGGAGCTGCAGCTCTTCGCGGCAGCGCCTCGCGGCAGCGCCCAGCGGCTAGACCCGGATGAGCCGGAGCCGACTGATCCAGATCACGACGACGCTCAGCAGGGCGAAGAACGCCGCGATCCCGATGCAGTAGAGCGCGACGACCCCGTACCCCTGGGACGGGGAGAGGAACGGGTACGGCACCCAGCCGTCGGTCGCCCCGCGGACGAGGACGACGACCGTCCACACGACCGGGTAGACCAGGAACACCCAGATGCGCGACATCGCCAGGCGGCCCCGGTCCGAGAACAGCAGCCAGTCGACGATCATGTAGACCGGACCGATCTTGTGCAGGACGTCGTTCGACCACTGCAGGTCGAAGGCGATGTCCGTGGACCCGCCGACGAGCAGGGTGTTGTACACGAGCCCCGTCACGCCCATGTAGACCGTCGCGGCAGCGCGGAGCTGGACGGTCCAGTCGGTCCCGGACCGTCGCCGTCGTCGGATGCCGACGACGACCGCGACGAGCAGGGCGACGAACGCGATGATGTTCGACTGGATCGTGAAGTACCCGAAGAAGTTCCACACGACGAACGTGCCCGCCGTGAGCACCGAACGGAGCTGCGCGGCGATCGCGACCATGATCGCGATGGCCATGGCGAGGCGGAGGACGTTCACGAGTGTTCGCACGGGCCAACGATATCGGCCGCCAACCGGGCGGTGTGCGACCCGGACGCGGCGCGGCCCGGACGCGGAACGGCCCGCCCCACCGGAGTGGGACGGGCCGTTCATGCTGTGCGGTCGACTAGCCGATGGCGTTGACGTCGAGCGGGATGCCCGGGCCGAAGGTCGTCGAGACGGCGCCCTTCATGACGTAGCGACCCTTCGAGGCGCTCGGCTTCAGGCGGACGATCTCGTCGAGTGCCGCCGCGATGTTCTCGTCGAGCTGCTCCTCGGTGAACGAGGCCTTGCCGACGACGAAGTGCACGTTCGAGTGCTTGTCGACCCGGAACTCGATCTTGCCGCCCTTGATGTCGTTCACGGCCTGGCCGACGTTCGGGGTCACGGTGCCGGTCTTGGGGTTCGGCATGAGACCACGCGGGCCGAGGACCTTGCCGAGACGGCCGACCTTGCCCATAAGTTCCGGGGTCGAGACGGCGGAGTCGAACGAGGTGTAGCCCGCGGCCACCTTCTCGATGAGCTCGTCGCCACCGACCTCGTCGGCGCCGGCGGCGATCGCGGCCTCGGCGGCCGGGCCCGTCGCGAACACGATGACACGGGCGGTCTTGCCCGTCCCGTGGGGCAGGATGACCGTGCCGCGGACCATCTGGTCCGCCTTGCGCGGGTCGACGCCGAGCTTCAGTGCGACCTCGATCGTGGAGTCGAACTTGGCCGAGCCGGTCTCACGAGCGAGGTTCACGGCCTCGGTCGGGGTGTAGTACGTGTCGGCCGCGATCTTCGCGG
Organism: Curtobacterium phyllosphaerae; assembly: GCF_049341865.1. Lineage (NCBI taxonomy): Bacteria > Bacillati > Actinomycetota > Actinomycetes > Micrococcales > Microbacteriaceae > Curtobacterium > Curtobacterium phyllosphaerae. The sequence goes on along the minus strand of NZ_JBMPIU010000001.1, from coordinate 607,292 downwards.
CCGCGGCCTGGTAGGCCTTGGACTTCTTCGCCATGGTGTCTCCTCAACGAGAATGTGGTTGGCGAGCCGGCGAGGCTCTCCCACACAGAAATGGAAGGGGTACGGGGCCTAGGCCTCGACGGTGATGCCCATGGAGCGGGCAGTCCCGGCGATGATCTTCGCCGCGGCGTCGATGTCGTTGGCGTTGAGGTCGGCCTGCTTGGTCTCGGCGATCTCGCGGACCTGGTCCATCGTGATCTTCGCGACCTTCACCGTGTGCGGCGTCCCGGAGCCCTTCTGGACCCCCGCTGCCTTCTTGATGAGCTGTGCCGCCGGCGGCGTCTTCAGGATGAACGTGAACGAACGGTCCTCGTAGACGGTGATCTCCACCGGGATGACGTTGCCGCGCTGCGACTCGGTCGCCGCGTTGTACGCCTTGCAGAACTCCATGATGTTCACGCCCTTCTGACCGAGCGCGGGGCCGATCGGGGGGGCGGGGTTCGCGGCGCCGGCCTGGATCTGCAGCTTGATCAGACCCGTGACCTTCTTCTTCGCTGCCATGACTCTTCCTTCTTTCGATGACGAACGCACGGGGCTCCGTGCACTCTCCCGCCTGCCCGGAGGACCGGACCGCGGTGGGCGCATCCATCACTCGAGGCGATGGACGCAAACCTGGCTAGCCTACTACAGCTTGGTGACCTGGTCGAAGCTCAGCTCGACCGGCGTCTCGCGCTCGAACAGCGAGACGAGGACCGTGAGCTTGCCGCTCTCCGGCTTGATCTCCGAGATGGACCCCGGGAGACCCGCGAACGAGCCTTCCTTGATGGTGATCGTCTCGCCGATCTCGAAGTCGACCTCGGCCGGCGTGGAGCGCTGCGCGGTCGCGCCGCCCTTCGCCTCGCCCTTGACCGGTGCCGGCTCGGCGACCTGGACGAGGGACTTGAGCATGCCGAACGCCTCGTCGAAGCGCAGCGGCGTCGGGTTGTGCGCGTTGCCGACGAAGCCGGTGACGCCCGGGGTGTGCCGGACGACGGACCAGCTGTCCTCGTCGAGGTCCATGCGGACGAGCACGTAGCCCGGGATCCGGACACGCGTCACGAGCTTGCGCTGGCCGTTCTTGATCTCGACGACGTCCTCCATCGGGACCTCGACCTGGTAGATGAAGTCCTCCATGGTCATCGACACCATGCGGTTCTCGATGTTGGACTTCACGCGGCGTTCGAAGCCCGCGTAGGAGTGGATGACGTACCACTTGCCCGGCTTCATGCGGAGCTCGGCCTTGAACGCCGCGTACGGGTCGGCCTCGGTGTCGTCGGCGCCCTCGACCGTCTCGACGACGACCTGGTCGTCGGCGAGGACCGTCTCGTCCTCGGCGGCGATCGCCCCGGCGGGGGTGTCGTCGACCGGCTCGCCGACGGCGTCGTAGGCGACGGCGCCGTCGTCGGTCTGGACCGCTCCGACGGCGTCGGGCTCGTCGATCGCGTCGCCGTCGTCGTCGAGCACCTCGGCGGAGGACAGCTCGGCGGATGCGCCGAGCGCGTCAGCGGACTCCTCTGCGGCGAGGTCCTCGTTCATGCGGGCTGCGTCGTCGGACTCGGCCTCGAGCTCGGACTCTTCTTCGTCCTCGACGGCCTCGACGGCGGCTTCGGCTTCGTCGGCGGTGTCGATCTCGAGTGCGTCGTCGACGACCGCGTCGGCCTCGGGGTCTGCGGACTCCTGCAGCGCGGTGAGGGTCTCGTCGAGCGAGTCGTCGATCCCGAGGGACGGGTCGTTCTCGTCCTCGATGCCCATCGCGCGCTCCTCGGCGGACTCGGCGGATCGCTCCTCGCCGGTCTCGACGTCGCCTTCCTGGTTCTCCTCGACCTCCGAGGACTGCTCGGCGGCGGTCGCGAGGTCGATGTCGTCGCGAGAGTTGTCAGACACTTGTCGGTTACTTCCGTTCGGTGTGGCGGATCAGGGTCAGGACGTCGGGCCGTTGCCGAAGACGTAGCCGACGCCGAGCCCGAACACGAAGTCCAGGACCGACACGAGCAGCATCATCACGAGGACGAAGACGAGGACGACACCGGTGTAGCTGAAGAGTTCCTTGCGGGTCGGGGTGACGACCTTCCGGATCTCACCGATGACCTGGCGGATGAACAGAGCGATGGCTGCGAACGGACCACGGCGCTTCTCGCGGTCCTGCTTCGCCTTGGCGACGACGTCGTCCGCCGTCGTCTCCACGTCTCGTCTCGCCACTTCAACCCTTTCGGCGTGCTCCCGATGCAGTGCACCGGCAACCTGCGGTCCGGCCCGCACGGGATCGTGCGGGCCGAGCTGCAGGGCGGACAGGACTCGAACCTGCAACCTGCGGTTTTGGAGACCGCTGCTCTACCAATTGAGCCACCGCCCTTCGAGGGGGTCCTGCTGGACACCCTCCGGATGGGAAGTCCGTCCCACGTCGGAATGAGCAACCCTACCGGGTGCCCGTTCCAGTTCCGATCCGAGGACCGGAACACCTGGGGGCAATCACACGGCGAACAGGCGCGCGACTCCATGGCGGACTTCGACCACCGCCGATCAGTGTACGGGAGGGCGCGCGATGGTGTCCACTTGACGGGCCGCCAGCCGTCCGGTCCAGCCGAACCGCGCCTCCCGACCGGTGCGGCGCGCCCTTCCGCGCGCGGGTGCGCGCACCCGTCTGCGTGCGGCTCCCACCCGGTGCGCGACCCACGCGCGACGCCCTGCCGTGTGCGGAACCGCCCCGCTAGGCTGGCGGACGTGAGCACCGAAGCCCCCGCACCCCGTATCGCCCGCCGCATCGCCGCCATCGCGGAGTCCGCCACGCTCAAGGTGGACGCGAAGGCCAAGGCGCTCCGGGCCGACGGCCGGCCGATCGTGTCGTTCGCCGCCGGCGAGCCCGACTTCGCCACCCCGGACCACGTCGTCGAGGCCGCCGTCGCCGCGGCGCGCGACCCGAAGAACCACCACTACACGCCGGCATCGGGCCTCCCCGAGCTGCGCGCCGCGATCGCCGACAAGACCGCCAGGGTCAGCGGCGCCACCGTCGACGCGTCCCAGGTCATCGTCACGAACGGGGGCAAGCAGGCGGTCTACGAAGCGTTCGCCACGATCGTCGACGAGGGCGACGAGGTGCTCCTCCCCGCGCCGTACTGGACCACCTACCCGGAGGCCATCCGGCTCGCGGGCGGTTCCCCGGTCGAGGTCTTCGCCGGGAGCGACCAGGGCTACCTCGTGACGGTCGAGCAGCTCGAGGCCGCCCGCACCCCGCGCACGAAGGCGCTGCTGTTCTGCTCGCCGTCGAACCCGACCGGGGCGGTGTACTCCGCCGAACAGATCCGGGTGATCGGCGAGTGGGCGCTGGAGCACGGCATCTGGGTGATCAGCGACGAGATCTACCAGGACCTCGTGTACGACGGCGTCGTCGCCACGGGCATCCTCGCGGCGGTGCCCGCACTCGCCGACACGACGATCCTCGTGAACGGGGTCGCGAAGACCTACGCGATGACCGGGTGGCGCGTCGGGTGGTTCATCGGGCCAGCGGACGCCGTGGCCGCCGCGAGCAACCTGCAGTCGCACCTGTCGTCGAACGTCTCGAACGTGTCGCAGCAGGCCGCGATCGCCGCACTCACCGGGCCGCAGGAGCCCGTGCTCGCGATGCGGGAGGCGTTCGACCGCCGCCGGAAGCTGATCGTGGACGGGCTGAACGCGATCCCCGGGTTCGTCACGCCGACGCCCGAGGGTGCGTTCTACGTCTACCCGGATGTCACCGCGCTCCTCGGGCGCACCTGGCACGGGCGGCGGGTCGACACGTCGCTCGAGCTCGCGGACCTGATCCTGGAGGAGGCCGAGGTCGCAGCGGTGCCGGGCGAGGCGTTCGGTCCGAGTGGGTACCTGCGGTTCTCGTACGCCCTCGGGGACGACGACATCCGCGAGGGCGTCGCCCGCCTGCAGCGACTGTTCGGCTAGTCCCGCGCGCTCGACGCGGAGGCCGTCCTCGCCGGGTGCGATGTCGCGGGGTGCGATGTCGCGGGGACCGCGCTCGGTGTGCACGCATGGAGCGACATTCCGCGGCGATGACGACGTCGCATCCCGGCGAAGATGTCGCCCGATGCGAATGCATGCTGCGCGGGCGCGTGCACATGCATGAAGCGACATTCCCCGGCAATCACGACGTCGCATTTCACCGACAATGTCGCCCCATGCGAACGCATGTTCCGCGGCCGCGTTCACACCGAGGCCGCACTTGCTGCTCGCGCATGATGCGACATCCCCCGGCAATCACGACGTCGCATTTGCACAAGGATGTCGCCCGATACGAACACATGCTCCGCGGCGGCATGCACACCCACACCGCCGACACCGCCGCGACCGCCGACACCGGAACCGTCCACACCGTGGCCGCGCCGAATACGTGTGCAGGAAGCGGCATTCCCCGGCAATCACGACGTCGCATTCGCACGAGGATGTCGCCCGATGCGAACACATGCTCCGCGGCGGCATGCACACTCACACCGCCCATACCGCCGACACCGGACCCGTCCACACCGAGGCCGCGCCGAATTCGTGTGCATGGAGCGACATCTCCCGGCAATCACGACGTCGCATTCGCACGAGGATGTCGCCCGATGCGAACACATGATGCGCGGAACCGTCCGACCCGAGGCCGCGCCGAATACGTGTGCATGAAACGACATTCCGCGGTAATGACGACGTCGCATTCGCACGAGGATGTCGCCCGATGCGAACACATGCTCCGCGGAACCGTCCACCCACACCGCCCGCACGCACCGACCGGCGGGACGCGTCAGCTCAGGCGAGCAGGTCGCCGACCACCACCGGCTCGGGCACCAGGCTGACGCCGAACCGACTCAGCACCATCGCCTGGACGTAGCGCGCCAGCTCGGCGATCTCCGTGGCCGTCGCTCCCCCGCGGTTCGTCAGGGCGAGCGTGTGCTTCGACGAGATCGCCGCGTGCGAGCCGACGATCGCGTACCCCCGGTGGACACCGGCGTGCTCGATGAGCCAGGCCGCACTGAGCTTGACGCGGTCGTCCCGGACGGGTGAGCCAGGCGGCCTGGCTGGTTCCTCACCGAGCGGGACTGCGACGGGCACGGCCTCGGGCAGCGCCCCGGACAGCGCCTCGGACACCTCTTCGGGCGCGACCGGCCACTGCGGCGCATCGACCGGCAACGTCGCCGCGAACTCCCGGCTGACGATCGGGTTCGTGAAGAACGACCCGGCGCTCCGGGTGTCGGCGTCCGCGGGGTCGAGGACCATGCCCTTTGCCGCCCGGAGCGTGAGGACGGCCCGTCGGACGTCCGCCGGGGGCACCAGTGCGCCGAGCTCGACCCCGAGCGACGACGCGAGCTGCCCGTACCGGACCGGCACACCGACACCCCTCGTCGTGCGCCCGAGTGCGAACTCGACCGTGAGGACCACTCCGCGCCGACCGTGCTTGAGCGTGCTCGTGCGGTACCCGAGCTCGAGCTCGGCCGCGGGGAGCCACGCACGAACCCCGCTCTCCGCGTCGAGGAACTCGACCGCGGTCAGGACGTCTGCGACCTCCGCCCCGTAGGCACCGATGTTCTGGACCGGGCTGGCACCGGTGCTGCCCGGGATGCCGGCCAGCGCCTCCAGTCCGGTCCAGCCGTTCGTGACGGTGGTGGCGACCAGCGCGTCCCAGGGTTCGCCGGCGGCGACGCGCACGCGGACCTCGTCCGGGGCCTCCGCGACCACCTGGACGCCCCGCGTGCGCACGAGGACCGCCGTCCCGTCGAAGCCGGCGTCCGCGACGAGGAGGTTGCTGCCGCCACCGACGACGACCCAGTCACCGCCGTCGGCCCAGACGTCCTCCATCACGCCGACGAGGTCGTCCGTCGTGCACGGCGTGAGGACACGGGAGGCCGCACCGCCGACACGGAAGGTCGTCAGGTCTGCGAAGGTGGGGACCGCGGTGTCGCTCACGCGGTGCGGAACCGGACCGTTGCCTGGGCCTTGCCGAGCACCGTCTGGTCGGCGGCCTTCACCGTGAGGTCGATGCGCTCGGGGGTGCCGTCCGCGGCCAGGGTGCCGACCTTGGCGACGACGGACACGGTCGCGCCCTCGCTCGGGTCGACGACCACCGGACGGGTGAACCGGACGCCGTACTCGGACACGAACCCGCGGTCACCGAGCCAGTCGGCGACCGGCTGGACGGCGAGGCCCATCGTGAGCATGCCGTGGGCGAGGACCCCGGGGAGCCCGACGGCTGCCGCGACGTCGTCGCGGTAGTGGATCGGGTTGAAGTCGCCGGAGGCACCGGCGTAGCGCACGAGGGCGTCGCGGGTCAGGTGGACCTCCAGCTCGGCGATCACGTCCCCGACGGCGGCGGCGTCCCCCGCGGCGGCGTCCCCGACGGCGGCGGCGTCCACCGCGGCGGCGGATTCGGGGCTCATGCCGCGTCCCCGTCCTCGTCGGCGCGGACGACGAGGGTGGACACCGCGGTGACGACGTGCGCCCCGGTGGCGTCGACGACCTCGGACTCGGCGGTGACCATCGCGTTGCCGCCGAGGGTCTTCACCCCGGTGACGGTCAGGGTCGCGGTGAGCTCGTCGCCGGCGACGATCGGCCGGTCGTAGCGGAACCGCTGCTCGCCATGCACGACGCGGGCGAAGTCGATGCCGGCGTCGGGTGCCGCGAGCAGCTGGGCGAGCGTTGCCTCCTGCACCACGACGGCGAAGGTCGACGGGGCGACGACGTCGGCGTGCCCCGCGGCGCGAGCGGCGTCGGGGTCGAGGTGGACGGGGTTGGTCGCGAAGACGGCACGCGCGAACTCGCGGACCTTCTCACGACCGACGAGGTAGGGGGCGGCCGGCGGGAACGTCCTGCCGACGAGCTCGGGGTTCACTGACACGTCGGGAAGTCTACCGAGTGCGGGGACCTCGACCGCTGGCGCTCACGTGCGGACGCGCACCCGTGGGTCGATGACCCCGTAGAACAGGTCGACGAGCAGGTTCGCGGCGACGATGAGGAACGCGGAGAAGAGCGTGAACCCGACCACCACCTGCAGGTCGAGCGAATGCACGGCGTCGATGAGCAGCGCGCCGATCCCCTGCATCGAGAAGACCTTCTCGGTGATCACGGTCCCGCCGAGGAGCGTCCCGAGGTCGAGCCCGAACAGGGTCACGACGGGGAGCAGCGCGTTCCGGAGCCCGTGGCGCACGACGACACGGGACTCGGTGAGTCCCTTCGCCCTGGCGGTGCGGATGTGGTCCTGGCCCATCACCTCGAGCATCTCCCCGCGGGTGAGCCTCGCGTAGATCGCGGCGCTCAGGAACGCGAGCACGCACCACGGGAGCACCAGGTGGAGGAACCACTGCACGGGGTCGTCGGCGAACGCGACGTACCCGCCCGTCGGGAGGACCCGGAGGACGAACCCGAACAGCAGGATCGCGAGCAACCCCACCAGGTACGCCGGCGCCGACACCCCGGCGACCGCGATCGTCATGACGCTCCGGTCGAGCAGGGACCCGCGGCGCAGTGCCGAGGCGGCGCCGCCGGCGACCCCGGTGACGAGCCAGAGCACTGCCGCACCGACCGCGATGGACGCCGTGACGGGGAGTCGCGAGAGGATCAGCGTCGTGACGCTCTCGTGCAGCTGGAACGAGTAGCCGAAGCACGGCGCGGCGCACTGGATCGCGGTCGACCCCGATCCGAAGGACCGCCCGGCGACGATCCCGCCGAGGTACCCGGCGAACTGCTGCCACCACGGCAGGTCCGTGCCGATGAAGGCCTGCACCTGCTGGAGGCGCGCCGGTGTGCACGGCTTGTCGCAGATCGAACGGGCGGCGTCCGTCGGCAGCAGGGTGAACAGCGCGTACGTGACGGCCGCGACGACGAACAGCACCACGACGGCGCCGAGCAGCCGGAGGACGACGAACCGGAGCGTGCTCACCGGACGCCCCGCGGGTCGAGGGCGTCGCGGAGCGCGTCGCCGAGCAGGTTGAACGCGAGGGTGATGACGAACAACGCGACTCCCGGGAACACGAGGTACATGGGGTCGGTCTGGACCCAGCCGACGGCGTCGCCGATGGTGCGACCCCATGACGGCGTCGGCGGCGTCACCCCGACGCTCAGGAACGACAGCGCCGCCTCGGCGCCGATCATCGACGGGATCGAGATCGTCGCGTAGACACTGATGGTCGCGGCGAGGTTCGGCAGCAGCTGCCGCACGATGACGTGCCACGGACCGGCACCCATGGCCCGCGACGCGACGACGAAGGTGCGCTCCCGGAGCGACAGCGTCTGTCCCCGGACGACCCGGGCGATCGAGGGCCACCCGAAGAACCCGATGACGAGCACGACGAGCAGCGGCCTCGGGAAGCCCCCGGAGACGACCGCCGTGAGCGCGATCATGAACACGAGGGAGGGGAACCCGAACATCACGTCGACGACCCGGCTCATGACGCGGTCGTACCACCCGCCGAAGAACCCGGTCGTCACACCGACGAGCACGCCGATGGTCATGGACATCACGGTCGCGGCGATCCCGATGCCGAGCGACGTCCGCGCACCGTACGTCACGATCGCGAACAGGTCGCGCCCGGTGAGCGGCTCGACCCCGAACCAGTGCGTCGGGCTGATGCCGCCGCCACCGCCCCTCGGCGCGCCGAACCCGTTCAACGCCCCGAGGTGGTAGCGGTACGGATCCTGTCCGGTCACGAGCGTGAGCAGCGGCGCGCCGACCGCGACCACGGCGAACACCAGGATCGCGATCGCGCTCGCGACGGCCCAGCGGTCCCCGCGGACCCTCCGGACGACGGCGCGGAAGCCGGTGACCCGAGCGGTGGCCACGACCGGGAGCTCGACGACGTCCGCGGTCATGCGACCACCCCGGTGAGTTCCCGCCACGCGGCCCGTCGGACGGCCTGGCGCGCCGGATCGGCGACCGGCGCCGCGGCGAGCAGCATCCGCGTGTACGGGTCGGCGGGATCCCGCAGCACGGTCGCCGCCGGACCCTGCTCGACGATCCGCCCCTGCCGCAGCACCACGACCCGGTCGGCGAGCTGCCGGACGACGGCGAGGTCATGGCTGACGAGCAGACACGCGAACCCGAACCGCTCCCGGAGCGACGCGAGGAGCTCGAGCACGGTCTGCTGGACGGTGACGTCGAGGGCGCTCGTCGGCTCGTCGGCGATCAGGAGCGCCGGCCGGAGCACGAGTGCGCGGGCGACCGCGACCCGCTGCCGCTGTCCGCCGGAGAGCTCGTGCGGGAACCGGTCGGCGTACGACGCGTCGAGCCGGACGGCCTCGAGCATCTCGACGACCCGTGCGCGTCGCTCCGCCTCGGTGTCCTCCGTGTGCAGCGCGAGCGGCTCGGCGATCGCCGCGCCGACGCTCGACCGTGGGTTGAGCGAGGACGCCGGGTCCTGGAACACGTACCCGATCCCGCTCCGGACCGCGCGGAGTCGCCGACGACTCGCCCGACGGAGGTCGGTGCCGGACACCTCGACGGTCCCTCCGACGACGGGGACGAGTCCGGCGAGCGCCCGTCCGATCGTCGACTTGCCGGAACCCGACTCCCCCACGAGCCCGAGGACCTCGCCGGCTTCGATCTCGAGGTCGATCCCGGACACCGCCGGCGTGCCCCGCCGTCCGGTGTACGAGATCGCGACGTCCCGCAGGCGCGCGACCACCTGCGGGGCTCCAGCGTCGGAGGCGGACGTGGGGCGGGCCTCCAGACCGTCGGACGGTCGAGCGGCCGGACGGGAGGCCCGGTACGGGTCGTCGAGGTCCGGGACCGCCGCCAGGAGCTCACGGGTGTACGACGCCTGCGGCGTCGCGAACAGGTCGACGGCGCGGCGCGCCTCGACGGCCGCGCCGCGGCGCATCACGAGGACGTCGTCCGCGACGTCGGCGACGACGCCCATGTCGTGGGTGATGAGGAGGACGGCGAGGCCGCGCTCGTGGCAGAGCGTGCGGAGCAGGTCGAGGATGCCGGCCTGCACCGTGACGTCGAGCGCCGTGGTCGGCTCGTCCGCGATGAGCGCGACCGGGTCGCCGGCGAGCGCCATCGCGATCATCGCGCGCTGCAGCTGACCGCCGGACAGCTCGTGCGGGAACGCGCGACGGACGCGGTCCGGGTCGGCGATGCCTGCTGCCCGGAGCAGTCCGCGGACGCGGGCCACGACGTCCGAGCGATCGATGCGGGCATGGTGCGCGCGGACGGCCTCGGCGATCTGCGAACCGATGCTCAGCACCGGGTCGAACGAGCCCATCGGCTCCTGGAACACCGTCCCGATGCCGGCGCCCCGGACCCGGCGGAGCGTCGCGTGGTCCGCACCGACCAGCTCCACGGCAGCCCCGTCCTCGTCCGGGGCGAACCGGATGCTCCCGGACACCGTGGCGGACGGCGGGAGCAGCCCGAGGACGCTCATCGCGGACACCGACTTGCCGGAACCGGACTCGCCGACGAGCGCGAGGACCCGGCCGCGGCGGAGCTCGAACCCGATGCCGTCGACGACCGGACGGCCACCGGCGAACGTGACCCGGAGATCCCGGACGGCGAGGACGGGTCGGTCGTGCTGCTGCGTCGGGCTCACTTGCTCAGGGTGACCTTGAGGTAGTTCGGGTACGCCGGGAAGTCCGCGATCTGGAAGTCGCGGACGTTCGAGCCGTGCAGGAACGACTGCTTCGCGTACGTCAGGGGGACGACTGGCGCGTCCTGCATGATCTTCCGGTCCACCTGGGCCCAGATGGCCTGCGCATCGGCCGTGTCGACGGTCGCCGTTGCCGTCGCGATGAGCGCGTCGACGTCGGGGTTCGCGTAGTGCGACACGTTGTTGCCGCCGCTGCCGATCTGGGACGAGGCAAAGAGCGGCTGGATGTTGGCGTTCGCGCTCGGGAAGTCGGGCTGCCAGCTGTACAGCACGAGGTCGTACGAATCGTCGTTCGTGGCGTCCGTGTAGAACGAGTCGGCGTCCTCGGGCTTCAGCGTCACCGTGATGCCGGCGCGCTTGAGGCCCTGCTGGAGCGCCTGCGCCTGGGCGAGGAACGACGGGTCGTTCTGCGTGAGGAGCGTCAGGTCGAGGTCGCTCGCGTGCCCGGCCGACTTGAGGAGCGACTCGGCCTTCGCCACGTTCCCTGATGCTGGCGCCTCGTACAGGTCGTAGTCCTTGCGGCCCGCGATGCCCGGCGTGATGAGCGTCGAGGCGTACGTGCCGGCCTGCGCACCACCCGAGGCGATGCGGAACGCCCGCTTGTCCGTGGCGTACTCGATCGCCTGGCGCACCTTGAGGTCGGCGAGCGCGCCCTTCTGGGTGTTCATCGCGAGGTAGGTGAGCGGGCCGGCCTTGCTCGTCGCGACGCGGTCCGCGGCCGACGGGTTCTGCCGGACCTGGTTGAGCTCCGCGGCGCCGAGGTACGTCGCGGAGAACGAGTCCTTGGCGTCCCCGGAGTCGGCGATGAGGGTCTGCGTCGCGGTGGACTGGTCCTGGCCCTCCTTGAAGACGATCTTCGCCGGGCCCGCGGTCCGGACCGAGTCGGTCTTCGCGCTCCAGTACTTGTTCCGGACCAGGGTCAGCTCGGAGCCCTGCTGGTTCGACTGCACCTGGTAGGGGCCGGACGACACCGGGTCCTTGTCGTAGGTGTTCGGGTCACCCTTGCCCTCGGGCACCGGGGCGAACGCCGGCATGGATGCGATCCACGGCCAGTCGCCGTACGCCGCGTTCAGGTGGAAGACGATGGTGCGGTCGTCCGGGGTCGCGATGCTGTCGAGCGACCCGCCGTCGAACGGACCCCGGTACGCGTCCCCGCCGACGAGGAGCGACTTGTGGTAGCTGAGGCCACCCGTCAGCGTCGACGCGAACGAGCGCTCGATGCCGTACTTGATGTCCTGGGTCGTGATGGCGCTGCCGTCCTGGAACTCGACGCCCTTCTTCAGCTCGTACGTCCAGGTCTTCCCGCCGTCGCTCGGCGTGCCGGTGTTCGTGGCGAGGTCCGGGACGACCTTCGCGGCCTTGCCCGGCTCGATCTGCCACGTGGTGAGCCGCCGGACGATGAGCCCGAGCGTCGTCGTCGACAGGTTCTGGCTCGTCGCCGGGTCGAGGTGCACCGGGGACGCGGTCGTCAGGATGTTCAGCGTGCCACCCTTCCCGGTGGCGCCTCCGCTGCCGTTCGAGCCCGATCCGCCGCTGCAGCCGGACAGGGCCAGGGCCAGGGCGGCCGCGGATGCCGCGACGACGGATGCTGTTCTCAGGCGGTGCATGGTGGGGTTCCTCCGGTCTGGCGCTCGCCCCAGGTGGTGCCGTGGGGCCGTCCGGGCAACCACATGGTGCCACCGGGTATTCCCGCCCTCCGAATCCCGTTGCGCAGTGCTACGCGGTCATGCGAACCGCTGCACCGTCGCCTGCGCGCCGTCCGCGATGAGCCCGTCGAGGGCATCGAGGTACGCCGCGACGAACCGCTCGTCCTCGGCGAGGTCCCCGAACACCGTCCGGTTGTCGATGAACGCGGTGCGGTGCTCGCGCTGCGACCGGGCGATCGGCACGAGTTCGTCTGCGAGCCGGTCGACGATCTCGATCGGCGCGCCCTGCTCGTCGACCGCCTCGTCGTACCGCGCCCAGGACGCGACGATCGCGGCACTCCGTTCGATCGGGCCACCCGAGGCGAGCTGCGCCCGGACGACCGGCAGCAGCCACTTCGGGATGCGGTCGCTCGACTCCGCGCAGAGCCGCGCCAGCGTGTCCCGCACCGCCGGGTTGCGGAACCGCTCGATGAGCGTGTGCTTGTAGTCGTCGAGGTCGATCCCCGGGACCGGCTGGAGGGTCGGGGTGGCCTCGTCGTCCATGTAGCGCAGCAGGAACGACGCGATCGCCGGGTCGGCCGTCGCCTCGTGGGCGTACCGGTACCCGGCGAGGTACCCGAAGTAGCACAGGCCCTGGTGCGAGGCGTTGAGCAGCCGCAGCTTCATCAGCTCGTACGGTTCGACGTCGTCGACGACCTGGACCTCGGCGTCCTCGTACGGCGGTCGGCCGAGCGGGAAGTCGTCCTCGAGCACCCACTGGAAGAACGGCTCCGCGACGACCGGCCATGCGTCCTCGATCCCGAGGTCGCGGACCATCGCGCGGTCCTCATCGGTCGTCACCGGGGTGATCCGGTCGACCATCGAGTTCGGGAAGTGCACGTGCTCGTCGATCCAGTCGCCGAGCCCCGGGTCGAGTGCCCGGGCGTAGGCGGTGAACATGTCGTGGGCGACGTGCCCGTTGCCCTGGATGTTGTCGCACGACATCACGGTGAACGGTGCGGTGCCCCGGTCCCGCCGTCGTCGGAGCGCCTCGACGACGAGCCCGAACACCGTGTGCGGGAGATGCTCGCCCGACAGGTCCGCGGCGACCGCGGGGGTGTCGAGCTGGAACGCGCCCGTGACGTGGTCGAAGTTGTAGCCACCCTCGGTGATCGTCAGGCTGACGATGCGCGTGGTGTCCGCCGCCATCTTCTCGATGACGGCCTCCGGGTCGTCGACGGCGAGCAGATACTCCACGATGCTGCCGATCACCCGTGCCTCGCGGGTGCCGTCCGGGTGCTTCAGCACGAGCGTGTACAGCCCGCCCTGCTCGGCCATCGTCGTGGCCATCCGACGGTCCTGTTCGAGGACCCCGACACCGCAGATGCCGAAGTCGCGGGCCTTGCCCTCGCCGAGCAGTCGGTCGAGGACCATCGCCTGGTGTGCCCGGTGGAACCCGCCGACGCCGAAGTGCACGATGCCGGTGGTGATCCCGGAGCGGTCGTAGCCCGGGACCGGGATGCCGCGCCCCGCGATCTCCGCCAGGGTGTCCGGCGCGAGCGTGATGGGGTTCGTCGACTTCGTCGTGGACATGAGCGGAGTCTACCGTTCGGTCTCCCGCGGTCCGCCGTCCGCGGTCAGCGGTCCGGGTTCCGGTTCGCGGTCTAGGTTCGCGCCATGAGCCTCTCCCCCTACTTCCTGTTCCCCGGGACCGCGGCGGCCGCGCTGGAGCAGTACCGTGCCACGTTCGGCGGCGTGGTCACCACGCACTCGTACGCCGACCTCGGACGGACCGACGGGCCCGTCGACGCCGTCGCGCACGGGATGCTCACCGGACCCGTACCGGTGTTCGCGGCCGACGCGGGCGAGGACGACGAGCCCTTCACCGCGACCGGGCTGCTCATGTCGCTGCTCGGCGTGGCCGGACCTCCCACCCTCCGAGCCTGGTTCGACGCGCTCGCCGAAGGTGGGACCGTCATCGATCCCCTGGAGGTCCGACCGTGGGGCGACACCGACGGTCAGGTCCGTGACCGGTTCGGGGTGACGTGGCTGATCGGGTACGAGGCGTCGGCGGTCGACTGAGCCGGTCGCGTACGATCCGTCCATGGTGCTGGTGCTCATGTGCGGACTGTCCTTCACGGGCAAGAGCACGGTCGCCGGCGCGCTCGCATCGGACCTGCCGGCGCACCTCACGAGCCTCGACTGCATCAACGAGGAGCGTGGTCTCGACGGCGGTCAGGGCATCCCGGTCGAGGAGTGGGCCGAGACGAACCGCCTCGCACACGAACGCGTCCGTCTCCTCCTCGAGCGCGGCGACGACGTCGTGGTGGACGACACGGGGTCGCCGCGGTTCATCCGGGACCAGTGGCGTTCCACGGCGGCGGCGGCGGGTGCGTCCTTCGCACTCGTGTGGGTACGGATCGACACGACCCTCCAGCGCGAACGCGTGCGGGCCAACCGGAGCGGGCCCAGTCGGTCCGACGTCACCGACGACGTGCTCGACGAACAGGCCGCGACCTTCGAACCGCCCGTCGACGAGGACGCCATCGTCGTCGATGGCCGCGACGCCGACCCCGCTCACCACGCCATGCTCCTGCGCACGATCGAGGCCATGGACGAGTGACCGATCCACCCGCGCCCGGACGGAGCAGCACCGGTCCATGGGCGACGGGAGTCCCGTCAGCGGCTGGGGTGTCTTCCGCACCCGTCAGGACTTCGCCGCCCGCCGGCAACGGTCCTCGACCGGGCGGAGCGGTCGCTCGGACCCGCTGTCGTCATGGCGGTCCGGACGAGCAGCGATCCTGGGGGGTTCCCTGACCGGACCGTGCATCGAGAGCACACCCGACATGGCGCGCATCGGACAGCGCGACCGCGCGGGCCGAGATCGACCCGTCCGCACACCTGAGAATGTTGTAGGCTGCAGCGGCATCGTTCCCGACGATGTCTCGGAATTTCCCGATCCGAACCCCGTGTCCGCGCGCTGCGCGTCACATTCCCGGCACTCAGGGCGAGTACCGGTCCGTCCCCGCGCGATGTCGCACGGAGAGAGCAGTCAGAGAATGAACAAGTCCATCTGGTTCAAGAAGGCGCTGGCTCTGCCTGCCTGCGCCGCGATCGTCGTCGGCGGGATCGCCTTCAGCGCCGTCCCGGCCAACGCAGACCCCGCAGACCTCAAGGTCACGAGCCAGTCGGTCTCCGGCCGCGTGCTCACCATCACCGGCCAAGGAACCCCCGGCGAGAACATCCAGCTCGACGAGGACTTCCGGAACACCCGCCACGAGATCAGCCCCGACGGCTCCTGGACGATCACCTACACGATCCCCGGGACCGACTACAACTCGAACACTTACACGATCGAGCAGCTCAACGGCCTCAACCAGGACGGCTCGACCACGGTCACCGCCGCCGCCGAGCAGCCCGCTCCGACCTTCGCGATCACGAGCCACACCGTGTCCGGCCGCACCCTCACGGTGTCCGGCACGGGCACCCCGGGCAACACGGTGCAGATCGACCCGCAGTCGGCGCCGATCGCCCGCACCACGATCCCGGCCGACGGCAACTGGACGTTCACCTACGAGATCCCGGCGAGCGCCGGCACCGACACGAAGACCTACAGCGTCCTCGAGGAGAACAACGGCTTCCAGGTCCAGGACCAGGCGAG
This sequence comes from Curtobacterium phyllosphaerae, assembly GCF_049341865.1. NCBI lineage: Bacteria > Bacillati > Actinomycetota > Actinomycetes > Micrococcales > Microbacteriaceae > Curtobacterium > Curtobacterium phyllosphaerae. The sequence goes on along the minus strand of NZ_JBMPIU010000001.1, from coordinate 591,387 downwards.
CTTCACCGCCGCTGCCGAGGCCACCCAGGCGGAGTTCTCGGTCACCAGCCCGAAGAACGGCGACACCGTCGGCTCGCGCACCGTCACCTTCACCGGCACCGGCCAGGAGGGTGACCAGATCAACCTCCTCGACACGGACGGCAACCGTCTCGGCGGCTTCGGCAACACCGCACGCGTCGGCGCCGACCAGACCTGGTCGCTGAGCGTCACCTTCCCGGCCGACGCTGCGCAGCAGCAGGCGGTTCGCGTGACCGACGTGCGCGGCGGCAGCGGTGCCGGCGACACGACGATCACGATCAACCTGCCTGCGGCCGACACGGCGCCGACCTCCGCACTGACGCTGGTCACGCCGACCGACGGCTCGACCGTCCCGTCGCGCACCGTGACCTACTCGGGCAAGGGCACCCCGGGCGACGCGATCGCCGTGGTGAACGCCGACGGCGAGCCCGTCGCTCCGGCGACGCTCGTCGAGGCGGACGGCACGTGGACCACCACGGGCACGTTCTCCGACTCGGCCGCGCTGCAGCAGGACCTGACGGTCGGCGAGGTCGACCCGACGACCCTCGACGTCGTGGACGCGATCGACTTCACGATCACGCTCCCGGCAGTCGTGACCGGCACCACGCCGGGTGGCACCGCGCCGCGCCCGATCGCGCCCGTCGGCACGCTCCCGGTCGTCGCCGGCTGATCACCGGACACAGCACCATCGACGGGGGCGCGGCCGACAGGTCGCGCCCCCGTTCCGCTGCCCCAGGGAGGCCGGTCTCATGACCACGCAACGACCACATCGACTCACCGCGCTCGTGACCGCGATGCTCCTCGCGCTGGGGTTCGGGCTCACCGCGTGCACGGCGCAGCACGGTCCGGACGGCACCGCCCCGACCTCCGGACCGAGCGCCTCGGCCACCGCGGACGCGTACACGGCGCCGAACCGGGCCACCGTCGCCGCGCTGCCCGAGGCGCAGTACGACGCCGTGATCGGTGGCCTCGTGCCCTACTACCAGGCGACCATCCCGAAGACGGCCGACGAGGCGTACACGATCCGCAGGGACGCCCCGCTGTACGGTGACGACCGGTCCACGCCGGTCGCCCGACTCTCGGCCGACAACTTCCTCGGCACACCGACGGTCGTCGTCCCCGTCAAGGTCTCCGGCGCCTGGGCGCTCATCATGACCCCGGCCCGCCAGGCACTGCCATCCGTGACGAAGGGCGGGGCCGCAGCGCAGAGCGCCGCCTGGGTCCGGCGGGACCTGCTCCGGAAGAAGACCTCACTCGAGGACCACGTCGTCATCTCGGCCGCCAAGCAGACCCTGTCGATCGTGCACGCCGACGGCACGACCGTCGAGGAGTTCCCGGCAGGCGTCGGCGCCACAGGTACCCCGACCCCCACGGGCGTCATCGGGTACATCCAGGCCCGGTACCTCGACCCGGCGCAACAGCAGACGACGCATCCCATCCAGCTGACGACGCTGCACTCGGCCGCTGCGGACGAACCGTACGGCGGCCAGGACGGCGGACTCATCGGCGTGCACTACCAGTCCGTCGCCCGGGGAGCGATCTCACACGGGTGCGTCCGGCTGGACGGCACCGCCGTGGACGCCGTCGACGCGCTGCCGCTCGGGACGATCGTCCAGATCGTCGCCTGAGGTCTGCCGGGACGACACCCGCTGGCGACACCCGCTGGCGATGGCCGGATCGATCGCAGGAAGTCGCCCGGCGACCCGGGCAATGGCGGCATGTCGGACGCGATCCGATGAGCCGAGACCCCATCGGTCACCATCTCGACGACCGCCATCCGAGGGTCTTGCGAGTAGCGAGGGCGGGACTTGAACCCGCGACACCACGATTATGAGCCGTGTGCTCTAACCAACTGAGCTACCCCGCCGCGGACACGGCACCGGTGCCGCTCCGGGAGCAGTACTGCTGCGTGTCGGAGCCCCGAGTCAGGATTGAACTGACGACCCCTTCCTTACCATGGAAGTGCTCTACCACTGAGCTATCGGGGCGTGATCGACGCGGTCTGCCGGAGCAGCACCGCGATCGGCACCGTACGAGGATAGCAGAGCCACGGGGGTGGTCATGAACTCACCATGACTCCCGGGCGCGGCGCGCACCCCCGGTCCGGGGGCTAGTTCGCGTTCGCGGTGAGCCAGGCGATCGGGTCCACGGGAACGCCGTTCACGTGGATCTCGAGGTGCAGGTGCGGCCCGGTCGAGTTGCCGGTGCTGCCGACCTCGCCGAGCTCGGCGCCGACGGCGATCTCCTGACCCTCGACGACCGTGAACGAGTTGTCCTTCATGTGGCCGTAGACGCTGACGAACTGCTTGCCGTCGACGTCGTGCTCGACCCAGACGTCGTTGCCGTAGCCGCCGTCGTCGGCCTTGACCTTGGTGACGACACCCGCCGCGACGGAGTGGATCGGTGTGCCGGCGCCGGGCGCGAAGTCGACGCCCTGGTGGAAGGTGGAGCAGAACGAGCAGCCCTCGACGTTCCGGGCACCGAAGCCGCTGGAGATCGGGACGCCGGTGGGGAACGGCCACTGAATGGTGCCGTCCGGGTTGTTCGTGAACGTGTTCGCGGTGTTCTGCGGCTTCGCTGCGGCCTCGGTCACGGAGTAGGTGTCGCGTCCCGCGTCGGTGGCGCTGGTGACGCCACCCGCGCCGACCTCGAGCGACTGCGCCTTCGCCGAGGAGACGTCGCGCAGGCCCTGGATCTGCGTCGGCGTGTAGAACGCCTGGGCCGGGACCGAGGTACCGACGACCATCCCGGCCACGACGGCCAGGACGACGGCGCCGGTGACGCCCGATGCGGTCCGGCGGAAGGCGGCTCCGCGGCGCGACGCCGATCCGCGGCGCGCAGACGCCGACGGCGAGGGCGCGACGGTCGCGCGGCGGACCGCGGTGCCGGCAGCGCGACGATCGACGGCCGGCGCAGCGACCGACTCCGGCGTAGCAGGGGATTCCGGCGCAGCGACCGACTCCGGCGCAGCAGGGGATCCCGGCGGAGCGACCGACTCCGGCGCAGCCGCCGACTCCGGCGCAGCGACCGGGAGGATCGCCACGACGTCCGGCGACACCGGCGCGGCATCCGCGAACACCGGACGCGCCGCTGCGGGCACGACGACGTCCGGCGACACCGGGACACCGGCCACCACGGCGGGCTGCACTGCACGGTCCGGGCGCGGCGCGAGCCCGGCGGCGAGCCGCTCGGCAGCGATCCGCTCCCGCCGGGTCATGGGCGCGGCATCGGCGAACCCGACGGTCCCGTGTGCGGTTCCCGGGGCCGAGGACGCCGGGTCCGCGAGCACGGGATGCGGAGCTGCAGGGCTGTCGGTGACGTCGAATGGCATGGCGATGGCGGCAGGATCCTCATCGGAGTGGGGGTGCTCGGCGGGTAACGAGCTGGTAACGGACCTGAGAACGGTAACAGGCCAACCGGTCGCCCGCCAGTCGTCGACCCCCGCGCGCGTCGCCCCAGTCCGGGTGTCCTGCCGCTGTGGAGGGCGCCGGATCGGTCAGCGTCCGCCGCCGGACCGGTCAGCGTCCGGCGTCGAGGGATCGGATCCGCGCGGTGAACTCCGCCGCGATCGTGGGTGCGGCGACGACGTGGACCCGCGCGTCGCCGGACTCCCACGAGGTGACAACGGCACCCGCCTCGGCGGCGACCATCGCACCGGCGGCCATGTCCCAGGGGTTGATGCCGCGCTCGTAGTAGGCGTCGACGACACCGCTCGCGACCGCGCACAGGTCGAGTGACGCCGCACCCATCCGACGGATGTCACGGACGTCCGCGATGAGCCCGCCGAGCACCTCGACCTGCGCGACGCGCCGCTCGGCCGTGTAGGCGAACCCGGTGGCGACGAGCGACTCGGCCAGGGACGCGGGACCCCCGACCCGCAGCGGAATACCGTTGCGGGTCGCACCGCGGCCGTGCTCGGCGCGGAAGACGTCACCCATCGACGGGGCGACGACGACGCCGGCGACCGGTGTCCACGACGCCGGGTCCGGCTCCCCCGCGACGACGGCGATGCTGATGCCGTACATCGGGTTGCCGTACAGGTAGTTGACGGTTCCGTCGATGGGGTCGACGACCCAGGTCAGCCCGGACGTCCCGCGCTCCGCTCCGGACTCCTCGCCGAGGAACCCGTCGTCCGGCCGGTGGTGCGCGATCCGGGCCCGGACGAGCGCCTCGACCTCCTGGTCCGCGGCGGTGACGACGTCGACGATGCTCGACTTCCGGTCGGCGACCCGAACGCCCTCGCGGCGCCGACGGGCGGCGAGTTCGGCGGCCTCGAGCGCGATCGTCTCGGCGAGGTCGGCGAGTGCGGTGACGTCGTGGGACATGGATGATCCGATCGTGGAAGACGAAGAGCCCGTCCTGTCGGACGGGCTCTCTGGTGTGGCAAGTGAGGGATTCGAACCCCCGAAGGCTACGCCGGCTGATTTACAGTCAGATCCCTTTGGCCGCTTGGGTAACTTGCCAGGTGCGCACCCGACCCGTGTGGTCACCGACCGAAGGCGCGGAGAAAGCATACCGGATCGTGCGCGCGCTCCGGACCACGGGTGGGGACCTGTGACGGACGGGAGGTGCGGTGCGGGCCCGTCCCGCGCCTCCCGTCCGGCGTCATCGCGCCGGGACCGCGGCGAGCGCGTCGCGGATCGCGCCGAGACCGGCGGCGACCTCTGCGAAGGTGGTGCTGAGCGGCGACAGGCCGACGCGCAACCCGTCGGGGTTCCGGAAGTCCGGCACGACGCCGCGCTCCCAGAGCCGGGCGACGACCTCGCGGAAGTCCGGGTGCCGGAGCATGACGTGGCTCCCCCGCACGGCGGCGTCCCTCGGGCTCACGACCTCGACCCCGAACGGCCCGAGGACCTCGTCCGCGAGCCGGATCGCGTACTCCGTCAGGGCGACGGACTTCGCACGGACGGCGTCGATGCCGACCGTCTCGAGTGCGTCGAGCATGTCCTGCATCGCGAGCATCCCGGTGATCGGCGGCGTCCCGCTCACGAACCGGCCGATGCCGGGTGCCGGGTCGTAGGACGGTCCCATCGCGAAGACGTCCGCGGCGCCCATCCACCCCTGGATCGGCGGCACGGCGCGGGCCTGGAGCGGCTGCCGGCAGTACAGGAACGCCGGCGCACCCGGCCCGCCGTTCAGGAACTTGTAGGTGCAGCCGACCGCGAGGTCGACCTGCCAGGCATCGAGCTCCGTCGGGACGACGCCGACCGAGTGGCAGAGGTCCCAGACGACGAGGGCACCTGCGTCGTGGGCGATCGCCGTCAGGCCGGACATGTCCGCGATGAACGCCGACCGGTACGACACGTGGTTGAGCAGGACGACGGCCGTGCGCGGTCCGACGACGTCCCGCAGGTCGGCCGCCGTGACACCGCGCGCCGGGTCGACGTGCATCCAGCGCACCGTCGCGTCGTGCTCGCGGGCGATCCCCTCGACCACGAACCGGTCGGTCGGGAACTGGTCGTCGTCGATGACGATCTCGTCCCGGTCCGCCCCGGCCGGACCACGTGCGAGGTCGAGGGCCGCGCGGATCGTCTTGTAGAGGAGCACGGTGGTGGAGTCCGCGACGACCGTCTGCCCGGGTGCGGCACCGAGGAGCGCACCGATCCGGTCTCCGATGCGGGTCGGCAGCGCCATCCAGCGCTCGTCCCACGACCGGATGAGCCGACCGCCCCAGTCGTCGTCCAGGAACCGGGCGAACCGGTCCCCGGTGGCACGGAGGGGCCTGCCGAGGGAGTTGCCGTCCAGGTACGCGACGACGTCGTCGTGGTGGACGAACCGGCCGGGCCAGCTCGCGAGCGGGTCGGCGGCGTCGAGCTCGGCGGCGTCGAGCTCGGCCGGCGTCAGGTGGTCGGGCACGGTGCTCATCGGGGACTCCTGTCGGCCGGGGTGTCGGTGTGTTCGGTGCGGGCAGCGGTCTCGGTGCGAGTGGCGGTCTCGGTGCGCGCGTCGGTCTCGGTGCGCGCGGCGGTCTCGGTGCGCGCGGTGCCGAGCCAGCGCACGGTGTCCGCGGCCCGGGACGAGGTCGGCATCGGTCCCGCGACCACGGACACCAGCCCGTCCGGCATGCCCGCGAACGGGTTCCACCGGCTCTGCGTCCCGGTCGTCAGCGCGGCGACGAGGGTCTCGCCCCGCAGCCCGGCGTCGGCGAGTGCCCGGAGCTCCCGCGCGTTCAGTCCGCGCGGCAGCGGTCCGTTGCCGAGGTCGGTGCCGTACCGGACGTCCCCGCCCGCCGCGGCGAAGCGTGCGAGGTTGTCCTGCGCGGTCCGGAACGCCGGTGTCCGCCGGCCGTGGCCGTGGATGTCGAGCGTGCTGATCCAGGTCGTCGTCCCGGCGAGCCGTGCGACGAGCCCGTCGTCCAGCCGCTCGCTCCACGGGGTGTGCGCGAACACGTCGACCCCGGCGTCCGCGGCCCGCTCGGCCTGTCCCACGCCCTGCACGTGCGCGGCGACCGGCAGCCCCTCGGCGTGGGCGTGGTCGACGACCGCCCGGAGCACGTCGTCGCCCCAGACGGGTCCGGCGTCGGCGTTCAGGGTGACCTTGACGACCCGCGCTCCGAGCGCTGCCGTCGCGACCACCGCCTCCCGGCCGGAGTCCGCGTCGGCGACCGGCACCGCCGCGTCGGCGGGGGCCCAGCCCGCCCGGGACGGGTAGCCGCCGGGCGGGCCGAGGAGTCCGCCCGCGACCGCGACGCCGGTCAGGCCCGCCCACCCGGCCGCCGCGGTGGGCGACCAGCCGAGGTCGACGACCCGGGCGATGCCGCCGGCGCGGAGTTCCGCGAGGGGGACGAGCCCGAGGTGCACGTGCGCGTCGGTGAAGGGTGCGAGGACGACGCGCTCCGGAGGCATGGTCCGAGCGTAACCGCGGTGCTCTCCACAGGCCGCGGACGGGTCCGTCGGTCTCCGATACGCTGGCCCGATGGCAGACAGCTCCTTCGACGTGGTCAGCAAAGTGGACAAGATGGAAGCCGAGAACGCCCTCAACCAGGCGGCCAAGGAGATCGAGCAGCGCTACGACTTCAAGGGCGTCGGCGCGTCGGTGGCCTGGAGCGGTGACGACGTCCTCATCAAGGCGAACTCCGAGGAGCGCGCCAAGGCCGTCCTCGACGTCTTCGAGTCGAAGCTCATCAAACGCGGCATCAGCTTGAAGAGCCTCGATGCCGGCGACCCGTACGCCTCCGGCAAGGAGTTCCGGATCGAGGCCAAGCTCAAGAACGGCATCGACCAGGACGTCGCCAAGAAGATCAACGCCCTGGTCCGGAGCGACGCCCCGAAGAGCGTCAAGAGCCAGATCCAGGGCGATGAGCTCCGCGTCTCGTCGAAGAGCCGCGACGACCTCCAGGCCACCATGGCGCTGCTCAAGGGCGGCGACTTCGACGTCCCGTTGCAGTTCGTGAACTTCCGCTAGCACCCGATGGAACACTGGCTCGGCATCGCGCTGATCGTCCTCCTCGTCCTGCTGGACCTGGCGATCCGTGCGTTCTCGATCATCTACGTCCCGATCAACCGGAAGCCGCAGACCGCGACCGGGTGGCTGCTCGCCATCTTCCTCATCCCGTACCTCGGGTTCATCATCTTCCTCATCATCGGGTCGACGAAGCTCCCGAAGGCCCGCCGCGAGAAGCAGTCCGAGATCAACGACTACATCCTCGAGCAGACCGAGGGCATCGACCGCGTCACCCAGGGCGACACCTGGCCGAAGTGGCTGAACGGTGTCGTCGAACTGAACCGGACGCTCGGGGCGATGCCGCTCGTCGGCGGCAACACCGCCGAGTTGTTCCCGGACTCGCACGGGTCCGTCCGGGCGATGACCGCGGCGGTGCACGAGGCCGAGCGGTTCGTGCACGTCGAGTTCTACATCGCGACGATCGACGAGACGACTGAGCCGTTCTTCGACGCGCTCGAGCAGGCGATCCAGCGCGGGGTCAAGGTCAAGTTCCTGATGGACCACATCGCGAGCCGCGGCTACCCGGGCTACCGCGAGACCCGGTCGCGCCTGACCGCGATGGGCGCCGAGTGGCACCTGATGCTCCCGATCCTCCCGCTCGAGGGCAAGTTCCAACGCCCCGACCTCCGGAACCACCGCAAGATCCTCGTCATCGACGGCCGGGTTGCCTTCACCGGGTCACAGAACCTCATCGACGACACCTACGACGTCAAGTCGCACATCACCCGGGGGCTCCGCTACAAGGACCTCATGGCGCGGTTCGAGGGGCCGATCGTCGCCGGCATCAACGCCCTCTTCATCACCGACTGGTACAGCGAGACCGACGAGCTGCTCCGGGAACGCGAACCCGTGCAGCGGGCCGAGCAGCAGCCCGACATGCTCGACGCACAGGTCGTGCCGTCCGGACCCGGGTTCGACGGCGAGAACAACCTGCGTCTGTTCAACGCCCTGCTCTACGCGGCGCAGGACCGGGTGTCGATCGTCAGCCCGTACTTCGTCCCGGACGAGTCCATGCTCTACGCGGTGACCACCTGTGCACAGCGGGGCGTGGACGTCGAGCTGTTCGTCGGCGAGATCGGCGACCACACGATGACCTGGCACGCTCAGCGCTCCTACTACGAGGGCCTGCTCCGCGCCGGCGTCCGTATCTACCTCTACAACCAACCGACGATCCTGCACTCCAAGTTCTTCACGATCGACGACAGCGTCTCGGTGATCGGGTCGAGCAACATGGACATGCGGTCCTTCAGCCTGAACCTGGAGATCTCGGTGATGATCCGCGGGCACAAGTTCGTCGAACAGCTCGCCAAGGTGCAGCAGGCGTACCGCGACGACAGCTTCGAGATCACGCTCGACGAATGGCTGCAGCGGCCGACACGGTCGCAGGTGCTCGACAACGTGGCCAGGCTGACCGCGGCGTTGCAGTAGGCGCCCGGCGCCTCCGCTCGGACGGGAGGCCCGGCTACGGGCCGGCGGGCTCCACCGGCTCCGCGGGGGCGGACGCAGGCGGCGCGGCCGGGAGCCCGCCACCGGGCCGACGTCCGACGCCGCGGGTGAGCCACGCGAGGAGCGTCTCGAACGGACCGCGACCGATGAACTGTGTCCACAGGAGCGCGAACACGACCGCTCCGACGATGAAGTCCCAGACGATCGGCGCCCCGTAGTCGAACCACGGCGGTGTCGTGTCGACGAGGATCGCGATGACGACGATGTGGAGCGCGTAGATCGACAGCGGCATGCTGCCCACCGCCGCGAACGGCCGTCCGACGAGCCGCGCGACCGGACTGGTCCGGTCGGTGAACAGCAGCGATGCCAGGCCGATCACGGCGATCGCGACACCGATGCTGCCGACCATGTCGACGATCGACGCCGAGTGGTCCCGAGGGGTGAGGAAGGCCGAGACGATCGCCTGTCCGGTGGTGGTGGCGCCCTCGGTGGACGGGACGCCCGGGTAGGCGGCGGCCTTCGGGTCGATCGGAGCGATGACCTCGCCCGCCGTGTAGGCCACCACGGCGAGCAGGGTGCCGAGCCACAGCAGCGTCCGCTGCACGACCCTGCTCGTCAGGTCGCTGCGTCCGACCGCCAAGCCGACGAGGAGGAACCCGAGGAACGTCACCGGCGGGTAGATGAGACCGAGTTGCGCGGTGTAGGACGACGCGTGGTCGAACAGCGGGGACACGATCGCCGCGACCGGGATGGACGCGAGCACGGTGACGCCGACACCGACGAGCAACCACCGACGTCGCACCCGGAGGAGCGGCAGCGACAGCAGGAACAGGAGCCCGTACGTCGGGAGGATCACCGCGACGGGCGCGTTCAAGGCCATCAGCAGCAGTCCGATCGCCACGAGCGTGACCGCACGGATGGACAGCCGGACACGGGCATGCGCCAACGCCGTCCCCGACACGGGGTGCTGCCGCCCGGTCACGAGCGCCACGGACACGCCGGCGAGCACCGCGAAGAGCGTCGCGGAGCGACCGTCCACGACGCCGAGCCACGTGCCGGGTTGCCCCCAGTCGATGACCTCGGGGATGTTGCCGATGTGTGCTGCGATCATGCCGAAGAGCGCCAGGGACCGTGCGACGTCGATGCCGACGAGACGGCTGGCACGGTGCGGCTCGGGCTGCCGCCTGGTGTCCATGGCGACAGACTACGGGGAACGCGGGGCGGCGTCAGCCCTGCTCGACCGACTCCCCGCGCGACACCCGCACCATCTCGTCCCGCGGGACGACCTTGACCCGAGCACGTCCCTCCGGCTCCCCGAGGCGGATCTCGTGCGCATCCAGGGCGTGCCAACCGTCGAGGTCGGTGTACGCCACGCCCCGCGCGGCGAGGAGCGCCGGGATCGCCGCCGGGCTCGGGTCCGCCGGTGTCCACCAGCTCGCCTGGTCGGTGAGCACGTGCTGCACCGTCTCCATCGCGTCCGACTTGGTGTGTCCGATCAGACCGACCGGGCCGCGCTTGATCCACCCGGTGGCGTACATGCCCGGGATCTGCCGGTTGTCCTCGTCGAGCACCTGGCCCTCGTGGTTCGGGATGACTCCGTGGGCCGCGTCGAAGGGCACGCCGGGCAGCGCGGACCCGAAGTAGCCGACGGCGCGGTAAACCGCCTGGATCGGGATCTCCCGGACCTCGCCCGTGCCGTCGATGCCGCCCTGGGCGTTCGGCCGGGTGCGCTCGTACCGGATCGCCGCCACGCGCCCGGCGTCCCCGACGATCTCGAGTGGCTTGGCGTGGAAGTGCAGGTGCAGACGACGCGAGGCGGTCCCGGTCTCCCGCGTCCGCCACTGCTGCAGGACGCGGTCGATGACCATCACCTGCTTGTTGGTGGCGATCGCGGTCTTCGAGGCCTCGTCGTGGTCGAAGTCCTCGTCGTACACGACCATGTCGACGTCCGGGACCTCGCCGAGCTCACGGAGCTCGAGCGGCGTGAACTTGACCTGGGCGGGACCGCGGCGGCCGAACACGTGGACGTCGGTGACGGGTGAGGACTTGAGCCCGTCGTACACGTTCGCCGGGATCTCGGTCGGCAGCAGGTCGTCGGCGTGCTTCGCGAGGATGCGCGAGACGTCGAGCGCGACGTTGCCGTTGCCGATCACCGCGACGCTCGCCGCGTCGAGGGGCCAGGTGCGGGGGACGTCCGGGTGGCCGTCGAACCAGCTGACGAACTCCGCGGCACCGTACGAGCCGTCGAGCTCGATCCCGGGGACGTCGAGGTCGGCGTCCTTGACCGCCCCCGTCGAGAAGATGACGGCGTTGTAGTGCTGCTGCAGGTCGTCGAGGGTGATGTCCGTCCCGAACTCCACGTTGCCGAAGACGCGGATGTCGCCCCGGTCGAGGACGTCCCGCAGCGCGTTCACGATGCCCTTGATGCGAGGGTGGTCCGGCGCGACACCGTAGCGGACGAGGCCGTACGGCGCGGGCAGCTGCTCGAACAGGTCGATCGAGATGTCGAATCCGCGCGCCTCCTTGAGGAGGATGTCCGCGGCGTAGATCCCCGCGGGGCCGGCGCCGACGATGGCGAGTCGGAGGGTGGTCACCTGGTGGCTCCAGTTCGGTTCGGCGGCGGTGCGCGGGGGTTCGGATGGGGATGCGGCGCGGTGTCCGCGGTGGGCTGCGTCGGACGTGCTCGACGCCGGCCTCGGCGGCCGTCGGACGGGTCCGGCCGCCGTGGGTCAGCGGGTCCGGTCGACGACCGACTCGGCGAAGCGGGTCAGTGCCCGTCGCACCGGTCCGGACGGCAGCGGCGCGAGCGCCGCGACGGCCTCGTCGGCCCACTGGGCCGCGAGCGCCCGGGTCGTCGTCGTCGCCGCGTGGTCGTGCAGGTCCGCGACGGCCGACTGGTACGGGGTCCCGTCGACGGCGTCGTCCGGCGCTCCGGCGACGTCACGCTCGATCCGGGACAGGAGCGCTGCGGCACCGGGGTCCTCGGCTGCGGCACGGCGGAGGTGCAGCAGCGGGAGCGTCACCACACCGGCCCGGAGGTCGTTCCCGGCGATCTTGCCGGTGCGGTCCCCCGCCGCGGCGAGGTCGATGACGTCGTCGACGAGCTGGAACGCGACCCCGACCTTCTCGCCGAACTCGGCGACCGCCGGCAGGTACGCGCGGTCCGCGCCGGAGAACATCACGCCGGCCCTGGCCGCCGTCGCGATCAGCGAACCGGTCTTGTCGGCGAGCACCCGGAGGTAGTGCTCCACGACGTCGTCGCCCGGTCCGGGGCCGATGGTCTCGTGGAGCTGTCCGAGGCACAGGCGCTCGAAGGTCTCCGCCTGCATGCGGATGCCCTCCGGGCCGAGCTCGCTCGTGATGAGGCTCGCCCGGGCGAACAAGAGGTCGCCGGTGAGGATCGCGACGTTGTTGCCGTAGGTCACGTGTGCGCTCGGCACCCCCCGCCGGACCGGGGCCTCGTCCATCACGTCGTCGTGGTACAGCGACGCCAGGTGGGTCATCTCGATGCTGACGGCGGCGCGGACGACCGCGGGGGTCACGCCGTCGCCGAGCTGCGCGATGAGGAGTGTCAGCGTCGGTCGGATCCGCTTGCCGCCGGCGGCGAGCAGGTACCGGCTCGTCGTGTCCGCGAGCGCGTCGGCGGAGTGCATCGACTCGTCGAGCGACGCCTCGACGAGTTCCAGTCCGTCGTCGATCCGCGCAACGAACCGGCGTTCGGTCGGCGTGGCGAACATGCGCTCGCCGACCCCGAGTGACGCTCGGAGGCTCGGGGCGCGGCGCACCACCGGGGCACTCGGGTTCACGGCTGCTCCGAACTGGATGCCGGACCGGCCCCCGTTCCGGCGGTCCCGGGTGCGGAGTCCGTGCCGACGCTGGGCTGCTCCCCCGTCGTCTGGTGCTCGCGGCGCGCCTTCGCGCGACGAGCGACGGAGGCTCGGACGTCACCGCCGACCGGCTTCCGGCCGCGGTGGAGTGCCACGATACCCGCCGTGAGGTTGCGGTACGCGACCACGGTGAACCCGACGCCGCGGAGCCACTGGCTGAGCACCTGCTGCTCGGGCCACGCCGCGATCGACTCCGACAGGTAGCGGTACGCGGCGGGGTTGCTGCTCGAGAGCTTCGCGATGCCGGGCAGGACGCGCTTGAGGTACGTGAGGTACCCGGCCCGGAGCAGGGCCATCGGCGGCGTCGAGAACTCGCAGATGACGACACGACCACCGGGCTTCAGCACCCGGATCATCTCGGCGAGGGCCGCCATCGGGTCGTTGACGTTGCGGAGTCCGAACGAGATCGTCACGGCGTCGAACGTCTCGTCGTCGAACGGCAGGTGCTCGGCGTCGCCGTGCACGAAGGTGATCTCCGGGTGGCGTTCGCGGCCGACCTCGATCATGCCGGTGGAGAGGTCGAGCGCAGTGACCTCGGCGCCCTTCCTGGCGAAGGCCGCGGAGCTGGTGCCGGTGCCGGCGGCGAGGTCGAGGATCCGCTCGCCCGGCTGCGGGTCGACGGCCTTCACGGTGGCCACGCGCCAGAGCGGGGCGTTGCCGGCGGAGAGGATGTCGTTGGTGAGGTCGTACTTCGCCGCGACGTCGTCGAACATGGCCGCCACCTCGTCCGGCTGCTTGGACATGTCCGCTCTGCTCACGATGGTCGATCCTACTTGGTCCACACCGACCGTTGCCGGTGCGTCCGCTGGGCGCGCGTACGATCGGAGCGTGCCGCTGACCGCCGTCGAGACCCCTCGCCTCACCGTGTCCACCCGGATGCTCGACGACCCCGGCGACGTCATCCGACACACCCTCGCCGACCGCCCCCTCGCGTTCGTCCGACGCGGCGACGGCATCGTCGGCGTCGGCGAGGCGGTCCGGTACGTGTTCCGCGGTCCGGATCGGATGCGCGACGCCGCCCGGGCGTGGCGGCAGCTCGTCGGTCGCGCCGCGGTGGACGACGCCGTGCAGCTCCGCGGGACCGGACTCGTCGCGTTCGGGGCGTTCACGTTCGCCGACGAATCTCCGACGGAGAGCGTGCTCATCGTGCCGCGGATCGTCATCGGCCGTCGGCACGGACGCGCCTGGCTGACCGCGGTGGACACCACGGCGGACCCGGCGATGCTCGGGCCGTCGACGCTGTCCGATCCGACGCCCGCCGTCGCGGCGCACGTGTCGGCGGTGTTCCGACCCGGCCGCATCGACGAAGACGCGTACGCCGCGTCCGTCGCCCGTGCCGTCGCGCTGATCCACGCCGGCGACGCCCGGAAGATCGTCCTCGCCCGGGACCTCGTCGCGTCGTTGCCGGCGCATGCGGACCGGCGCGCGATCCTCCTCGACCTCGCCGAGACCTACCCGGACTGCGTCACGTTCGCCGTCGACGGGCTCGTGGGCGCCACACCCGAGACGCTCGCCCGGACGGACGGCACGACGCTCGGCGCGCGGGTCCTCGCCGGGAGTGCGGCCCGGGGCACCGACCACGCCTCGGACCGGCTGGCGGCCGACGAGCTCGCGTCGAGCCCGAAGGACGTCGGCGAGCACGAGTACGCGCTCGCCAGCCTCGTCGACGCACTCCGCCCGATCGCGACCGACATCCGCGCGGACCCGGTGCCGTTCCGACTGCAGCTCCCGAACCTCTGGCACCTCGCGAGCGACGTGTCGGCGACCCTGCCCGCCGGGACCACGTCGCTCGACGTCGCGGACGCACTGCACCCGACGGCTGCCGTCGCCGGGACGCCGACGGACGCTGCGGTCCGGTTGATCGCCGGACTGGAGGCGGTGGACCGGGGCCGGTACGCCGGCCCGGTCGGGTGGATGGGCGCGTCCGGCGACGGCGAGTGGATGCTCGCGCTCCGGAGTGCCGAGATCGCGGCGGACGGGGCCATCCGGGCCTGGGCGGGTGCCGGCATCGTCGCGGCGTCCGACCCGGCGCGCGAGGTCGCCGAGACGTCGCTCAAGTTCCGCCCGATCCGGGACGCCCTGGCCTGACGACGCTCCGTGCCGACGACGTCGCTGCTCGGCGGCTGGGCAGTGCGCCGACGACGTGTCACGAGCACGTGCCGCGCCGAGCGGGTGCGCGCCGCACCGGACGGGTGCCGCGCCGGGCGGGTGCCGCGGGGCGGAGGTCGGTCGTGCCTCCAGGCCGTTGCGCGACAGGCCGGCGGTCAGACGGCCAGCGGTCAGACTGTCGGCGGTCGGACGGCCAGCGGGACCTCGATGACCACACGCTCGGCGGGGTCCGTCAGGACCTGCTCCAGGTCCCCCCACGTCGCGGCACGGCGGTAGGCCCATCCGAGGCCCGTGACGACCCGCTCCACGTCCACCACCTGCGGCGTGCTCATCAGGCGGCGCATGTCGTCGGGTGCCGTGGAGGCCGCGACCTCGAGGCCGTCGAAGATCGCGCCCCCGGCGTCGTTCCCGACGATGACCTGCAGCCGGTACGGGGTCTCGAGCTCGCCCGTGACCAACCCGCCGACGTCGTGCAGGAACGTCAGGTCGCCGACGAGCACCCGGGTGGTGCCGCCGGTCGCATCGCCGTCCGCGCGCGGTGCCTGGTGTGCCGCGGCGATGCCGAGTGCCGTCGAGATCGTGCCGTCGATGCCCGCGAGACCCCGGTTCGCGAACGCGGTGACCTTCTTGCCGGGGACACGGCCGTCCGCGACCCGGATGAGCGTCGACGCCCCGAACACCAGACGGTCGTGCGGCCAGGTGGCGCCCCACACGGCGTCGACGAGCAGGGCACGGTCCACCGGGCGGCGCCGGATCGCGAGCTCGTCGCGGAGGAACTGGGCGCGCTCGGAGCGGTCGGACGATCGCTTGGCGTCGAGGTCCGGTGCGGCGTCACCGTCGCCGAGGAGCGCCCGGCTGCCGACCACCCACCGGCCGACCCAGGCGCGGTGCTCCGGTGTCGTCCGGCCGGTCACCGCGATGCGCTGCACGACGCGTGCCGCTCGGTCCGGGCCGATGGCGCGTCCGGGGTCGTAGGCCTCTGCGGTGCGGCCGCGGACGACGATCACCTCGACGTCGTCGCGTCCGAGGAGCGCGGGGACCTCGCGGCTCAGGGTCGGGTGACCGAGGACGACCACCCGGCGGATCCCCGCAGCGAGCTCCGGGTCGGCGAGGAGGTCCCGGTACGCGACGACGAGGTTGCGGCCGAAGTGGGCACCGCTCGAGACCTCGGCGACGAGCGGGGCGCCGAGTTCCCAGGCGAGCCGCTCGGCCTCGTCGGTGGCGTCGTGGCCGGCGATGACGACCGTGCCGGGGGTGTCGTCGACGGCGAGCTCGATCGCGGCTCCGGCGGCGCTCGCACGGCGGCGGGCGAACGCGATGTCGATCTCGTCGTCCGGGACTGCTCCGACCGCGCCGACCCCGGCCGACAGCGGTTCGCGGAACCCGATGTTGAGCTGCACCGGCCCCGGAGCGCCCTCGTGCCCGGCCGCCGCCGCGACCGCCTGGCGTGCCAGGGCGCGGACGACGGTGCGGCCGTCGTCGTCGACACCGTGGGCGCTCGGCGCTTCGACGTCCCGGAGCATCCGCAACGCCGGGCCGAACAGCGCCGCCTGGTCCGTGGTCTGGTTGCTCCCGATCCCCCGTAGCTCCGCCGGGCGGTCGGCGCTCAGGACGACCATCGGCACTCCGGAGTGGTGCGCCTCGAGGATCGCCGGATGGAGGTTCGCGACCGCGGTCCCCGACGTCGTGACGACGGCCGCCGGCCGTCCGGACTCGAGCGCGAGGCCGAGCGCGAAGAACGCCGCCGTCCGCTCGTCGAGTCGGACGTGGACGGTGAGCGAACCGGCACGGTCGAGCGCCGCCGCAGCGAGGGCCAGTGCCTGCGACCGCGACCCGGGGCTCACGACGACGTCGGTCACCCCCGAGCGGACGAGTTCCTCGAGCAGCGCGAGTGCGAAGTCGGAGGCCGGGGAGCCGCTCGCGCCACGGCCGGTGCGGTCAGTGTGCAGGACGGTCCCGCCCGTGCCTGCCGGCGGCTCCGGAGTCCTCGTCGGGGTCGGCGAGCTGCTGTTCGAGGTTGCGGAGGGTTGCGTCG
Organism: Curtobacterium phyllosphaerae; assembly: GCF_049341865.1. Lineage (NCBI taxonomy): Bacteria > Bacillati > Actinomycetota > Actinomycetes > Micrococcales > Microbacteriaceae > Curtobacterium > Curtobacterium phyllosphaerae. The sequence continues at coordinate 574,449 of NZ_JBMPIU010000001.1, read as the reverse complement.
CTCTGTTCCTTCTCGCTGGGTGTCATCCCCGTGCGGGTCGCACCGAGGAAGTCCGGGTCGTCGTCGGGTCCGAGGGGGCCGCCCGTGCGGACGCGGTTCGCCGGAGCGCGTCCGAGCAGGAACCACAGGATCCCGCCGAGGACGGGCAGGACGACGATGACGACGACCCAGACGAGCTTGTTGAGCGCCCGGACACGGGGACGCGGCATGGTGGCGCAGTCGATCACGGCGTACACCGTGAACGCGATCGCGGCGACGACACCGACGACGAGCAACCTGACCATGCGGCGAGTGTAGGTCGCGGACCTGTGCACACTCGGGGCGGCGGCTGGGCACTGCGGACGTCCGGCCGATCCCCACCCGCGGCGTACGTACACTTGTCGGGTGAAAGCGTGGTTGACCTACACCCTGGCGCGTCTCGGGATCTTCGCCGTGGTGCTGACGATCCTCCTGGTCATCGCGCTGCCCTGGCCGGTCGCCACCATCGGAGCCGCGCTGCTGTCGCTGCTCATCTCGTACATCGCGCTGCCGAAGCTCCGTTGGCGCGTGGCGACGAGTCTCGCCGAGCGTGGGAACGCCGGGCCGGACCACGACGAGGACTCCGACTACGAGGACGACTTCGTCGACGCCGCGGACACCGTGCCCGGTGTCGAGCCGACGAAACCCGCGTCGCCCACCGATCGAGCCTGACCGCCGCGCCAGGCCCCTGCGCGCGCCGTGCTGCTGGCGGCGTGCCCTTACGCGCGGCGTGCTGCTTCAGGACCGCCGCGAGCGTCAGGGCTGCAGTGCCAGCGTGACGGTGAGCACGATCCCGAACACCAGGGCGGAGAACGAGGACAGCTGCAGCGCAGTGATGAGCTCCCGCGGCTTCTGCGACGTCGCCCCGATGATCGCCGCCGGTCCGGCGAGCAGCAGGGTGAAGTAGGTGTACCCGGTCCGGAAGTAGAACACCACGAACCACACGAGCGCGACGTACGGGAGCAGCAGGAACGCCACGTACAGGGTCCTCGCGCCGGCGCGTCCGAGCACGACGGCCAGGGTCTTCTTGCCGGCGAGCCGATCCTCGCCGATGTCGCGGATGTTGTTCACCATGAGCACCGCACACGAGAAGAACCCGGCCATCACGGCGGCGACCCAGCCGTTCACGGTGATCTTGCCGATCTGCACGAACTCGGTGCCGAGCACGGCGACGAGCCCGAAGAACACGAACACGAAGACCTCGCCGAGGGCGTTGTAGCCGTACGGACGCTTGCCCCCGGTGTAGAACCACGCGGCCACGATCGCCGCGGCGCCGACGGCGAGCAGCCACCAGTACCCGGTGAGCACGACGATGACGATGCCGGCGACCGCCGCGAGGCCGAAGAACGTCAGCGCGACCGTGAGGACCGTCCGCGGCTTCGCGATCCCCGCACCGGTGACGCGAGCCGGTCCGACCCGGTACCTGTCGGTCCCCCGGACGCCGTCGGAGTAGTCGTTGCTGAAGTTCACGCCGACCTGCAGGAACACCGCGACCGCGAGGGCGAGCACCGCGATCCCGAGGTCCCACCCGCCGTCGACGTACGCCACGGCGGACCCGAGGAGCACCGGGACGACGCCGAGGGTCAGTGTGCGGAGTCGTGCTCCGCCGATCCAGTCGCGGGCTGTCGCCCGACGGGGTCTCCCCTGCGGTCGTCCTCCGGGCCGCCCCGAGCGCTTCTTGGTCTTCTTGCCACCGTTCGCCACGAGAAGGAATCGTATCGGTCCGGAGGCCTCGCACGGCTGCGCGGCGTCACGCCCGGAGCGCGAGCGGCGTGGTGCCCGGGCCTCGGCGTGGGCGTGGGCGTCGGGCGTGGGCGCGGGGGTGGGCGTCTCGCCGTCGGTACCGCAGGGACGCTGCACGCGGAGAGGGGTCAACGCGCCGCTCCCACCCCCGTGTCCTGCTTTGCCGACGCAGGGGTGGGGAGGGGCTGGCGGACTGGACACCCCTCCCCGCGGGGAACTCAGGACACCTGCGCCGAGGAGAGCCGCCCCGTAACGCAAACCACGTCCGCATCCTGAGTTGCCCACGCCGCCGGGGGACGACTCCGCGGACACAGCTCCCCCGCTTGCCGGGAACTCAGGACACAGGCAGCGCGGAGAGCCGCCCCACAACGCAAACCAACCCCGCATCCTGCGTTGCCGACGCCGACCGCGGGACGACTCCACGGGCACAGCTCCCCCACTTGCCGAGAACTCAGGCCACATGCTCCGCGGGGAGCCGTCCCGCGGTGCAAACCATGCCCGCTTCCTGAGTTGCCGACGCGGGTGGAGGCAGCGGTGGAGGCAGCGGCGGAGGCAGCGGGGCGGGCGGGCACCGGGCTACCCCGCGAGGTGGCGGACGGCGCGGCGGTCGGGCTTCCCGGACGGCAGCATCGGGACATCGGGCACGACCACGATGTCGGCTGGTCGTGCGGCCCTCCCGAGCGCCGCACCGACCGCATCCCGGACGACGTCGAGCGGCACCGGGACGGACGTCACCACGATGGGGACCTCACCCCACTCCCGCGAGCTCCGCCGGGTGACGACCGCCGCCTGCTGCCCGGGGAGCTCTCGGACGACGCGCTCCACTGCCCCGAGCGGGACCTTCTCCCCGCCGGACACGATGACGTCGTCGAGCCGGCCGAGCACCCGCACGCGTCCGTCGGCTCCGATCGATGCGGTGTCGTCCGTGCGGTACCAGCGCCGACCCGCGTCCTCGACGAACGCCGCCGCCGTCCGGTCCGGATCCCCGAGGTACCCTTCGGCGAGCATCGGTCCGGACAGCTGCAGCTCGTCGCCGCCGATCGCCGACTCGACGACCCGCATGTGCACCGTCCCGAACGGCACCCCGTCGTACACGCACCCGCCGCTGGTCTCACTCGCGCCGTAGGTCGTCACGACGCGGATCCCCGCGTCCTCGGCGCGGGTGCGGAGTGCGTTCGGGGTCGCCTGACCGCCGACGAGCACCGCGTCGAACGACGTCAGCGCGGCGGTGGCACGCGCATCGTCGAGGACGCGGGCGAGCTGCACCGGTACGAGCGAGGTGTACCGGCGGTCGGCGCGGAGCGACTCCGCCGCCGCCGCGAACTCCGACGCGTCGAAGTGCCCCACCGGGAGCATCACCGGGACGGTCCCGGCAGCGATCGACCGGGTCAGCACGTTGAGGCCGGCGATGTAGTGCGTCGGCAGCGCGAGGACCCATCCACCGGGTCCGCCGAGCGCCGCGTCCGCTGCCGCTGCGCCGGCGAGCAGGGCCTCGGACGAGAGCGCGACACGCTTGCCCACCCCGGTCGATCCGCTCGTCTCGACGACCAACGCGACCCGACGCTCGACGTCGGTCGGAGCCCGTTCAGGCAGGGCGGGACCCTCCGCGGCGACGGGCAGGAGGGCGTCACCGCCAGTGAGTGCAGCCTCCAGTCCGCGGAGCACCGCCGTCGGGTCGGCCGCACCGACAGGCCGGAGCCGCCTGCTCACCGGACGACGGCCGGCCCGGCGGCCTCGACCCCGACGCACGAGCCGGCGACCGCGACCCACGAGTCAACAGCCGCGACCCCGACGCACGAGCCGGCGACAGCGACGCTCGTCAGAAGTGCCACGGGTAGTCGCCCCACGACGGAGCGCGCTTCTCGAGGAACGCGTCCCGCCCCTCCACTGCTTCGTCGGACGCGTAGGCGAGGCGGGTCGCCTCACCCGCGAACACCTGCTGGCCGACGAGACCGTCGTCCACCGCGTTGAACGCGTACTTCAGCATCCGGATGGCCGTCGGCGACTTGCCGAGGATGATGCGCCCCCACTCCACGGCCGTTCGTTCGAGGTCCTCGTGCGGGACGACGAGGTTCACCGCCCCCATCTCGTACGCACGCTGGGCGGAGTACTCCTGCGCGAGGAAGAAGACCTCCCGGGCGACCTTCTGGCCGATCTGCCGGGCGTAGTAGGCACTGCCGTACCCACCGTCGAACGAGCCGACGTCGGCATCGGTCTGCTTGAACCGGCCGTGCTCGGCACTCGCGATGGTGAGGTCGCACACGGCGTGGAGGGAGTGCCCGCCGCCGGCCGCCCACCCCGGGACGACGGCGATGACGACCTTGGGCATCATCCGGATGAGTCGCTGCACCTCGAGGATGTGCAGGCGCCCCATCGAGGCCTGCGCTGCGGCCGGGTCGACGCCGTCGGGCGGAGCACCCTCGTCGCCGACGTACTCGTAGCCGCTCCGCCCGCGGATGCGCTGGTCACCGCCGGAGCAGAACGCCCAGCCGCCGTCCTTCGGACTCGGGCCGTTGCCGGTGAGGAGCACGCACCCGACACGAGGGTCCTGTCGGGCGTCGTCGAGGGCGCGGTACAGCTCGTCGACGGTCCGGGGTCGGAACGCGTTGCGGACCTCCGGCCGGTCGAACGCGATGCGCACGATGCCGCCGGAGACGTGCTTGTGGTACGTGATGTCCGTGAACGCCGCGGCGGCCGGGGCGACCGTCCAGACGTCCGCGTCGAAGAGGTCGGAGACGGGCGTTGCCATGTCCGAGAGCCTAGCCGCGCGGCCGGCTCAGGACCCCGACCCGTACTGGGCCGTGGCCTCCGGAGCCACCACCGCGAGCACGATGACGAGGATCACCGGGTTCCCGATGAACGCGAGCAGCACCGCGAGGACGCCGTACCAGCGCCCGAGCCCGCCGACGGCCGCGACGAAGCCGAGCACCGCGGCGACGAGCGTCAGGAACACCACGACGAAGCACATCCCCGTGGCGAAGTTCATCTCCCCGCCCATGAACACGGCGAACGCACTGGCGTCGACGGCGATGCAGACCACGGCGAGGCCGAACGAGATCTTGCCGACGAGCGGACTGCGCCGCCGCCGACGTGCCCGAGATGCTCCGCGTGCGGCGACGTCGACCGTGTTGGCTCGGAGCAGCGTGGCGAAGTCGTCCTGACCGGCGCGTGCCGACGTGACGGTGGCGGGTCGGACGGGAGACGCGGCGGTCGACTTCGGGCGGGACGGCGCAGCGGCAGGGCGTCCCGAGCCTGGTCGCACCGAGCCTTCCCGCATGCCGTTCGGCCTTTCCCGACTGGTCTTGGACGGCCCTGCGAGGGACCGCCGCCCGGCCCGAACCGGACCGACCCGATGGACCCTAGCGCTCGGAACTGGGGCTCAACTCCGAGCGAGCGCAGTGCAACCTGGACGGCACACAGCACCGACCTGCGCTGCCCCTGGGAGGCCCGAACCGCCGATCCGGAGCCCACCGGACCGCCGCGACCCCGACGGCAGGGAACCAGGCGGTACCCCTGGCAGGATCGGACCGTGATGAACCCGCCCGCGGTCCCCGACGTCCCCGCACGCCCCGCACTCCCCGCCCGACCCCCGCTTCCCGCTCTCGACGACATCCTGACCGACGCCCACGTCGTCGCCCTCCCCATGCGCGTTCGGTTCCGCGGCATCACCGTCCGCGAGGCCCTCGTGTTCCGCGGCCCCGCCGGCTGGACCGAGTTCTCCCCGTTCGTCGAGTACGACGACACCGAGTCGTCCGCATGGCTCCGTGCCGCTGTCGACTTCGGGTGGGTCGACCACCCGGCCGCCGCGGACTCGGTCCCGGTGAACGCGACGGTCCCGGCCGTCCACGCCGACGAGGTCCCGTCCGTGCTCGCGCGCTACCCCGGGTGCACGACGGCGAAGGTCAAGGTCGCCGAACCCGGGACGACGCTCGCGGACGACGTCGCACGCGTCGCGATGGTCCGCCGCACGATGGGCGACGACGCTCTGGTCCGGATCGACGCGAACATGCTCTGGTCCGTCGACGAGGCCGAGGAAGCGCTGATCGCGCTCGCCCCGTACGGACTGCAGTACGCCGAGCAGCCGTGCCGCACCGTCCCCGAACTCGCCGAGGTGCGCGCCCGGACGGCAGGCCTCGGCGTCCCGATCGCCGCCGACGAGAGCGTCCGGAAGGCGTCCGACCCGCTCGCCGTCGCCCGCGCGGGAGCCGCGGACCTGCTCGTGGTCAAGGCGCAACCGCTCGGCGGCATCACCGCGGCCGCTGCGATCGTCGCCGAGGCCGGACTCCCCTGCGTCGTCTCCAGCGCACTCGACACGAGTGTCGGCCTCGGGATGGGGGCGTTCCTCGCGGCGTCGTCGGCCACGGACGGGATGGCGTGCGGCCTCGGGACGGCGGCGATGTTCGACGGCGACGTCACCGCGGACCCGTTGCTCCCGGTCGACGGGAGGATCGCTGTGCGCCGCGTGGACGTCTCCCGCGACCGGCTGGACCGGTACGCGGCGACGGCGGATCGTCGTGCATGGTGGCTCGCACGCGTCGCCCGGACGCACGCGCTGCTCGCGGCGACCGAGTGACGGACGGGAGGCACGGGGCGGGCCCGCGCTGCGCCTCCGGTCCCGGAGGGCCTACAGACCCGAGTAGCTGTGGAGGCCCTTGAAGAACAGGTTGACGACCGAGAAGTTGAACATCACGGCGGCGAACCCGACGAGTGCCAACCACGAACTCCGGGCACCGCGCCAGCCGCGGGTCGCCCGAGCGTGGATGTACCCGGCGTAGATGACCCAGATGATGAAGGTCCAGACCTCTTTCGTGTCCCACCCCCAGTACCGGCCCCACGCGCGCTCGGCCCAGATCGCGCCGGCGATGAGCGTGAAGGTCCAGAGCACGAACCCGACGAGGATGACGCGGTAGGTCATGGTCTCGAGGCGGTCCGCGTCCGGCAGCGTGTCCATGAACTTCAGTGCCTTGACGTCGGTGCGACCCACCCGGTACGTCTGGATGAGCTGCGACACCGCGAGCCCGGCGCCGACGGCGAAGAACCCGGTGCCGCAGATCGCGACGAAGACGTGCAGCACCAGCCAGTACGACTGGAGGGCCGGCGGGAGCGGGACGACGTCCACGTAGAAGTTCACCGTGGCGATCCCGAGCAGGATCAGGATGAGTCCGCTGACGAAGGTCCCGAGGAACTTCAGGTTCTGCCACAGCTGCACGCCGAGGAAGATCGCAACGATGATCGCCGTGCCGGTGAGCGAGAACTCGAACATGTTGGCCCACGGCACACGGTGGGCGGCGACGCCGCGGAGCACGATCGCGCCGACGTGCAGCACGAGCGCGAAGACCATCATGACCATCGCGACCCGCTCGAAGCGGCTGCTGCTCCGGCCGGCCTTGACCGGTGGCACCGTGATCTTCTCGAGGACGACGGTCCCACCCTGGACCGTGGCGACCGTCTTGGTGGCGGTCTGGGTCCGGGTCGCCGCGGCCGTGCCGGCCTGTTCGGCGTGGACGTCGCCGGACCGCTTGGCGACGTCGAGCACGAAGCAGATGAACGCGATGAGGTAGATGGCCATCGCCGAGTACACGAGGACCACCGAGTACTGCGCGAGGTTCGAGGTCATGTCGTTCACTGTGTGATCCTAACTCCGAGCACCGACACGTGGCGCTTCGCGATGTCCTCGACGGCCCGCTCGAGGTTGGGGTCCTCGCCGCGGGCGAGCCCGGCGTACTCGAGGTCGTACCCACCGGACCCGTCGGACCCGTCTGACCCGTCGGGGCCGCCGTCGCCGTCGGGACCGGCCGCGCCGGTGCCGCTGGTGGGGACGACCTTGACCCAGACGCGGCGCCGGGGCACGAAGAGCGACGTCAGCAGCCCGAGGACGGCGAGCACCGCGAAGCCGGCGACGTACAGCTGGGAGCCGTCGTGGTGGATGTCGAGCGACACGTACCGCTTCACGCCGTCGAAGGTGATCGACCCGGCGCCCTCCGGCAGGGTCTTCGTCTGCCCGGGCTTCAGCTCGATCGACGCGTGCGCCGCGGTCCGCCCGGCGATCTGGGTCAGCCCCTTCGTCGACAGCTGGTAGACGCTCCGCGGGACACCGTCGTCGAGACCGAGGTCGCCCGTGTAGACCTGCAGGCTGAGGAGCGGGTTGACGTCGTCGGGGTAGTTCGACGCGTACGCGCCGGTGCTCTGCTTGACCGCCGACGGGTAGAAGAACCCCACCATGCCGAGCTGGTCCGGCACGGCGTCCGGCACCTTGATGACCCCGAGCGAGGTGTAGTCGGTGTCCTGCGGGAGGAAGGGGACGTCGTCCTCGAACGCCACGTTCCCCTGACCGTCCCGGACGGTGACGTGCATCGCGTAGCCGTTGCCGAGCAGGTAGACGTTCGTCCCGCCGATCGACAGCGGGTCGTTCACCTGGATGGTGTCCTTCGTCGCGGTGCCGCCCTTGGTGCGGGCGGTGACGACGGCCTTGTAGTTCGTCGCCTGCCCGAGGGCGTTGAGGTTCTTCTGCTCGTACGTCGTCGTGAACCGGTCGAGCGTCAGGTTGTAGCCGTGGAGCTGCGACTGGCTGAACCAGCGCCCGGGGTTGAACGAGTCGTAGGACCCGAGCACGTTCGAGAACGTCTGCCCCTCGACCAGGAGTCGCTGGCCGGTGTAGCTGAAGCCGCCGCCGACCCCGACCGCGATGAGGACGCCGACGAGTGCGGTGTGGAACACCAGGTTCCCGGTCTCGCGCAGGTAGCCGCGCTCCGCGCTCACCGAGTCGCCGAACCGCTGGACGCGGTAGCCGGAGCGCTTCAGGAGCGTCATCGCGCTGGTCACGGCCGTCTCCACGGACGGGAGGCCCGTGGTGCCGTCCGCGAGCACGTCCGGTCCGACCGTGATCCGCTGGTGGCCCGCGAGCCGACCGAGTCGAGCCGGAGTCCGCGGCGGCTTCGTGCGGAGGGCCTGCCAGTGGTGCTTCGTGCGCGGGATGATGCAGCCGATGAGCGACACGAACAGCAGCAGGTAGATCGCCGAGAACCAGACCGAGGTGTACGTGTCGAACACCTGGAGCTTGTCGAGCACGGGGAACAGCTGCGGGTGATCGGCCTGGTACTGGGTGACGCCGTTCGGGTCGGCGGTGCGCTGCGGCACGAGCGAGCCGGGGATCGCGGCGAGGGCGAGCAGCATGAGGAGGAACAGTGCGGTGCGCATGCTCGTCAGCTGTCGCCAGAAGAACCGGACGGAGCCGACGAGACCGAGGGCCGGCTGGTTGACGTCGTCGGTCGTGGTCCGCGCCGGCGGGGCGGCGCTGTCCATGTGGTCGGACGGGCGCATCGGGTCGCCGACGGCGCTCGCGCCGTCGTCGGTCGGGTCCTGGGTGGGGTCGGACGGTGCCGTGCCCGCGGGCGTGGGACGAGCCTCCCGGTCGTCGCGAGCCTGGCCCTCAGACGAGCGGGACATAGCTCTGGATCACCGCCCCGACACTCGACATGACGGCCGACCAGACGCCGGTGACCATGAGCAGACCGATGACGATCAGGATCGCTCCTCCGATGATGTTGACGACACGCATGTGCCGCTTGACGGCCCGGATCGCGGTGGCTGCCCAGCCGGCGCCGAACGCCACCAGGAGGAACGGGATGCCGAGGCCGACGCAGTACGCGACACCGAGCCACATCCCCTGCCAGGCGCTCCCGGACTGCACGCTCAGCAGGTTGATCGCGGCGAGCGTCGGACCGAGGCACGGCGTCCAGCCGAGTCCGAAGACGATGCCGAGGAGCGGCGCGCCGACGAGCCCCGTCGCCGGTGTCCAGGCGGGCTTGACGGTCCGCTGCAGGAACGTGAACCGTCCGACGAAGACCAGACCCATCAGGATGACGACGACGCCGAGGACCTGCGTGATGAGGTCGCGCCAGCGCACCAGCCAGAACCCGAGCGCCCCGAACACGGTGGTGTAGGCGACGAAGACCACCGTGAAGCCGAGCACGAAGAGCAGCACCCCGAGGACGACCCGGCCACGCTTCCGCCCGCTCTCCGCGACCCCGCCGACGTACCCGAGGTACCCGGGGACGAGGGGCAGCACGCAGGGCGAGAGGAACGACACGAGCCCCGCGAGCATCGCCACGGGGAGCGCGACGGCCATCTGGCCGCTGAGGATCGCGTCGGAGAACGGGTTCCCGGCCACGGGGATCAGGCGCTCCCGGAGAGCTCGTCGCTGACGAGGGTGTCGAGGATGCTCGGTGAGTCCACGGCCCCGAGGATGCGCGCGGCGACCCGGCCCTGCTTGTCGAGGACGATCGTCGTCGGCACCGAGTTCGGCGCGATGGTGCCGGAGAGCGCGAGCTGCATGGTGCCGTCGTCGGCGTCGAGCACCGTCGGGTACCGCACCTTGAACGTGCGTTCGAAGGCTTCGGCGGATGCCTTCTGGTCGCGGACGTTCACCCCGATGAACTGGACGTCGTCGCCGATGTGCGACGTGTACACCTTGTTCAGGTTCCCGGCCTCGGCGCGGCACGGCGGGCAGCCGGCGTACCAGAAGTTCAGGACGACGACCTTGCCCTCGAGGCCGGCGCTCGACACGGTGTCGCCGTCGATCGTGGTCGCGCGGAAGTCGACCGGAGCGCCGCGTTTCCCGGCGGCGACCTCCGTCACCGCGCCGTCGCCCGAGATGTAGTTCTGGGTCGTGCCCTTGCCGTACTGGTTCGCGAGCGAGTCGTTGCCGCCGGACGAGCACCCGGCGAGCGCGAGCGCCGCGACCACGCCGGCGGTCAGCACGAGCGCGACGCGGGTGCGACGGTTCGGGTCCTGCTTGGTGGTGCTCACACTGCTCCCAGGTCGATGGCGTGCTCGCGGAGGGGTTCGGCGGGGTCGGCGTAGCCGGTCTCGACGAATCGGCCCCCGCGGCGTTCGAGGGTGGTGATGCTCGACAGTGCGCATCGGCGTTGGCGTGGGTCGTGCCAGAGGTGCTCCCCGGCGAGACGGCGGTGGACCATCCAGATCGGGAGCTGATGACTCACCAGGACGACGTCGCCGTCGTCGATGCTCCGCCAGGCCGTGTCGACCGCCGCGAGCATCCGGTTCGCGATCGCCTCGTAGGGTTCGCCCCAGCTCGGGCGGAGCGGGTTCGCGATCCACGGCCACTCGGCCGGACGGCGGAGCGAGCGCGTCGTGAACCCCGGGGGCTGGCCTTCGTACCTATTCGTCGGTTCGATGAGGCGTTCGTCGGTGTCGACATCCAGTCCGAACGCCGCGGACCACGGCGCGGCAGACTCCTGCGTGCGCTGCAACGGCGACGCGACGACCCGACGGACGTCCGCCCCGGAGTCCTTCCACGCGGACGACGACGCCGCGGCCATCCGGGTGCCGAGCTCGCTCAACCGGAACCCGGGGAGGCGGCCGTAGAGGACGCCGTCCGGGTTGTGCACCTCGCCGTGGCGCACGAGGTGGATTCGGGTCGCGGGCATGACTTCCAGTGTAGGTGGGCCCACCGACCGCGCCTCACCCAGGGGTCCCGACCGGGTGTGGATGGGCTCAGGTCCGGTGGTCAGCCGAGGTGCCCGGACAGTCGCCGGTGCAGGCGGACCGAGCCGGTGTTCAGGTTCAGGACCTCGACCCGGGTGTCGTGCTGCCGGTAGCGCTGCTCGACGGCGTCGAGCGCGGCGACCGTGGAGGCGTCCCAGACGTGCGCCTCCGTCATGTCGATCTCGACGCGTGCCGGCGCTCCGGGCGTCCCGAGCGCACGGTCCTCGGGGTAGGAGAACCGCGTGACGAGGTCGTTGGAGGAGGCGAAGAAGAGGGCGCCGCGGACCCGGTAGCGGACGACCGGGCCGGCGGCGTCGCCCGTGCCTGCGCTGACCGTCCGGTCGACCGCGACGACGTGCGACACCCGTCGGGCGAACACCAGTGCCGCGAGCACGACGCCGATCAGCACACCCGTTGCGAGGTTGTCCGTGAACACCACCACCACGACCGTGATCACCATGATCGCCGTCTCGCCGAGGGGCATCCGACGGAGGGTGTTCGGCTGGATGCTGTGCCAGTCGAACGTCGCGACGCAGACCATGACCATCACCGCGGTGAGGGCCGCCATCGGGATCTGCGCGACGATGCCGTGCAGGCTCACCGTCAGCACCAGCACCGACACACCCGCCGCGAAGGTCGAGATGCGCGTGCGGGCGCCAGCGGTCTTCACGTTGATGACCGTCTGCCCGATCATCGCGCAGCCGCCCGTCCCGCCGAAGAACGCACTGACGACGTTCGCGATGCCCTGACCCCACGACTCGCGCCACTTGCTCGACCCGGTGTCCGTGATGGCGTCGACGAGCTGCGCCGTGAGGAGCGTCTCGATGAGGCCGACGATCGCCATGCCGAACGCGTACGGCGCGATGATCCGCAGTGTGTCGAGGTCGATCGGCACCGCGACCGGGTTGAACCCCGGGAGGGAGTCCGGCAGCGACCCCTCGTCGCCGACCGTCGGGACGTCGATCCCGGCGACGAGGGTGATCGCGGTGACGACGACGACCGCGATGAGCGGCGCGGGCACGGCCGTCGTCAGGAACGGGAAGAAGACGATGATCGCGATGCCGAGCGCGGTGAGGGGCCACACGATCGCCGGGACGTCGTGCCCGAACAGGTTCGGCAGCTGCGCGGTGAAGATGAGGATCGCGAGGGCGTTCACGAACGCGACGTTGACGCTCCGCGGGATGAACCGCATGAGCCGGCTGACGCCGAGGAACCCGAGCACGAGCTGGAACACGCCGCCGAGGACGATCGTCGGGACGAGGTAGTCGATGCCGTGGTCGCGGACCATCGGGGCGATGACGAGGGCGACGGACCCGGCGGCGGCCGACACCATCGCCGGGCGGCCGCCGACGAACGCGATCACGACCGCGACCACGAACGACGAGAACAGGCCGACGGCCGGGTCGACGCCGGCGACGACGGAGAACGAGATCGCCTCCGGGATGAGGGCGAGGGCGGTCACGATGCCGGCGAGGACCTCGCGGGTCAGGAGCTTCGGGGAGCGGAGGGCCCCGAGCACGGTCGGGATGGCAGGGGTCGCGACGGGGACGGAGGCGGAGGTCATCGGGAGCGACTCTACCCTCTCGGGAGGGTAGAGTTGTCCCACCATGGGATCCAACGACGCGACGATGCACATCGGCGAACTCGCGGAACGCGCCGAGATGTCGCTCCGCACGATCCGGCACTACGACGAGGTCGGCCTGCTCGTCCCGAGCGGCCGGACCGCGGGCGGGTTCCGCGTCTACACGGCCCACCACCTCGACCGACTGCTGGTCATACGCCGCATGAAGCCACTCGGGTTCACCCTGGAGGAGATGGCCGAGCTGCTGACGGTCGTCGACGGGCTCCGGACGGCCCAGGCCACCCGGGCGGCGCACGCCCCCGCCGAGCGCGCGGACCCGGCAGATCCCGGAGCGCGCGCTGACCCTGCAGCCCCCGCGGACCCCGCAGCCCCCGGGGCACCGGCCGACCGCGATGCGCTGACCATGCGGCTCGACGAGTTCATCGACGACGCGATCGCCCGGCATGCCGGACTCGTCGAGCGGGCGTCCATGGCGGAGGAGTTCGTCCGCACCCTGCAGGCCCTCCGCGCATCGGCCCCCTGACCGCATCGGCCCCCTGACCGCCTCGTCCCTCGGTCCACCGTCCTCGTCCCTCGGTCTTCCGCCCCCGTCCCTCGGTCCACCGTCCTCGTTCCCCGGTCCCGGTAGACTCGCTCTCCGTGATCGAACGCATCCGCATCGCCGACCTTGCCGCGCTGCCCGACGGCCCCGTTTCCGTGGCCGGCTGGGTCGAGACCGTCCGCGACCAGAAGAAGGTCCAGTTCGTCGTCCTCCGGGACGAGACCGGCGCCGTCCAGCTGGTCAACCCCGCGACGCGCGAGGCCGTCGACGGCGACGCCGACTCCGCCGGCAAGGTCGCGACCACCGAGGACATCTCCGGGCTGGCCCACGGCACGTTCATCCACGTCTCCGGCGCGCTCAAGCACGACGAGCGCGTGAAGCTCGGCGGGCTCGAGGTCAAGATCGACGCCCTGACGGTCGTCTCCGCAGCGATCCCGGAGACGCCGATCGCCGACGACTCCTCGCTCGACAAGCGGCTCGACTGGCGCTTCCTCGACCTCCGGAACCGCAAGCAGAACCTGATCTTCCGCATCCAGACGACGCTCGAGCACGCGTTCCGCCAGTACTGGATCGACCGCGACTTCATCGAGATCCACACACCGAAGCTCATGGCGTCGGCGTCCGAGTCCCGCGCCGAGCTCTTCGAGCTGCCGTACTTCGAGACCACGGCGTACCTCGCGCAGAGCCCGCAGAACTTCAAGCAGATGGCGCAGCCGGCCGGGTTCGGTGCGGTGTTCGAGATCGCCGACGCGTTCCGCGCGGACCCCTCGTTCACGAGCCGGCACGCCACCGAGTTCACGAGCGTCGACGCCGAGTTCTCCTGGGTCGAGTCCCACGAGGACGTCATGGCGATGCACGAGGAGCTGCTCGTCGCCGGGATCACCGCTGTGCAGGCGAAGCACGGCGACGCCATCCAGGACGTCTTCGGCTTCGAGCTGCAGATCCCGGCCGTGCCGTTCCCGCGGATCCCCCTGGCCGAGGCACGGCAGATCATCGCCGACGGCGGGTACGAGATCCCCCGTGCCGACGGCGACCTCGACCCGGAAGGCGAGCGCCGCATCGCGGCTCACGTCAAGGAGCACCTCGGCTCGGACTTCGTGTTCGTGACGGACTACGACGCCTCGATCCGGCCGTACTACCACATGCGCCATGACGACGACCCGACCCTCACCAAGAGCTACGACCTCATCTACAACGGTGCGGAGATCTCGACCGGTGCCCAGCGCGAGCACCGCGTCGACGTCCTCACGCAGCAGGCGGTCGACAAGGGGATGGACCCCGCTGAGATCGACTGGTACCTCGACTTCTTCCGCTACGGCGTCCCGCCCCACGGCGGGTTCGGGATGGGTCTCGCACGCGTGCTCATGCTCATGCTCGGCGAGTCGTCGATCCGCGAGGTCACCTACCTCTTCCGCGGCCCCACCCGCCTGCAGCCGTAGGGCTCCCGCGACACCACCGGCGACGCATCGTTCCACGACGCGCCGCACCACCGACGCATGGCCCGCTGGACTCCGGCGGGCCATGCGTCGTCCCTGCCGTCAGACGGTCCGGGATGCCCGGAACGGCCGGGAGGCGCGGCTCACGACTCCCAGTCGATGGCCGTCCGCCCCGTGACCAGTCCACGGATCTCGGCCGCGGCCGCCTGGTGCTCGGGGTGCACCTGGTACTCGTCGAGCCCGGCGAGGTCGTCGAACTGCGCGACGACGGCGACGTCGGCGTTCCGGCCGGGGTCCGCGACGTTCTCGACGACACGGATCGACCGGATCGACCGGACGGTGCCGACGAGCCCCTCGAGCAGCGCTCGGATCTGCGCGATCGACTCCGCGCGGTCGAGGTCCGCACGGAGCGTCCAGGCGACGACGTGAGTGATCATGCGCGGGCCTCCAACGCGGCCGTCGCACGGTCGATGGCAGCACCGAGGCGCTCGGCGTCGACGTGCCAGTTGCTGTGCACCCGGCCGTCGACGAGCACGACGGGGATGTCCTCCGCGTACTCCGCGCGCAGCTCGTCGTCGTCGAGGATCGACTGTTCCGAGAACACGACGCCGGGGTGGTCGGCGACGACGCGGTGCACGATCGGGCGGGCATCGTCGCAGAGATGGCATCCGGGCTTGGTGAGGAGCGTCACGGTCGGCACAGGTCCAGCGTACTGCGGTCGTGCGTCGGACGGCCGGACGCAAAAAGCCCCGACCGGGTGGTCGAGGCTTTCCTGCGTGAAGCAGTCCTGGCGGGACTTACTTCTTGTTGCGACGCTGGTGGCGGGTCTTGCGAAGCAGCTTGCGGTGCTTCTTCTTCGCCATGCGCTTGCGACGCTTCTTGATGACAGAACCCATACGGACCTCACTGACGACTGATGTGGACACCGGGTCGAAGACCGCGGAAATTTGCCTCGGGCGAGCCTACCGTAGTGCGGCGGGCAAGTCGAACCGGCGGGAGTGCTCCGTCAGCCGACGTCGGCGACGCCACCCCGAAGCATCTCCGCCACCGCGGACTCCGGCACCCGGAACGACCGCCCGAACCGGATCGCGGGCAGCTCCCCGGCGTGCACCATGCGGTAGACGGTCATCTTCGAGACCCGCATCATCTCCGCGACCTCAGCGACGGTGAGGAACTGCACGTCGTCGAAACTGCCGGTCATGCGCTGCTGCCTTCGGGTGGGCTCCGTCCGCGGTGCGAGCGATGGTGAACGGTCGCGACTGGTGCGGAGCATCGGTGTGACCTGCGTGGTCCCTGGCAACTGTAGGGGCGCGTGTGGCGCGCTGTCCAGCCCTCGCCCTCCCCGCGAACGGGGCCCTGTCCGCCGCTAGTCCGCGGCGTCCTCTTGACGCTTCGTGAGCCGCCGACGCACGGGCTCGACGACACGCCCCCACCCCGACTGCGCGCCGCTCAACGCCGAGGTCGCGCGGAACGACGCCTCGGCCATCACGCGGCCGAGCTCGGTTCCGACGTCGACCGTCGCGCGCCCCGTGCCCACCGGCCGACGGAACGACACCGGCTGCCCGTCCGGGGTCCACGACGTGGTCGCGGGCGTGCCGTCCGGATCGACCGCGCCGGTGAAGGAGAGCACCCAGTCCTCGACCGTGAGGAGCGGTTCCGGGTCGAGGCGGTAGTAGCGGTGCTGCCCTTCCTCCCGGGTCGTGACGAGTCCGGTGTCGCGGAGCACGCGGAGGTGCTTGGAGACGGTCGGCTGCGCGATCCCGAGCCGCGTGACCAGCTGTCCGACGCTCAGCTCCCCCGCCGTGGTGTCCGACCCGTAGGCGGACAGGAGTGCGCCGAGCAGCTGCCGCCGGGTGGGATCGGCGATCACGCTGAAGATGTCGGCCATGCGGCAAGGCTAACCGGCGCGCCGCGGATGTACCATGGCGAACCGATCACGTGCCGTCCCGCCCATGTCCTCGGAGGCATACGATGTCCGCTCGTCCGTCCGCGCCCCCCGGCGAGCCGCCGTCGGTCCGACGGACGGTCGGGTCGGCGACGCGGCTCCGCGAACGGTTCTCCGATGCGATCCGGCACTCGCCGTCGCGGCTCGCGATCCTCGTCTTCACCGCGCTCATCCTGCTGTTCACGCTGCTGTTCATGCTGCCGGTGAGCGCGGCCGACGGCCGGGGCACACCGTTCGGCGACGCACTCTTCACCGCGGCGTCCGTGGTGTGCGTCACCGGGCTCGCGACGGTGGACATGGCCACGCACTGGTCGGTGCTCGGCAACGTGCTCGTCGTCGTCGGGACGCAGATCGGCGCCCTCGGGGTCCTGACGCTCGCGTCGATCCTCGGACTCGTCGTGACCCGGCGTCTCGGCCTCCGTGCCAAGCTCATCGCCGCCGGTGACTCCAACCCGCTCCGGAGCCACGCCGGTGCGGTGCCGGAAGGCCAGGCGGTGCGACTCGGCGAGGTCGGCACACTGCTCCTCACCGTCGCCATCAGCACCCTGACCATCGAGGTCGCGCTCGGGTTCCTCCTCCTGCCGTCCGTCCTCATCACCGGCACCGAATTCTGGCCGGCCGTCGGCGACTCGTTCTACTACGCCGCCATGGCCTTCACGAACACCGGGTTCTCCCCGAACCCCGAGGGTCTGGCGCCGTTCGCGCACGACTACTGGTTCCTCTCGCTCCTCATGGTCGGCGTCGTCGCCGGGTCGATCGGCTTCCCGGTGATCCGGACGCTCACCACGCAGTGGCGCTCGCCGCGACGGTGGTCGATCCACGTGAAGCTCACCCTCGCGACGAGTGGGATCCTGCTCGGCGCCGGTGCCGCGGCGTACATCGCCCTCGAGTCCGCGAACCACGCCACCTTCGGGCGGCTCGGCGCCGGGGACACGGTGTTCCAGTCGCTGTTCCTGTCGACGATGACCCGCTCCGGCGGATTCGCCACGATCGACGTCGACCAGCTGCACGGGTCGAGTCTGCTCGTCACCGACATGCTCATGTTCATCGGCGGGGGCTCGGCGTCGACCGCCGGCGGCATCAAGGTGACGACCCTCGCCGTCCTGTTCCTCGCCGCGGTCGCCGAGGCCCGCGGCCGCCGGAGCATGGAGGCGTTCGGACGGCGGATCCCGAGCGACGTCCTGCGACTCGCGGTCGCCGTGGTGCTGTGGGGCGCGACGATCATCGCCGTGTCGACCGTCACCCTCCTGCAGATCACCCACGACTCGCTCGACCACGTGCTGTTCGAGGTGATCTCCGCGTTCGCGACGTCCGGCCTGTCCACGGGCGTGTCGGCATCGGCACCCGAGGCCGGCAAGCTGGTGCTCGCGGCGACGATGTTCCTCGGCCGCGTCGGTACCGTGACGATCGCGGCGGCCCTCGCCGCGAGCCAGAGCAGGCAGCTGTTCACCCGACCCGAGGAGAGGCCGATCGTTGGCTGACAGGAACCGTGGCACGAGTCTCACGAAGGACGGGCAGGTCTCGCACGACGCCCCGGTGCTGGTGATCGGCCTCGGCCGGTTCGGCGCCGCGACCGCCGGGCAGCTGGAGCGACAGGACCGCGAGGTGCTCGTCGTCGACACCGATGCGAACCTCGTCCAGAAGTGGTCCGACCGGGTGACCCACGCGGTGCAGGCGGACGCCACCGACATCGACGCGCTGCGGCAGATCGGCGCGCAGGACTTCGCGATCGCCGTCGTCGGGGTCGGCTCGCACCTGGAGTCGAGCGTGCTCATCACCGCGAACCTGGTCGACCTCGGCATCCCGCAGATCTGGTCGAAGGCGATCAGCAGGTCGCATGGCACGATCCTGTCCCGGATCGGCGCGAACCACGTGGTCTACCCCGAGCGCGAGGCCGGCGAACGCACCGCACACCTGGTCTCGGGTCGGATGCTCGACTTCATCGAGTTCGACGAGGACTTCGCCGTCGTCAAGATGTTCCCGCCGCGGCCGGTCCGTGGCAAGGACCTGGGCACGTCCGTCATCCGCAGTCGGTTCGGGCTCACCGTGCTCGGGGTGAAGTCCCCGGGTGCGGCGTTCGTCCCGGCCACCCCGGAGACGATGGTGCGCGAGGACGACCTCATCATCGTGTCCGGGGCGACGAGCGACATCGAACGGTTCGCTGCGCTGGAGTGAGTCGGGGGCGGTGTGCCGTTGTGGGGCGGGGTGCCGTTGTGGGGCGGGGTGGGGCGGGTTCTGCGGGCGTTTGGGCTGGCGGGCGCGGGCCGGGCGGCGGGCGTGGGGTTGCGGCGGGCCGGGCGAGCGGAGACGTCGGAAATTCAGGCCAGCTGCGCATGCGGAACGTCCGCAGCTCCCACGCCGTGCCCCGTTCCTGAACCTCCGACGCACGCCGACCGACGCGGCCACCTCTGGACAGGAGGACCGGCGCGACCCTGCCCGCACCTCCCGTCCACCGCCCGCCCGCCATGCGGGCAATCAGGAATCCGCCATGCGCAGCTCGTCCGCACCTCCCCGACCTCCCCTCGTTCCTGAACCACCGCCGCGCTGACTGACGCAGCCACCGCCGGGCGGGAGGGACGCCGCGACCCCGTCCCGCGCCTCCCGTCTGCCTACCCGTTGCGCTGGAGATCAGGAATCTGCCGCGTGCCGCGGGTCCGCGGCTCTGGGACCTCGCCCCGCTCCTGAACTACCGACGCAGACCGACCGACGCGGCCACCCCCGGACGGGAGGAACGGCGCACCCCCGCCCCGCACCTCCCGTTTGCCTCCGCCGGGAACTCAGGACCTCGCCGCGCGCTGGGCACCCGCAGCTCGAGGACCTCGCCCCGCTCCTGAACTGCCGACGCAGACCGACCGACGCGGCCACCTCCGGACGGGAGGAAGGGCGCACCCCCGCGCCGCACCTCCCGTCTGCGCGCGCCGGGAACTCAGGACCTCGCCGCGCGCTGGGCACCCGCAGCTCGAGGACCTCGCCCCGCTCCTGAACTACCGACGCAGACCGACCGACGCGGCCACCTCCGGACGGGAGGAACGGCGCGACCCCGCCGCGCACCTTCCGTCTGTCTGTCGTCCGTCCGCTCGACACGGAGAAACTCAGGAACCTGCCGCGCGCCGCACCTCCGCAGCGCCGTCATCGCAGCGCGTTCCTGAACCGCCGACGGAGGCACGGAACGCGAACCAACGCTCGGCCCTCGCGATCCGCAGCAACCATCGGGGACGGCTGTCGACCCCGGCATGTCGAGCCTCAAGAAGCTGCGACGAGCACCGACACCAGGCAGGGGCACCGAGCTGCACGCACCGGCTACAGCCTCGAGAGCTCCTCCGCACGAGCGATCGCAGCATCGGCAGCGCGGCGGAACGTCCCCTCGAGGTCTGCCGCCTGCAGCACCTCGACAGCCTTCTCGGTCGTGCCCTTGGGACTCGTGACGGCCTTCCGCAACGCAGCAGGATCCTTGTCCGACGCGTCGAGGAGCGCGACCGCCCCCCGGATCGTGCCCTGGACCATGATCTCGGCCTGCGCGGACGTGAACCCGAGGGACTCCGCGGCCCGTTGCCACGCTTCGACGAGCAGGAAGACGTAGGCCGGGCCGGACCCCGACACGGCGGAGAGCGCGTCGAGCTGCGACTCGGGGATCGCCACGACTTCTCCGGAGACCGAGAACAGCGAGGAGGCGAGTGCCACTGCGTCGTCGTCGGACCGACTCCCTGCGGAGATGCCGGTGACGCCGTGTCCGACTCCGACGGGCGTGTTCGGCAGGGCCCGGACGACGGCGACGGTCTCGGGCAGGAGGGCTTCCATGGTGGCACTCGTGACCCCGACCGCCACGCTCACGACGAGCGCGTCCGGTTCCAGGTCATCGACGATCTCGCGGAGCAGGTCGGCGACCATGAACGGCTTCACGCCGATCACGACGACGGCTGCACCACGGACGGCACGACGGTTCGCATCTGCGTCGTCGTCGAGAGCGAGCGCTTCCAGGCCGTGCTCGCGATGGGTGGCGGCCGACTCAGAGGACTTGGTCGTGACCGAGAACCGCTCGGCCGGGACGCCGGCTGCGAGCAGGCCGTCGAGGATGCTCCCGGACATGGAGCCGACGCCGAGCAGGGCGGTGCGAGGCAGGTCGTGTGACATGCCCCCATCGTAGGGAAGCCTCCGTGATCGCATGCGACCGACGACGCCCCTGTGGACAACCTCCGACGGGCCGTCGGTGACCCTAGACTCGGGAAGCATGAGCGCATCCGGTGGGAACAAGGCGATCTTCGCGGCGCTCGGCGCGAACGTGGGCATCGCGGTCGTCAAGTTCATCGCCGCGGCCATCAGCGGGTCGGCGTCGATGCTGGCCGAAGGCGTGCACTCGCTCGCCGACTCGGTGAACCAGGTACTGCTGCTCCTCGGCGGCCGCAAAGCCAGGCGGGTGGCTGACGACGAGCACCCGTTCGGGTACGGGCGTGAGCGCTACGTCTACGCCTTCGTCGTGTCCATCATCCTGTTCTCCATCGGCGGCGTGTTCTCGCTCTACGAAGGCATCGAGAAACTGCAGCACCCGCATCCCCTGGAGAACTGGTGGTTGCCGATCGCGGTCCTGGTCATCTCCATCGCGCTGGAAGGGTTCTCGCTCCGGACCGCGCTGCGCGAAGCCCGTCCGAGCAAGGGCTCGCTGTCGTGGGTCCAGTTCATCCGGCGCGCCAAGGCCCCGGAACTCCCGGTCGTCATGCTGGAGGACACCGCCGCCCTCCTCGGTCTGGTGTTCGCGCTGTTCGGAGTCGGCCTGACGGCCATCACGGGCAACGGGCTGTTCGATGCGATCGGAACCATCCTGATCGCGGCGCTCCTCATCGCCGTGGCGGTCGTCCTCGGCATCGAGACGAAGAGCCTCCTGGTCGGCGAGGGCGCCAGCGCGGCCGACGTCAGCGCCATCAAGCGGGCGCTGCTGGACGGCCCTGAAATCGACTCGATCATCCACATGAAGACGCTCTACCTCGGGCCGGACGAGCTGCTCGTCGCGGCCAAGGTGGCCGTCGACGGCGAACGTCGAGTCGGGGACGTCGCCGCCGGGATCGACACGGTCGAAGCGCGGGTGCGGAGCGCGGTCCCGATCGCCCGGGTGATCTACATCGAGCCGGACGTCCGCCGGGACGTGCCGCGCCCGCCGACCGAGGCCATCATCATCCGCGCTGCCGACTGAGCCCCGCCGCGCGGTCGCCCCGTCGGCGCTGCGCCAGCTCCCTGCCGGGCTCTCCCTGCACCGTCTGCAGGAGCGCCGGGCGGGAGGTGCGGGTCGGCCCAGCACCGCCCCTCCAGTCCGTCGGCAAATCAGGAAACGGTCGCCTGTCGGCAGATGGTGCCCCGCTCCCCTCAGGAGCGTCCTGACTCACCGCTGGCGGAGGCGGACGGGAGGTCCGGGTCGGCCCCGCACCGCCCCTCCAGTCCGTCGGCAACTCAGGAAACCGACGCCCGGCGGCTGCTGGTGCGCCGTTCCCAACGGCAGCGTCCTGCAACGCCGGCCGCGCCGGTCCGGAGCACGGATCGACCTCGTACCGCTGCCCCCCCCCCCCCCCGGGGTCGGCGACTCAGGAAACCGCGCCCGACGGCGGCTGGGGACCCTCGGCGCAACGGCAGCGTCCTGAATAGCTCGCAGCGGACAGGAGGTCCGGGTCGTCCCAGCACCGCGCCTCCAGTCCGTCGATGACTCAGGAAGCCGTCGCACAATGGCGGATGTTTCCCCGCTCCGCGACGACGTCGTCCTGAAACGCCCCGAGCGCCAGACCGGAGGCCCGGGTCGGCCCCGCCTCGCCCCTCCAGTCCGTCGGCTACTCAGGAGGTCAGCGCCCGGCTACGGGTGGTGGTCCCTTCCCCACAGGAGCGTCCTGAGCTGCGCGCGACGGCACCGGACGGGAGGCACGGGTCGGCCCAGAAACGCCCCTCCCCCCGTCGGCAACTCAGGTACCGGCGCCCGGGGGCGGCCTCGACGTCGTGCACGGGCGCAGCCTCCTGAATTGTCCGAACGCGCTCGACCCTCTGCGCCATCACCCTCACCCGCGGCACCGCTTCCCCGCCCCGCCCCCGCCGGAGGCACCCCGCTCCCCGCCAGCACCCCGCACGAGCCAGAAGTACCCCGCCCGCTCGCCGCAACGCGCATCCCGCCACCGCGCGCCCAGCGCCACCGCCCGCCTAGCGCCGCCGCTCCGCGAAGAAGGCGTCGAGCAACGCTGCGCACTCGGCCTCCCGAACCCCGCCGACGACCTCGGTCCGATGCGGCAGCCGGCGATCACGGGCGATGTCGTAGACGCTCCCCGTTGCTCCGGCCTTCGGATCCCAGGCGCCGAAGACGAGGCGCGGGATCCTCGCCGCGAGCACGGCACCGGCGCACATCGGGCACGGCTCGAGCGTCACGACGAGGGTGTGTGACTCGAGATGCCAGTCCCCCGCCGCCGCCGCAGCCGCCCGAAGCGCGAGCACCTCGGCGTGTGCGGTGGGGTCCTGCAGGGCCTCGCGTTCGTTGCGCCCGACGGCCACGACCTCGCCCGCAGCATCGAGGACGACGGCGCCGACCGGGACGTCCCCGCTCGCGAAGCAGGCCCGGGCCTCGACGAGCGCCGAGTCCATCGCCGACAGCCACGGGCGCGAAGCCGGATGTTCCACGATGACTCCTGAGGCCTGCTGGACGGTACGCCGAGCATAAGCGGGCGGACGACCAGCGCGCAGCACACCACCGCGCAGCCCAGCACAGGCACGGCGCAGCACACCACCGCGCAGCGCCCGCCCAGCACCGGGCCCGCGCAGCACACCCCCGCATCCCACAGGTCCGCGCACCCCGGGCCTGCACCGACCCCTGCACCGACCCCCGCACCGGTAGCCTTGCCGCATGCGAGTCCACGTTGCCGACCACCCGCTCATCACCCACAAGCTGTCGGTGCTCCGCGACAAGACGACCCCGTCCCCCACCTTCCGCGCACTGACCGAGGAGCTCGTCACCCTCCTCGCGTACGAGGCCACCCGCAACGTCCGCGTCACCGCGACGCCGATCGACACGCCGGTCGCCCACACGATGGGTGTCTCCATCGCGAAGCCCCGCCCACTCGTCGTGCCGATCCTCCGTGCCGGCCTCGGGATGCTCGAGGGCATGGTCAAGCTCGTCCCGACGGCCGAGGTCGGGTTCCTCGGCATGGCCCGCAACGAGGAGACCCTCCAGCCGCAGACCTACGCCGAGCGCCTGCCGGAGGACCTCTCCGGGAGACAGTGCTTCGTCCTCGACCCGATGCTCGCGACCGGTGGGTCGTTGAACGCGGCGATCCAGTTCCTGTTCGACCGGGGCGCCGACGACGTCACGGCCGTGTGCATCCTGGCCGCGCCCGAAGGTGTCGCCGCGGTCGAGGCGGCCACCGCAGGCAAGAACGTCACGGTCGTGCTCGGCGCGCTCGACGAGAAGCTCGACGAGAACGGCTACATCGTCCCGGGCCTCGGGGACGCCGGCGACCGGCTGTACGGCCTGGCCGAGTAGACCCGTACCCCTGCGCTCCGGCGGAGGGCGCGCGCGGTCCCACCGCCGGGACGACGCCGGTGGCGCGGTGCCGGACGGGAGGCGCGGCTCCGGCGAGCAGATCGGCGCACGTGTGCCGGGCCTCCCGTCCGGCGTCCCGTCCGGGACGCGTGCGGCTCGCGGACTGCACCGCGCGGACGGTTGACATCGCGTTGGTATACCGCCGATACTCGGTGCATGACCGAATCCCTGTCCACCCGCGTCCTCATCGAGGTCCAGGGGACTCCCGGCATGATGATGCCGGCTCGGACGGTCATGTGTTGTCGAATGTGTGCCTGACCGGCACCCGTTCCAGCCCGATCCCGCCACGGCAGCACCCCGCCGAGCGAGCGTGATCCCCGGCGGACGCCGCTGACGAGCACCATCGTCGCGAGCCGTCCCCGTTCCCCTCGGCCGACAGGTCGTGCGCACGAGCCCCGGTCACGCTGACCGCCGGGCATCCGCGCACCCGTCGACCCCGAGGACGACGCATTCGACGCACCGGCGCACTGCGCCACACCGAGAAGGACTCCCCATGTCGATCACCATCGATCGCCCGCGCACCACCTCGACCACCACCGCCGCCCCGACCGCAGCATCCGCCCTGGGAGCAGCAGCCGCTCCGGGGACCGCGACCGCCGCGGTCCGGGCCGGTCTCGGCACCGCGACGGCGCCCGCGAGCACGCGCCGCACCGCCGTGTCGCCCGCACCGTCCACCGACGGCGTCCCGACGAGCCCAGTCGTGGCGCCGGTCCGGAACCGTGCGCTCCCCGAAGGCACCGAGGCGCGGGGCTTCGCGCTCTACGTCGGGCTCGACGAAGCCGCCGCCGCTGCCGCCGGGACATCGCTCGCCGCCGTGGTGGAGCAGCTCAAGGCCCTGACGGCGCAGCTCGTGCCCGCCGCCGAGACGTACGCAGCAGTCGCAGTTGCCGCCGAGGGGTCCGGCGGCCGGGACGTCGACGTCGTCCGGCTCGCCCTCCAGGACCGCTCCGCAGTCGCCGCCCGCAAGCAGTCGATCGCCGCGGAGCCGGAGGAGACCGGTGTCGTCATCGACATCTCGCGGAAGCGGGTAGTCCTCGACGGCGAGCCGGCCCCGCTCACGTACAAGGAGTTCGAGCTGCTGCAGTTCCTCGTCCTCCGCGAGGGCCGGACCGTTGACCGCGCGGCGATCATCGAGGGGCTGTGGTCCGACGGCGAGGACGAGATCCCGAACGAGCGGACCATCGATGTGCACGTGCGACGGCTCCGGTCGAAGCTCGGTGCGTTCGAGGAGATCGTCCGGACGGTGCGCGGAGTCGGCTACCGGTTCGACCGGCACGCGGACGTCGCGGTGCGGTACGCGTCGACGCCGTCGCCCGACCTGTTCTGAGACACGGGCGGCCTCGCATCGGCGTGGGGCGGCCTCGCGTCGGCGCGAGACGGCCGTCCGTGGGGCGAGCTGCAGCCGCACGCCGGCATCGACGCTGCGTGCGGCCGACGCTCCCGCCGTTCATGGGGAGTTCCCAGAAAAATCCCCGATCGGTCACTATCGCTGCGTTACCGTCTCGTTATATTCTTGTGATGCGGACGAGGTTTGCTGTGGCTGACTCCGCGGAATGTGATTGCAGGACACTCTTGGTGCAAGGGAAAGGGCCGGGCCGCGACGCCTCTCGCGACCCGGCCCTTGTCCTGTCCCGGCACAGCGCCCATGCACGCCCGCCCATGCACGCCCCGACGCCCAGGCACGCGCATCGGTAGGGTTGGAGGATGCCCCACACGAGGTCGCACCATGAGTGACAAGGCCACCGCGGTCGCCGCCTGGGAGTCCTTGTTCCGAGCCCAGGTCACGGTGATGCGGAACCTCAACGCCGACTTCCCGACGTCGGACATCTCGTTCAACGAGTACGACGTCTGCTTCAACCTCTCCACCCAGCCCGGCCGCCGCATCCGGATGCGCGATCTGACCGGGCACCTGCTCCTCACGCAACCGAGCATCAGCCGGCTCGTCGAACGTCTGGCCGCCCGTGGGATCGTCGAGAAGCAGCCGGACCCCTCGGACGCCCGGGGGGTCATCGTGGCGCTGACGCCGCACGGGTTCGACCTCTACCGGTCGGTCGCCGTGCAGCACGCGGCGACCATCGCCGAGCAGATGGGCGCCGGTCTCGAGGACGCCGAGCTCGAGACCCTCACGGACCTCTGCACCAAGGTCCGGCTCGCGAGTGCAGCGACCACCACGGGTCGCGTGACCGCCATCGCCGATCCCGCCGGCGCCGGCGACCTCGGGCCGAGCGCCACGGACGGGTCCATGACCGGGGTCGGACGATCGTGACCGGCGCCATCGTCTGGCTCCGGGACGACCTCCGGCTCGCCGACAACCCTGCGCTCCGCGCCGGCATCGACCACGGCGGCCCGCTGACGGTCGTCTGGATCCTCGACGACGAGTCCGATCAGGTCCGTCCCCTCGGCGCCGCCGCCCGGTGGTGGGTCCATCAGTCGCTCTCCGCGCTCGACGCCGAACTGCGCGACCGCGGTTCGCACCTGACGTTCCGCCGGGGAGCTGCGGCGCGGGTGGTCGACGCCCTCGTCGCCGACACCGGTGCCGAGGCGGTCTACTGGAACCGCCGGTACTCGCACGCCGAACGCGACATCGACGCCGGCATCAAGGAGTCGCTGCACGACCGCGGTGTCGAGGCCCACAGCTTCGGGGCGAACCTCCTGTGGGAGCCGTGGACGGTCCGCACCGGGCAGGGCGAGCCGTACAAGGTGTTCACCCCGTTCTGGCGTGCGTGCCAGGCGCTGCCCGAGCCGCGACACCCGATGCCGAAGCCCCGGGACCTGCCGAGCCCGCACCGGGGCACGGCGAGCGACGACCTCGACGACTGGCAGCTGCTCCCGACCCGTCCGGACTGGGCCGGCGGACTCCGCGACACGTGGACGCCGGGCGAGGCCGGTGCCGCCGAGCGCCTCCGCCACTTCATCGCGAACGGTCTCGAGGACTACGACCACCGCGACGAGCCGGCCATGGACGCGGCGAGTGGGCTCAGCCCGCATCTCCGGTGGGGTGAGATCAGCCCGTTCCAGGTGTGGCACCGCATGCACGGCGACCTCGAACCGGAGCAGCGGCGGCAGGCTCCGGCGTTCCTCCGGCAGCTCGCGTGGCGGGAGTTCAACTGGAACGAGCTGTTCCACAACGAGCCGCTCGAGACCACGAACGTCCGCCGCGAGTTCGATGCGTTCCCGTGGCGCGACGCGTCGGAGGACGAACTCGACGCCTGGCGGCACGGGAACACCGGCATCGACCTCGTCGACGCCGGCATGCGGGAACTGTGGCACACGGGCGCCATGCACAACCGCCTGCGGCTCGTCACAGCGAGCTTCCTGGTGAAGAACCTGCTCGTCGACTGGCGGGTCGGGGAGCAGTGGTTCTGGGACACGTTGGTCGACGCCGACGCCGCGAACAACCCGGCGAACTGGCAGTGGGTCGCGGGCTCGGGGTTCGACGCCGCCCCGTACTTCCGCGTGTTCAACCCGGATCTGCAGGCGGACAAGTTCGACAAGCACCGTCAGTACATCCGGCAGTGGATCCCGGACGACGAGCTGCGTCCGGAGCCGATGGTCGACCTCAAGGAATCCCGCCGCCGAGCCCTCGACGCCTACGACGAGATGCGCCGGGCGTGACCGAGCCCGTGTCGCCGGAGCTCCTCGCCCGGGTCGACGCGCTGTTCCGGGACCGTGTGTCCGCGGGCATCGCCCCGAGTTCGGTGTGGGGCGTCTTCGATCACGGCGGCCTCGTCGCCTCGGGCGGGCACGGTGATCGCGGGGACGGCTCCCCGCCGGACGCCGACACGGTCTACCGGATCGCATCGTGCACGAAGAGCGTCACGGCAGCGGCGGTCATGCTCCTCGTCGAACGTGGACAGCTCGACCTCGACGCCCCGATCACCGACTTCGTGCCGGCGTTCCGGGCAGTCCGTCTGCCGACGCCGGACGCGCCGGTCCCGACGGTGCGGATGCTGCTGACGATGTCCGGCGGGTTCCCGACCGACGACCCGTGGGCGGACCGTCAGGAATCCCTCTCCGACGACGCGTTCGACGCCGTCCTCCGCGCCGGGATCCTGTTCGACGCCGTCCCGGGGACCCGGTTCGCGTACTCGAACCTCGGGTACGCGCTCCTCGGACGGGTGGTCGCCGTGGTGTCCGGCCGCCCGTACGTCGACGTCGCCCGCACCGAGGTCCTGGAGGCGGTCGGCCTCCCGGCGACGACGTTCTCCGCCGCGGACTCCCCCGGCTTCGTGGTCCGCGGCGTCCGCCCGCACGACGCCGGCTGGGAGCCGCTGCCGCTGACCGGCCCCGGCGCGTTCTCGAGCATCGGCGGCCTGTTCTCGACGGTCACCGACCTGTCGCGGTGGGCGCGCCACCTGTCCGCGGCGTTCGTCACGCCGGACGCCACACCGACGGGAGGCGCACCCTCCTCCGGAGGACCCGTCACGACGCAGGGGCGTCGACAGATGCAGCAGGCGATGCGGATCATCCCCGGGCCGGGTCCGCGGCCCATGGGGTACGGGTTCGGCCTGTTCGTCGAGGAGGATCCCCGCGTGGGGCCGATCGTGTCGCACAGCGGCGGGTACCCCGGATTCTCGGCGCACATGCGGTGGTCGACGTCGACCGGTCTCGGCGTCGTCGCATTCGAGAACGCGACGGCCGCGCGGGTGGCCCTCGCCGCGACCGAGGCGCATGACCTGCTGCTCGCCGGATCGGCGTCGCCCGAGGTGCCGGAGGCGACGCTCCCGGTGACCCTGGCGGCGCAGGGTGCCGTGACGCGCTTCCTGGCCGAGTGGTGTCGTGACGATGCGCCCGGCGACCCGGCGACCGACGGCGCCGCATCCGCGGTGCTCGCGCCGAACGTGGCGATGGACGTGCCCCTCGACCGTCGTCGTGCAGCCGTGCGCGTCGCCGTCGACGTCGCGGGCGCGGTCGTGACGGACCCGCCGGACACGACCTGGTCCGAGTCGCCGACCCACCTCGGCTGGCGCATCGCCGGGACGCGGGGTGTGCTCCGCGTCGAGATCCGGCTCGCTCCACTCCGGGTCGGACTCGTCCAGACGCTCGTCGTGCGCGCGGAGCCCTCCGCCGATTGACCCCGGTGCGTCGACGATCCGCACACCGACGGGTGCCTCGGGCGGGCGGGTCAGACGGGCGGGCGGGTGCCTCGGGCGGGCGGATCAGACGGGCGGGCGGGCGCCGATGACGGTGAGACCCCGGGCGGCGATGCGCACACCCTCGCGGGCGGCGGCGACGACCCGGACCGGGTCCGTCGCCCAGGCGCAGAGGAACCCGGCCGCGAACGCGTCACCGACCCCGAGCCGGTCGAGCACGCTGACGTCGGCGGCCGCCAGCCGCTCAGGGCGACGTCCCCGACGGCCGACGAGGACGCCGTCCGCACCGAGCGTGAGCACGACGAGCGGGACGTGGTCGACGAGCGCGGCGCAGACCGCCTCCGGGTCGACGAGTCCTGTCAGGGCACGTCCCTCGGCGAGGTCCGGGAGGATCAGATCGGCCTCGGCGATCGCCGCGAGGAACCGTTCCGGTCCCATCGCGCTGACCCGCAGCGCCGACGAGGGATCGATCGAGACACGTGCGCCGTCGGTCTTGGCTCGGTGGACCAGGTCCTGGAGCTGCTCCGGGCCGGCGGAGCCGAACATGGCCGTCCCGGTGAGGTGCACGATGTCGGCGTCCCGGAGGAGCAGGGGGTCGACGTCGATCGGCGCCGTCGTCCCCCCGGCCGCCGCGTCGGAGAGCACGACCCGTCGGCGGAGGGTCTGCACGGACACGACGACCCCGGTCGCGGACCCGGCGTCGTAGGCGATGTGCGGGGTGACCCCGGCGTTGCGGAGCGCCTGCTCGTGCCGGTGGACGTCGTCGACCCCGGTCCGCCCGACGAAGTCGACAGTGACACCGAGCCACCCGAGCCACGCGGCGGTGTTCGCTCCGGAGCCGTCCGGCCGGTGCCGGATCGTCGCGTCGAGCTCCGGCTCGACGTCGATGCGCGGGTCGTCGGCGACGACGATGACGGCGTCGAGGACGTCCCCGACGACCAGGAACCGCTTGCCGGACCCGCGACGTCGGCGGCCGAGGCCCGTCGACCGCCGGGACGCATGCGATCCGGGTCGGGGGTCGGCGTGCTCGGACATCGCCTCCACGGTACTGGGCCGGTCCGCCCCGGACGCCGGTCGTCCTGCCCCCAGAACGCGGCGCTCGAACTCCCAGTCGTATTCTCGTGTCCATGCGGTAACATACGAGTGAGCCGATCGGCTCGAGTGCCGGCTGCGCCCAGCACCCCAGCGACCGCCCGAGGAGCTCCATGCCCCGCAAGTCAGACCCGACGCTCAGACCGGCCATCGTCGAGAAGGTCGTCCAGCACCTGTGGACCACGCCGGTCGAGGACGTCTCGGTCCGTGGGCTGGGCCGCGTGCTCGGCACGAGCGCGTACCCGATCGTCTACCACTTCGGTTCGCGCGAAGCCCTCCTCGACGCCGTCGTCGACGACCTCGCATCGCGGTGCGACGCCGTCACGCTCGAGCCCGACGCCGATGCGGCGGTCCTCGAGTCCTGGGTGCTCGCGGTGTTCGGCGGCCTCGACGACCCGTCCCGCTCCCTGGCCGCCCGCTTGGCGTTCGAACTGGGATCCGTCGAATCGCTCGGCGGCCACGAACGGCACCGCCGACTGCATCGGCGGCAGGTCGACGTCGTCGCAGCCTGGGCGACCGCACACGGCATGTCCCCCGCCGACGCCGCGCGCGCTGCGAACGACGTCGTCCTCGCCGCCAGGGGTGTGCAGTGGGGCGGTCTCCTCGACCACGACGCCGACGCCGCGGCCCGGGCGCTGACACGGATCGCGCACCGTCTCATCGAGGCGGCGGGGTTCGTCGCCCGCTGACCTCGGTCCCCCACGCATGACGGACGCGACCCCGGTCTCCCACGCATGACGGAGGCCGCCCGGTCCCTCACGCACGACGGAGGCCGCCCCGGTTCCCCAGGGCGGCCTCCGGTCGTCGCTAGAGCGTGACGAAGCGCTGCGACTGCGCGTTCGCGAACCGCGCGGCGACGTTGTCCCAGTCGACGATGTTCCACACGGCCTTGACGTAGTCCGCCTTGACGTTCAGGTAGTCGAGGTAGAACGCGTGCTCCCACATGTCGAGCATGAAGATCGGGACGAGCCCGAACGGGATGTTCCCCTGCTGGTCGAACAGCTGGAAGGTACTGAGCTTCTCGCCGACGACGTCCCACGCCAGCACGGCCCAGCCCGACCCCTGGATGCCGTTGGCAACCGCAGCGAACTGCGCCTGGAAGCTCTCGAACGAACCGAAGAACTCGGTGATGGCCGCGGCGAGCTCGCCCTCCGGGACCTTCGTGTCCGGGCCGAGGTTGGTCCAGAAGATCGAGTGGTTCACGTGACCACCGAGGTGGAAGGCGAGGTCCTTCTCGAGCTTGTTGATGGCACCGAAGTTGCCGGACTCGCGCGCCTCACCCAGCTGCTGCAGCGCCGTGTTGGCGCCGGTCACGTAGGCCTGGTGGTGCTTGTCGTGGTGCAGCTGCATGATCTTGCCGCTGATGTGGGGTTCGAGCGCTGCGTAGTCGTACGGCAGTTCCGGGAGGGTGTACTCGGCCATCGGGTGTCCTTTCGATTGGGGGTGGTTCGGTGTCGTCCGCGCGCCGGTCTAGACCAGGCGGGAGCGGTCGGTGAGGGAGTGGAACTCTCGGTTGTGGTAGACGAGCGGCTCGCCGTCGTCGAGTCCCACGACGATGTCGAGGACCTCGGCGACGACGACGGTGGAGCTGCCGATCGGCGTCGTGGAGAGCGGTCGGGCACGGAGCGCGGTCGCGGCGGCCGGGAGGTACCAGTCGCCCGAGGGCAGGCGCTCCCACACGCCCGGCTCGTCGACCGAGGGGCTGCCGGTGGAGGCGAACCGCCGGGCGAGCGCGACACCACCGGTGCGCATCAGGTGGACGACGAACACCGGTGCCCCGAGGATCGCGCCGGCAGAACCGGAGTTCGTCGACAGCGAGAACACCAGGACCGGCGGGTCGACGGCCACCGAGGCGACCGACGACGCGGTCAGCCCGGTCGGTCCGTGCTCGGTGTCCGCGGTGATCACGGCGACGCCGGCGGGGTGTCCGCGGAACGCCGCCTTGTAGGCGTCCGCGAGGTCGCGTGGGTCGCCTTCCTCGGGGACCTGCGCGGCGGGGGTCTCCGCGGCGGGAGCCTGCGGGGCGTCGGCGTTGGTCATCGTTCGGTGCTCGTCCTCGTCGTGTGGGGGTCGGTCCGTTCTGGACCACCTCCCAACGTAGGACCTCCACCTGCATCGCGGTCGACGATTCACAGGTTCCGCGCGCCTTCGGCGTGCATGCATGAACGGTCCAGCGGCCGGACGGGAGGCGCGCGGCCCGCTGGCACCGCGCCTCCAGTCCGGGAGGGGGCCGGCCCCGGCCGTGGCAGCCCGGTCGTGGCCGCGCTCGACATGGCTGCGCTCGACGTGTCAGCGCTCGACGTGCCGGAGCGAGAACCAGGCGCCGACAGCGGCGACGAGCATGAGCGCGGCCGCGACGCCGGACGTCACGGTGACCCCGGAGTCGAACGCCGCGCGGGCCGAGTCGAGCAGGGCCGCTCCCGCGCGCCCCCCGAGGTCGTCCGCAGCCGACACCGCGCCGCCGAGCGTCTGGGACGCCGCCGCGTGCGCGCTCGAGGGCAGGCCGTCGGGCACCACGACGTGGGAACGGTAGGCGACGCTGAGGATGGTGCCGAGCACCGCCGTGCCGAGCACCGCGCCGATCTCGTACGCCGTCTCCGAGATCGCCGACGCTGCGCCCGACTTCGCCGCGGGGACCGTCGAGACGATGAGGTCGTTCGTCACCGTCTCGGACGCGCCGATCCCGATGCCGAGCAGCACGAACGCGATCGCCAGCGCCGCGATCGACGCACCGTGCCCGAGGACCGCGACCACCGTGTAGGCGACGGCGGAGAACAGCAGGGAGACCCCGACGACCCATCGGGGTGCCACGCGGGCGACGACCGGCACGACGGCGAGTCCCGCGACGATGGACAGCACCGCCCCGGGCAGGAGCACGAGCCCGGCGGCGAACGGGTCGAGGCCGGCGACGAGCTGCAGGTGCTGCGAGATGAAGAACAGGAACCCCGTCAGGGAGAACAGCGCCGTCATGTTCATCACCACGCTGCCGGTGAACGGCACGCTCCGGAACAGGCGGACGTCGAGCATCGGCGTCCGGGAGCGCAGCTGGCGACGGACGAACGCGATCCCGCAGACGACGCCCACCGCGACGGCGGCGATCGCCGCACCGCGCTCGTCCGGGTGGACCATCGACTTGATCGCCCACGCGGTCGGGGCCAGGGCGCCGAGCGAGAGGAACATGCTCACCAGGTCGACCGGTCCCGGGTTCGGGTCCCGTGACTCGGGGACGAGCAGCGGCGCGGCGACGAGCAGCAGGACGAGGATCGGGACGGCGAGCAGGAACACGCTCCCCCAGTGGAAGTGCGCAAGCAGGACGCCGCCGACGAGCGGGCCGATCGCACCACCGGCGGAGAACGTGCACGACCAGACGGCGAGGGCGACCCGGCGCTCGGTGCGGTCCTCGAAGACGTTGCGGATGAGCGACAGCGTCGACGGCATGAGCATCGCGCCGAACACCCCCATCGCGACCCGGGCGGCGACGAGCATCCACGAGTCCGTGGCGAATGCCGCAGCGGCCGAGCACGCGGCGAAGCCGGTCGCACCGATGTACAGCAGGCGTCGACGGCCGAACCGGTCGCCGAGCGACCCCATGACGACGAGGAGACCGGCCAGCACGAGCGGGTACGCATCGACCATCCAGAGCAGCGTCGTGGCATCGGGGTCGAGGTCGCGCGAGATCGCCGGGAGGGCGAAGCTCAGGACCGTGTTGTCCACGGCGATGAGCAGCACGGGGAGCATGAGGACGGCGAGCGCGGCGAACCGGCGGGGACGGCTCGAGGTGGCGCGTGCGGGGGCAGGGGCGAACAGGACGGACATGGTGGTGCTCCGGGGAACGGCGGTGGTGCTGCGCAGGCGACGGTGCGATCACGTCGCGGCGAGATGAACAGGATCTACTGTACCGTCTGGACGGTTGTGCGGCAACTCGGCAGCGGCAGCCGACTGGCTACGATTGCGCCATGGCAAGCGCGCGCGACCGGATCCTCGACAGCTTCGTCGGCATCGTCTGCGACGACGGGGAGCGGGTCGCGACGCTCGATGCCGTCGCCGCCCGCGCCGGTGTCTCCAAGGGCGGGCTGCTGTACCACTTCGGCTCCAAGGCGGCCCTCGTGACCGGGCTGTGCGAGCGGCTCACCGACCTCGCCGGGATCGACGTCGAGCAGATGCACGAGGCCGCGGACGGGGCGGCACGGTACTTCGTCCGGAACTGCCAGTTCGTCGGCAGCGAGCTCGACCTGTCACTCCTCGCGGCGGCACGGCTCCAGCAGGCTGGGTACGAGGAGGCCGCGCGGACCATCGAAGCGACCGAGGATGCGTGGCTCCGGACCCTCATCGACCACCTCGGGGACGTCCCGACCGCGCAGGCCGTCAAGCTGATGGGTGACGGCCTCTACCACGCGGCGGCGCTCGGCATCACGGCGGGTGGGCGTCCGTCCTCGGCGGACCGCCCGGAGGGGGTGGTGATGGACGAGCTGCTCGTCGTCGTCGACCGGCTCGTCGACTCCCGCCCCGGCGCGTGAGCTCCGGTCGCTGTGCGTGAGCTCTGGTGCCCGTGCGTGAGCCTGGTGCCCGTGCGTGACGCGACCCGCGGTCGGCTCGGGATAGACTGAGGCAACACCAGTTCGTCACCGGAGGTACCACGTGGGTCGCGTCATCGCAGCAGTCTTCTCGATCGTCCTGCTCGTCGTCTCGATCTACCTCTTCGGCCTCGCGTTCCAGGCCGCTGCCGGCACGCAGGCCTGGGTGTTCTTCGGCGGCATCATCCTGATGTGCCTGTCGTTCGCGCTCCCCATCCACGTCTTCTCGAAGCGCTAGCCGCTCTCCGAGGCAGGCCCCGTACCGACCGGTGCGGGGCCTTCGTCGTCGGTGTGCGCGGGCGGGCGGATGGCCTCGGCGGCGAGCCTCGTCGCGCACACGGGATGGACGGGAGGGCCGAGTCCCGGCCGCCGCACGCCTCCAGTCCGCCCCGTCGCCGCGCATTCCCCGCCCCCGCCCTGTCCCCGCCCATGCGGCAATTCAGGAACCTGCAGCCGTTCCGTGCCGACCGACCCGCGCAGCCGGCCGCCTTCCTGAGGTCCTGACCACCGGACGGAGGGAAGGGACGAGTCCTGTCCGCCCCGCGCCTCCAGTCCGCCCCGGCCTCGCGCAACTCACGCCCCCGCCCCCGCCCCCGCCCCCGCCCCGCCGAGGCGGCAACTCAGGAACGTGTTGCTTTCCCGGGCCAACGGACCCACGCAGCCGACCCAGCCTCCTGCGTTGCCGACCACGGGACAGACGGGAGGACCGAGTCGCGTCAGCTCCGCGCCTCCAGTCCGTCCTCTCCCCGCCCAGCGCCCACCGAGTCGGCAACGCAGGAACCTGCGGCTGTTCCGGGCCGACCGACCCACGCACCCGCGCACCCATCCTGAGTTCCCGACCACATGCGGGACGGGAGGGACGAGTCCCGGCCGCCGCACGCCTCCAGTCCCCCCTGTCCCCGCCAAACCCCCGCCCATGCGGCAACTCAGGAACCTGCGGCTGTTCCGGGCCGACCGGTCCGCGCAACGGCCCATCCTCCTGAATTGCCGACCACGGGGTCGGCCGGACCGCCGGACCGGCGGACCGGACAGCGGACCGGCAGCCTGGCCGACCGAGCCGAGGGACGGGGACCACGCACCCGGGACAGGGGCCCCGCCCACGCCCCGTCTCCCCCCTCCGCTGACGCCCCGTCTCGCCCAGCCTCTCCCCGCTGACCCCCGGTCACCTCCCGCCCAAGACGGTCAGGCCGGCTGCCGCAACCCGGCGAGGGTCACGGCGGTCGAGACGGCCGCGTGCACCGCCTCGGCGCCCTTGTCCTCCGACGACCCGGGGAGCCCGGCGCGGTCGATGCCCTGCTGCTCGTCGTCGAGGGTCAGCACCCCGAACCCGACGGGCTTGCCGGTGTCGAGCGCGACCCGGGTGAGACCGCTGGTCGCGGCGTCCGAGACGTACTCGAAATGCGGGGTCCCACCGCGGATGATCACCCCGAGTGCGACGGCGGCGTCGTACCCGGCCTCGAGGGCGGCCTTCGCGACGACCGGCAACTCGAAGCTCCCGGGCACCGGGATGACGACCGCCGACGCCCCGAGTCGCTCGATCTCCCGCTGGGCACCTGCCAGCAGTCCGCCGGCGATGACGTCGTGCCACCGACCGGCGACGATCGCCACCCGGATGCCCGTCCCGTCGACGAGGTCGCGATCCGCCGCGCCTGCTCCGCTCATGAGTGTGCTCCTCCTGCGACGCCCGGCGCCGCCTCGTTCGTGTCGCGTGCATCGAGCCAGTCGGCCAACGCTGCGATCGTGATGACGGGCACGGACTCCCGAGCCCCGAGTTCGACGAGCCGGGGCAGTCGCATCATGCCGCCGTCCTCGTCGACGATCTCGCAGATGGCCGCCGCCGGGACGAGCCCGGCCGCCGTCACGAGGTCGATCGCCGCCTCGGTGTGCCCTGCACGCTCGCGGACTCCTCCGGGCCGCGCGCGAAGCGGGACGACGTGGCCCGGCCGGTGCAGGTCGTCGCGGACGGACGCCGGGTCGGCGAGGACCCGGAGCGTGCGGGCACGGTCGTGCGCACTGATGCCGGTGGTCACACCGACGGCAGCATCGACGGTGACCGTGTAGGCGGTCCCCCGGACGTCCTCGTTGTGGGCGACCATCGGAGGCAGGTCGAGTCGGTCGGCGATGTCGGCACTCACCGGGGCGCAGATGAAGCCGGAGGAATGCGCGACGGTCCACGCGATCCACTCCGGCGAGGCGAGCGCAGCGGCGAGGACGACGTCGCCCTCGTTCTCACGCGACTCGTCGTCCGCGACGATGACCGGACGTCCGGCAGCGATCGCGGCGAGGGCGTCCTCGATGGAGGACAGGCCGGGCGTGGCGGGCATCGGCACCGCGGAGACCGGGACCGGGGTGACCGGCCGCGCGACGGGAGTGGTGTCGGCGACCATCACCGCGCCTCCGGCCCGACGGACGCACCGGCACCGGCACCGACACCGGCACCAGCACCGACACCGGCACGAGCACCGGCACCAGCACCAGCGGCCTCGCCGAGCGCGGCGGCGGCCTCCAACCGGAGCATCCGCCGGACCTGGCGCGCCAGGACGTCCGTCTCGACGTTGACGTCGTCCCCGGGGACGAGCCGCCCGAGCGTCGTCGCGGCGAGGGTCTCGGGGATGAGCGAGACCTCGAACCACGCCGATGCCGGGTCGACTGACTCGTCGGACACCGCGCTCACGGTGAGGCTGACACCGGAGAGTGCGATCGAGCCCTTGTCGACGACGAGCGGGCTGAGGTCGGGACGCAGCGAGAACCGGATCCGCCGCCAGCCGTCGCCGTCCTCGGTGGCGAGCACCCGCGCGGTGCCGTCGACGTGCCCCTGGACGATGTGGCCGCCGAGGCGGTCGCCGACGAGTGCCGCTCGTTCCAGGTTCACGCCGTCGCCCTCGCGCAGCGTGCCGTGGATGCTCATGTCGAGCGTCTGACGCATCACGAAGGCGGTGAAGGACTCCGCGTCGGACTCGACCACGGTGAGGCAGACACCGCTCACCGCGATGGAGTCGCCGTGCCGGACGCCACTGACGGCGAGCGGACCGCGGACCGTCATGGCGATCGAGTCGCCGCGGTCGTCGATGCGGTCGATGCGACCGAGTTCCTCGATGATGCCGGTGAACACTGGAGTCCTGTCTGATCGGACTCCGGGGCGCGGAGTCCTCGTCGGACTCCACGGGTCGGCCGTGTCGGCGGTCCACGAACCGGACCGCCGAGCGCTTCCTCCCATCCGGACTCTCACCGTCGGTCACGGGGTTTCACCGTGTCAACCGAGTCCGTGCCGAGGCATGGACGCAGTTCGTGGACTGTCACCACCGGTTCGGAATTGCACCGACCCCGGAGCGCTGTGCGTGCCTCGAGACTACTCCACGCCCGTCGGCGACCCCGTGGCCCGCGTCACCCGGCGTCCCGGACGATCGAGACCGCCTGCCGCAGGGACAGGCCCGGCAGGTAGGTCCGCACGATCGCGACCCCGATCGCCGGCAGCGCCACCGGGTCGGGGAACGCCATCACGAGGGGGTGGAGGTCCGGCCCGAACTTCGCCTTGAACCGGAGGAGCGACCGGAACCCGTAGACCGGCTCGAGGGCACCGCCGACGAGGTCGAGGACGGTCTCGACGCCACCGCGGTCCTCGGGCGAGCGGTCCACCGACGACGCGAGCGGTGCCGCCGACAGGCTCAACCGTTCGGCACCGTCCGCGCCCATCCGCTCGGCCGCACTCGCGACGAGGAACTCCATCACGCCGTTCGGGGCGTCCCCGCGCCGTCGCATCACGTCGAGTGTCCAGCCGACGACCACGCCGTCCCGGAACGACGGCAGCCAGC
Source organism: Curtobacterium phyllosphaerae (assembly GCF_049341865.1). Lineage (NCBI taxonomy): Bacteria > Bacillati > Actinomycetota > Actinomycetes > Micrococcales > Microbacteriaceae > Curtobacterium > Curtobacterium phyllosphaerae. The sequence goes on along the minus strand of NZ_JBMPIU010000001.1, from coordinate 535,545 downwards.
TCGTCACGGCGAGCACCGTGCCGTCGGCGGCGACCGCGGCGAGGGTCCGGACCGCCGGGTCGCGCATCTCGTCGACACCGCCGAGCGTGAACCCCATCTCCGGCAGCTCGCGGCCGGAGACCCATTCCTCGGAGATCGCTTCGACCTGACGCGCGACCGACGCGGGGAGCCCTGCCCAGTCGGACCAGAGGGCGGTGATGTCCTCGCGGCGGGCCTTGTTCACCGCGGTGCGGACGTCCTGTTTGCGTTTGCCCGCGGTGGTCCACGTCCGCGGGTCGAGGTCGGCGTCCTCGGCCACCGGCAGCGTCGACCATCCGAGGTCCTGGAGTGCCGCGGCCTGTTCCGCGTCGATGCCGTAGAAGACCGGGGTCCAGCCGTTGTCGTCGCAGTGACGGGCGAACCCCTCGAGCGCGGCGATCCGCGCGTCCTCGTGGCCGAAGGGACCGCCGACCGTGACCGCGACCCCGCCGGTCCTGCGGAACGCGACGGCGGCACGCGCGGTCGCGGGAGGCCCGGCGAACCAGTACTCGTTGCCGGTCCAGGTCGTCATCCACCCGAAGGTGTCCCCGCCGCCGGCGAGCAGGAGCGCCCGAGCGTCCGCCCGGGCGTGCCGGGTCCCCGCGAGGTCGGCGTTCGCGGATGCCGCGCCGGTCGGCCGGATCGCGGCGAGCGCCACGACGAGCCAGAGCAGCGGTCCGGTGAGCCCGATCACCGTGCGGAGCACCGGGACGTGCTCGCGCACGTGGGCGGGCAACGTGACCGGAGCGATCGGCCCGAGGACGGTGAGGGCGAGTCGGAGCGGGTCGCCGACCGTACGACCGGACGCCGCCGCGACCGCGACGACGACGGCGGCGAGCACGACCGCCGTGACGACCACCACGACGCCGAACACGAGGACGCGACGATGGGTGGTCCGGACCGGGAAGTCCGCACGCCGGACGACGAGCGCCACGGCCGTGGTCAGCGGCACCAGCACCGACGCCGCGATCGACAGCGAGACGGCGAGGTGGTCCGAGGCGATCCGGCCGTCGATGTCCGCCCGCGCCCCCCCGACGTGCGGGACGACCCCGTAGAACAGCGCGGCCGAGACACCGGTGACGAGGTCGACGCCGGCGACGAGCCACAGCGCGAACCGGCTCCCCCGCCCGAGCCCGAGCGCCCCGACCGCGAGCACGACCAACGGCATCACCGCGAGCACGAGCGCGAACACGCCGTGCGGGTGGACCGAGGCGAGCCCGTGGACGCAGGTGTCGGTGACCGTCGTCACCGCGCAGTGCGGTGCGGCGGCGACCGGGCCCGTCCCCACGACGGCGGCGAGCGGGGCGAGGAGTCCGATGCGGCTGCCGGAGACCAGGGCGATCACCGGGCCGACGGCGGACACCACGACGACGGTCGACAACAGCACCCGGACCTCTCGCGAGGAGCTGCGGGTCCAGCCGCGTCGGAGCGGCGCGTGCCGGAGGATCGCCCCGAGCGGCAGGCCGACGAGCACCGCGAGCATCGCGTACAGGTCGGAGGCGTGTCCCGCGTAGAGCAGGAGGGCCGCGGCGACCGCGAGCGCCGTGACCCGGATGCGGCGACGCCACAGGGCACCCGCGAACGCGCTGGCGGTGACGACGGTGCCCGCGATCGCGGTCCAGGGGTCGAAGCTGCTCACGTGGAGCAGGAACGTCGACCAGCGCTGCCCGGTCGCGACCCGGTCCGTGTCGAGCAACTGGAGCACGGCGCCGAGCCCCGTGCCGACGATCGCGGTGACGGCGAACGCCACGAAGGTCCGGCGCCATCCGAGGAGCCGCTCGGAACCCCCGATGATCACGAGGACCGCCGCGAGCGTCACGATGAACCCGAGGACGCTGCTCGTCACCGCGACGACGCCGAACGGCCGGAACCACCCGGCCGCAGCCAGCGGGGCGGTCGGGCGCCCGGCCTCCAGTCCGGAGGCGCGGAGCGCGACACCGGCGACGCTGGCGATCACCAGCAGCACGGCGACCACTGCGGTGAAGGGCCGGCTGCGGACCATGGCCCAGACCCTGCCGAGGGCCGCGGACGGGAACCGGCGTCGCTCGTCCACGTCGGTCATCGGAGCCCCAGGTGGTCGAGCACGATCGGCATGCCGTTCACGATGGCGTACCGGACCGTGTTCCAGTCGTGCGCCGACCCCGGGGACACGATCAACCGCGTGTCCATGCCGGCCGCGATCGCCCCCGCGCGGAGGGCGGTCGTCGACGCACGGTACGGGGCGTCCTGGGACCCGTACGCGAACACGGTGAGGTGGTCGATGTACGGTGCGTGCTCGTGCATGATCGTCAGCGGTGCGGCCTCCCGGTAGGCGGCGGCCGACCCGTGGAACGCGACCGCGATGCTGTGGGACGCGTTCCCGGTCACCGGCGCGAGCTCGCTCGAGATCGCGAGGGCGGCGCCGAACACGCCGGGGTGCTCGGTGGAGAACTGCATCGCGCAGGTCGCGCCCTGGGAGAAGCCGACGATCCCCCAGGCACCGGACCCGTTCGCGACACGGAGGTGGCTGCGAATCCAGTTCGTGGTGTCCGTCATGATGTAGGTGGCCGAACGTCCGAGGCGGCGGGAGTCGACGCACATCGGGTTCCGGTTCGGGGCTCCGAGCTGGTCCGGCGCGACGACGATCGGTGCGAGGCCGTGGTGGGCGGCGGCGTACTGGTTCATCACGTCGCCCAGTCTCCCAGTCGCGAACATGTCGCTCGGCTGCCCCGGCTGACCGGAGAGGCTGATCACCACCGGGAGCACCGGCGGCGTCGCCGTGAGGGCGGCCGGCGGGAGGTACACGACGGCCCGACGGGCGTGGAAGTGCGAGACCGTCGCGGGGATGCGGACGCTGATGATCCGCCCGTGCTTCGGCATCCCCGCCGGCGCGGTCCAGGTGGACGTCGTCGCGACGGGGAGCACCGCCGAGCCGATGCCCTGCTCGTGCCCGAGGGAGCCGGCCGGGTACGGGTCCGTCGTGATCGCCTGCTCGATCGTCCGGTAGGCCCCGAAGTCGACGTTGATGCCGAGCCCGGTCGCGAGGGCGACGGCGGCGGTCGCCAGGACCGCGACGACCCGGCGTCCGTTGCGGCCCTGCACGAGGGCGACGACGAGCAGCCCTGCGACGCCGAAGAGCATCGCGATCCACATCCGGGTCACGGGGGTGAACGAGACGCCGAACGCGTCCTGGACGTCGCCGATCCACCACGTCAGGACGACGCCGACCACGGCGCCGACCACGATGCCGCCGATCCGCCAGAGCAAGCGACGGAGCTGGCCGCCCCGGCGGTTCCGGTCCGGGCGGTTCCGGTCCGGGCGGTTCCGGTCCGGCAGGAGCGTCACGATCACGAGGAGTGCCGCGATCACGTCGACCGGGACGAGGACCGCGGGGTGCACGATCGGGATGCGGAGGAGATCGTGGAGCATGCTGCGGCCTTTCGAACGGGACGGGCACCATCGTGGTCGCTGACCGCTGCGAACGAGGCCCCACCGCGCTTCCACTTCTCACAGACGGGACTTCGTCCGCTCCCAGGGAGCGATCGGCCAGCGTCCAGCGTGCGCGCTTCCGGCGGGCGGACCGGTCGTCGGCGTGGCGGCGCCGCCAGCCGGCCGACGGTCCGGGTTCCGGTCGGACTGGAGGCCCGGCCCGGCTCCGGCACGCCCGTCCGGTGGGTCAGGACGCGGCGGGTGCAGCATCCGCGGGTCGGTCTGCCCGCCCACGTAGAGTAATGGGCCGGAGGTCTGGACGCACGTCCGGACCGCGGCCGGTCACCCCGAGTCGCACCCCCGAGCCCCCAGTCCCCCAGGCCTCCGGACCCCCAGGCCCCCGGGCCCACCCCAGGAAGGATCCTCCGTGGCGACGATCTCCAGCGCCCCGACCCGTGACCTCGACGCGGTGACGCTCCACGCGATCCTCCGGCTGCGACAGGACGTGTTCGTGGTGGAGCAGGGCTGCGCCTACCCCGACATCGACGGCCGTGACGTCGAGCCGACGACCGTGCAGTTCTGGGCCGGCTCCGACGGCGTCGACGCGACGCTCCGGGTCCTCCGGGAGCCGGACGACACCGAGCGGATCGGGCGGGTCGCCACGGCGGCGTCAGCTCGTGGTGCGGGCCTCGCGGGCGAGCTCATGCGCGCGGCGATCGCGTCGTGCCGGAGTGGCTCGATCGCCCTCGATGCCCAGGCGCACCTCGAGGACTGGTACGGGCGGTTCGGGTTCGTGCGGAGCGGCGAGGGGTTCCTCGAGGACGGGATCCCACACCTGCCGATGACGCTCACCCGCTGACAGCCATCGCGGATCGTGCGAGGATGACCCCGTCGCTCCGCACATCCTGCAGCATCCGGGAGTCTCCATGCTCGACCGTTCACCGACATCGCCGCAGACCGACACCGGCCCCGTCCGCATCGACGAGCTCGACGAACGGATCCTCTGGGTCCTCGCGTCCGACGCCCGCATCCCGAACAACCGACTCGCGGCCATGGTCGGCGTCGCGCCCTCGACCTGTCTCATGCGGGTGCGCGCCCTCGAGGAGGCCGGCGTGATCCGGGGCTACGCGGCGTCGATCGATGCGTCCCGGCTGGGGTTCTCGATCGAGGCCATGGTGTCGGTGCGCGTCCACGCCGCGGCCCGCCGGGAGCTCCGCGAGTTCGCCAAGCGGCTGCTGCGCGTTCCGGTGGTGCTCGACGTGTCGTTCCTCGCCGGCGACAAGGACTTCCTCGTGCACATCGCCTGCACGTCGACCGAGCAGTTGCGGGACTTCGTCGCCGACGAACTCAGCGGGGACCCCTCGGTGGCGACCACGCAGACGAACATCGTCTTCGAGCGGCTCGTGGCGGACCGGACGGACCAGGCACGCTCGTACGGCGAGCTGCGTCGCTGGCGCGCGTAGGGCCTCCAGTCCGGCTCCCGATCGGCGTCCCCGCGCTCCCCCGGTGCCGTCTACATCGCCAGCGTCATGCCGATGACGGCGACGGTCATCGCGAACACCTCGGCGCTCCGCACCGCCTTGCGGTCCTCGCGGTTCCACTCCTCCCGCAGGAGCCACCCGCTGAACGCGCAGTACCCGATCACCCCGCCCCCGAGCACGGCCCCGAGCGCGACGCCGTGCGACATCGTGTCGGTGCCGGCCGTGGCGATGGTCGACGCGCGGGCGGCGGCGCCCATCAGCAGCATCCCGGCCATCACGACAGAGGACAGCGCCCGGTGCACGTCCATCGGCTCGGCACGGCGCCCGTCGGCCCGTCGGCGTCGCATCACCGGCAGGGGCGCGAGGAACAGCAGCACCGTCGCCGCGAGGACCGTCCACCCCGGCCGGGCGTCGAACGCCGGCAGGAGCATCGCGACGAGCATCACCGCAGCCGGCACGACGACCGTGGGGCGCGGACGGTACCGGTCCCCGACGATGCAGCACACCGAGGCGAACTGCGGCACGACGAGCATCGCGTCGGTCACGGTGTCGTGCATGGTCCGGAGTTGTCAGTCGGCGCTCGCGGCCTTGGCGGCGCGCTGCTCCTTGACGCGGACGTTCTCCGCACGGACCTGCGCCTGGGTCGCACGTTCGGTGACGAGCCACTCCGGCATGGTATCGAGGAGCGCCTTGATGTCCTCGGTGGTCATCGTGTCGTCGACCCCGGCGCGCGCCAGACCCGAGATCGACACCCCGAGCTTGGCAGCGACCACGGGGCGCGGGTGCGGGCCGGTGCGTCGGAGTTCGGCGAGCCACTCCGGCGGGTCCGCCTGGATCTCGTCGAACGCCGTGCGGGTGATCGGTTCGTCCCGGAATGACTGCGGCGCTGCAGACAACAGGATGCCGAGCTTCTTCGCGGCCGTCTCGGGCTTCATGATCTGTTCCTGCGCCATGTCCCCAAGGGTACGGGACGGTCGGGCAGCTGCGGTCCGGGAGGCGCCGGGTACGGTTGTCCCATGTCCGCCAGCCTCACCGTCGCCGTCGTGCCGGGAGTCTCCCCCGCCAAGTGGGTCAGGATCTGGCGCGAGCGGCTCCCGTCCGACGACCTGCTGCTCCGTGCGTTCGGTGCCGCCGAGGTCGCCGATGCGCTCGAGGACGGCGTCGACATGTGCTTCGCCCGGATGCCCGTGCCGGACGGACTCTCCGCGATCCCGCTCTGGACCGAGACGCCGGTCGTCGCGATGCCGAAGGACTCCCCGCTCGCCGAGCACGAGACACTCACGGGTGCCGACCTCGCCGACGGCGTGACGGTGCTCGGGAACGGGCCCGTCCCGGATGACGTCGCCGCGACGCTCGACCTCGTCGAGGCGGGGGCCGGGGTGGCGGTCCTCCCGCAGTCGCTGTTCCGGGCGGCGTCCCGGGGCGACCTCGTCGGGCGGCCGCTGGTCGACGCTCCCGGCACCCGGATCGCCCTCGTGTGGCGCCCGGAGTCCTCGGACGACGCCCTGGTCCAGGAGTTCATCGGCATCGTCCGCGGGCGATCGGCGAACAGCTCCCGTGGGCGGGCCGATGCGGACGGGACGACGGCTGGGGCCGCGGGTTCGGGTGGGGCCGCGGGTTCGGGTGGAGCCGCGGGTTCGGGTGGGGCTGCGGCTGCGGCTGCGGCGTCGGCGCCGAGGAAGCCCACCCCGAAACAGAAGCCGATCCCCGGGGGCCCGAACTCACGCGGTGCGCAGCTCGCGAACGCGAAGTACAAGAGCGGCACGCGGCGCACCGGCGGCAGCGGCCCGAAGGGCAAGAAGCGGCGCGGTTGACGTCGGTGTGGCGCGTGGGCCGGGCGCGGCCGGGGTCGCCGGGCGCGGTCGGTGGCGCGCGCCGTCGGGTTCGCGCGCCGTCGGCATAGCGCGCCGTCGGCAATTCAGGAACGAAGCGTGTCCCGGGTGGGCTGAGCCCCTGGATTCGCCTCGGATCCTGCGGAACCGCCGTCCATGTGGCCGGCAGCACGATCGGGAGGCACGGCGCACCCTCCGTGAGCAGCCCTCGCCCGCAGCGCCCCGACACCGCTCCCCGCGACGACCCGGCCCCGTCGACAACTCAGGACACTGCCTCCGGAACACCACCGGCGGACCCGCACCCGGCGGAGCACTCCTGAATTGCCGACGCACCGCTTCGCACCGCGCCCGAGACCGCCAGCCCCAGCCCCGCACCCGCCGCACCCCGCGACGACCCGGCCCCGTCGACAACGCAGGACACCGCCTCCGGAACACCACCAGCGGACCCGCACCCGGCAGAGAACTCCTGCATTGCCAACGATGCTCTCCCGAGACACCCGACGCCGAGACACCCGACGCCCAAGACCCCACGCCCGGACCCCGGACCCCCGTCAGCGCACCCACACCCCGGAACTCCCCCGCCGATGGCTGCCCGTCAGGTGTGTGTCGACGATCCCGAGCGCTTCCATCAGCGCGTACATCGTCGTCGGACCGACGAAGGAGAACCCGCGCTTCCGGAGGGCCTTCGAGAGCGCGAGCGACTCCTCCGACCTCGTCGGCACCTCGGCGGACGAGGTCGGCTCGGGTGTCGCAGCCGGCCGGAACGACCACACGAACTCCGCGAGACCGCCGTCCTCTCGCAGGGCGATCGTCGCGTTCGCGTTCGTGATCGTCGCGAGGACCTTGGCCCGGTTCCGGACGATCCCGACGTCGGCCAGCAGCCGGGCGACGTCGGTCTCCCCGAACCCGGCGACGACGTCGGGGTCGAAGTCCGCGAACGCCTGCCGGAACGCCGGACGCTTGGCGAGGATGGTCCGCCACGAGAGACCGGACTGGAACGCCTCGAGGCTGAGCCGCTCGAACACCCCGCGTTCGTCCCGCACGGGCATCCCCCACTCGGTGTCGTAGTAGTCGCGGAGCATCGAGTCGCTCGACGCCCACACCGGTCGCGCGAGGCCGTCCTCCCCGACCACGAGGTCGGCGGCGGGCACTGACGCGGGCTGACTCGGGTCCATGCCCCGATCCTGGCGGATCCCTCCGACACCGACCGTCGCCTGCGGTCCGATGCCGGGGACGCGCGCAGCCGGACTGGAGGCCCACCCAGGCCGGCCGGACAGCCGGCGTCGGTCGCGCCTCCAGTCCGGGACTCGCGAGGACGCACGAACGTGGGGTGCAGGGCATCCCGCACCCCGCGTCCTTGCATTCTCGGCGAGGAGGAGCGACGGAGAAAGGCAGCGGCGGCGGCCTCCGATAGGCTCCGAGCCATGAGCGACAGCAGGCGGATCCTCGTGCTGAACGGGCCGAACCTCGACATCCTGGGGCGGCGCGACCCGGCCCAGTACGGCACCGTGACGCTCGGCGACCTCGAGGAGATCGTCCGTGCGGCAGCCGCCGACGCCCGGTTCGAGGTCGACTTCCGGCAGAGCAACCGCGAGGGGGAACTCGTGGAGTGGCTCCACGAGGCCCTCGACGACGTCGGCGGAGTGGTCATCAACCCGGCCGCGTACGCGCACACCTCGGTGGCGCTCCACGACGCGGTCGAGGCGCTCGACGTCCCGGTCGTCGAGGTGCACCTCTCGAACACCTGGAGACGCGAACCGTTCCGGCACGTCGACCACGTCGCGACGGCGGCGACCGCGGTCATCACCGGGGCAGGGGCGGACGGCTACCGACTCGCCGTCCTGCACCTGGTGACGCTCCTCGGCTGACGCGGCCCGAGTCCCCGGCGCCACGGGCCTCGAGGTCGATGCGCCGCGGGGTGGGACGTCGGCCTCGCACGCGTCACGAGGACCCGGCCGTCCGCTGCACAGCGTCCACGCTGAGGGCTGCCGCCGCCATCCCGCCCCGGATGATCGGCAGTGAACGCCGGACGGCCTGGTCGATCCGCAGCTCGAGGTCGACACTCGACACGTCGTACCCGCCCTCGCGCCGTGCGAAGTCGCGCTCGTTCCCGAACACCCCGACCGGCAGTGTCGTCGACTGGAAGAACCCGAACAGCGGCCGCATCTGGTGTTCGACGAGGAGGGCGTGCCGGTCGCTGCCGCCGGTCGCCGTCAGCAGCACGGGCGTGTCCACGAGTGCGTACTGCCCGACCCAGTCGAAGAACAGCTTGAACGCACCCGAGTACGCGGCGCGGAACGCCGGACTCCCGACGACGAGCACGTCGGCCTGCTCGACGGCCTCGAGCGCCTCGGTCGTGGCGGAGCCCATCTGCTCGCGCACCGGGGACCCGCCGAGGTCGGGCAGCAGCGGACCGATCTCGACGATGCGGGTGGCGGCGTCGTCGAACTCCGCGGCGAGCCGCGCGACCGTCGCGGCGACGAGCGTCGAGGTCCGTGACGGGTCCGACGGGCTGCCGCTGACCCCGACGATGCGGACGCCGGTGCTGGCCGTGTGGCGGTCCGTCATGCGTCCGATGCTCACACGTCGTGCCGGCGGTCGGTCAGGATGTGACGAGATGTGTCGCACGGCGCGCCCGGACGGACCGTCCGTGACCCGGGTAGCGTCGGCCGTCCGGCGTACGTCGGGCACACAGCGGCGGAACCGGACAGGAGGCACGGCACCCACATGCAGACCTTCCTGCCCTTCGCGGACTTCCGCGAGTCCGTGGCCGCACTCGACGACCGGCGTCTCGGCAAGCAGCGGGTCGAGACGCTCCAGGTGATGCGGGCGCTGACCGTTCCGGGGTACGGCTGGCAGCACCACCCGGTGACGACGATGTGGCGCGGGTTCCGGCCGGCGCTGATGGCGTACCAGGACGCCACGTGCGACGAATGGTCGGCCCGGGGGTTCGCCGACACGTGCCGCGAGAAGACCCTCGCCGACCTCGGGCTCGAACCCGCCGACCTCGCCGCGTACCGCTCGGGGACGTTCCCGGTCCCGTCGTGGGTCGACGACGAGGCCGTCCACCGATCGCACCGGTCGAAGCTCGTCCAGAAGTCGCCCGAGCACTACCGGCAGCTGTTCCCCGACGTGCCGGACGACCTCGACTACGTCTGGCCCGGGACGGTTCCGCCGCGCGACCCGGTCGATCGGTAGCGAGACGCCATGGCCGCTGCCCCTGCACCGTCCGCTCCCCGGCGCGGCACCTTCGGCCGTCGACTCCGCAGGACGGTCGTCGCCGCCGTCACCGTGCTCGTGCTCCTCGTGGTCGTGTTCCTGGTCTACGCGCACACCGTGCTGCCCGGCGACCGCACCGCGGCACTCCGGGTCTGGCGCGACGACCGGGTCGCGGTGCGGGACGTCGGCGACGCCGTGGTGATGACCCCGACGGGCGACGGCGGCGGCACGGCCGCGAACGGCGTCGGGATCGTGTTCGTGCCGGGCGCGAAGGTCGACCCCTTCGCGTACATGGCGACGTTCCGCGGGGTCGTCGCGCACGGCACCACGGTCGTCATCACGAAGCCGACCCTGAACCTGGCGTTCTTCGACCTCCGTCCGCTGTCGACCTTCGAGGCGGCGGCGCCGTCGATCCGGACGTGGGCTGTCGGTGGGCATTCGCTCGGCGGGGTGCGGGCCTGCCAGCTCGCAGCGGGGTCCGGTCCGGGCACGGCGCCGGCCGGGCTCCTGTTGCTCGGGAGTTACTGCGCGAACGACCTGTCCCACACGCGTCTCGACGTGCTGAGCCTCGCCGGTTCACGCGACGGACTCTCGACCCCCGCCAAGGTCGCCGCCGCCCGGAACCGGCTCCCGGCGTCCGCGGACATGGTCGAGATCCCGGGGGCGAACCACGCGCGCTTCGGGGCGTACGGGGTGCAACCCGGGGACGGCACGGCGACGGCGAGCCGGGCGAGCGTCGACCGGACGATCACCCGACAGGTCGACGCCTGGGTCGCGACGCTGCGGTAGGGGCATGGCTACGCCACCGGCACCCACCGACCGCCGTCGCGACGGGTGACGTGGTGCGACGGTACCGCGGCCACCGGCCCCATCCCACGCACGACGTGGTCCGCCACCGACGTCGCCACCCCGTCGTGCTCCGCCTCGTACCGGACGACGAGACGCGGTTCACCGCGGACGAGCTGCACGTCCTGGGCCTCGACGACGGCGCGTTCGGCGGCCAGGGCAGCCGCTGCCGGCAGGACGGCCTCGGGACGGACGGCCGGGGCGAGCGCACCGACGACGAGCGTCACACGGTAGGAGGGCACCCGTCAACGGTAGCCGGAAGCCCGGGCCCGCCGCAGGTCAGGGGATTCCGCAGGACGTCAGGGAGGGCGTCCGGCGGACCCACGGCGGGCTCCGGGTTCCACGGGACGCAGTGCAGGGGGTGCGTCCCGGCCGGACGGTCGTCGTCCGGCGCGCTCCGGACCGGATCAGGGTGTGGTCCGGAGCGCGGTCTCGTGGTGGTGCTGGGTTCGGCGCAGGGTGTTCGGTGTCGTGCGCCGGGTGACGGTCGTCAGCGCCCGGAGCGCGGCTGGACCGTCGGGAGGAGCGTGCTCGCGATGGTCGCGAGTGCGCCGATGGCAGCGATGACGGCGAGCGGCGTCGCCTCCAGACCGTGTCCCGCGGCGATCACCAAGGCGAGGATCGTCATGGGTGCCGGCAGCAGTTGGATCGCCCGGAACGACGGGACGATCGCGTCGCCGTTCGTGCTGGTCGAGGTGGTCGCGTTTGCCATGTCCCCACTCTGGCGGACATGGCGTGTCCGCAGAAGGGGGGACACGCCCCCAGAGATGGAGTAGAACGTCTAGTCCACCACTGCCGCTCCCGTCACCGGTGCCGCCCCCGTCTCCCGCGCCGCCCCCGTCACCGGTGCCGCCCCCGACACCGTCGGCAACTCAGGAACGGAGGGCCCGGACCCGCCCGACGGCGTCGACGATCTCGTCGACGACCTGCGCGGCATCCGTCGTGGTCAGGGTCTCGTCGAAGGTGAACCGCACCGCCGTCCGCGCGAGCTCCTCCGGCAGACCGAGTGCGAGCAGCACGTGCGACGCGTCGGCGCTCCCCGCCGCGCAGGCACTCCCGGACGACGAGACGATCCCCCGCGCCTCGAGCTCGAGGAGCACCGTCTCGCCGTTGGCCTCCGGGAAGCAGAACGACGCGTGCCCGGGCAGTCGGTGCTCGCGCGACCCGGTCAGCACCGCGCCCGGCACCCGGCCGAGCACCCCGTCGACGAGCACGTCCCGGGCCGCCGTGGCGTCCTCCGCCGCACGCGCCCGGACGACGCCCCGGAGCGCCGTCGCGGCGGCGAGTCCGACGGCCCCGGCGACGTCCTCGGTGCCCGACCTGCTCCCCCGCTCCTGGCCGCCGCCGTGGAGGAGCGGCTCGAGCCGGACCCGGGACCGGACGGCGAGCGCACCGGTCCCCTTCGGCGCACCGAGCTTGTGCCCGGACACGCTGACGGCATCGACCCGGAGGACGTCGAGGCCGATCGGGAGCCACGGCGCGGACTGGACCGCGTCGGTGTGGAAGGGCACCCCGCCTGCACGTGCGACGGCGGCGAGGGCCGGGATGTCCTGCACGGTCCCGATCTCGTTGTCGGCGTGGGCGATGCTGACGAGGACGGTGTCCTGGCCGAGGAGCGGGGCGAGCGACGCGGGGTCGACGCGTCCGTCCTGATCGACCGTCACGTGGTCGACCGCGAACCCGTGGTGCCGGACGAGGTAGTCGCAGCTGCCGAGGACGGCGTCGTGCTCGATCGGGCTCGTCACCACGCGGGGCTGCCGGCCGGCGGCTCGGGCCCGGTGCACCGCGCTCGCGGCGGAGTGGCCGAGCGCGATGCCCTTCACCGCCGTGTTGTCAGCCTCGGTGCCGCCGGCCGTGAAGACGACCTCGCCCGGACGGCATCCGAGCGCCCGAGCGACGGCGATCCGGGCATCGGCGAGGCCCCGTGCCGCCTGGGCGCCGACGTCGTGTGTCGACGACGCGTTCCCGAACACCCCGGTCAGGTAGGGCCACATCGCCTCGAGGACCTCGCGTCGGACCGGTGCCGTCGCTGCGCGGTCGAGGTAGAGCACGGCGCGCCTAGGCCTCGACCGACGCCGACGCCGGCGCCGGCGCCGACCCCGCCACCACCACGTCGAGCCCGAGGTCGAGCGCCCGTGCCGAGTGCGTCAGGGCACCGACCGAGATGACGTCGACCCCGGTCGCAGCGATCGCGGCGATGGTTCCGAGGTCCACCCCGCCGGAAGCCTCGACGAGCGCACGGCCGGCGACGATCGCGACCCCCTCGCGGAGCATCGCGGGCGTGAAGTTGTCGAGCATGACCGTGTCGACACCCGCCGCGACGACGGGCTCGATCTGGTCGATGCGGTCCACCTCGACCTCGAGGTGCACGGTGTGTCCGAGCTGGGCCCGCGCCTGCCGGACGGCGTCCCCGAGCCCGATGCCCCGGGCCTCGATGACCGCCAGGTGGTTGTCCTTCGCGAGCACCGCGTCCGACAACGACGTCCGGTGGTTGTGCGCGCCTCCGCATCGGACGGCGTGCCGCTCGAGAGCGCGGAGCCCGGGCGTGGTCTTCCGGGTGTCGACGACGCGGGCGTCCGTCCCGGCGACTGCGGCGACGTACCGGGCGGTGGTCGTCGCGATGCCGGACATCCGTTGCACGAGGTTCAGGGCGACGCGCTCGGCACGGAGCACGGCACGGGCGGACCCGTGCACGGTCGCGAGGTCGTCGCCGGCCGCGAACGCGCAGCCGTCCTGCACGCCCAGCACGACCTTGATGGTCGGGTCGACCGCGGCCATCACGGCGGCGAACACCCCGCCGCCGCTGAACACGCCCGGCTCGCGGGCGGTGAGCGTCGCGGTCGCGGTGGCGTCGGCGGGGATGAAGACGTCGCTCGTGACGTCGCCCCACGGCGCGTCCTCCTCGAGCGCGGTGTCGATCACCCGGCGGAGGACGTGCGGCGGGATGGCGGTGTCGATCATGCGGGAACCCTGTCGTGTGCGGTGTCGTCCGACGCCGGGACCGGCGCGGAGTCCTGAACTGCCGACACGGGGCCGGCCGGTCGAGCTGCGGACCCTGCCGGGACGGACCGGACCCACGCGAGCGGTCGCGCCTGCGCCGGGTCGGCGTCCGGGTGGTCGGTCCTGGCGTGGGCGCCGCGGGACTCGGTCCGTGCGGCGGCGGCGAGCGCCACGAGGCCGGCGAGCTGGAGGAGGTTCTGGTCCTCGTGCTCCCGGACCGACGTCGCCGCCGACACCCCCTCGGCGAGCGCCGCCAGCTCACGACGTGCGGTCGCGAGTCCCGCCCCGTCGCGGAGCAGTCCGACCCGAGCCGCCATCACCGTCTGGACCGCGGTCCGCAGGCCGTCCTCGTGGGCTGCGGCCGCGCCTCCCGTCCGGTCCTGCGCGTCCGCCCGACGGGAGCCGTCCAGTCGGGTCGGGGTCGCGCCTCCCGTCCGGTGGGTCGCGTCCGCGGATCGCGGGCCCACCGACGGACTGGAGGCGCGGCCTGCCCCCGGCACGATCGCGTCCGCGGGTACGACGGTCACCTCGAGTGCCGCGACCCCTCGGAGTCGCGGGTGTTCCTGACGGGCCGACGTGAGCGCGTCGGCGGCACGGACGCCGAACACCAGACCCTCGAGCAGCGAGTTCGACGCCAGCCGGTTCGCGCCGTGGACGCCGGTGTTCGCGGCCTCGCCGACGGCGAGGAGTCCGGGGAGGCTCGTCCGGCCGTCCGCGTCGGTGGCGATCCCGCCCATGAAGTAGTGCGCGGCCGGCGCGACCGGGACTCCCTGCCGGGTCCAGTCGAACCCGGCGGCCCTCGTGGCGACGGTCAGCCCCGGGAACCGGCTCGTCAGGAACCCGGCGTCGAGCGCGGTGGCGTCGAGCAGCACGGGGGCTTCGTCCTGTGCGCGCATCGCGGCGGCGATCCCCCGGGCGACGACGTCCCGGGGTGCCAGCTCGGCGTCTGGGTGCAGGTCCGCCATGAACCGGTGTCCGGCGGCGTCGCGGAGGACGGCACCCTCGCCGCGGACGGCCTCGGAGACGAGGCCGCCGCCCGGGACCGCGAGCCGGGTCGGGTGGAACTGCATGAACTCGAGGTCGGCGAGCACCGCACCGGCACGCCAGGCCGCGGCGATGCCGTCCCCGGTGGCCACCAGCGGGTTCGTGGTGGACCGGTGCAGGTGCCCGGCGCCGCCCGTGGCGACGACGACGACGTCCGCGGCGATGCGCTGCGGCTCGCCGAGGAGGTCGAGCACGTCCACCCCGACGACCGCGCCGTCACGGACCACGAGGTCGGTGAGGAACGTCCGCTCGAGGATCGTGACGTGTCGGCGGTGCAGCGCCTCGATGAGGGTCGTCTCGATCGCGGCGCCGGTGCTGTCACCGCCGGCGTGGACGACGCGCCAGCGGGAGTGCGCGGCCTCCCGACCGCGTGCCAGGTCGTCGCCGTGGACGTCGACGTCCGCCGGGTCCGCGGTCCGGTCGAACGGCACCCCGAGCGCGAGCAGGTCGCGGACCCGGGCCGGACCGTCGGTGCAGAGGACCTCGACGGCGCGGGCAGCGGTCGCGCCGGCTCCGGCGACGACGGTGTCCGTCATGTGCGCGAGCACCGTGTCGTCCGCGCCGAGCGCCACGGCGACACCGCCCTGCGCGGAGGTGGTCGTGGCGTCGGCGAGCGCACCCTTGGAGACGAGGGTGACGTCGTGGGCCGCGCTCGCGCGGATCGCGGTGGTCAGCCCGGCGATGCCGGACCCGACGATCACGACGTGCATCAGCGCGCGGTGTCGGCGGCGGGACTCGACGCGCCGAGCGGACGGGGTCGGGCCGCGAGCATCCGCTCGAGCGCGACCCTGGCGTCGGCCTGGATCGCGTCGGGCACCCGGATCTCGTTGAGGACCTCGCCGCGGACGAGCGCTTCGAGCACCCAGGCGAGGTACCCCGGGTGGATCCGGTACATCGTCGAGCAGGGGCAGACGACCGGGTCGAGACAGGAGATCGTGTGCTGAGGGTACTGCGCCTGCAACCGGTTCACCATGTTGATCTCGGTGCCGATCGCGAACGTCGTCGGCTCGGTGGCAGCAGCGACGGCCTTCTGGATGAGGTCCGTGCTGCCGGCGTGGTCCGCGGCGTCGACGACCTCCATCGGACACTCCGGGTGGACGATCACCCGGACACCGGGGTGCTCCGCGCGGGCCTGGTCGATCTGGGCGACGGTGAACCGGCGGTGCACGGAGCAGAACCCGTGCCAGAGCACGACCTTCGCCTCCGTCAGGGTCTCGGGGGTGTTGCCGCCGAGAGGCTGCCGCGGGTTCCACATCGGCATCAGGTCGGTGGGGATCCCCATCGCCTTCGCGGTGTTCCGGCCGAGGTGCTGGTCCGGGAAGAACAGCACGCGCTGCCCCCGTTCGAACGCCCACTCGAGGACGGTCGCCGCGTTCGACGACGTGCACACGATCCCGCCGTGCCGCCCGCAGAACGCCTTGAGGTCGGCCGCGGAGTTCATGTAGGTGACGGGGATGACCGGGACGCGGCCGTCGGCGTCCGGCTCGGTGCCGTAGACGCTCTCGAGGTCCGCCCAGGCCGCCTCGACGCTGTCGATGTCCGCCATGTCCGCCATCGAGCACCCGGCCGCGAGGTTCGGGAGGATGACGTGCTGCTCCGGCCGGGCGAGGATGTCCGCGGTCTCCGCCATGAAGTGCACGCCGCAGAACACGATCGCCTCGGCATCGGGCTTCGTCAGCGCGGCGTTCGCGAGCTGGAACGAGTCGCCGAGGAAGTCCGCGTGCCGAACGACCTCGTCCCGCTGGTAGAAGTGCCCGAGGACGACGACGCGGTCCCCGAGGGTCGCCTTCGCCGCCTCGATCCTGGCGTGCAGCTCCTCGACGGGGGCGGTGCGGTACTCGTCCGGGATGATGCCCTGCCGGGGCGCGCTCGTCGGGATGACGTCGGACATGCTCGACCCGGGGCCGTACCCGGGGACCTGGTCGAACGTCCACGTCGGCTCGGCGAGGTCGGGGGTGCAGGTCGCGCCGGGAGCTCGCCCGTTGGAGATGAGGTCGATGGTGGTCGCGATGGACATGGTGTCGTTCCTCATCGGGTGACGGTCGTGGCTGGGGTGGGGGTGGCCGCGCTCGGCGCGGCGAGGATCGTCGTGTCGACCGCGCTGACGGGGCCGTCGACCGCACAGACGGGGCCGTCGTCCGCGGAGACGGGGCCGTTGTCCGCGAAGACGGGGCCGTTGTCCGCGAAGGCCAGGTCGGGGTTCGAGCGGTAGAGCCGTGCCGGGCGGTGTCGCCCACCGGAGGACAGCTCGTCCGTCGGCAGGATGGCGTCCGACTGGCCGATCTGTCGCCGGAAGTTCGCCGGGTCGAGGACCCGGCCGAGCACGGCCTCGTGCACTGCCCGAAGCTCGGCCAGGGTGAACCGGTCACCGAGGAACGCCTGTGCGATGCGGGAGTACGACACCTTGTTCCGGAGCCGCCACAACGCGTACTCGACGATGCGGTCGTGATCGAACGCGAGTGGCGGGTGCTCGTCGACGAGGAACCAGCGGACGTTCCAGTCGTCCGGGACCGCGTCGGCTTCGTCGCTGTGCACGAGGGCCCAGTAGACGATCGACACGACGCGGCTCGGGGACCGGTCGACGTCGCCGAACGCGTACAGCTGCTCGAGGTAGCGCGGCTGCACCTTCGTCGTCTCGGCGAGGCGGGCGGCGGCGGACTCCTCGAGCCCCTCGTCCGCGCCCACCCACCCGCCGGGCAGTGCCCATGAGCCTTCGAACGGTGCGGCGATCCGTCGGACGAGCGGTGTCCAGAGGACGGGGGCGCCGGTGTCGGGGTGCGGCCGGAGCGCGAGGATGACGGTCGACACGGCAACGCGGATGCCGGCGTCGGGAGTCGATCGCATGGTCGTCGCCGTTCAGGTTGAGATGACTGGAAGTGTAAAGGTCGGCATGACCTGAACAAGAGGATTCAACACCCGAACGTGGGCGTCCGCAACTCGGCGGGCCGACACGGTGCCCGAGGTGGCGAACGACCCGTCCGGACCTCGTTGTCACGTGACGGAAACACGACGTGATCTGGTCGAAAAGGCCACGTGACCGCCCGGAAACGATGCATCCCTATGTTGGCGGTATGACACCGATCACCAGGAGGCACGCCGTCGTGACCGGGACGGTCCAGGGGGTCGGCTTCCGCTACTGGACGGCACGGAAGGCGGACGGCCTCGAACTCACCGGGTACGCCCGGAACCTGTTCGACGGGACCGTCGAGATCGAGGCGGAAGGGCCCGAGGTCGCGGTCGACGCCCTCATGGAGCTGCTCTGGAGCGGCCCACCGTCGGCGACCGTGACGGACGTGTCGATCCGGTCGGTGTCGCCGCACCACGACTCGCTGGAGTTCGACATCCTGCACTGAGGGTCGCGCATCCGGGTCTCCGCGATCGGGGGTCGGCTCTCCCGCTCCCCCGATCGCGGTTCGCGGCGTCGGCCCGCGGCGTCGGCCAGGGCTGCCGGGAACGCAGGAACCTCCACCGATCCCGGGCCCGACCACCCCTCCACCGCACCGATCTCCTGCGGAACCGACCACGACCCTCCCGGCGTACCGTCGAGCAGTGACCGATTCTGCAACCGCCGGCCGGACGACCGCTCCCGTGCTCGGGTTCGCCGCGGCGGTGTACGTGTTCGCCGTCGCGATGATGGGGACCACCCTCCCGACTCCGCTCTACCCCACCTACGAGTCGGTGTTCGGGTTCGGCAGCACGACGACGACCGTGCTGTTCGCGGTGTACGCGGGCGGGGTCATCCTCGCGCTCGTGCTCGTCGGGCGGCTGTCCGACACGATCGGCCGCCGCCCCATGCTGCTCGTCGGTCTCGTGCTCTCCCTGCTGTCGGCCGTCGTGTTCGCGATCGGGTCACCCGAGTGGATGCTCTCCGTCGGGCGAGTGCTGTCCGGGCTCTCCGCGGGGGTGTTCACCTCGACCGGGACCGTCGCCGTGCTCGAGGCCGCGCCCCCCGGCCGACGTCGACTCGCCGGTGCGCTGGCGACCGCCGCGAACATCGGCGGGCTCGGGCTCGGCATGCTCATGGCAGGTCTCGTCGCCGCGTGGACCGCCGCTCCTCTGCACACCCCGTACCTCGTGCACGCCGGTCTGCTGGTCGTGGCGGGAGCCGCCCTCCTGACGATGCGGGAGACGGCGCCGCAGGAACGCGCGCCGTTCCGGATACAGCTCCCACGGATCCCGGCCGAGTCCCGGCGGGTCTTCTGGGCGGCTGCGATCGGTGCGATCACGGGGTTCGCGGTGTGCGGGTTGTTCTCCTCCGTCGCGCCGAACTTCATGGGCACGGTGATCGGCGTCCACTCCCCCGCGGCGATCGGGAGCGTGACGTTCCTGTTGTTCGGGGCCTCGGCGGCCGGACAGATCGCACTCCAGGGACTCGCCGATCGGCGTGCCGTCGTCGTCGGGTCGGTCGGCCTCCTCGTCGGGATGGCGGCGCTCGTCATCGCGCTCCTGACCGCCTCGCTCGCCGTCCTCGTCCTGGCCGCCGTGTGCTCCGGCGTCGGGCAGGGGCTGCTGTTCATGACCGGGATGCGCGCGATCACGGCGGCGACCGAGCCCGCACGACGCACGGAGGCGACGACCTCCTACTTCATCACCGCCTACCTGGCGATCTCGGTCCCCGCGATCGCGGCCGGGGTACTGGCCGGCGCGGTCGGTCTCGTCGCGGCCGGGGTGGTGTTCGCGGCGGCGGTCGCGGCGATGACACTGGTGGGGACGACGCGCGTCCGGGCATTCGCGGAATAGCCTCGGGGCCTGTCGGTTGTCACAGGGTGTCGGTACCCTCGTCGCGCGACGATGTGGTCGCCGCCACCTGTCCTTCCTCCTCGAGCGCACTGGGAGCAATCCATGACCGACCGCATCCTCGAGACGCCCACCGGGACGGATGCGGACGTCGACGGCGCCGCCCCAGCCCGGGCAGGCGGCAGCAACACACTCGTCATCGGCCTGCTGCTCGTGTCGGCGTTCGTCGTCATCCTGAACGAGACGATCATGGGTGTCGCCCTGCCACGCCTCATGCGCGACCTCGACATCACCGCCACCACGGGCCAGTGGCTCACGACGGCGTTCATGTTGACGATGGCGGTCGTCATCCCGATCACCGGGTTCCTCCTGCAGCGCTTCAACACCCGGCCCGTGTTCATGTGGGCGATGAGCCTGTTCTCCCTCGGGACCCTGGTGTCGCTGCTCGCCCCGGGGTTCCCGGTCCTGCTCGTCGGCCGGATCGTGCAGGCCAGCGGGACGGCGATCATGATGCCGCTCCTCATGACGACGGTGCTGACGCTCGTGGCACCGCACCACCGCGGACGCGTGATGGGCAACATCTCGATCGTCATCTCGGTCGCACCCGCAGTCGGACCGACGATCTCCGGGTTGATCCTCAACGTGTTCGACTGGCGGTTCCTGTTCGGGTTCGTCCTCCCGATCGCGATCGCGGCACTCGTCATCGGCATGGCCAAGATCCCGAACGTGACGACCCCGCGGCGGCTGCCGATCGACGTCGTGTCCGTCGTGCTCTCCGCGTTCGCGTTCGGCGGTGTCGTCTACGGACTGTCGAGCATCGCGACGGTCGACCAGACGGGCGTCGCCGTCCCGGTCGTCTCGCTCGTGGTCGGGGCGGCCGCCCTCGCGGTCTTCATCCTGCGCCAGTCCCGACTGGCCCGCGAGGACCGGGCCCTGCTCGACCTCCGCACGTTCCGGCTCCCGACCTTCACGTTCGCGATCATCGCGATGGCGCTGTCCATGATGGCGATGTTCGGGACGCTCATCCTGCTGCCGATCTACCTCGAGAACGTCCTCGGTCTCGACGTCCTGAGCGTCGGGCTCATGCTGCTCCCGGGGGGCCTCCTGATGGGCGTGCTGTCGCCGTTCGTCGGCCGCATCTACGACCGGCACGGACCGCGGGTGCTCGCGATCCCGGGCGCGGTCATCGTCAGCGCCGTGCTCTGGGCGCTCACCACGGTCGGCACCGACACGAGCATCTGGTTCGTCCTCGGGGCGCACGTCGTCCTGAGCATCGGACTCGCACTCACGTTCACCCCGCTCTTCACCGCAGCGCTCGGTGGCCTCTCGCCGAACCTGTACTCACACGGCAGCGCGATCGTCGGCACGGCGCAGCAGGTCGCCGGTGCTGCCGGTACGGCGTTGTTCGTGACCCTGATGGCGATCGGCACGGCGTCGGCTGCATCTGGGTCGGACGCCTCGAGCCTCGGGGCCGAGGGGGCTGCCGCCGCGGGGGTCCGTCTCGCCTTCCTCTGCGGGGCGGTCATCTCGCTCGTCGGGATCGTCGCGGTGTGCTTCGTCCGGAAGCCGGCTGAGGTGGCGCTCCCGGCTGGCGCTCCGGCGGGCGTTCCGGCGCACTGACGGGAGGCCCGGGGCGGGCGGCGCGCGCGCTGGCCGCTGGCAGGCGGGCCGGGTGGGCGGCATGCGCGCGGGCGGTGTGGCCCTTCTCGACGGACCCCGGGGCCGACGTGGCAGGCTCGGGACCATGCGCGACGATGCGACGACTCAGACCTCCGGCACGGTACCGACCCGCGCGGCCCCGAGCGGTCCGGCTGGCAGCAACTGGGCGGGGACGTACACCTACCGTGCGAGTCGGGTCGAGCGGCCGTCCTCGGTCGAGGCGGCGGCCGAGATCGTCGCCCGTGCGGCAGCTCGCGGCGACGCCGTCCGTGGACTCGGAACCCGGCACTCGTTCTCCGACGTCGCTGACGGCCCCGCCACGTCCGACGGACCCGGCATCCTCGTGGACCTCACAGCGGTCTCGTCCGATCCCGTGATCCGCACCGATGCTCTGGCCCGCTGGGGGTCGACGCTCACCGTGGGCGCCGGCACCCGGTACGGCGACGTCGCCCCGGTGCTCGACGACGCCGGGTTCGCCCTGCACAACATGGGGTCCCTCCCGCACATCTCGATCGCGGGAGCCACCGCGACCGGGACGCACGGATCGGGGACACGTTCGGGCTCGCTGTCCTCGGCGGTCTCCGCCCTCGAGTTCATCGGCGCGGACGGGACGGTCCGCACCGTGCAACGCGGCGAACCGGACTTCGTCGGCAGTGTCCTCCACCTCGGGCTGCTCGGCATCGTGACCCGCGTCACGCTCGACGTCGAACCGCGCTACAGGATGCGGCAAGATGCGTTCGGGCCGATCCCGTGGTCGACCTTCACCGAGCACGTCGACGAGGTGTTCGCCGCCGGCACGAGCGTCTGTTGTTTCACGAACTGGGACGGCTCAGTCCGCGAGGTACTCATGAAGTCACGGATACCCGACGACGCAGAGGACGTGTCCATCCCCGACGAGTTGTTCGGCGCGCCACGGTTGCCTCCCGTCCCGGGTGACGGCCTCCGGACGGCGCGCGACGGCAGTTCCGGGCCGTGGTGGGACCGGCTTCCCCACTTCACGATCGACTCGGTCCCGTCGGTCGGCTCCGAGGTGCAGTCCGAGCACTTCGTCCCGCTCCGGAACGCTGCCGGGGCGCTCGACGCGGTGCATGCTCTTGCACACCTGATCCAGCCGCACCTGCACGTCGCCGAGCTCCGGACCATGGCCGCGGACACGCTCCCCCTGAGTCCGTCCCAGGGCGAGGACGTCCTCTGCATCGCGTTCACCTGGCGGAAGCACGTCGCCGAGGTCGCCGCGCTGCTGCCCACGCTCGAGGCGGCGCTCGCCCCGTTCGATGCTCGGCCGCACTGGGGCAAGACGACCTCGCTCGGGGTCGAGGAGATCGCACGCCTGTACCCGGGCCTCGACGGGTTCCGCGAGCTGGTTCGGCGGGTCGATCCAGGCCGGACGTTCCGTTCGGGGTTCGCGGAACGGATGCTCGGGCTCTGAAACCTCGCGGCAGGCCCCGGGAGTGCGTCGGGACCCGGGCAGCGTCGGCAATGCAGGAACCTTCCTCTCCGAGCCCCGGCACCGGCTCCGCCGCGACCCGCCCTCCTGAATTCCCGCCGTGGGCCCGACAGGCACGGACGCACTCCAGGCAGGTCGTACCCCGCCCGACCACCCGCGGTCGCGACGCTCGGTGCGGGGCCGAGCGGCGCCTCCCGTCCGGAACCCCCACGCACCCCGGCACCCCGCAGCACCCCAGCACCCCCGACGCACCCGCGCCCGGAGCTCACCCCAGCGCCGTCACCACCCGCGCATCACCGTCCCAGAACCGCACCCCCTGCACGACCGCACTCGGCGGCACCTCCACCCCGTCGAGGATCGCCGCCGCACGCTCCCAGTCCGCCGGCAGGAGTCGCCGAGCGATCGTCACGTGCGGCGTCCACTCGGAGGGTGACGTGTGCTCCTCCGCATCCGCCTCGACAGCGTCGTGCACGGCTGCCTGGAACGCCGCCAGGGCGGGATCCACGACGACGGACCGCGCGAGCACGAACCGCCCCCGCGCCGCCGGGAACCGGACGAGACCCCCGAACGTCACGGCGGCCGGGCGCGAACGCGCGACGGACTGGAGGCGCGGCGTCGGACACAGCGCGGGCCCGGCCACCAGGGTCACGTGCGGTCGGTTCGACGGGGAGTCGTGGAGGGCGAGGCTCGGCAGCCCCTCGTCGGTGAGGGTGGTCCACCACGACCGGACGGCGGCGTCGGTGGGCTCGTCGAAGGTGAACTCGACGCTCCTCACCGCAGGGTCCGGGAGGTGGTCGGCTGGTCGGACGGGAACATCCTCCCACCGTACGGCTCCGCGTCGCGGGACACACGGCCGTCGGACCTCGCGGCCGGGCGGGACGTCAGGTCCGGGGTGAGTACGCGATCCAGTCGATGAGCATCTTCGACGTCCGTGGGGTGCTCGCGTCGGGGTTCCCGGGGAACTTCCCGCCGACCGCCAGGCTGAACAGGATGTTCATCGGCTGGTCGAACACCCAGTCGAGGGTCGGCGGCGCGCTGGCCTTGGTGAGGTGCACGGCGACCGTGTCGTCGACCTTGGTCGTGATGCTGTCGGCGGTCCGGATGACGGTGTACGTGTGCCAGCCCGCGCTGAGCTTCGGGTCGTGCTGCAGGTCGCCGCTCACCGGGACGTCCTGCGACATCAGGTACTTGTTCGGGCCGTGGATGGTGTGCGACGACCGGCTCGTGGTGTTCGGCGTCTCGACGATGTCGATCTCGCCGGCTCTCGGCCATCCGACCGAGTCGACGTCCGCGCCGAGGAGCCAGAACGCCGGCAGCAGTCCGGTCCCGTCGGGGAGCTTCATCCGTGCGGAGAGCGTGCCGGTCGTCCACGAGAGCTTGTGCTGCGTCGTGATCCGTCCGGAGGTGTACGTCGGGTGCGAGGCCGGACCGTGCGCCGTGGCCGTGATGACGAGGTGCCCCTTGCCGTCGAGGGCGACCGCGCTCGACGTGTAGGTCTGCACCTCCCCGTTGCCCCAGCCACCGCCTCCCGTCTGCGCGGTCCAGATCGAGGGATCGGGCGGCGACCCCGCCGGGCCGTCGAACTGGTCGCCGGTGGCACCGTCCGCGGCCGTGCCGTTCCCGCTCGGGGACGCCGACGACGAGCCGGTGGCCGTCGACGTCGGGTCGCCGCCGCCGTCGGCCGCCGAGCACCCGGCGAGCACGACGGTCAGCGCCCCCGCGAGCAGGAGCGCTACGCGGCTCCGGCCGGTGCGACGGAGGGCGCGGCGATCAGGTCGCGCTCGCATCGTCACCACCGGTCTCGTCCGTCGTCCGCAGCCGGAGCCCCGCGAGGACCGACATGGGCTCGTGGACGACGCGGTGGAGGGCGCGCTCGACCGCCTCGCGCCGGAACACGTTCCCGTTGAACGACACGGTGAGCTGCAGCGCACGGTCGATGATCACCGCCTGCACTCCGACGTTCTCCGGCGGCAGCGGGTGGATCGCGTACATCACCTGGTGCACCGGCGCGTCGGCCCACGGCAGGTTCTGCAGGGGCCGCGAGATGCCGGAGTTGCTCAACGCGATCCGTGCGCGGGGGTAGAGCGGCGCGTCGGCGGGGACACCCTCCACCGCGGTCCGGCGCGGGCGGATCATCTCCTTCACGACCCCCGCCGCGAGGGCGGCGACCGGTCGGCCGGCGCCCATGGTGCGGGCGAGCTGGTCCTCGACGGCGGCCGGGTCCTCGGCGCCGGCGATCGGGATCCCGGTGATGAGGTTGCCGTTCGTCTGACCGCCGGCGGGGAGGAACCGCCGGACGTCGTAGACCATGTCCGCGTGCACCGCCACGGTGATCCCCTCGGCCCGGAAGGCGGCGCGGAGCATGACGAGGAGGACCGCGCCGAAGCTGAGGTGCGGGTCGGTCGCCCGGATCCACGCCCGGGTGTCGCGGAAGCCCTCGGTCGTCCCGGCGATCCAGGCGACGGTGGTGTCGGGTGTCCACGGGACGCGCGGGGCGTCGGACGGACCCGCGGCACTCGCCCGACCCGGGGCACCCGCCGGAACCGCCGCATCCGGGGCACCCGCCGGAACCCCCGCATCCGGGGCCTCCGCCGCACCCGGACCGCCAGCCGTGCGCGCGATGTCGGCGGCGGCGAGCTCGAGCCGACGGGCGGTCCCGGACCGGCGCCGGGCATCGAGGAACGCGAGCACCTTCCGCGGGTGCCGCAGGTAGGTGGCGACGACGGCGGCGAGCACGGGGCGACGGAGTGTCGGCGCCGTGACCCACTCGGGCAGCGCCCCGCCTCCGGCCATCGACAGGAGCGCGCTCGGCAACCCGACCATGAACCGGGTGTCGATGAGCGAGTGGTCGAACAGGTGCAGCAGGTGACTGCCGGCGAGGACGATCCGGACCGGGTGCGCGGGGTCGATCGCGCCGATGAGGTCGGCGATGACCGCGTCGAGGTCGTCGCCCTCCGGCACCTCGACGACCATGGCCTCGCACCGGGCGCGCAGCCCTGCGGGGTCGTAGTGCCAGCTCCGGCCGTCCGGGGCGGGGACGAGGCCGATCCGCACCTCCGGCCCGACCGACGTCAGGGCGTGCAGGGCGTCCAGGACGGCGGAGCGCGAGGGCATCCGCAGCGGACCGAGCCGGACGACGACCGTGCCGATCCGCCCGAGCCGGTCGGTCGCGGAGACCGGTACGGAGGCGGTCGTCGCGGCCGAGCGGGCCGACGCGCCGCCCCAGGACGCATGCGCCCAGGACGCGCGCACCCGGGACGACGTCGGGGTCATGACCCGACGCCCTTGAGACGGTAGAGCTCGACGCCCTGCGCCGACACGACGGACTCCCACCGCGAGTCGCTGCCGACCTGCGCGGCGAACCGCTGGACCGCACCGGCCGGGTAGCTCCCGGTGTAGGCCGCGGCGTCGATCTGCTGCTGCGTGAAGAGCATGTACACCGGGCGGTCGGACTGCAGCAGGTCGCTCGTCAGCTTGCGCTCGACCTCCGGGTTCCGGAACGACTGGCCGGCCCACCCGGCCCACGTGTCCATCGTCGAGTCGTAGCCGGGGTCGATCCGCGCCTGGTCGACGTACTGCTCGGTCATCCGACCGGCCCCGGCCCCGACGGGGCTGATCACCTGGGACGGGACGGGCATCGTCCGGAGCAGGTCGGTGCTGATCGCGAGCGACTGAGGGGAGACGAGGTTCGCGAACCACGCGCCGTAGGTCGCCTGGGCGCTCAGCAACGAGGCGAGCACGACGGCCGCCGCGGTCCCGACGAACGCGAACCGGCCACCCACGACGACACCGGTGCGGCGTGCGACTCCCGGCCGGGCCATGCGTTCGCTCTCGCTCCGGCCGGACCGGACGCAGCGCAGGACGATCGGAGCGAGGAGGATCGCCGACCCCGGCAGCGAGTAGAGGAAGACGCGGAAGATCGCCTCGCCGCCGTAGCTCTGCCCGAAGAGGAGCGCGAACGGTGCGAAGGTGAGGATGGCGAGCCGCAAGGTGTTCCACCGCTTCGCGCGACCGCCACCGAACCGGTCCGGTCGGAGCCCGACGACGACGGCGACGAGCGCAGGCCCCCAGACGGCGGCGGTGAGCGCACGAGCGGCGATGGAGGTGACGGTCTGCCCGACGCTGCCGACGCCCGTCTCGATCGTCTGCGCGTTCGCGACCGGGTCGAACGCGGCTCCGGAGGTGAACTGCTCGACGAGGTGGAGGTTCGCCACGACCATCGCACCGGCGATGACGCCGAACACGATGCCGATGTACCGCGGGCGGGCGGCACCGATCACGCCGAACGCCAGCGCGACCGCGATGAGCCAGTACGGCGTCAGCTGGTGGGAGACGGCGATCGCCCCGAAGAGCGGCACGCTCAACCAGCCGAGGAGCGGACGGTTGCGGCTCCGGACGAGCAGCGTCACGACGACGATGCCGAGGAGGAACGAGACGGCCTGCGGCGACAGGTAGTCCTGCCCGACCCAGTTCGCGACCCCGACGACGAACGCGGCCGTCACCGCGGTGAGGCGCTTCGTCCCGATCGCCCGGGCGAGTGAACCGACCGCGCAGACGAGGGCGAGGTTGACCCCGACCTCGAACCACTGCGCGATCACCGTCGTGGAGACACCCGTCACGGTCGAGAACCACGCGATGGCGGCGAACACCCCCGGCCAACCGGAGTAGATGTCCACGCCGGTGGCGACGTGCCCGTGGTGCTGGATCCAGTCGATGACACCGAGGTGCTTGTAGGTCCAGCTGTAGATCGGGGCGCCCGCGCCGAGGGCGATCGGCAGGCGCATGCAGAGGACCGACACGATGGTCGCGACCCAGGAGTCGGCGACGGAGCCGGCACGCAGGGCGAGCACGAACGCGAGACCGGCGAGCGCGATCGACACGGGCACACCCGGGACCCCGGCGAACAGGAGCCCGAGGGTGGTCGAGCTCGCGCGCGGGATCGCGGGGATGGTCACCAGGCAGACCACCACGGCGGCGACCATCGTGAGCCTCGCCAGCACCGTGAGGCGGGCGCGGGAGCGGAGGACCGACGTCTCCGGGCTGCGCACTGCGTCACCCGGCGTGCGGGTCGCGAGGAGGACGGACGAGGTCGTCATCGTGCCACCTTCTGCCGCTTCGTCTTCCCCGGCGTCCCCGCCGGTGCCGGCTTCGCCGACGCGGTCGAGACGGCGCCGGTGGTCGGCGCGGTCACATCGGCCGCGGTGGCAGCAGTCGCAGCCATCGTCGGCCTGGAGGAGGTGCTCGGCTTCCGCGCGCCGCCCGACGTGGCAGTCCTCGCCGGCTTGGAGGGGGTGCTCGGCTCCTGCGCGCCGGTCGACCCGGCGGCGGTGGCCGACTTCGCAGCCCTGGCAGGCTCGTCGGCCTTCGCAGCGGTGGCCGACTCGGTGGAGACGGCCGCCTCGGCGACGGTCGGCTCCGCAGGAACGACCGACCCGGTCTGCGGCCGACGGCGCACCCGCGACGCGATCCACCGCTCCAGCCGCGACTCACGAGCCCGGTAGGCGGTGGTCCGGCGGACCGGTCGTCCGGCCTCCACACGACGGTCGAGCCCCGCGACGGCGGACAGCACCGCGATGAGCAACACCGCGCCGGAGGCGCCCCACGCCCCGACCCCGGCCATCATCGCCGTGAGGAGCACCGTGATCGCGAGCCCGAAGCCGGGCACGACGACGGCGGTCGTCGACGGGCGCATCGACACCCACGTCCGGAGGGCGGCACCGGGGCCGACGAACGTCAGCAGCGCGAGGGCGATCGTGCGCCACCACTCCGGCAGCACCGGGAACACGGCGGTCGCGCCGACGATCGCGGCGAACAGGGCGACGACGCCCCAGGCGGTCGGCCGGCGCACGACGACGAGCGACGCGGTCGCTGGAGCACCGGGGTCGCCGACCGACGATCGGGACGCGTGGTCGAGGAGACCGGCGCCTCCCCACCGCATCTGCAGGAACCGTACGGGGCCGAGCAGCACGCTGACGAGCTCGAGACGGCCGACGCGGCGGACCTCGCGGAGGAGCTCGGCGTGCGTCGGAGTCGTGGACCCGCCGGCCGGCGCGGCCGCAGCGTCCGGGGACCCGGCCGTCGACGATGCGGCGTCCCTGGGCGTCGCATCGTCGACGGTGTGTTCGGGCCCCTCCGCGAGGTCGCCGGCGCCTTTGCCGACGAGTCTCGTGAGGGCTTCGGGAGCGCGGCGCAGGGCACCGCGCGCCATGGTCGGGTCCAGCGCGACCTTGGTCAGCCAGGCGCCGAGGCCGACGCCGTAGCCCTTGCCCTGGGCCCGCAGCGCGGCGAGGTCGGCGCGGTGCCGGTGCCAGACGATCGCGGAGGGGTCGACGAGCAGCGCGCCGCCGGCGAACAGCACGCGCGTGAAGATGTCGAGGTCCTCGCCGCCGCCCGTCGGGGTACCGGCACCGAACGCGGTGTCGAAGCCGCCGAGCTCGAGTGCGGTGGTGCGGCGGAGCGCGAAGTTCGCACCCGTGCCGAACTCGCCGACCGAGAACGGGAACATCGGCAGGTCCGCGGGCTGTTCGGCGAGCCGGAACGTCCGGGTCCGCAGGTTCCTGGACCAGGACACGCGGTCGTCGAAGTAGCGCTGCACCGGGGTCCTGAGTTCCCCGCTCGGCACCAGGCCGGAGACGAGCTCGACATCGGGCGCACTGGCGAACCCGCGGGCGATGGCCGTCAGCCAGCCCGGGTCGACCACGACGTCGTCGTCGGTGTAGGCCACGATCTCGCCCGTCGCGTTCCGGAGACCGGTGTTCCGGGCGCTCGAGAGCCCCGGGACGGGCTCGGAGACGAGCGTGACGCGATCGTCGTCGAACTCCTGGGCGACGAGGTCGGCCGAGGCGGTGGTCGCTGCCGCGTTGTCGACCACGACGACGTCGAACGCCTCGTGGTCGGACGCGAGCACGCTGGTCAGGGCCGCACGGAGCAGGTCGGCGCGGTCCCGGGTGCAGATGATCACCGTGATCCGGACGCCGCTCGTGTCCGGGGCCGATGACTCCGCGGACTCGGCGGCGGCCCGGTCGAACGACGCGGTCTCGGCGACGAGCGCGTCGAGGTCGACGAGCCCGTCCTCGACCGGGACCTCGACGAACCCGAGCACGGTGTCGCCGCGGCGCACGAGCAGTCGGGCACGACGGTAGCCGTCGGCGGCGACGAGGCGGACCCCGTCGATCCCGTCGCGTGCGGCGGTGTCGACGTCGCGCAGGTCGACGTCGCCGACCCACAGGGCACCGGACCACTCGGGCGCGGAGGGGCTGGTCATCGGGCGGCGGAGGACCATCTCCCCGCCCCGGGAGGCTGCGGCGCTCATGCGACACTCCGCTCGAAGTAGGAAGCCGGTGCGCGGCGGGCGCGGAGCAGGCCGGTGAACCCGACGGCGAACAGGCCGAGGGTCATGGCGGCGAGCGCTGCGGCACCACCGAGTGCGCCCGCCATCGTGATGCCGGCGATGGACGCCGGCACGAGGAGGATCGACGACACGCAGCTGACCACGAGCACGGCCTTGGTGCGGTGGAGGGAGCGCTGCATCGAGCCCCACACCTCGAACGCGGTGCGGAGGAGCGACCCGACGGCGAGCGTGCCGAGGATGAGCACACCACCGGACTCGACGTAGAACGGGCCGAGCAGGCCGAGGATGAACGGCGCGAGGGCGATGAGCCCGACGACGCCGACGCCGACGATGCTGACCACGAAGAGCCAGGTGCGGAACGCGATCGCGCCGGCCAGGTGCCGGTTCGTGGAGACGTGCGTGGCGAGCGAGGTGCCGATGGCGATGACGACGAGGTCGACGACCTGGCCGATCTGGGCGCACAGCGCGTACAGGGCGCCCTGTTCGCCGCCGGCGATGCTCGTGACGAGGAACGGCAGGATCAGCGCACTGCCGAGGTACAGGCCGTTCGCGACGCCCATCCGGGTCGCGAACGCGGTGAACCGCCGGAACGGAGGTGATTCGGGCCTCCCGTCCGGAGCGGTGTCGGCGGGCACGGCCGACCGGGCGGCCGCTGCGTCGGACCGGAGCGAGCGGCGGCCGTGCGCGCGTCCGACCACCGGTGGGGTCGCTCCGGGCGCGTCGACCGGCGACACCGGCGGGACCACGCCGGCGGGCACGACCGGGACGTCGACGGTCGCGGGTGTGGCGACCTCGGTGACGAACGGCACGGCGCCTCCGGCGCCGGCGGCCGGTTCCGCGACGGACCCGGCGACCGGGACGAACGACCGCATCCGACGGGGGATCAGGAACCCGTAGGCGACGACGAGCGCCCCGGCCGCCGGGAGCACCGCGGCGATGAGGACGGGGTTCGCGGACGCTCCGACGACCGCCACGAGGACGGGGATGAGCGCCAGCTTGATGAGGTTGACGGGGCCGTTCATCGTCAGGTTGAGCCGCGCGCCGCCGAGGGACGTCAGGATCGGGTCCTTGATGACGAACATCGTCCAGATGACGCTGGCGAGTGCGATGCCGAGGATGACCGCCCATGTGGGGGCGTCCGGCTGCACGAAGAGCACGACGAGGACGCCGGCGATCACCCCGGCGATCGCGGCGACCACGAACGCCGACGTGATCCCGACGAGGTACAGCGGCTTCCGCCAGCGGGTGAGCCCGGGGAGCATGACGAGCAGCGCGTCGCCGATGCCCGACGCGGCGACCTGCGCTGCCGCGGTGAAGATCGAGTACATCGCGGTGTCGATGCCGAGGTCCGCGGGCGGGATGATCCGCGCCGCGACGACCCAGAAGACGAACCCGGTGAGTGCGGTGACCGCGTACCCGGCGAGGATCCAGATGGAGTCCATCGTGACCCGGCGGCCGACGGTGTGCTGCTTCGGTGCGGGTGCGATCGTGTCCGTCATCGGGTCACCGCGCCGTCGCGGGCGTCGTCCTCGGCCGGGAGGCGCGGCGCGGCGCCGGCGGACCGCTCCGGTCCGGCGGGGGTTGCGTCCGGCGCGGCGACCGTGTGCGTCGCCGGCTTCGGGGTGGCCTTCGCCGCGCGCGCGAAACCGATCGCGGTGGACACGGTCATGAGCGCGATCGCGGCGATGCGCGTCGCGCCTCCACGACCGATCTGGGTGAGTTCGCGGAGCAGGGCGGCTGGGAGCACCTCCTTGGCGTACGCCGTCTCGCTGGACAACGCATCACCGCGGCCGAGCTTCCGGCCGAGGATCGCCTTGGAGATCCCTTCGTGGTACCCGCGGCTCCGGACGTACGACCAGGTCGCACGGTCGGCGGACACGCGGTGCATGACGACGGCCTGCGGGTCGATCAGGATGCGGGCGGCGGGGTCCTGCTGGCGGAGCCGGATGCAGAGCTCCGTCTCCTCGCAGCCGAGCGGGACGCTGCCGACGCGACCGGTGTCCACGTCGAACCCGCCGGCGGCGAGCACCGGGGCGAGCCGGAACGCCATCGAGCAGCCGATCACGTTCCGCACCTCGGTCATCGTCTCGGGGAGGCCCTTGTGCGAGCAGCCGACGATCCAGAGGAGCTCCGGCGGGTACATCGACGACTTCGCGCCGGCCGGCCAGACGGGCACGGCGGTGCCGCCGACGGCGATCACGTCGTCGTCGACGAACGGCTCGACGAGGCGTGCCAGCCAGCCGGGTTCGGCGGTGGCGTCGTCGTCGAGGAACGCGACGACCGATCCGGACACCGCGCCCATGCCCGTGTTGCGACCGCCGGACAGTCCCTGCGGACCGTCGTTCGGGATGACCGAGACGACGGGCTCGTCGGCCCACCGCTCGGTGGCCATGCGGAGCAGCTCCGGTTCGTGGTCGATGACCACGACGACCTCGGCCGGCACCGACTGCGCGATGACGGACTCGACGGCGTCCTGGAGGTCACCCCACCGACGCTGCGTGTAGGCGCAGACGACGACGCTGACGGCGGGGGCGGTCCCGCTCACGCGGCGTCCCGGCGCCCACGCACCGGGACAGCGATGGCACCACCGGGGACGATCGACGCGTGGCCGTGCTTGCGGGCGAGGCGACGCTGCGCCAGCCCGCGGGACCGCTCGTCGAGGATCGTCTTGAGCACCCGGAAGCCGTCGGACACCGCGTTCAGGTTGCTCTCGCCGTGGATGCGGAGCTTCTCGACGCTCGCGACCTCGACGACGTCGAGTTCGGCGAACGCGATGCGGCAGTTGATGATCGTCTCGATCTCGAACCCGTCGCCCCAGAGCATGCGGCCGTCGCGCGGCGCGGACTTCTGGGTGTCGGGGAGGTCGAGGTGCGGCAGGATCGACCGCCGGAACGCGTTGTAGCCGTAGCAGAGGTCGGTGTACCGCGTGCCGAGCAGGATGTTCGTCAGCGCGTTGAGACCGTAGTTCCCGAGGGCACGGAACCGGGTGATGTCCTCGCTGCCGCCGCCCTTCCGGAACCGCGAGCCCTTGGCCACGTGCGCGCCGGCGACGAGCGCCTCGATGAAGCGCGGGATCTCGTCCGGGTCGGCGGAGCCGTCGGCGTCGAACATCACGATGACGTCGCCGGTGGCGGCGGCGAATCCGCAGGCGAGGGCGTTGCCCTTGCCGCGTCGGGTCTGGGACACCACGTGGATGTCCGGCATCAAGGCCTTCGCGGTGGCGACGGTCCCGTCGACGGAGTCACCGTCGACGAGGATCACCTGGTGCACGGCGGGCAGTTTGGGGAGGACGAGAGCCAGGTTCTTGGCCTCGTTCCGCGCCGGGATGACGATCGAGACCGTCGGGTCGGTCAGGAACGAGTCGTTCTCGGGCGCAGGCAAGTTCGGGTTCATGCTGTGTCCATGTTCGATTTCGGGATCGGAAGACGCCCGGCGTGGGGTCGTCGGTGCAGGAGGAGCTGGGAGGGCTCCGCGTGACACTCGTTCGAGGGACACACTTGTGTCACTCATTCGAGGCACATTCGGGATCGGATTGGTCGTGGTCAGCCGGGTGAGGGACAGCCGCGATCGTCCGGAATGGTTGTACCAGGAACATACGCGCACCCCCGGACAGGGGACAAGTGCGGCTCACGGAAACGGCGGTGTTCCGCACTTCCGGGAATCGAACGGACGGACTCGCGATTCGCACGCCCCGAGCGGTCGCCCGTCCGGACCCATGATGACAGGTCGCCGTGGCCCCGATCGACCACGCTCGAGCATCGTCCCGATCTGTCCCCCGACCAGGGCACGTGCTCGTCCCCCGCCGCCTGCCGGTCCTCCCGTAGGATCGGGAGCGGCGCGCATGGAGCCCGCCGTGGTGCACCGACCGGGTCGGCGCCGCGTCCTCACCCCGGGAGCCCGATGGCACGCCGTACCCCCGATCCCCGCGAGCGGTGCGAGTGCGGGCACGTCTGGGCGGCGCACGAGCACTACCGCCGCGGGACCGACTGCGCGATCTGTCCGACCGGCGTCTGCGACCGGTTCCGGCCGACCGGCATCCTGGAGCCGCCGAGCACCTGACGCCCTCCGGCCGGATGTACCCCGCTCGGGGTGGATCGCTCCATCGCCGCGATCGTGTCCCATCACCGAGGTCGGCGTGTCGCACGGCGTGCCCGCACCGCACGCGATGCGCCGCGACCGACGACGTGTCGCGTCCCGGCAGCTGGCAGGGTGCTCAGGTGTCCGTTCTGCGACCACCCGGCGTGGCGCGGCGGTCAGCCCATGACGGGACGTGGATCGCCGTCCGCCCGGCGTGCGCGGTGGTCGTAACACGACGGAACGCGAATCGCCGTCCGCTCGGAGCGTCGGCACACTCGGTGCACGGCGCGTCCTCCCGGCACGCGCACCACCGAGTCCCCCAGGAGTCCCGATGCCCGCCTCACCGCCGCTCTCCCCCGCCGTCGCACGTCGCCCGCTCGGCTGGGTCGTCGCCGCCCTCGTCCTCGTCGTCGCGCTGACGATCGCCGTCGGCGCCCTCGGTGCGCGCCCCGCCGTCGCCGCGACCAAGGAGGTCTCCATCGGGGTCGCCGACAAGTCGCTCCCGTACTGGAAGACCTACGTCGCACTCGCGAAGTCGAAGCTCGGCGTCACGGTGCGGCTCGTGAACTTCTCGGACTACTCCCTCCCCAACCCCGCACTCGAGCAGGGGCAGGTCGACATCAACCAGTTCCAGCACATCCAGTACCTCGCGAACTACAACGTCACCGCCGGCGACGACCTCCAGCCGATCGGGGCGACGGCGATCTACCCGCTGCCCCTCTACTCGACGTCCGTCACGAAGGTCTCCAAGCTGCGGCGCGGGGACGAGGTCGCGATCCCGAACGACGCGATCAACGAGGCCCGGGCACTCCTCGTGCTCCAGTCCGCCAAGCTCCTGAAGCTCAAGGGCGGCGGCAACGCGTTCTCGACGACGAGCGACATCACCTCGCACAAGGTCGACGTGCGCCCCGTCGACGCCTCGCAGACGGCGAACGCCCTGCAGCAGGGATCGGTGCGGGCCGCGATCGTGAACGTCAACTACGCCACGAGCGCCGGACTCGCCAAGAAGGACGCGATCTTCCAGGACGACCCGTCGTCGAAGTCGGCCGCACCGTACGTGAACATCTTCGCGACGACGGCCGCGCAGAAGAAGAACGCGACCTATCTCAAGCTCGCGAAGCTGTTCCAGGACAAGGCCGTGCAGAAGGTCTTCGCGCGGGACTACCCGGACGCGGTCAGCAAGAAGACCAGCGCCGCCACGCTGCAGAAGGAGCTCGCCGCCGTCGAGAAGGACGCCGAGAACGCAGCCAGGTGACGAACGGGAGGCGCGGTGCCGGCCCGCACCGCGCCTCCCGTCCGTCATCGGGCGCGTGCGCCCCGCTCCCGCCCCGTCCGCCCGTGGAAGGTCACCCATGCCAGCACTCGTCCGGCTCGAACACGTCGCGAAACACTACGTCCGCGCCGACACCGCGGAGCCCGTCGTCGCCGTCGACGACGTGTCGCTCGAGGTCCAGGAGGGCGAGGTCCTCGGCGTCATCGGGTACTCCGGCGCCGGCAAGTCCACACTCGTGCGACTCGTCAACGCGCTCGAGCTGCCGACGTCCGGCACGATCACGGTGGCCGGTCAGGAGCTCACCGCGCTGCCGGAACGGGACCGCCGGGCGGCACGACGTCGGATCGGGATGATCTTCCAGCAGTTCAACCTGTTCCGGTCGCGGACCGTCGCCGGGAACGTCGCGTACCCGCTGCGGATCGCGGGGGTGCCGAAGCCCGAGCGGGACCGTCGCGTCGCCGAACTCCTCGCGTTCGTCGGCCTGAGCGACCGCGCCCGCGCGTTCCCGGAACAGCTCTCCGGCGGCCAGAAGCAGCGCGTCGGGATCGCCCGCGCGCTCGCCACCAACCCGCCGCTGCTCCTGGCGGACGAGGCGACCAGCGCCCTCGACCCGGAGACGACGACCGAGGTGCTGTCGCTCCTCCGACGGGTGAACCAGGAGCTCGGGGTGACCATCGTCGTGATCACGCACGAGATGGACGCCGTCCGGCAGATCGCCGACCGTGTCGCCGTGATGGAGCAGGGTCGCGTCGTCGAGGTCGGCGACGTGTACGACGTGTTCGCCGCGCCGCAGACCGACGCCGCCCAGCGCTTCGTCCGCACGGCGCTCCACGACCGACCCTCGCCAGCGACGATCGCCCGGCTGCGGGAGCGCCACCCCGGCCGGCTCGTCACCGTCCAGATCACCGACGAGCACGGGCTCCAGGCGCGCATCGACCGGGCGTTCCGGGACGCCGGGGTCAGCGCCGAGCTCGTCCTCGGTGGTGTCGGCGAGATCCGGGAGCGTCGGATCGGGTCCCTGACCTACGAGCTCGGCGGGTCGCCGGACTCCGTGGAACGGGCCGTCGGGGCGCTCCGTGCGGACGGGATCACGACGGTGGAGGAGGTCGCGGCATGAACAACGGCATCCAGGGGTTCCTGTCCACGACGGACGTCTTCGTCCAGTCGATCATCGACACGCTCGTCATGTCGCTCGTCTCGCTGGTCGTCGCCGGCGTGCTCGGGCTCGCGCTCGGCCTGGCGCTCTACGCGTTCCGCCCGGGCAACCTGCTCGGCAACCGCACAGCGTTCACCGTGCTCAACCTCGTCGTGAACATCGTGCGACCGATCCCGTTCGTGATCTTCCTCGCCGCGGTCGCGCCCCTGTCCCGCGTCGTCGTGCAGACCACCATCGGTGTCCCGGCCGTGACGTTCGCGATCTCCATCGCGGCGGCGTTCGCGGTCGCCCGGATCGTCGAACAGAGCCTGGTGGGCCTCGACCCCGGGATCGTGGAGGCAGCTCGGGCGGCCGGAGCGCACCCGCTGTCGATCATCGTGACGGTGCTCATCCCCGAGGGACTCGGCCCGCTCGTCCTCGGCTACACGTTCATCTTCGTCGGCATCGTCGACATGACCGCGCAGGGGGCGCTCATCGGCGGCGGAGGTCTCGGCGAGTACGCGATCACCTACGGGTCGCAGCGGTACAACTGGTGGATCGTGTACATCTCGGTGGCCGCGATCGTGGTCATCGTGCAGCTGGGGCAGCTCCTCGGGAACCGGTTGGCGCGGGCGACGCTCCGGCGCTGAACCGTTCCGCCGGGAATCGCGGGCGGGGCGGGCGCGGGTAGGGCGCCGGCGCATGCGCGGGCGGGGCGGGGTGGGGCGCCGCTGGGAACTCAGGAACGCGAACAGCCGGGCCCCAACCCGACACCGGGATGGCGCAGCCATCCTGCGTTGCCGTCGCCACGGCGCTGGCTCCGGACCCGGCCCATGGCCCGCCGGACGGGAGGCCCGGGGCGGACAGGAGCCGCGCCTCCCGTCCGGCACGTGTCCGGCAACGCTGGAGGACGACCAGCGGGCGGGGCTCCGTGCCCGCGGACAGCACGCGCGTCCTGCGTTGTCGACCTGCCCTGGCTCGCTCGCTGACGAAGGAGCTCCGCCCTGCCAACTCAGCAACGTGACGGGCTGGGCAGTGCGTTCCCCCGCGGACAGCGCGTGCTTCCTGCGTTGTCG
Source organism: Curtobacterium phyllosphaerae (assembly GCF_049341865.1). NCBI lineage: Bacteria > Bacillati > Actinomycetota > Actinomycetes > Micrococcales > Microbacteriaceae > Curtobacterium > Curtobacterium phyllosphaerae. The sequence goes on along the minus strand of NZ_JBMPIU010000001.1, from coordinate 497,942 downwards.
ACCTGGCCGCCTGTGATCGAGCCGGCCCAGGCGAGCGGCTTCCACGCAGTCCGTCCTCACACGGTGGGCAGATCAGGATGACAAGAACGAGCCGTACGAGGTCCGTGACGAACCGGCGGAGCGTCCTGAGATGTCGCCGTCGGCCGATCGGTCCCCGACCCGGAGGGGCGAACCGACCCACGGGCGGGAACCGATTCGCGGACGGGGACGCAGGAACGCGACCAGCGGGGCAGCCTCGCAGCCCACGAACGGCGTCATCGTCCTGCGTTGCCGACGTCACCGCGCGGTCGCGCCGACGCCCCACCGCGCGGGAGGCGCGGGACGGCCGGGAACCGCGCCTCCCGTCCGCCGCGTGGCTGGGAACGCAGGAACGTGACCAGCGGGGCAGCCTCCCCGCCCACGAACGGCGTCATCGTCCTGCGGTGCCGACGCGGGAGGGCGAGGACGACGTGGGGGCGAGGGCGATGCTCGACGGTACATCGTGCGACCGCTCAGGGAGCGTGCCGGCGCGGCATCGTGCTGGCACGGGAACGACGGAACCATCCTGCATTGCCGACGCTGCGGGCCCGAGGCCGACGCCGCAGGCCAGGAGCATCCGCGACGTCAGGCGGCGGGCTCGGCCTGCTCACCGGCGGACGACGCCGACGATCCGTAGTTCGCCGTGACGAGGATGGGGCGGTGGTCGGAGATGCCCGCGGGGAGTGTCTCCACACCCTGGATGTGCAGCCCGACGCTCGTCGCGAAGTCGAAGTGCCCGGTGAACCGGCGGTATCGGAGGTAGGTCGGCTGGTCGCTCAGCGAGAGCGCGAAGCCGTGCTCCTCGATCTTCTTCCGGAGGTTCGACTGGAACCACGGGTAGTTGAAGTCGCCGACCATGATCGCCGGGGCCTCACTCGAGAGGTCGCGGACGAACTGGTGCGCCGCCTCGATCTGCTTGCGACGGAGACTGTTCGTCGCCGTGAGCGGGGAGGCGTGGAACGAGGCGACGATGACTTCGGTTCCGTGCTCGAGGTCGTCGAGGTGCATGGCGATCAGCCGTTCGTGCGCTGGGGCGAGCACGCGGTCGTGCAACGACTTGCGAAGGGAGTGGATGGTGAAGTCACGGACCCGGAAGCGGTCGCTCCGCACGTAGATCGCGAGCCCCAGGCGGTTCGTCTTGGTCGAGGCGGCCAGGGTCAGTCCGCCGACGCTCTCCGCGAGGTCGTTGCTGTCGCACTCCTGCACGCAGAGCACATCCGCGCGACTGTCCTCGGCCAGGCCGGCCAGCTCGCTGTTCGCGGTGTGCTCCCGGAGGTTGTAGCTCACCACACGCAACCCCGGATCAACGCCGTCCCGCATGTCGCCTCGCTCCTGCTGTTCTGGGCCGTCCGGCCCGGGCTGGGTCACCGTCCGGCTGCACGGACGGGCACGCATCGTGCGCACGGCCCCGATGCCGCTCGACACGGTACCCCCGGCGCACAAGCGGACCCTGAGACTGTATCGGGTGGTCCGGACACCGCGGTGTGCCGTCCGGGGAACGACGGAGCACGTCGAGCCGGTGACCCGTCGCCGTGGGTGGGACATCGCGTCCGTGTGGGACACGGGAGGCCGCGGCTGGCCGCCAGCGGGAGGTCGCGGCTGGACCGCCACCGTGAATCGGGGCGCGCTGGGTGAGTGACGGCTAGCGTTCGGGGCATGAGCTACAGCCAGCCGGATCCGGCAGAAGAGACCACGCAGTCCGAAGCGCCCGAACAGCCCGACACCGAGCGGCCTGACGCCGACGTCGTCCACGAGCAAGAGGGTGACGCGCGAACGACGAGTGCCGACGACGACCTCCCGCAGAGCGTCCAGGGCGACACCGACGCCAAGTAGCGTCCGGCGTCCCGCCCTCGGTGACGGTCAGGACGACGGTGACGGCTGGGACGACGGTGACGGCATGGGCGATGGCGAGCAGCGTCGTGCGCGACGCTGTCGTTCACACCGTGCGGCGTGACCACGACCTCTCGCGCTGCTGCGGTCCAAGTCGTCCGAACGCGGCAACGTCGTGTCGTGACGTCGCTGCCTGACGACGCCCGGCGCCGTCGCGGCTGAGCACTCGTCCGCTCACCCCGCCTCGGTGCCTGCATCCGCCACGGCAGCGTCCCGCACCCGCCTCCGCACCGGACGGACGCCGTCCCCTGCTGACGGGCTGAGCAGGAACCCCTCCACGCAGGCCACGACGAGCAGCAGCGCGACGACCACGAAGGTCACCGCGTACGGCGCCGAGTTCGTCCCCCCGTCGTCGCCCCCGCCCAACGGTGCCGCCGCCCGCAGCACGACCGCCGCGACCGCCACCCCGAACCCCGCGGCGGTCTGCTGCAACGTCGACGACAGTGTGTTCGCCGGCGTCATGTCGGTCTGCTCGACGTCGGCGAACGCGATCGTGTTGTAGGCGGTGAAGCCGACCGACCGTGCCGCACCCGACACGACGAGCAGCACTGCGATGAGCCAGAACGGCGTCGCCGGGGTGAGCAGGGCCATGAGCGCGACCGAGATCGCCGCGACACCGCTCGAGACGATGATCACCGACCGGTAGCCGAACATCCGGAGGAACGGCGTCGTCGCGGGCTTGATGCCGAGGTTCCCGACGAACACGAACAGCACGGCCGATCCTGCCTGCACAGCCGACCACCCCCACGCGTCCTGGAACAACAGGGGCAGCACGAACGGCACGCCGTTCACCGCGAGCCGGAAGAGCGACCCACCGGCGTGGGACACCCGGAAGGTCTCGAGCCGGAACGACGACAACCCGAGGATCGGGTGTTCGGCGCGACGGAAGTGCCGGACCGCGAGCCAGCAACAGACCGCGCCGACGACGCCAGCGACGATCGCCGGCAGGACCGGGACGCGGTCGAGGGAGAGCAACGAGGCCGTCACCACGAGCGCGCCGAGACCGACGCACGCGAGCAGCGACCCGAACCAGTCGAACGGGATCCGCTCCGGCGATCGTTCCTGCGGCACCAGGAGCCACGCCGCGACGACGGCGACGACCCCGAGCGGGATGTTGATCAGGAAGATCCAGTGCCAGGACAGGGTGTCGACGAGGACGCCGCCGACGAACGGCGCCACGATGGGTGCGGCGAGTGCCGGCCAGGTGAGGATCGCGATCGCCGTCACGAGGTTCGCCCGCCCGGCGCTCCGGAGCACGACGAGCCGCCCGACCGGCACCATGAGCGCTCCGCCGACACCCTGCAGGATCCGCCAACCCGTCAGCTCGACGAGCGATCCCGAGGCGGCGCAGAGCCCGGACGCGACCGTGAACACGACGATCGCGGCGACGAACACGGTCCGTGAACCGATCCTGTCGGTGAGCCACCCGCTCACCGGGATGAGGACGGCGAGCGTGACGAGGTAGGCGGTGATTGCGACACCGATCGCTGCCGAGTCGACGCCGAGGTCACGGCCCATCGCCGGTGCCGCCGTCGCCACGATGGTGCCGTCGAGCAGCTCCATGAAGTAGGTGCCTGCGACGAGGACGGCCACGGCCGTCCCCCGTCCGATCCGTCGTCGCTGCTCCGTGAGGCTGCTCATGTCACGACGAACGCTAGTCCAGTCCGGACGGGAGGCACGGCTCGCGTCGGTCCCGCTGGCCCAGCCCGCCGTCGGTGCAGGACCCGACCTCGCGTGCGGGACACCCGCGGCCACCTCCCGCCCCCGCTTCCTGATCCGCCGCGCGCCCGCACCGGTCGGCAACTCAGGACGGCGCCTCCCCCGGGTGCCCGTCGTGCCGCGCACCGTGCCCGGTTCCTGATCCGCCGCGCGCCGGGGACCGTGCCCGAACACCTCCCGCCGCGGTGCCGGTCGCAACGCAGGACGGCGCCTCGCCCGGGGACCGGTCCCTGCCCGGACGGACGCCCCCTCCTGCGGGACCGAACGGGTACCGTGGCGGAGGTGAGTGCGCGCCGGACGGAGGACGACGGATCCGGGCGGGCCGTGCCTCCCGACCGTCCGGATCGCGCGTCCTGGGAACGCAACGCTGCACGCGACTGGGACGGCCACGACCGCGGGAGCCGGGAGTACCGGCGGATCCTCGTGGCACTCCTCGGCGCGGGCATCGCGACGTTCGCGCAGTTGTACGCGCCACAGGGCATCCTGCCGACGCTCGCCCGGGACCTGCGGGTCGACCCGTCGCGGTCGGGCCTCCTGATCTCGGCGGCGACGATCGGTCTCGCGCTCGCCGTCCTGCCCTGGTCGCTCGTCGCCGACCGGATCGGACGGGTCCGCGCGATGCGCATCGCGCTGATCGCCGCGACCGTGTTCGGACTCGTCATGCCGTGGAGTCCGACGTTCCCCGTGCTCATCGCCGTCCGGGTGCTCGAAGGGGTCGCGCTCGGCGGCATCCCTGCGATCGCCGTGACGTACCTCGGCGAGGAGATCCGTCCGCGGCACGCAGCGCTCGCCGCGGGGACCTACGTGTCCGGGACGACGATCGGCGGGCTGCTCGGCCGACTCGTCGCGGGGCCGGTGGCCGACGTCGCCGGGTGGCGGGTCGGCACGTTCTCGGTCGCGGTCCTGGCCGGGGTCGCCGCCGTCGTCTTCTTCGTCGCCACGCCGGTGCCGCGGGGGTTCCGCCGCCGATCGGTGTCGGTGCGGTCCGTGGCCGCTGCCATGGGTCGGCACCTCAGGAACGCGCGGCTCCTCGTCCTCTACGGACAGGGGTTCCTGCTGATGGGCGGGTTCGTCGCGATGTACAACTACCTGACGTTCCGACTCGAGGCCCCACCGTTCGCGCTGCCGACCGCACTCGCGAGCCTGCTGTTCCTGGCGTACCTCGCGGGGACGGTGTCCTCGCGGACGGCGGGCGGGCTCGCCGACCGGCTCGGGCGGAGACGCATCATGCTGGCGTCGACCGCGGTGATGATGGTGGGGGCGGTCGTGACGCTCTCCGGATCGCTCGTCTTCGTCGTGGTCGGCCTCGTCGTCATGACGGCGGGGTTCTTCGGTGCGCACTCGATCGCATCGGGATGGGCAGGGGCTCGGGCGACGGCCGACCGTGCGCAGTCCACGTCGCTCTACAACTTCTGGTACTACGCCGGGTCGAGCCTCTTCGGGTTCCTCGGCGGTGTCGCGTTCGTCGGGCTCGGGTGGGGTGGGGTGGTGGCGATGGTCGTCGTGCTCTGCGTGGTGGCCGGGGTGTGGGCGTCGGTCGCGGGCCGGGACGGTCGCTGAGGGGGCCCTCCGGTCCGGGGCCTGCCCGACTGTTCCGGTCTTGCCGCGTCGCCGTCTGCTCGTTCCGACTCCGCGCCGTCCGTTCCTCGTCCCGTCCCCGGCCGAGTGCCCCGTCCCGCCCTGCCCCGTCGGGAACGCAGGAACCCGGTGCACGCCGGCGGCCCGGCCCGGCCGCGCGGGACCGGTTTCCTGAACCGCCGACATCAGCCCCGCACACCGTTCTGCGTTGCAGAATGGCGGGGGCGGAGTCGTTGTGCGATGACCGGACGGTCGGCAACGGTGGACGACACCGGCCAGGACGAGGAGGCCCCATGCCCGACGACCGCGCCACCGCGACCGAAACCGCGACCGGGCACGCGACCGCGACCGCGACGAGCCCAGCACCCGGCCCCGCGACCGTCGCAGCGAAGGGCGCCTGGTCGCCGGTCGAAGCCGGTCCGCACCATGTCCTCGGTCCCGGCGCACACCTGCCCGTGATGACCCTCCGGGAGTCCGCCCTCGCATCGAACATCGCGGTGATGCAGGCGTTCGTCGACCGGCACGGCCTCGTGTTCGCCCCGCACATGAAGACGCACATGGCACCCGCGCTCGCTGCCCGTCAGATCGATGCCGGCGCATGGGGCGTCACGGTCGCGTCGGTGCAGCAGGCCATGGTCGCGGCCGAGCACGGGATCCGGCACGTCCTCGTCGCGAACGAGGTGCTCGACCCCGCCGGCCTCGCGTGGCTGGGGTCGCGGCCGGACGGGGACTTCCTGAGCTACGTCGACTCGGTCGCCGGGGTCGCCGCCGCGTCCGCCGCCGCGACCGCCGTGGCCGGGTCCGTGCACGTGCTCGTGGAGATCGGGTTCTCCGGCGGCCGGACCGGGGTGCGGTCCGCCGATGCCGCCCTCGACGTCGCCCGAGCCGCGGCCGCCGCTCCTGGAGTGGTCCTCCGCGGCGTCTCCGGGTACGAGGGAGGACTCCCCACGGTCGAGGCGGCCCACGCCTACGTCGCCGGGGTGCTCGGGGTGGCACGGGTGATCCGGGGCGCCGGCCTCGTCAGGCCCGGCGAGCCCGACAACGCGCACGAGCCCGGCGAGTCCGACGACGCGCACGAGCCCGGCGAGCCCGGTCGCATGATCCTCAGCATGGGCGGCAGCGCGTACTTCGACGCCGTCGTCGACGCGCTCGCAGACCGGCCGACCGACCTTGACGTCGTCCTGCGCTCCGGCGCGTACCTCACGCACGACGACGGAGCCTACGAGCACAAGACCCCGTTCCACCGCATCCCCGAGCAGGGGTCGCTGCGAGCCGCGATCGAGATCTGGGGCCGTGTCACGTCGGTGCCGGAACCCGGCCTCGCCCTCGTCGCGGTCGGCAAGCGGGACGCCCCGTTCGACGAGGGACTCCCGGTCGTCCGTCGGCTCCTCCCCCGCGGGACGCCCTCGTCCGTGCCGGCCGACCTGCCGCCCGGTGCGCTGACCGTCACGCGGATGGACGACCAGCACGCGTACCTGGCCGTCTCGGACGGGACCGAGGTCGTCCCGGGAGACGTCGTCGTCCTCGGCGTCTCGCACCCGTGCACCGCGTTCGACAAGTGGCGGTCGATCCACCTCGTCGACGATGCCGACGTCGTCGTCGAGACGATCGGCACGTGGTTCTGATGGTCACGCCGCAGATGACCCCAGCCGACGGGCCGACCGGAGCCGACGGCCTGGAGGAACGGCGCGGCTCCCCGAGGAACGCCGCGCTGTCACTGCGGCGCGGGTTGCGGATCCTCGACCTGATCGCCGACGCGACGCGGAACGGGGCCCCGGCCACGAGCCTCACCACGATCGCGGCGACGCTCGGCACGAGCAAGTCGACGGTGCTGCGGCTGACCGCCCCGATGCTCGAGAACGACCTGCTCCGCCGGAGTGTCGAGGGCGGGTTCACCCTCGGACTCGGATCGCTGCTGCTCGGGCAGTCGTACCTCGAGGGCATCGACCTCCGCTCGGTGGCGGCACCGTTCCTCCGCCGCGCGGCCGAGGACACCGGCCTCACCTGTCACCTCGTGGTCCCGGACGGCACGGACATCGTCTACGTCGACAAGGTGGAGACGCGGGGCACGGTGCGGATGGCCTCCCGGGTCGGGAACCGTCTGCCGATGCGGAACACCGCGAGCGGCAAGGCCATCGTCGCGTTCGGCGACCCGGAGCTGCTCGGCCGGGTCCTCGCGGCACCCACGCCCGCACCCGCGATCGGCACGATCACCGACGACGAGCGCTGGCGGCGCGAGATCGAGCGGACCGCGGAGCGCGGGTACGGCATCGACGACCGCGAGAACGAACCGGACATCCGGTGCGTCGGCGCGGCGATCACGGGGCACGCGAACCAGGTGGTCGGGGCGATGAGCATCTCGGGCCTCGCGTCGCGGCTGCCAGCGGGTGCGGTCCGGGTGCTCGGCGACGACGTCGTCCGGATGGCGCTCGAGATCTCGGTCGCGCTCGGGTCGGACGCGGCGCGGCTGCTCCTCGCGCGGAACGCCCGATGATCGGGGAGGCCTCCGGTCGGGCCGCGCGTGCCGGCGGCATCACCGACGGCGGTGTCGTGACGTTCGGCGAGACGATGCTCCTGCTCGTCGGACGCGGCACGGGGACCGTCGCCGACCTCGGCGCGATGCGGGTCGACACGGGCGGGGCCGAGAGCAACACCGCGATCGGTCTGGCACGCCTGCACGTCCCCGTGACGTGGGTCGGCCGGGTCGGCGCCGATCCCGCCGGCGACCGGGTGCTGCGCGACGTCCGGAGGGCCGGGGTCACCACGGTGGCCATCACAGACACGGACCGATCGACCGGGCTCATGATGAAGGAACGGCTGCCGGACGGCCGGACCCGCGTCACGTACCACCGACGCGGCAGCGCGGGTTCGGCCCTCGAGCCGGCCGACCTGCCCGACGGACTCGTCGAACGCGCCGCGCTGCTGCACCTCACCGGCATCACGCTCGCACTGTCGGACACCGCGCGGGACACCGTGCACGCAGCACTCGACCGCGCCGAAGGGTCCGGCGTCCCGGTCTCCTTCGACGTCAACCACCGCCCGAAGCTCATCGCGGACGCGGCCGGTCGTGAGCGGTACCGGACCGTCGCCCGCCGCTCGTCGATCGTGTTCGCCGGCGACGACGAGGCGCGGCTCGTGCTCGACCTGCCGCACCGCGACGACGACGAGCCCGATCTCGCGCTCCGCCTCGCGGATCTCGCGTCGGGCCACGCCGTCGTCAAGATGGGGTCCCGCGGCGCCGTCGTGGCGGTCGACGGCGAGGTCCTGCACCGTGCCGCGACTCCGGTGCACGTCGTGGACCCGGTCGGCGCGGGCGACGCGTTCGTCGCCGCGTACCTCGCTGCCCGGCTGCGAGCGGACCCTCCTGCGCGCGCCCTGGACCTCGCCGCCGAGGCCGGAGCGCTGGCCTGCACCGTCGACGGGGACTGGCACTCGCTGCCGGACGCCGACGAGATCGCCGCCGAGCCTGCGGAGCCTCGCCGCGTGCCCAGCACGGCCGACCGCACCGATGCCCAGCCGGGCCCGGCCGACCTCCCCGGTGGACGACCGATCGAGCGGGGACCCGGCTCGGTCGTCCACGACCGGGTCGACCGGTGACCGAACTCGTCGAAGGGACAGCACCATGACCAGCTCCAGCCCCGATGCCGCGAGAGACCGTTCCCGGACCGGAGCGCCCCGGCTGCCGCACACCGGCGGACGGACCATCGCGATCCTCCGTGGCGGCACCGGCGACCACGTCGTCGCCGCGACCCGGACGCTGGTGACGGCGGGCGTCCTCGGCATCGAGATCACGACGAACACCCCGGGGTGGCAGGACGGCATCCTTTGGGCCGCCTCCGAGTACGGTCGCGCAGGCTCCCCGACGGCGTCCGTCGGGGTCGGCACAGTGCTCGACGTCGCGCAGCTCGAGGAGGCCGCCGCTGCGGGCGCGACCTTCGCGGTCAGCCCGCATCTCGACCCCGTGATCGGTGTGCGCGCCGCCGAGCTCGGCATGGCCTGGTACCCGGGTGCCGCGACCCCGACCGAGATCCTGACCGCCTGGCGACTCGGTGCGACGGCGGTCAAGGTGTTCCCGATCGGCCCGCTCGGCGGTCCCGCGTACCTCCGGCAGGTGCTCGCCCCGCTCGACTTCGTCCAGGTGATCCCGACCGGCGGCATCGGCGTCGACAGCGCGGCGGACTACCTGGCAGCCGGTGCGGTCGCGGTCGGCCTCGGATCGCCGCTCGTCGGGGACGCGCTGACGAGCGGCGACATGGCGGCCCTGGCGCACCGGGCGCGACGACTGGTGGCCGGGCTGTGAGGCCCGCCGCCCCGCCCGGCATCCTGCTGCGCGGCGGCTCGGTGATCGGTGCGGACGGCGACCCGGTCCGGACCGACGTCGTCGTCGACGGCGGACGTATCGCGGCGGTCGCTCCGCCCGGGACCGTGGACGCGCCGACGTCCGCGCAGGTCGTCGACTGCGCAGGACGTCTGCTCATGCCCGGCTTCGTCGACGCGCACTCGCACGCCGGATCCCTGGTGTTCGAGGCGGACGTCCAGCTCGCGCTCCTCCGCCAGGGCGTCACGACGATCGTCACCGGGCAGGACGGCGTCTCCCCCGCACCGGGTGACGGCGGCTACGCGGCCGAGTACTTCGCCGCGATCGACGGACCCCACCCGTCGTACCGGGGCGACGGCATCGCCGGACTCCTCGCGACGTACGACGGCACCGTCCCGGTCAACGTCGCGACCCTCGTCCCCGCCGGCACGGTCCGTCAGCTCGTCTGCGGCGACGCCCCCGGCCCGGCGAGCGGAGTGCAGCGGGGCGCCATGCGCGCGCTCGTGCGGCAGGGTCTCGTGGACGGCGCGGTCGGACTCGCCACCGGGCTCGACTACGTCCCCGGCCTCCACGCCGACACGGACGAGCTCGTCGACCTCTGCCACGAGGTCGCCGCGGTCGACGCGCTCTACGTCTCCCACATGCGCGGCGGCTACGAGTCGAACGTGCGCGCCGGTCTCGACGAGATGGCGTCGATCGTGCGCGGTTCCGGCGTCCGCGCGCACGTGTCGCACCTCCACGCCCCGGTCGACCTCGCCCGGAGGACCCTCGCGGACCTCGCGGCGACGGGGACGCCGCTGACGTTCGACGCGTACCCGTACTCACGCGGCTGCACGATCCTGTCGATGCTCGTCCTGCCGCCGGAGCTCGCGGCCCCGGGGACCGACGGGCTCGCCCGGGCGGTGCGCTCCGCGGAGGGCTGCTCGACCGTCCAGGAGGCGATCCTCGAACGGGTCCTCGGTCGGGCCGACCTCGGCACAGACTGGTCCGACGCGATGACGCTCTCGCACGTGCCGACGGACCGCTACCGGCAGCACCAGGGCAGCACCGTGACCGACGCCGCGACCGCCGAGGGCACCGACCCCGTGTCGTTCGTCATCGACCTGCTCATCGCGGCGCGGCTCCAGGTCACGGCGATCATGCGGGTCCCGCACCCGAGGTCGGCCACGGAGCTCGCACCGCTGTACCGCATGCCCGGACACATGGCCGGGTCGGACGGCATCTTCGTCGGGTCGCACCCGCATCCGCGGGCGTACGGGACGTTCGCGACCTACCTCGCCGACCACGTCCGGCCGGGCCTGCTGTCCTGGTCGGAGGCGGTGGAGCACCTGTCGACGACGGCCGTCCGACACTTCCGGCTCGGCGAGCGCGGCGTGCTCCGCCCGGGCGCGGTCGCGGACATCGTCGTCGTCGACCAGGACCGCGTCGCCGCGGCCTCGACGTACGAGGCGCCGATGCGGCCGGCCGTCGGGATCGACGACGTGCTCGTCGCGGGCCGCGTGGTGCTCCGCGACGGATCACTGACCGGTGCGACCCCCGGGACCGGTCTCCGGCGCGTGTGACGATCCCGGGCGCATCTGACGATCCCGGGCACATGTGCTCCCGGGCACATGTGACGATCCCGGGCGCATGTGCTCCTGGGCACGACCCCCGACGAGCGGGCGGCAGGTCGCCCACGGACCACCGCGGCCGGACTCAGTCGGTCGTCGGCAGGACCGCGACCACGTCGATCTCGACGAGGATGCCCGCGAGGTGCGACTGCACCGTCGTCCGGACCGGGTACGGCGCGGTGAAGTGCTTGGCGTACTCCTCGTTGAACGCGGGGAAGTCGCGATCGGAGTGCTCGAGGTGGACCGTCGACTTCACGACGTCGTCGAGGGTGGCGCCGTGCTCCGCGAGGACAGCGGCGATGTTCGCGAGCACCTGCGCGGTCTGGCCGGCGACGTCGTCCGCGACGGCACCCGTGACCGGGTCCTGCGGGCCGAAGCCGGCCGTGTACACGAACCCGGCCACGACGATGCCCTGGCTGTACGGGCCCGCGGGCTTCGGTGCGTTCTCGGTGACGATGGCGGTCTTCGGCACGGTGGTCCTCCTGGTCGGTGTGTCTCCAGGCTAGGGCGCTGCCCGTCGACGGTCCCGGCCACGGGCCGGCCGGTTCCGGTCTGCAGAACGCAGGTCGGGCCTCCCGTCCGTCGGTCGCTGCCGCAGGATCCCAGGAACCGCGTCTACTGTTGTCGCGTGACGTGTGCCCGATCCGACGCCGACCCGGACGCCCGGTGAGCCGCTCGGACCAGTCGCGGCGCGACGTCGCGGCTCGTCGGGGTGCCGACGCCGCGGCTGCCGCGGTCGCCCGTCCCGGGCTCCGGATCGTCGACGCGCTCGTCGCGTTGCCGGCGTGGGCATCGGTCCTCACGATCTTCGTGTCCGGACGCCTGTTGTCGCTGTTCTGGCTCGCTGCGGCGTTCCCACTGGTCGGACGCTCGCAGCCCGCGAACGCCATCCGTGGGAACGACCACGGGTTCCTCGCGTTCCTGACGAGCTGGGACGGCCAGTACTACGAGGACATCTCGATCCACGGGTACCCCTCTGCGCTCCCGGTCGACTCCGCAGGACACGTGCTCCAGAACGCATGGGCGTTCCTGCCGGCGTTCCCGTTCACCATCCGGGCACTCACCGCGTCCACCGGCATCCCGTTCACCGTCGGTGCGCCGCTCGTCGCGACGCTGGCGGGGTTCGTCGCAGCCTTCCTGATGTACCTGCTCGTCGAGGAGCGTGCCGGCCGGACGGCGGCACTCTGGGGCGTGTTCTTCTTCTGCGTCGGACCGCTCTCGTTCCTGCTGCAGGTCGGGTACGCCGAGAGCATGTTCCTGGCGCTCGTGTTCGGGGCGCTCGTCGCGATGCAACGGCGACGGTACGGGGTGATGACCGCGCTCGGGGTCGTCGCCGCATTCACCCGCCCCGGAGCCCTGGCGATCCCGCTCACGCTCGCGGTCATCGCGGTGGTGCGGCTCGTCCTCGCGCGTCGCGACGCTCGAGCTGCGGCCGCCCCGGCCGTCGCAGCCGTCCCGGACGACCGCCCCGTCGTCGTGGGCGCTGCCCCGGACCACTCCGCGGTCGCCGGGTCCGGCAGTGCGGCCCACCGGCTCCTCGGGGCCTCCGGGCGAGCCCTCCCGGAGGCGCATCGCCTGCTCGGCACACTGCCGCGGACGTTCCCGGTCCGCGAGCGGGTCCTCGTCGTGCTGTCCGGGGTCGTCATGACGTTGGCCGGGATCGCGTGGCCGTTGATCGCTTCGCACGCGACGGGACGCTCGGACGCCTACCTCGCGACGGAGATGTCGTGGTGGGTGGCGTTCATCGGCCGCGTCCACTTCGTCCCGATGACGCCGTGGTTCCTGAACGCCGGACGCTGGTTGGGCGTCGGCGGCATCGTGCTCGTGATCGCGATGGTGATCGGGTACGTGGTGTGGCTGCGCCGCCCGTCGACGAGGAAGCTCGGACTCGTCCCCCTCGTGTTCTCGGCCGCGTACGCGCTGTACGTCTTCGCGGTGTCGATCCCGATGGCGTCGACGCCGCGGCTGGTGATGCCGCTGGCTCCGCTGATGGCGAGCCCGGAACTCGTCGGCAGGCCCTGGGCGCGGTGGATCATGGTCTCCGGGGCGCTCGTCGGGCAGCCGGTGTGCATCGCGGTGCTCTGGCTGCTGGGGCCGCCGTAGGCCGGAGGCCTTCCGGTGCCGCCGGGGCGCGGAGGCGTGCGGGTGCCGCCGGGTGAGCCGGAGGCGTGCGGGTGCCGCCGGGCGGGCGCGGAGGCGTTCCGGGGCCGCCGGGTGGGCGCGGAGGCGTTCCGGGGCCGCCGGGTTGAGGCCTCGCGGGGTCGCCTCGGCCGGGGGCCTCCCGGGGACCTCCCGGAGGCCTCTCGGGGCCGTCCGGCTCCGCGGGGACGTCGGCCGCGGAGGGCGACGTCCCCGCAACGCACCTCAGAGCTCGACGGTGCCGTGACTCCCGACGTCCGGCGTCGAGTGCGTGAGCGCCGCCTTCACCGTCTGCACCAGGCTGCCCACCGGGCCGGAGTCCTGCGTCCAGTACTCGACCGAGGCGCCCGTCACCGTGAGGAGCCGGATCGAAGGGTCCTGCCGCCCGTCCGGGAACCAGGCCTCGGCGAAGGGCGACCACAGCTCGTCGATTACGGACTCGTCCTGCGTGACCGCGGCAGTCCCGGCGATGGACAGGTACCCGCCCTGCGACTCGATCGCCACGTTGACGTTCGGGTTGCGCGCGATGTCGGAGACCTTCTCGCTGTCGGCCTGGACGAGGAACCGCAGCGTGCCCTGGAACGTCTTGTCCTGGACCGCGAGGGGGCGGGCGTGCAGCTCGCCGTTCTCGCTCACGGTCGTCAGCAGTGCGGTGTGGGCACCGTGCACGATGTCCGAGATCGCGGCCCGTTCGTCGACGTGTGTGTCGGTCATGATGCTTCCTTCCTCGAGCCCCGTCGTCGTCGCCGGACCTGCTGCCGGGAGGACCCGGGGCCGTGTCTGACACCAGATCCTGCCCCGCGCCACGGTCCTTCGCGCGCGTTCTCCGGGAACTCCCGGCGATCGATGACGTTCCCGCGAGGCGCCCGGAGTCGCCAGTCCGGGGCATCTCGGGGTGCCGGGGGCGTGTTCCGGGGGGCGCCCCGGGTGTCCTGGGTGCGCCTGGTCGCGCCCTGGGTGCCCGCGCCCGGCCGGGAGGTGCCCTCCGGCGGTTCAGGAAACCCCAGCCACAGAGTCCCCCACCACGCACCCTCGCGCGTCCTCATCCTGAGCCGCCAACGGCCGCCACCCAACACCCGGCACTCTCCGCCCGGCAGCCGGCACCCGGCACCCACCGAGGAGGCCCACTCCGGCAGTTCAGGAACCCCCGGCGCTGACGGCCCTCACCACGCATCCCCGCGCACCCGGCACCCAGGAGGCCCACTCCGGCAACTCAGGACCCCCCCCGCCAAAGGTCCCCACCAGGCATCCCCGCGCACCCGGGTCCTGCGCCACCAACACCCATCCCCGCCCAGGAGGCCCACCCGGCGACTCAGGAACCCCGCCCGCCAAACGTCCCCACCACGCATCCCCCCGCACACGCACCCTGCGCCACCAACACCCGCCACCCACCCAGGAGGCCCACCCGACAACTCAGGAACCCCGCCCGCCAGAGGCCCCCGCGCATCCCCGCGTACCGAGATCTTGCGTCACATATGACCCGGGTCCGGGTCCGGGTCCGGGTCCGGGTCCGGGAGGAGACGTCAACTCAGGATGGTCGTCTGGACATCGACGATCTGCGGCCGCGCCGGCATCGAAGCGAACCCGAACTGCACCGGCGGATCGACCGCGCGCAGGTCACCGATGTCCTTCCCTTCCCAGGTGCCATGGATCCCCGTGACGGCGTGTGATCCGACCACGCCGTAGAACTCACGACGGCCTCCCCCCGCCGTGCCGGCCGTCCCAGCGCCCGGTACGAGCAGTCGAGCGATGGGGTTGATCATCCTGAGCCACGACGGGTGCACAGCCAGTCGATCCGGAACGATCCTGAGGAGACGACCGAGCAGCGTGATCGCCCCGATGCTCGCCTCGAGCTGGAGCGGCCCAGCGGCCAGCACCACACGGTCGCCGACCCGCCGCGCTTCCACCGGAACGACCTCCACCCGGTCGAACCGGTATGTGGATCCGACGTACTCGGCGACTCGCTCATCCGGCGCGAGGAGCAGGCTGGTCCCGTCGGGCAGTTCGAGGAACACGTCGGTGAACGCTCCCAGCGGAGAATGCCGCCACATGCCGACGACGGCGCGGAGTCCGCTCGATGAGCCGATGCCCATGATGTGTCCACGGAACCGCTCCTCGCGTCGAGGAGGCACCGTCCGCTTGAGGAGATCCACGACACCGACGGTACCCACGCCGACATGCCGGTGATTCAGGACATCGGCACGCGTGCAGCCGCACCAGCCACCACGACAGCGCTGGCGTCCTGAATTGCCGAGCCCGCGCCTCCCGACCGGACCGAGGCATTCGAGCGTCCGACCACCGCGACGCCGCAGACGCGACCACGCCCACAGGTCGGCCAGTCAGGACATCGGCACGTGCGCAGCCGCACCAGCCACCCCCACAGCGCTGGCGTCCTGAATTGCCGAGCCAGCGCCTCCGACCGGACCGTGGCACCGGGGCGTCCGACCACCGCGACGAGGCGGACGCGACCGCGCCGACAGGTCGGCCAGTCAGGGCATCGGCACGCGCGCAGCTGCGACGGTCACCCCCGCAGCGCTGGCTTCCTGAGTTGCCGAAGCCGCGCCTCCCGTCCGGACCGAGATTCCGCAGCGTCAGCACCACAGCGCCGGAACTGCAGAGAGCCGCAGCACCACAGCACCGCAGCACCACAGACACCCCCGACACAGCTCGGCGTCCCGCCCCAGCGCGACCCGCGCCCGGAGCCCCCGCCCGGATGGACGCGGGATCCGGATCGGGTACCGGATCCCGCGTCACAGCGGGCCAGGGCACCCGCGGGAGGGCTCAGCACGCCCTCGTGGTTCCTTCGCCGCCACCGGTCCAGAGGGCGGGTACGACCGTGTCCCCATTTCGGGACCCTGCCGTACCCCGCGTCAGACGGCTGGCACCGGAGCAGCGAGCATCTCCTCGACCAGGGGCTTGACGCGGGTCCCGAACAGCTCGATCGACCGCATCATGTGGTCGTGCGGAAGTCGGCCCGTGCTGTACCGCATGTCGAACCGTGAGACGCCGAGGATCCGCATGTTCCGGGCGATCTTCCGTGCGACGGTCTCCGGCGACCCGACGTACAGGGCCCCACCGGCGCTGAGGCCTGCCCGGTACTGCGACTCGTCGAACGGCGGCCATCCTCGCTCGCGGCCCAACCGGTCCGTGACGTCCTTGTGGTACGGGAAGTAGATCGCGGCGGCCTCCTCGTCCGTGTCCGCGACGAAGCCGGGCGAGTGCATCGCGATCGGCTGCTGCGGGAGCTCGAACTGGTCGAGCGCCTGACGGTACAGCCGGGAGAACGGTGCGAACTGCGCGGGCTGCCCGCCGATGATCGCCAGGAACAGCGGGAAGCCGTAGCTCGCCGCACGGATCACCGACTGCGGGGAACCGCCGACACCCACCCAGGTCCGGATCGCGCCGTCCTCGGTCTTCGGGAAGACGTCCTGATCCGTCAACGAGGCGCGCTTGGTCCCCGACCAGGTCACCGGCCCCTCCTTGAGGAGTTCTGCGAAGAGCTCGACCTTCTCCTCGAACAGGGCTTCGTAGTCGGCGAGGTCGTAGCCGAAGAGCGGGAACGACTCGGTGAACGACCCTCGGCCGAGCACGACCTCAGCACGTCCGTTCGAGAGCGCGTCGACGGTCGCGAACCGTTCGTACACCCGGACGGGGTCGTCGGAACTCAGGACGGTGACGGCGGAGCCGAGGTGGATCCGCTCGGTGCGGGCGGCGATGGCGGCGAGGACGACCTCGGGCGCACTGACTGCGAAGTCGGCTCGGTGGTGCTCGCCGACGCCGATGAAGTCGAGACCGACCTGATCTGCCAGCACGGCCTGGTCGACGATGTTCCTGATGCTCTGAGCCTGGCTGAGCCGCTCGCCGCCGAGGGTCTCGGTGACATCGCCGAACGTGTCGAGGCCGAGCTGCACGGCACCGACGCGGACCGGTGCGGGCGGCGGGGCGTCGGCCGGCCGGGACACGGGCCGAGCCGCTGGGTCTGCTGCGTCGTCGCCGCCGATGTTGCCGAATGCGCTGGACATGTGCCCTCCGAGATCGATGCGTTTGCATGATCATACAACGGATACGCGTCGGGTATTCCGGACAGCGCGGTTGCTGAGGCTGTTGCACCGGACGGGAGGCGCGGTGCCGGTCCGGCAGGAACCTGGCGCCCGGGGGTGGCGGGACCACCCCCGGGGCGGTGACTTCCTGCGATGCCGACGCGGTCATGCGCCGGAAGCTCGGCGCACAACGGGAGGCACGGGGGTCGGTCCGGCAGGAAGCTGGCGCCCCCGAGGTGGCTCGGACCGCCCCCGGGGCGGTGACTTCCTGCGATGCCGACGCGGTCATGCGCCGGAAGGGACGCACTGCGCCGGACGGGAGAGTCGGCGCGGAACGGGCGGCACCGCGTCGGACAGGAGGCACGGGGTCGGTCCCGCAGGAACCTGCCGCCCCGAGGTGGCTCGGACCACCCCCGGGGCGGTGACTTCCTGTATCGCCGACACGGTCATGCGCCGAACGGGAGGCACTGCGCCGGACGGGAGGCTCGGGGTCGGTCCGGCAGGAAGCTGGCGCCCCCGAGGTGGCTCGGACCACCCCCGGGGCGGTGACTTCCTGCACCGCCGACACCGTCCGGCGCCGGGGAGGCACGGCGTCGGGGAGGCACGGCATCGGCGCGGCAGGAACCTTGCCCCGCCCGACGCCGAGACCTCAGCGGAAGGAGAGGCCGAGCAGACGTCGGAGGATGACGAAGGCCCCGAACACGATCGACACGATCGCGAGGGCGAACGCCGCCGACAGCATCGTCGATCCCTTCGCGCCCTTCGGGATCACGCGCCGGAGGACCAGCACGTCCTGCAACGCCCAGATGCCCAGCCCGACGCCGAGTCCCCAGAACACCCACCCGACGGCGATGCCGATGATCGCGACGACGAACGGTCTCACTGGTGAGGCGACGACACGTCGCCCCTGGTACGGGCCTCCCGGCGCACCTCGGTAGAGGGCGTCGCCCGGACCGCCGCCGTAGGGCGCTCCCGACGGCGACGAGCGTCCCGACGGGCCGCACCCCGAGCCGGTCGGTGCACCGTACCCGGGGCCCGTCGGACCGTACCCGGGGCCGGTCGGGCCGTACCCGGGGTCGACGCGACCGTACGGGGGCCCGCCAGGAACCGTGCCTGACCCCGGTGCAACCTGTCCGTACGGCGGCTGGTCCTCGATCGACGCCCCGTACCCGCGGTCGCCGTCGGCATCACGCGACGGGCCGACCGGCGCCGACGCTCCCGGACCGGCAGGACCCGGATCCGCCCCGGCGTCCCGACCGGCCGGCCCACCCCGCGCCGCCTGGTCGGACTGCGCACGGAGCCACCCCTCGTAGGTGGCCTGCAGCATGACGTCGTCGTGGACCACCATCGCCGCCTGCTCCTCGCCGACGTGCGGGTACCCCAGCCCGAGGCGCCCTCCGGTGGAACGGAACTGCGCGCGGAACTCGTCCTTCGACATGGTCACGGGTCAAGCATGACCGACGCGCACCCCGCCGTCGATCGCGGCGGGCGCATCGAGCCGCGAATGCCGCAGGACGACACCCTCGGTCCCGATCGCCGCCGACACGACCGACAGGGTGGTGAAGCGTCCATCGGGTCCGGTGTGGTCGCGGACGATGGCCTCCGGGTCGGTCGGGTCGAGCCGTCGGCTGGCGTCGAGGACCTGGAACCACGGAGCCCAGGCACCGGCAGCGGCGCCGAGACCCGCGCCCGCGCCTCCCGCAGCAGCGGCGCCGAGACCCGCGCCGAACGCAGCACCAGCGAGCGCCTCCGCGGGGTCGACGGACGGCGGGACGGCGGGCGCACTGCCCTCCCGGAACGCGTCGAGCCATCGTCCGATCCGAGGCACCCGACGGTCGTCCGCAGCGGTCTCCGCGATCATGTGCACCCCGGCCGCGAGGGCGCTCGTCCGGACCTCGACCCCGTCCCACGACGTCACGCGGACCCCCTCCGCATCCGCGTGCACGAGGTTGAACGGTCGCGCGGTCGGTGTCCCGGCCGGCACACGGCCGTACACGACCGCGTCGAGCGGCAGCGTTCCGCGCGTCGTCGGCGTCGCCGGCACCGGCTCGTCCGGCGAACGGTTCAGGACGACTGCGAGTGACCGCGTCCGGTCCGACACGGCGAGCCATGCCCCGCCGGCTGACCGGTCGTGCACGCCGCGGACTTCCTGACCCATCGTCGGCCACCACGCGCCCGGCGGGTCCCAGGGCCGTTCCGGGGACTCGTCACGAAGCGCGAGGAGCGTCACCGGCCATGCTGTTCCCGGGGCGACGCGGACGATCACGGTGCACATGGGTCGATCCTCGCAGCGCGTCCTGCAGAGCAGCCCCGACCCCGGCAGCGGGCACGGCCGCCACCACGCGGGGCCAGGCACCAGCCGCCACCGCCACACGGCGCGGGCGGGTGCCCAGCGGCGGTCCCATCCCGGCGATCCCGTCGCGGCGATCCCGTCGCGGCGATCCCGTCCCCGCGGTCCCGTCCCCACGGTCCCGGCACGGCGATCCCGTCCCGGCGATCCCGTCCCCGCCGCAGGACGACCCCGCTGGTAGCGTCGGGGCGTGACCGATCGAAGCACTCTCGCCCGGACCGTCGTCGTCGGCATCACCGGTGGCATCGCGGCGTACAAGGCGGTCGGCGTCGTCCGCGCGTTCGTCGGGCTCGGCCACGACGTCCACGTCGTCCCCACCGAGGGCGCACTGCGGTTCGTCGGCCTCCCCACCCTCGAGGCGATCAGCCGCAACCCCGTCTCCACGAGCGTGTTCGAGGAGGTCGCCGAGGTCCGCCACGTCGCGCTCGGCCGCCGGGCGGACATCATCGTGATCGCCCCCGCCACCGCAGACGCGATCGCCCGGATGGCGCACGGACTCGCTCCGGACCTCCTCGGGACGACGCTCCTCGCGACGACCGCGCCCCTCGTGATCGCCCCCGCGATGCACCCGCAGATGTGGGAGCACCCGGCCACGCGGGCGAACATCGAGACCCTCCGGTCGCGCGGCGTGCACGTCGTCGGCCCCGAGACCGGGCCTCTGACGGGCGGCGACTCCGGCATCGGCCGGATGTCCGAACCGGACGACATCGTCGCGGCCGCGCTCGCGGTCCTGGACGCCGGCAGTCCGGCCTCCGGACCGCGGTCGGTCCCCGACGACGGACTGGAGGCGCGGGGCACCGCCGCCCCGCGCCTCCAGTCCGCCGACCGCCCGGACGCCCGCCGCGGCGACCTCTCCGGCACCCGGATCGTGGTGAGTGCCGGAGGCACGCGCGAGCCGTTCGACCCGGTGCGGTTCGTCGGGAACCGGTCGAGCGGCCGTCAGGGACTGGCGATCGCGGCCGAGGCTGCGGCCCGCGGGGCGACGGTGACCGTGGTCAGTGCGAACATCGAACCCGGCGTGTTGGCCGCACTGCGCGAGACGGACGCGCCGATCGACCCGACGGTGGTCCCCGTCGGCACGGCAGCGGAGCTCGCGGCGGAGATGCACCGACTGGCCGACGACGCCGACGTGCTCGTGATGACGGCGGCCGTCGCCGACTACCGGCCGGCCGACGTCCTCGACGCCAAGCTCAAGAAGGAGTCCGCCGGGGACAGCATCACTCTGACGCTCGTGAAGAACCCCGACGTGCTCGCCGAGCTCGTGGCCGCACGACGCCCTGGGCAGCTCGTGGTCGGGTTCGCTGCCGAGACCGAGCCGGACCGAGCAGCCCGTCTCGAACTCGGACGCGCCAAGATCGCGCGGAAGCCCGCCGACATGCTCGTCGTCAACCACGTCGGGTGGACCTCCGGGTTCGAGGCCGAGGAGAACGCGATCGAGGTCCTCGTCCCGGGCGGGGAGCTGGTCCGCGAGGCGTCCGGCAGCAAGTCCGAGGTTGCGCACGTCCTCCTCGACCTCGTGGCGACCGCGCTCGTCTGAGTCCCGTCCGCAGGACGGCGCCGGCCGACCGCGGTGCACCGCGCTGCACGCGAGGGGTCCACGATGGACGCATGGGACGATCCGCACGCGCTCGACGCGCCTCCACCATCGCCGGCCGCATCGCGCTCCTGCTGGGTGCGTCCGGGGTGCTCCACATGGTCCGGCCCGGCACGTTCGTGCGCATCGTGCCACGCGGTCTGCCCGCCCGGACCACGACGTACGCGTCGGGTGTCGCGGAACTCGCCATCGCGGCCGGACTCCTCGTGCCGCGGACCCGGCGCCGTGCAGGACTCGCCGCCGCCGCACTGTTCCTCGCGGTGTTCCCCGCGAACGTGAAGATGGCGCGGGACCTGCTCGACAACCCGCGCTCGCCGAGACCGCTGCGGATCGTCGCACTCCTCCGGCTCCCCCTGCAGCTGCCCCTCCTCGCCTGGGCGCTCCGCATCGCCCGGCACGCCCGCCCGTGATCGACGCAGAACGCGCGGGCCACGATCCCGCCGACCTCGATCCGTTCGACCTCCGCCGGTTCGTCCTCGCGCAGGACGGTGTCCACGACCGAGCGGTCGCCGAGCTGCGGGCCGGTCGGAAGACGTCGCACTGGATGTGGTTCGTGTTCCCGCAGATCCGTGGCCTCGGCACGAGTCCCATGGCGACGCGGTACGCGATCGGGTCCCTCGCGGAGGCTCGTGCGTACCTCCGGCACCCGGTTCTCGGGCCACGGCTCGGGACGGCCGTCGACGCTGCGAGGACCGCTCCCGCGGCGGACGTCGGAGCCCTGCTCGGCGGGATCGATGCGATGAAGCTGCGCTCGTCGATGACCCTGTTCGCCCGAGCCGCCGACGACGGCGCAGTCGACAGCGCAGGTGACGGCGCGCGCGACGGGGCTGGCGACGGCGCACGAGCGCCGTTCGACGCGGTGCTCGCGCGGTGGTTCGCCGGCGAGGACCCGGCGACCCTCCGTCTGCTCGACGACGCGCTGGGCTCGGACCGATGAACGCGCCGGCGTATATCAGGTACATTGGGGCAGACTGCAGAACCTGAGCCGAAGGAACATCATGCCCGTCCCCCGTAGCGAGCCCACCGAGCACCAGCTCCTCCGCGACACCGTCCGGGAGAAGATCCACTCGGCGATCATGGACGGCACCCTGGAGCCCGGCGAGCGCCTCAACGACGACGAGCTCATCTCCTGGCTCGGCGTCTCCCGCACCCCGATCCGGGAGGCCCTCAGCCAGCTCGCGCGCGCCGGCCTCATCGAGATGGCCCCGAACCGGTACACCCGTGTCACGACGCCGAACGAACACGAGGTCGTCGAGGCGCTGCAGACCCTCGGGGTGCTCTTCGGCGGCGTCGTGCGCCTGGCCGTGCCGTTGCTCACCGAACCGACCCGCAAGAAGATCATCGCCGCGGTCGACAAGAACGTCGCCGAGATGGAAGCGCACGACGTCAAGGCCGTCAACACCGACGCCCTCGCCGTGTTCGCGATGTTCGTCGAGGAGTGCGGGAACCCGTCGCTCCAGCGCGTGTGCAAGGACACCATGGACGGTCTCGCGTTCCGGCTCCGCCTGCCGAACCTCGACACGATCGTCGACTGGGACACCATGATCACGGACTTCCGGCGCCTGCGGGACGCCATCGTGGCGAAGGACGGGATCGCGGCCGAGCTCGCGACCGAGGCCATCCACCAGCTGCCCGGCGACGAGCGCTGACGGGTGCCCGACCGGCCGTCCGACGGGCTGGGGACGGCCTGGGTCGGTGGGTGGGCCTCCCGTCCGCCGATCGGTGGGTCTGGCCTCCGTCCGCCGGGCGGTCCACGCGAGGGTCCGTCGTCAGTCGAACGGGCCGACCGCTACGATCGCGGTGACGACGAGTTCGCGACCCGACGGAGCAGCATGATCGAGAACCCCATCGACGAGAGCGAGCGAGCGGTCGATCGCGAGGTGGTGGCGGCGCGGCTCGCGGTCGCCGTCGGTCGCATCAACCGCCGTGCCCGGAACAGCAGCGAAGAGTTGAGCTACGGCCTCGTGTCGGCGTTGGCCTCGATCGTCCGGCTCGGCCCGATCCGGCCCGGCGACCTCGCGCGGGCCGAGGTCATCACGAAGCCGACGACCACGCGGGTGCTGGGCGAGCTCGAGTCGCGAGGGTTCGTGCAGCGCGCGGACGATCCGACCGATGGCCGCGCGTTCGTGGTGCGAGCCACGCCGGCGGGGGTCCGAGCGGTGTCGTCGGCACGGGCCGAGCGCGCTGGGCTGGTGACGGAGCTCCTCGCGGACCTGGACGACGAGGACATCGCCGCGATCGCCGGGGCGCTCGGGGCGCTCGAGCGGGTCGCGCGGGTGGAAGAGGATCCGCGGAGCGTCTGAGTCCGGCGCGGGCGTCGACGGGCGGCGCGTGCCGTCCGACGTCGGCGTCTGCAGCAGTGCCGGGTTGTTCGGGTGGACGGATGGTTCTGCCAGGTGCTGCGCACGACTCGTCCAGCATTCGATGCGATGGTGTCGGCTTCGCCCCGCGCCGGGTGTTCAGGACACTTCGCAATCGCACGGAGAACGTTCCCCGGAGCCGGGACACGTCGCCGGAGCCGGACCGGGATCGTCCTGATCAATCGACGCCGTCCTCCTGCGGAACCCGCTCCCGAAGTGGGTCCAGCGAGGACGACGTCCCGGCGACGACCGGCGGACGAGCGGGTCCACACCACCGCTCGCCACACCCGACATCCGGGTCGCATCGCTGCTGTCGAGCCCGTTGGCCGGCGAGCAGGTGTGCGACTGCCCGCGGCACCGGGACCCGGAACGTCGGCCCAGACACGGATCGCTGTGACAGAACTCCACGAGAACACCATCACCTCCCCCGACACCCTCCCGGCTGTCGACGCAGCTCGACCGACCCCCGTTCCTGCGCCTCCAACCCGGCGTGCGGCACGTCGTCGTCGCCGTACCGTTCGTCGTCGGAAGATCGGCGCAGGCGTCGTCGCGGTGACGATCGTCGCCGGCGGCGTGCTCGCCGTCACGACGCAGCGCGGTGTCGGCGAGGCGTTCGGCGTCGGAGACCCAATCGGCGTGCCTGCCGCGACGCAGTCCGTGATGAGTCAGCGTGACCTCGCGAAGGCGCAGGCCGCAGCCACGATGTCGACGGCCCGCACCGTCCTCGACACCGCCAACGCCTCGACCGACACGAGCGACCTCGAGCGAGACATCGCCGCACTGTCGGACTACCACTCGCTCGGGGCCGTGCAGCTCCAGCAGCAGATCTCGGAGACCGTGACGAGTTCGACGGAGGTTCAGGAACAGTCCGCGATCGACGCGAAGTCCGAGGCCGACGCGGCAGTTGCTGCCGCCGCAGCCGCCGCAGCTGCCGCGCAGGCACAGGCCGCTGCCGAGGCCCAGGCCGCCGCGAACACCCCGTCCGGTGCGAAGGCGACTGCAGCGTCGATGGCGGCGACGCAGTACGGCTGGGGCGCCTCGCAGTTCGCGTGTCTGAACTCGCTCTGGACGAAGGAGTCGGGCTGGAACTACCGGGCGTCGAACGGGAGCTCGGGCGCCTACGGGATCCCGCAGTCCCTGCCCGGCTCGAAGATGGGCACGATCGCTGCCGACTGGCAGACCAACGCGTCGACGCAGGTCGCGTGGGGACTGCGGTACATCCGCGCCGCGTACGGGACCCCCTGCGCAGCATGGGCGCACTCCCAGGCGTTCAACAACTACTGAGGCTGTCGGCGCGATCCAGGACGACGACGCCGTCCCGACGTCCGAGCACCCGCTGTCGCGGCGCATCCCTGAGTTGTCGACGCAGCCCCCTCCCGGCGGCACTTCCTCAAGCCACCAGCCGAGTCGCACTCGCCCGCCGGGCGCGGACCGCCACACCCGGTGAGCAGATTTCTCCCCGTCGGACGGTGCACGCCCGTCGCGGCACGCAGAGCGCTCCTCGTTCAGGGGCAGGTGTGCATCGACGGGAGAACCGAGCGCTGACGGCGGAATCGCTCGTCGAGAACCACTCCCCGACGTGCAATGACCTCTGGCGGCTCCTGCACGACTCC
Organism: Curtobacterium phyllosphaerae; assembly: GCF_049341865.1. Lineage (NCBI taxonomy): Bacteria > Bacillati > Actinomycetota > Actinomycetes > Micrococcales > Microbacteriaceae > Curtobacterium > Curtobacterium phyllosphaerae. The sequence continues at coordinate 472,713 of NZ_JBMPIU010000001.1, read as the reverse complement.
GGCACGATGGAGGCATGCCCATCATCACGGCCGTCTGCCGCGTCGATCGACTGCTCCGCGACTCCGGGACGATCGGCGTCACCGCGATCGACAAACGCCCGGTCGACGGTCCGGTGCGGATCCGTCCGCTCGGGCTCCACGCAGACGTCCAGGCGGATCGGAAACACCACGGCGGTGAGGACCAGGCCGTGTACGCCTACAGCGACGACGATGCCGCACACTTCGCAGCGGAACTCGGCCGTCCGATCCCGCCGGGGCTGTTCGGGGAGAACCTCCGAGTCGGCGGACTCGACGTGACTCGCGCGCTGGTCGGGGAACGATGGCGCGTCGGCGAGTCGCTCGTGCTCGAGGTCACCTTCCCCCGGATCCCGTGCGGGACCTTCGCGCGACGCATGGGCATCGACAAGTGGGTGAAGCGGTTCACCGAGGAAGGACGCCCCGGTGCGTACCTGCGCGTCGTCAAGTCCGGGCCGGTCCGTGCCGGAGACACGTTCACGGTCGTCGAACAACCGGACCATGGGGTGACGATCGGTGACGTCTTCCGCGGTCTCGAACCGGGCCAGGCCGCCGCGCTGTTGCGCAGCGTCCGGCCTGTTCCGGTCAAACTGCGCACCGAGGCGGAGAAGACACTGGCCCGGGCCGGGGCCTGACCAGCGGCTCCATCGCTCGCACGTCCTGGTCCGGTTCGTCGCGCACGGGATCGATCGGTCGACGATCCCGCGGCAGGGTGCTCACGATCAGGTCGTAGGAGTTCCCGACGAGGTCCTCGACGAGTCGCTCGGTCACGTCTGCGCCCGGCCCGATGGTCACCCAGTGCCGCTTGTTCATGTGGTAGCCGGGGGTGATCGACGGATGGCCCGCGAGGAGCGCGACGACGTGTGGGGGTGCCGCCTTGAGGGTGACCATCGCCGATCCGTTCCGCTCGCTCACGATCACGAACACCTTGTCGACGACCTTGTACACGTCGGTGCCCTCGCCGAACGGCTGGCCCTTCGTCGCCGCGGGCAAGCCGGTCGCCACGCGATCGGCGATGCGTTGCAGTGCTGTTCCGTCCATGGAGACAGCCTGCCGCGCGGCGCCGACTCACGCGAGCGGATCCGCCGCCGAATCAGGAAGGTGCGGCGCGGGTCTGGCTGGGGCCGCGCCTCCAGGGCGAGTTCCTGCGTTCTCCGCACTGTCGCGACCGTCTCGAGCCAGCGGAGCTGACGAACCCAGCGGAGCTGACGGACCCGGCGCAGCCGGGCGGCCCGACAGGCCCGTGTGCCGGAGCGCTTGCGCAGCGCTCCGGCGATGGACGGGAGGTGCGGCTCGTCCTCCACAGATCGCCTCGCCGCCGACTCGTCCACAGGAGCGCTGCTCGCGTCCCCGCGCAGCTCGTAGGGGCCGGAGAGTGTCGGACATGACGACCATCGCAAGCATCGTGACCGACGGGGGCGGGCTCCTGCACAAGCGCGACCTCGTGCGTGCTGGAGCTCGTGACCGGCACCTCACCGCCGCCGTGCGGAAGGGCACCGTCCGGAGACCGCGCCGTGGCTGGTACTCCACCTGGCCACCGGACGACCCGCGGTTCATCGCGGTCCAGGTCGGGGGACGGCTCACCGGGCTCGCCGCCCTGACCTCGCTGCTGCCGTGGCGATGGAGCCGGACCCCACCACAGATCGTCGTCTCGGTCCCGCGGAACGCAGCGCGACTCCGCCATCGTCCCGGTGTCCGCGTGGTGTACGACCCACCGGCGGTCCAGTCCCGCGGGACGACCTGGCGGGTGGATGTGGTGGACGCCTTCGCTCGAGCGGTGCTCGAAGCGCCGTTCGAGGAAGCCGTTGCGCTCGTGGACTGGGCGATGCGGACGTTCGCCCTCACACGTGGGCAGCTCCTCGCGGCGGTGGGGCGGCTGCCGGCGGACGCACGCCGGATCCTGTCCTGGGCCGATCCGCGCTGCGACACGTTCCCGGAGAGCATCGCGCGGACACGGCTGCGCCTGCGCGGACATGCCGTTCGGTCACAGGGGCCGCTCCCGAACGGACAACGGATCGACCTCGTCGTCGACCGTCGGATCGGGCTCGAGGTCGACGGACGAGAGCACCACGCGTTGTCGTTCGAGGCCGACCGGAGAAAGGACCTCACCATCCTGAACGCCGGGCTCGTGCCGGTCCGGGTGACCGTGGCGATGCTGCGCGAGTCGTGGACCATGGTCCAGACGGCGCTCGAAGCAGTCGTTCCGCCGGGTCGGCCGGCGCGCCCACGACCACGATTCGTGCCGATCCGACGGTCCGGCCCGCGACGCAGACGGGAGTGGTGGCTGCCGAGGTGACGCCCGGGCCCTGGAACGACATCGGGGGACCCTTCGCGCACGGGCGCACGGGCGCACGGGCGCACGGGCGCACGGGCGCCAGGGCGCACAGGCTCACAGGCCCACGGGCTCACCGCGGCCGCGCGACTCCTGGCTGACCGGTGACGACGGATGAGGCCGGCACGTCGCGCGTGACGACCGTGTTGGCCCCGACGACCGTGTCCGCTCCGACGGAGATCGCGCCGAGGACGGACGACCCCGCGCCGAGCACGACGCGGTCTCCGATCGTCGGGTGCCGTTGCCCGTGGCCGCCGCCCTTCCCGCCCAGGGTGACCCCGTGGTAGATGACGACGTCGTCCCCGATGACCGCGGTCTCCCCGATGACGACTCCCATGCCGTGGTCCACGAAGAACCTTCGGCCGATGCGTGCTCCGGGGTGGATCTCGACACCGGTCGCCGTCCTGACGAGCTGCGCGAGCACGCGCGCGGCGAATCTCGACGCGGGAAGCCCATTGGCGCACCAGAGGCGGTGAGCGAGGCGGTACCCCCACACAGCGTGGAGTCCGGAATACACGATCGCGACCTCGACGTCGCCGCGCGCCGCCGGGTCGACACGGCGTGCGGCGCGGATGTCCTCACGCAGACGATTCAGGAACCCGACGGATCGGCGGCCCCTCGGGCCGGGCTGACCGCCGCGGTGTCCTGCAGAGCTCACTCCGCCAGGTCCTGGTACAGCATCGTCGACAGGTACCGCTCCCCCGTGTCGCAGACCACGGCGACGATGCGCTTGCCGGCGTTCTCGGGTCGAGCCGCGATCTCGAGGGCCGCGTGCACGATCGCTCCGGAGGAGATCCCCGAGAAGATGCCTTCCTGCGTGGCCAGCGCTCGGGCCACGCGCAGGGCGTCGTCGAGCTCCACGTCGATGACCTCGTCGATGACCGAGCGGTCCAGCACCTCAGGAACGAAGTTCGCCCCGATGCCCTGGATCTTGTGCGGACCCGCAGTCCCCTTCGTCAGCAGCGGTGAGTCGGCCGGCTCGACCGCGACGATCTGCACGCCGGGAACCTGCTCCTTCAGGACCTGACCGACGCCGGTGATCGTCCCGCCCGTGCCGACGCCCGCGACGAAGAAGTCGACCCTGCCGTCGGTGTCCCGGAGGATCTCCGGTGCGGTGGTCGCGCGGTGGATCGCGGCGTTCGCGGCGGTCTCGAACTGGTGGGCGAGGATCGCTCCCGGCGTCTGCTCGACGATGTCGGCCGCCCGTGACACTGCGCCCTTCATCCCCTCGGACCCTGGCGTCAGCACGATCTCGGCGCCGTAGGCCCGCATGACCGCACGCCGCTCGACACTCATCGTCTCCGGAATGGTCAGGACGACTCGGTAGCCACGCGCTGCGCCGACGAGTGCGAGGGCGATGCCGGTGTTGCCACTCGTGCCCTCGACGATCGTGCCACCGGGGCGGAGCGCTCCTGACTTCTCCGCAGCATCGACGATCGCGACTCCCAGACGGTCCTTGACGCTGGCACCGGGGTTGTAGAACTCGAGCTTCGCGAGGACCTCGGCGCCACCGGCCACTGGAAGGCGGTTGAGGCGGACGAGTGGCGTGTTGCCGAAGGCCTGCGTGATGTCGTCGTGGATCCTGCCGGTCATCGTCATCCCGTTCTCGAGGTGCATCCGGCGCCGTACGAGTGCGGCCGGTCAAGGCCGATTCTATGCATCCGACTCGATCTCGAACCGTGTATGACGCACCGCGCGGGGCGGGCGCGAGCCGTGCCTCCAGTCCGTCCAGCGGTCGGCCCGGCAGGAATCGTCGGTCCGCGCTGACGTCTCCGTGTGACGGGCCACGTCGACTCCGGCGCCCGGACGGGAGGCGCAACTCGCGTCCGCCACGCCGACTCGCCCGGCGACGCGCCGGTTCTGCAGGACGCGGTCGCGCGATGCGCATGGAGGGCCAGACCGGGTCCGTCATCCCCGGAACCGCCACCGCCGCGCGGGACGGACCTCCCCCGAGACGCTCGACACAGCCTTCCTGAACTCGCGCTGCGAAGCACGTCGCGGAACTGAGGTGGACCAAACCCGCGCTTTTCCTGCGACGAACACATAACGTGTCTTCCACCATGCGTAGTGCAGCGACGAATTCGTACTCCCGCATCCTCAGCGTCGGGGGCGTCCGCGGCGATCTCGTCGTGCCGAACGACGACCTGGTCGGCCCGATCGACTCCTCCGACGAGTGGATCCAGCGCCGGACCGGCATCGTGACGCGTCGGCACGCCCGGAAGGAGGTCCTCGTGCAGGACCTCGCCGAGCAGGCCGGCCGCAGCGCGATCGAGGCCGCCGGGATCGACCCCGAGCAGGTCGATGCGGTGATCTGCGCCAGCATCTCGTGGATGCAGACCACGCCGGCGATGGCCCCGCTCGTGGCACACCGGCTCGGCACCGGGCCCGGGACCGCCGCCTTCGACTCCAACGCCGCGTGCGCCGGGTACTGCTACGGCATCGGTCAGGCCGACGCAATGATCCGGTCCGGCCTCGCGAAGCACGTGCTCGTGATCGGCGCGGAGAAGATCTCCGACTTCATCGAGCCCACCGACCGGACCATGTCGTTCATCATGGGCGACGGTTCAGGAGCCGCGCTCGTCGGCCCGAGCGACACCCCGGCGATCGGTCCGACCGTGTGGGGCTCGGACGGGCGCCTCAACGACGCGATCGGGCTGACGCACTCCTGGCTCGACTTCAAGTTCGCCGCGGAGGACGAGCACGTCCCGTGGCCGACGGCTCGTCAGGACGGGCCGTCCGTGTACCGCTGGACGCAGACCGCGCTCCCCGAACTCGCCCTCAAGGCCATCTCGGACGCTGGGTTGACTCCGAAGGACATCGAGGTCTTCATCCCCCACCAGGCGAACCTCCGGATCGTCGAGGGCCTGCACGGCCGACTCGGGTTGAACGACGACGTCGTGGTCGCACGCGACATCGTCGACACCGGCAACACCTCCTCGGCATCCGTGCCGCTCGCCACGGAACGGCTCCTCCGCGAAGGGCTTGCCCAACCCGGGCAGATCGCTCTGCAGTTCGGGTTCGGCGCCGGCCTCGCGTACGCGGTCCAGGTCGTGGAGCTGCCCCAGCACGTCGGCGTCGCCGGACCAGGCGCGCCCGTTCCTGCAGAATCAGCAGCGGTCCCCGTCTGACGCGTTGCCGCGGCACGGAATCGCCGCCGGAAGGTCCCGAAATGCCCGACATCATTCCTGAGCCGACATCCGAGCCCGCCCTCCTGATCACGCGACCGGCGGCGGGCGTCGTCCTCGTGACACTGAACCGGCCGGCACGACTCAACGCGATCACGGTCGGCATGTTCGCCGAGCTCGAGGCGTTGGCCATGTCGCTCGCGCAGGACGACTCGGCTCGCGTGCTCGTCCTCACCGGAGCTGGTCGCGGATTCTCCGCGGGATACGACCTCGACGAAGCGAAGGAGCTCCCGCACCTCACCGCGATCGACATGTTGGAACGGCAGGAAGCTGCGGCTCGGGCGCTCGTCGGCATCCGGACGCTCCGCCTCCCGGTCATCGCGGCGGTGAACGGCCCCGCAGCCGGTGGCGGGTTCTCACTCGCACTCGCAGCGGACATCCGGATCGCCGCTCCGACGGCCACGTTCGTCGCGTCCTTCGTTCGCATCGGCCTCTCGGCGGGCGACCTCGGGCTGTCCTGGCTGCTGCCTCGGGTCATCGGCAGTGGTCGGGCGAACGAGATCGCCTTGACGGGTCGAACGGTCCGTGCCGATGAAGCCGCGGACATCGGACTGGTGTCGCGCATCGTTCCTGCAGAATCACTGCTGGAGTCCGCGATGGAGACAGCCGCCGCGATCGTCGGGAACTCGCCGTCGGGCGTCAAGTTCTCCAAGCGTGCACTCCAGCACAACCTCGAGATCGGGTCGTATGCGGCGGCGATCGAGTTCGAGAGCCGCGGGCAGGCACTGCTCACCCGGACTTCCGACATGGCCGAGGCACTCACGGCGTTCATCGAGAAGCGCCCGCCCGAGTTCACCGGTCGCTGAGGGCTTCCCGGCACGGAGCCCCGACCGGAGTCGGATTCCTGCAGAGCCGACACCTGACAACCCGCGCACCCACCGGACGGGAGGCCCGGTGCGAGCCCGACCCGCCCCTCCAGGCCGTGACGATCCTGCCGAGCCCCCACCGCCCCGCCGGACGAGCCGCCGCCGACCGTCCGAACGAGCCCGCACCGCGCCGCCGAACGAGCGCCGACGGCGCAGGATGGAACGACGGGGCCCCGGCATGCACGACGCGTCGCTACCGCAACTCCGAGGACACGCCCCCCTGCTGCGCCTTCGTCGCCGCCGCGGCGGCCTTGCCTCGCGTGCGGATCGCCGCCCAGTCGTCGGCGGTCAGGTGCGTCAGGTCCGAGAACGTCGACGGCCCGGCGAGTCGCTGACCGCCGTCCATCGCGATCGTCTCCCCGGTCAGGTAGTCGCACGCGTCGGAGAGCAGGAACATGACGAGGTTCGCGACCTCGTCCGGCCTGCCGAACCGTCCTGCGGGAACACCGCGGACGTCGGTCGCGCCGATGACCGAGGCGTCTCCAGGATCGAGGACGTCCCACGCGAAGTCCGTCGGGATCGGTCCCGGGGCGACCGCGTTGAGCCGGATCCCGTAGTGCGCCCACTCCACGGCGAGCGACATCGTCATCGCGTTCACCGCTGCCTTCGACATCGCGGACGGCACCACGTACGCCGACCCCGTCTCCACCCACGTCGTCAGGAGGGACAGCACCGAACCCGGGAGCCGGTCCTTGATCCATCGCCGGCCGACCGCGTGCGTCACGTGGAACGACCCGTTGATCACGGTCGACGTCACAGCGGCGAACGCGCGAGCACTCAACGACTCGGTCGGGGCGATGAAGTTCGCGGCAGCACCGTTCACGACGCCGGTCAGAGGACGACCACCGTCGAAGATGCGGTCGACCGAGGCGTCGACGGCCTCGGCGTCGCGGACGTCCACCGAGTCGACCATCACCCGGGCCGGATCGCCGAGCATCGCGATCTCGCTCGCCGCCGCCTCGAGGACGTTGCGGCGCCGACCCCAGAGCACGACCTCGGCACCGTGGGCAAGCAGCGCGCCGGCGATCGCCTTGCCGAGTCCTGAGCCGCCGCCGGTGACGAGGATGCGGTCGCCCTCGAGCATCGTCGGGGAGTACGGGTCTCGGCGGATCTGCTCGGGTTCGCCGGTCATGGGGTTGTCCGTCCGTTCTGCTCCGGGCGCCCCGTCGTCCGCGGGAGCGTCCTCGGTGTTGTCCGGGGGGTCACGGTACCAGGCCGGGCGTGTCGCCGTCGGGTGGAACGGCCGGTCGGCGCGCTCCCACCGCCGGGGCCGCGTCGCCGCCCGTCGGCGCGTCTCCGCTCCAGGCTGGCGCCGTCGGTCAGGCATCCGCAGACGGGAGGCCCGGCTCAGGCCCACCACGTCGCCCGAGCTGGCGGCGCAGGAACGTCCGGCTGCACGCGGTCCGGAGCAGCGGGGACGGCAGGAGTGTCCTGCGCTACCGACATCCGCCGCGCCACGCCAGCCCCCCCCCCGCGGGCATCGGTGTGCTCGTCTTTCGCCGGCAATTCAGGACACCGCCGCGTCACGGCCCACCTGCCCCAGCAGATCGTGCCTCGTTCCTGAGTTGCCCATCCACGCCGCTGCCGACACCCCGCGCGTCCGCCGCTGCCCCAGCCGCAGCCGACCCGCCGCAACGACACTCGCCGGCAATTCAGGACACCGCCGCGCCACGGCCCACCTGCCCCCGCGGATCACGCCGCGTTCCTGAGTTGCCATCCACGCCGCCACCCGCCCACGCCGCCACCCGCCCAGGCCCCGCCACCCGCCCAGGCCCCGCCACCCATCCACGCCGCCACCCGCCCAGGCCCCGCCACCCGCCCAGGCCCCGCCACCCGCCCGGGCCCCGGCACCCGCGCCATCGCCGACACACCACCCTCAGCGCTCGACGACGACCTTGCCCACGGCCTGCCGGGACTCGATGAGGCGCATCGCATCGGCGGCCTGCTCGAACGGGAACACCCGGCCCACCCGCGGGTGGATGCCCCCCGCTGCCATGAGCTCCTCGATCGCGTCGCGCACCATCCGCAGGGTCCCCGGGTACTCGTCGTCGAACGTGTCCATCGAGATGCCCGTCACGGACAGGTTCCTGAGCAGCAGACGGTTGACCTTGACCGATGGGATCGCCCCACCGGCGAACCCGATCACCACGAGCATCCCGCCGGTCCGGAGCGCTCGGAGCGAGTCGGTGAACCGGTCGCCCCCCACCGTGTCGAGGACGGCGTCCACCCCGTGACCGTCGGTCAAGGCGCGGACCTCGTCCTTCCACGGGCCGTCCGAGCGGACCACGGCGAACGCTCCGGCCTCGGATGCGACCGCTGCCTTGGCGTCCGAGGAGACGACGGCGATCGCCCTCGCCCCGAACGCCGGCGCGAGGTCGAGCAGCGCCGTCCCGACACCGCCAGCGGCCCCGTGGACCAGCACCGTGCCTCCAGGCCGGACGCCCGACCGGTGGTAGGCGAACCACGCCGTGGAGTAGTTGAGGTAGACGCCGGCGCCCTCGGCGAAGCTCATCGAGTCGGGGAGCTTGGCGGTGTAGTCCGGTGCGACGACGGCACGCTCGGCGAGTCCGCCCCAGAAGACGATGCTCCCGACGCGGTCGCCGACCGCGAAGCCGGAGCCGACGTCGGCGGACACCACGACACCGGCGATCTCGGACCCGAGCACGTACGGGGCCGGCGCGCCGTACTGGTAGGTCCCGCGGCTCTGCAGGACGTCGATCACGCTCAGCCCGACGGCGCGGACCTCGACCACGACGCGGAGACCGCCGGCCCGGTGATGGGAGTGTTCGGGTTCGGGGACGTCGCGGAGGACCGCGGCGGACGGCCCCTCCAGCCGCTCGATGACGATCGCCTGCACCCGTCGACCCTACCGGGTGCTCCGAATGCAGACCGCGCGACGCCACCAGCACCACGCACGCCGCCAGCGCCGCGCACGCCTCCAGCGCCGCGCACGCCGCAGCACCGCCCCGCCCCGCCACCCGGAGTCTCGTTGGAGGGTCTCGACCGCGGCGCACCCCATCCGTGGTGGGACATCCACCGCCGGGCTCCCACCCTCCCCTGGAAGGATTGACGACATGACCAGCACTCGCGTCGCCGTCACCGGTCTCGGTGCCATCTCCCCTGTCGGCGCCGACGCCCCCACCACGTGGCAGGCGTTCCTCGACGGACGGTCCGGTGTGACGAAGATCGACGAACCCTGGGCCGAGGAGCTCCCGGTCCGCATCGGCGCCCTCGTCGACACGGACGTCACCGAGCACCTGACGGTCCGGGAGCTGAAGCGGATGGACCGCGCCGAGCACCTCGCGATGATCGCCGGGCGCGAGGCATGGACGCACGCCGGGTTCACCGACCAGGACGGCGCGAGCACCCTCGCCGGGGACGACCGAGACCGGGTCGCCGTGGTGGTCGGGACGGCGATCGGTGGCCTGCACTCGACGATCGAGCAACAGCACGCGCTCGAGAACTCAGGACCGCGCAAGGTCCTGCCCCACACCGTGACGATGATGATGGCGAACGGTCCTGCGGCGTGGCTCTCGATGGCGATCGGCGCGCGCGGCGGTGCCAGCGCCCCGGTGTCGGCGTGCGCGTCGAGCACCGAGGCGCTCGGCCAGGCGCGGATGCTCATCGCCTCCGGCGCCGCCGACGTGGTGCTCGCGGGCGGGACCGAGGCCTGCGTCGAGGGCCTCACCCTCGCCGCACTCGCTCAGACCCGCGCCCTGTCCCGCCGTGAGGGCGACCCGACCCTCGCCTCCCGCCCGTTCGACGTCGACCGCGACGGCTTCGTGCTCGGCGAGGGGGCCGCGATGCTCGTCCTCGAGTCCGAGGACCACGCCCGCGCCCGGGGAGCCGACGTCCTGGCGTGGCTCGACGGTTCGGCGGTGACCTCGGACGCGTACGACATCGTCCAGGCCGATCCGGAGAACCAGGCGCGGACGATGTCCCTCGCGCTGCGGGTCGCCGGGCTGTCCGGCGCGGACGTCGGCTTCGTCCACGCGCATGCCACCTCGACCCCGATCGGCGACGCGAACGAGAGCCGGGCGATCCTCGGGTCGATCGGGGACCACGCCGTCGTCACGAGCACGAAGTCGATGACGGGCCACCTCCTCGGGGCGTCCGGCGCACTCGGCGCCGTCGCCGTCGTCGAGGCGCTCCGCTCCGGGACGGTCCCGCCGACGATCAACGTGCAGACGGTGGACCCGGCGATCGAGGTCGACGTCGCCACGACGCAACGGCAGGTCGACGCGGGCGCCGCCGTGCTCAACTCCTTCGGGTTCGGCGGGCACAACGCGACCCTCGTCTTCTCCCACGCCTGACGGCGGCGGCGCCGTGCCGATGCCCTCGGCGGCGCCGTGCCGATGCCCTCGGCGGCGCCGTGCCGACGTCCTCGGCCGCCGCAGTGCCGCGCCGCCGAGGTGCCGCGACCACGCACCGGACGGGAGGCGCGGGTCGGCCCCGCCCCGCGCCTCCCGTCCGGCGGTCCCGCAGGAATGCGGCACCGCGAGGGCCGGTTGTCGCCCACGGAGGGGGCAACGTCCGCCACGAGTGACGCAGCAGCCCGTACCGCACCCACCACGACGCCCCGCACCCCGAGGCGAGCAAGGACCCGGAACCCCTGAACATGCGCAGTCCCGACCCGATCGCGAGCCGCGTCGCGGGGCTCGGCCATCACCGGCCGAGCCGCGTGGTGACGAACGACGAGCTCACCGGCCTCGTCGACACCACCGACGAGTGGATCAGGACGCGGACCGGCATCCGCGAACGACGACTCATGACGAGCGACGACACGGTTGTCTCGATGGGGACCGCCGCCGCGCGGATGGCGTTGACGGATGCGGCGACGGCTCCGCAGGACGTCGACCTCGTCATCCTCGCGAGCATGACGAATCCCGAGCGGTCGCCCTCCGCTGCCGGACAGATCGCGGTCGCACTCGGGATGGACGGCCCGGCAGTGCTCGACGTCAACACGGCGTGCTCCGGGTTCGAGTACGCCCTCGCGATGGCGGACCAGTCGATCCGGTTCGGGTCGGCCACGACGGCACTCGTGATCGGGTCGGAGACGATGTCGCCCGTGCTCGACTGGGCGGACCGTTCGACGTGCGTGCTGTTCGGCGACGGTGCCGGCGCCGCCGTCGTCACCCGAGCCGAGGACGCCGGGATCGGGCCGGTCGCCTGGGGTTCGGTGCCGCGGCTCGTCGGCTCGGTGCAGCTCCCCCCGGCACCCGCCACGTTCGCGCAGGAGGGCGGCGCGATCCTCCGATGGGCGCTGACGGAGGCGAAGGAGCATGCGCTGCGGGCCGTCGAGCTCTCAGGACACGACATCGACGAGATCGAGGTCCTGGCGTTCCACCAGGCGAACCTCCGGATCATCGACCCGCTCGCGGCGGCGCTCGGCGGGGAGGCGAAGATCGTCATCCGCGACCTCGTCACGTCGGGGAACACCTCGGCGGCGTCGATCCCCCTCGGACTCTCGCGCGCGTGGCACGCCGGGGAGCTGCCGCCCGGGGCGCTGGCGCTCCTGTTCGGTTTCGGCGGCGGGTTCACGTACGCCGGGCAGGTCGTCCGCCTGCCGACGCACGACCCCGTCGGCTGAGCGCGTCCGCTCGGCGGGGAGTGCGGGGGGGGCGGCGCGGCCGCGCGGCGGTGGGGCGGTGCGGCGGCGTCGGTCCGGCTTCCAGGGCGGAGCGGGGTGGGGCGGCGTCGGCTGGCGGCGTCGGTCCGGCAGGAAGCAACGCCCGCAGGGCACCCGCCGGGCACCGGCCGCCGGCATCGTCCTGCGGGACCGACGCGCCACCCACCACCGCCGGACGGGAGGCGCGGGGCCAGGCCGACCCGCGCCCCCCGTCTGGATTCGTGACCGACCTGCCGGCATCGGTCCGGCAGGAAGCACCGCCCGCCGGGTGCCCGCCGGGCACCGAACGCCGGCACCCTCCTGCGGAACCGATGCGCCACCCACCACCACCGGACGGGAGGCGCAGGGCCAAGCTGCCGGCGTCGGTCCGGCAGGAAGCACCGCCCGCAGGGCACCCGCCGGGCACCGGCCGCCGGGCACCATCCTGCGGGACCGACGCGCCACCCACCACCACCGGACGGGAGGCGCGGAGCCAGGCCGACCCGCGCCTCCCGTCCGGATTCGTGACCGACCTGCCGGCGTCGGTCCGGCAGGAAGCACCGCCCGCCGGGCACCCGCCCGGGCACCGGCCGCCGGCATCGTCCTGCGGGACCGACACGTCAGCCACCACCGCCGGACGGGAGGCGCGGGGCCAGGCCGCCCCGCGCCTCCCGTCCGGATTCGTCACCGGGCTGGCGGCGTCGGTCCGGCAGGAACCAACGCCCGCAGGGCACCCGCCCGGCACGCGGCGCCGGCATCGTCCTGCGGAACCGACGCACCCCTGACCACCCGCAGGGCACCCGCCGGGCACGCCGTCAGTTCCGGGCGAACCGATCGTCCGTCGCCTCGAGCACGCGGAGGACGTTGCCCCCGGCGAGTGCCCAGAGGTCGGCGTCGGACCAGCCTCGGCGGCGGAGTTCCTCGCCGAGCACCGGGTATCGCGAGACGTCCCGGAGGTCCGCCGGCAGCGTCGGCGTCCCGTCGTAGTCGCCACCGAGTCCGACGTGGGCCGCGCCGGCGATCGCTCTGGCGTGGTCGACGTGGTCAGCGACGTCGGCCACGGACACCGTCGGCGGCGTGCCGGCCCCGTCCCACGCGTCGTACTCGGCGGACACGAACTGCGGCACGAACGTGATCATGACGACGCCCCCGTTCCCGGCCAGTCGCTCGAGGACGTCGTCCGGGACGTTCCGGGGGTGGTCGTGCACCGCGATCGTGGACGAGTGGCTGAAGACCACCGGCGAGGTCGCCACGTCGAGCACGTCCCGCATGGTGTCGGGGCTGACGTGGGAGAGGTCGACGAGCATGCCGATGCGCTCCATCTCGGCGACGATCTCGCGACCGCGGTCGGTCAGTCCGCCGTGTGGGTGCGAACCCGTCGCCGAGTCCGCCCAGGGGGTGTCGTCGGTGTGGGTGAGCGTCATGTACCGGACCCCCAGGCGCGCGAGGGTGCGGAGCACGGCGAGGTCGTCGCCGATCGAGTGGCCCCCCTCCGCACCGAGGAGCGACGCGATCCGGCCCCTGCCCACCGCGTCCCGGACGTCCTGAGCGCTCCGGGCGAGCTGCAGCTCCTCGGGGTACCGCTCCACGAGACGGCGCACGAGGTCGATCTGCTGCAGCGTGCTCCGGACCGGGTCCTGGTCGGCGACGTCGACGTACACCGACCAGAACTGGCCGACGACACCGCCCTCGCGGAGCTTCGGGAGGTCGGTGTGCAGGGTCCGCTCCACGCCGTCGACGCCCTCCACGCTGGAGTTCCGCGAGACCCGACACTCCCACGGCAGGTCGTTGTGGCCGTCGATGACCGGGAACGGGAGGCCGCCGATGCGGTCCGTCATGACGCAGGGCCCGTCGCGGTCGCACCAGCCGTCGTTCCGTGCACGGTTCCTGACGGCCCGACAGTGGGGTCGTGCGCGTCGACCGCGTCGGAGTCCGCGGAGGCTTGGGCTGCAGCCGCGGCGGCGAGCACCTGATCCGCCACCCGGCCGGCGAGCGTGCGGATCTCGCCGATCGCCGTCGTCTCCCACAGCACCCCGCGGAGCGCGTGCCCGATCGCGAGCACCCGACCGCTGGCGATCCCGGTGTCGTCGACCACGGCGGTGGATGACTCGGCTGCCAGACCGAGGCCGAGCGGCTCCGCGACCATCGTGCCGCGCGCGAGCAGCGCATCGGTGAGCGGACTCCAGCCGGGCGTCGTGACGGCACCCGGTCCGGTGCAGAACACCACGGCATCGTGGTCCGCCGGGTCTGCGTCGGTCTGGTACCGCAGGGTACCGGCCTCGACGAGCGCCTCGAGTTCGGCGTGCACCGACGGCGCCATCCGGTGTCGACGCACGTCCCAGCGACGGGCGAGGTGCTCGAGGAACCGCCGACGCTCCGCCTCGGAGAGCCCCGTCCAGTGGTCCATGAGTCGCGGCCGCACCCCGTCGACGACCGCCTGCCACGGGCCGTCGTCCTGCGCAGCCGCCCGGAGCTGCGTCCCGAGGTCGTGCACCAGTTCGCCGAGCGACGTCGCCGACCCGTCCAGCCCGGGTCCAGCCGGGACCGGCGCCGCCAGGTGCACCCCCGGGAGGAGCAGGTGTCGGCTCGTCGCGGTCATCCGCACCCCGTCCCCGCGCCGTGCGAGCATCGTGGCGACGTCGACCATCGTCAGACCCGTGCCGACGAGCAGCACGTCCGCGCCGGCAGGGATCGCGGCGAGCGCGTCGACGGCCCAGGGATCGTCGACCTGCACCGCGGCGCCGGTCGCCCAGGTGGTCGGCGGCGGGTTCCCGAGGGCGAGGACCGCGACGTCCGCGTCGACGGTCCTGCCGTCGGCGAGCACGACGCGCACCCCGGTCCCGGCCGCCGACCCGTCGCCGTCCCGGTCCCCATCTCCGTCCCCATCTCCGTCTCCGTCTCCGTCTCCGTGCAAGACGAGGTCCACCACGTCGCCCTGCACGGCGGTCGCCGCACCGTCGGCCTCCAGCACGCGGAAGCAGTCCTCGACGTAGTCGCCGTACGTGTTCCGGAGCACGAAGTCGCCCGGCTGCACGTCGTGGCCGTGCTCGGCGCACCAGCGGAGGAAGTGCTGGTCGTCGGTCGCCGTGATGCTCATCGTTCGGGCAGGGCTGTTCAGACGGTGGTGCCGGCCCGCACGGCCGTAGGCGAGCCCGCGTCCGACCACCGGCTCGCGCCCGACGACCGTGACCCGTGGCGCGGGCACACCGCGCTCGGCTGCGCGGTCCCGGACAGCGACGGCGACGTACACCGCGCTCGCACCGCCTCCGATGACGACGACCGAGGTCCCTGCAACGTCCATGTGTCGTGCTCCTGCTCTCGCGCGCCGTGCGGGACGCGTCCGTGCCGACGCTACCGGGTCGTTCCCGGGTGGCCGTCGCCGACCGCACCCGCGACCGTCGTACTGTGTGCGGATGGCTCCTCGCTTCACGGTCCGTGGCACCCTCCCCGACGACTGGCGTGAGGTCCGTTCGCTCCGACTGCACGCCCTCGCCGACACCCCGATCGCGTTCGGCGAGACGCTCGCCGCCGCCCGACTGCACTCCGAGGACGTCTGGCGGTCCCGTGCCGCACGCGATCTGCAGGAGCACTCCACGCTCCTCGTCGCGATCGACCGGACGGGGACGTGGGCCGGGACGATGGGCGGTGTCGTCGACGGGCTGCCCGACGACCCCCTGCCGATGCTCGTCGGGGTGTTCGTCGAGCCGGCGTTCCGCGGTCGGCGCGTCGGGGTCGCGGATGCGCTCCTCACGGCGGTGGAGACCTGGGCCGCCGGAGAGGGACCCGCGCTGACCTTGCACGTGCGCGAGGACAACCCGCGCGCGATCGCGTTCTACGAGTCCCGCGGGTTCGTCCGGACCGGGGTGACCCTGCCCTACCCGCTCGCACCGGGCAGTCGCGAGCTGGAGTTGCGGAAGGCGCTCTGACCTTCGGCCGGAACCTGTCCACAGACCGGATCGCATGCCCCCGACGGACGCCCCGGCTCCGCTATCGTCGTGCGGAAACGTCGGAGGGACGAGGGGGGCACGGTGCTGAGAGCAAGTCCGGTGCGGTTCCGGGTCCGTCGTGCGCTCCGCCGGCGGGCGGTCCTCGGCGTGGTCGCCGCGACCGTCGTCGTGCTCGCCGTGCTCGGCTCGGCGGCCGCCGCACTCGCGGTGCGCGCTCCCACCGACACCGCCCGGGAGGCCCTCCGCGCGTCGCCCGATCGGCTCACCTCCGTCACCATCTCGGCCGCCGGCGCACCGGTCCGGCAGGACCGCACGTTCCGGCGCATCGTCGCGTCCGCCTTCGGCGACGCACCCGTGCGGGTCGCGCACAGCGTGGACGGCCGGACGTCGACGTGGCGGGTGCGTCCGGACATCGCTCGGCTCACCGCCGCGGAACTCGGCGATCTCGAGCACGGGTTCGGTGCACTCGCCGACCGCGCGCGCGACGCGTTCGCCGCGGACGGCGGGATCACGACGACGGGCTCCGGCGCGACGACCGCGACCACACTGCACGGCGCCGCGCAGGCCGCTCGGGAGACCGTGCCCGTCCCGCTGACGATCCTCGCGGTCGCGGGCGCCGTCGCCCTCGGCATGCTCGGTCGACTGCTCGTCGCCTCCAGGCTGGTCGAGGACCGTCTGCTGCGGGCGCGCGGTGCGTCCGGCACCTGGTTCGTCGGCTCCGCAGCCGTCGAGTCGGCGATCGTGGCCGTTCCGGCGGCCGTGCTCGGCGCGGCGGCAGCCCAGCTCGCCCTGTGGCCGTTGCTCGGACCGCCGACCGGTCCGCTCGAGGTCGTGGTCCCGGTCGTCGCCGTCGTCGTGCTCGCGGTCGGGGCGTCGACCGTGGGTGCGCTGTCCGGCGTGACCCGACGACTCGACCTCGGTTCGGCACGGACCACCGTGGCGGTGTCGGGTGCGGTCGTCGTGGTGCTTCTCGTCCTCGCGGCGATCGCGGTCTGGCGCTACCGGGACCCGTCGTCGACACCAGCCACGCGGGCGTCCGACCCGTTGGCGGTCACGGCACCGGCCGCGGCGTTGACGGCGCTCGGGGTGGCTGCCGCGCTCGCGCTCGGACCGTTGCTCGTCGGGGCCGCAACGGCCACCGCCCGGGGCCGCGGTGTCGGACGGGTGCTCGCGACGCGACTCGCCGCACGCGATCTCCGGGTACTGGCCACGCCGACGACGCTGCTCGCGCTCGCGATCGCGGCGGGTGCACTCACCGCCGGCACGACCGGCACCACCGGAGCGTTCCTGACCGACTCGGGGCGGATCGTCCACGGCGGTGCGGTGCGCGCGACGATCGGTGGGAGCGTGCCCCTGGACGGTCCCGACGACCTCCTGCCGTCGTCGCTCCGGAACGGCTCGTCCGAGGCCCGGGTCACACCGGTGCTGCGGTTCGCCGCCACCACCCCCACCACCGACGTCACCGTGATCGGCACCGACGCCGGATCGCTCGGACGTGTCCTCGGCGTCGACCGGGCGACGTTCGACGCCGATGCGGTCGACCACAGCATCGCGCGCGCGGATCCCACCGGTCTCGCGCTCGGGCGCACCACCGGACGCGCGCTCGACATCACGCTCGCGATCCGCACGGGCTCGTCCGCGGCGGCTCCGGACGACTCCTCGTTCCTCGGCCCCGTCGCCACGGACGACACCGTCGGCACGTCCGGGCTCATCGTGTCGGCCACCGCGTGGGTCGCCGACGGCCGCGGCGACCTGGCACCGCTCGACAGCTCGACCGCGACCGTCGGACTCTCGAGCGCGACCACGCCCACGGTCTCGACGACGCTGCCACCCGGCGGACCGTGGCGCCTCGTCGCGGTCGACCTGCGCACCCGGAGCGACGTCGACGTCACGGACGTCTCGGTCGGTGTCACCCGGATCGTCGTCGGTTCCCGAGCAGTCGCGCTCCCGGGGGCGTCATGGTCCGTCGCGCGTTACGCGTTCGACGGCAGCGCCTGGGCCGACCCTGATGCGGACGCCCGCACGTCGTCCGGGCCGATCGCGGTCCACGCGTCGACGCTGCCGGCGTCCGGTGCCGCCGCGGCCGGCGTCCGGCTCATGCCCGGGGCAGGACGGACGGTCCCGATCGCGGTGAGCAGGACGCTCGCCGCGGCCGCGGGCCTCCACGCCGGTGACGCGATCGCCCTGGACGGCGACTGGGCCGGGTTCCGCGGACGGGTCGCCACCGTCGTCCCCGTGGTCCCGGGGACGGACGGCGGTGCCGCGGTGCTCGCCGACCTGTCCGGACTCGACATCGGGATGCTCGCCGCGGCGGAGCAGCCCCCGCGCACCCGCGAGATCTGGGCGGCCGGCGCCGGGTCACGGGCCACCCTCCGCTCCGCGCTCGGGTCGGGCGCGGCCATCACCGCGCCGACGACCACCATCGAGCGGCCGTTCGTCGACCTCGGGACCGACACGCTGCTGCTCGGCGTCACGGGCGGCCTGCTGTTCGGTGTGCTCGCCCTCGTGGCCGCCATGGTCACGAACGGGCGGGACCGCGGCGACGAGGCCCGAGGTCTGCGTGCCGCCGGCGTCCGGCCGCGCACGCAGGGACTCGTCCGCGCGTTCGGACCGGCCGTCGTCGTCGTACACGGCGTCGTCGCCGGTCTCGTCGCCGGGGTCGCGACCTCGGCGATCGTCGCGGCCACCTCGGCTCGGTCGAGTGCGCCCGCCGCCCCGACGGACCTGCCGGCGCGGCTCGTCCTCGACTGGCCAGTGCTCGTCGTCCCGGTGGGTGTCGTCCTGGTGGTCGGCGGGGTCGTCGTCGTGCTCACCGCCGTGACGGTCGGTCGGGCCGCACGTCGGGCCGGATCGGGGGTGGACCGATGAGCGGACGGCACCAGGACCCCGAGCAGTCGCTCAGCGAGCCCGGCCAGTCGCTCAGCGAGCCCGGCCAGTCGCTCATCGAGCCCGGCCGCCCGGCGATGACCTGGGGCGCGCCTGCGGCGATCCGGTTCGTCCGGCGATCGCTCGGGGCGCAGTGGTCGGCGCTCGTGGCGTTCGCCGTCCTCGTCGCGGTCGTCACCGCTGCGGGCGCCGCAGCACCTCGGCTCACCGCCATGCTCCTCGACCAGGACCTCCGGCACACGATCGCGAGTGCCAGTCCGGCATACCGCGACCTCACTTCGAGCATCGAGTCGGCCGTCGACCCGTACTCGGACACCCCGTACGCGCTGCTGCAGCAGACCTGGCGGCACATGCCGACGACGTTGGCCACGGTGCGGCACGACCTCCGCCCGGGACTCCGCTCGATCGTCGACGGCGGGCACTTCGCGGGCATCGCGAGCGGGTACGCGCGGGCCGGGACCCCGGAGCCCGCGGGGTTCGACGCGAGCGGGGTGCCCGGCGGCATCGCGGAGCACACCGAGTACCGCGTGCAGGCGAACCCGGAGCTCCGGTCCGACGCCCGGCTCGTCCGAGGCCACTGGCCGCAGCCGAGTCGCACGATCGGGACGGACGACGTGCTCCAGGTCGTCGCGACGGCGGCGACCGCCCGGACGATGGGCTGGCGCCTCGACGAACGGCAGACGTTCTCCGGCGCGCTCGTCGGGGACTTCCGGGTCGAACTCGTCGGCGTCGTCCGCCCCGTCGATCCCCACGGCGACCTGTGGGTGATCGACGCGAACCGGGCATCGCCGTCCGTGACCCACTCGAAGGACGGGACCCCGACGATGCACGGAACCGTGTTCATCGACGCGGACAGCTGGCCGGACCTCGCACCCCAGCTCGGCACGACGACCATCTCGACCTGGCTCGGGATCGACCCGGACCGGTTCAGCGTCGGCACCCTGCCGGCGTTCCGCAGCGACCTGACGGCGATGCTGGCCGACCCGGCCACCGTCGGCGCCACCTCGGGCGACGACCGCGTCGTCCGGTTCCAGACCTTCCTGCCGCAGACGCTCGACCTGTACGCGGCACGGGCGACCGCGTCGGCGGCGGTCCTCGCGGTGAGCGCCACGGGTCCGCTCGGGGTCGCTGCCGTCACGGTGCTGCTCGGCACCCGCGGACTCCTGCACCGGCGGCGTGCCGTCCGGGAGCTCATGCGACGGCGGGGCGCGTCCGCCGTGGGACTCGGGTGGGCGGCGGCGCGCGACGTCGCGGTGGCGAGCGTTCCGGCAGCCCTCGTCGGGGCACTCGCCGCAGTGTGGCTCGTCCCCGCCGACACCGGCACCTGGATCGTCGCCACGGTCCTCGGTGCGGCGGGCCCGCCCGTCCTGGCCTGGTGCACCGCCGCCCTCGGCGCCCTCGACCGCAGCGCCGACCGTCGGACGACCCTGCTCCGTCGTCGCTGGGTCCCGGAGGCCCTGGCACTGGTCCTGGCCGCCGGTGCGGTGACCGTCGTCATCCAGCGTGCGCTCGTCGCGCACTCCGCGGCGCTCGAGTCGACGTCGTCGGTGTCCGCGACCGCGGCCGCCACAGATGCCGTCGGACACGTCGACGTCCTCGTCACCGCGACGCCGCTGCTCCTCGCCGCTGCTGCTGCGGTGCTGCTCCTCCGACTCCGACCACACGTCGCACGGTGGTCCGTCGGGCTCGTGCGTCGTCGGGGAGCTGCGGCGTTCGTGGGCACAGCCGAGGACGTCCGCGGTGGGTCCGGGGCCGCCTGGGTACTCGCCACGATCGTCGGCGCGACGAGCATCGGCGTCCTCGCGGGGACCGTGCTCCGGAGCGCCGCCGCCGCGGACCTCCCGACTGACGGCCGCACCCGCGGGCTCGACACCGCAGCCCTGGTCGGCGGACTCGCCGCGGTCATCGTGGCCGGCCTGCTGCTCTCCGCGGTCATGACCGCCGCATCGATCACGCTCACCGTCGTCGCCGCGGCACCCGGTCGCCGCCGGCGCGGTGCCATGCTCCGGACCCTCGGGCTCACCGCGCGACAGCGCACCGCAGTCACCCTCTGGGAGCTCGTCCCGCGAGTCGTGCTCGGGATCGTCGCGGGCATCCTGCTCGGTGTCCTCGGAGCACTCGTCCTGGTCCCGGCGGTCGTGCCGCCGGCAGCGGTGCGCGGTGCGAACTCCCTGGTCCTCGACCCGGGCGCCGTCCTCGCGACAGCGGGACTGTTCACGCTGGCCGCCGTGATCGCGACGATCACGGCCGTGATCAGCGACCGACGACGCTCCGGCGTCCTCGACGAGAGGAGCGACGCATGACGGCGTCGAACCGCACCGACGGCTCCGGACCAGAGGCGGAGGCGACTCGACGGGCCCGGGTGCCCCGGGCCTCCCGGCCGCGTTACGGGCCCGGTCAGGGTCCCGCGGCCCTGGTCGACGGGCCCGGTCGCGCGACCCCGGTCGCCGAGCGCACCATCCGGTGCCGCGACCTCGTGCGGATCTACGCCGCCGATGGGATCGAGGTCCAGGCGTTGCAAGGACTCAACCTCGACATCGCCGGTGGCGAGCTCGTCGCCCTCGTCGGCGCGTCCGGGTCGGGCAAGTCGACACTGCTCGGGATCCTGTCCGGCCACGACCGTCCGACCGCGGGGACCGTCGCCGTCGCGGGGCTCGACCTCACCCGGATGCGAGCGTCTGACCATCTGCACTACCGACGGAGCGTCGTCGGGTTCGTCTGGCAGCAGACCGAGAAGAACCTCGTGCCGTACCTGTCGATCCGCGAGAACGTGTTCCTCGCGATGCGGCTCGGCCGGAGCGATGACCAGTCGCGGCGTGCCGGTGAGCTCGTGGAGCTGCTCGGACTCGGGGACCTGACCGAACGCCTCCCCGCCGAGGTGTCCGGCGGTCAACGGCAGCGGGCGGCGATCGCCGTCGGGCTCGCCAACGCGCCGTCGGTTCTGCTCGCGGACGAACCGACCGGCGAGCTCGACGAGGCGACGAGTGCCGAGGTGCTCGAGATGATGCGAACGGTGAACCGAGAACTCGGCACGACGACGCTCATCGTCACCCACGACGCAGCCGTGTCCGAGCACGTCGGTCGGACCGTCCGCATCCGCGACGGCCGGACCTCGACCGAGGTGCTCCGCGGCGACCGGGCGATCGGGTCCGACGGGCTGTCGGCCGAGGAGTACACGGTCGTCGACGACGCCGGTCGGATGCAGCTGCCGCAGGAGTACCTCGACACGCTCGGCATCCGGGAGCGGGTCCGGCTGACGCTGCGGGACGACCACGTCGGCGTGTACCCGTCCGGACACACTGGGGCGGGCTCACAGGACCTGCCCGCGGACGACGTCCCCGCCACGAACCGGACCGACCCCGAGGAGCGCCTCGATGCCTGACATCCCGACCGATCCGGCCATCGGCACGTCGAACCCGACCGGTGTCCCGCACCTCGCCGCGCCGATCCTCGAGGCACGCGCGCTCACCCGCCGGTACCGCGACGGCAAGGACCAGGTGCGGGGGTGTGAAGACGTCTCGCTCGACGTCCGCCCGGGGGAGATCGTCGTCCTCCGCGGTCGATCCGGTGCCGGCAAGTCCACGCTGCTCCGACTGCTCGGCGGCCTCGACCGCCCCACCTCCGGCACCGTGCATGTCGGAGGTCGGGAACTGTCCACGGCCGACGAGGACGACCTCGTCGCGGTGCGTCGTGAGGACGTCGCGTTCGTGTTCCAGGACTTCGGGCTCCTCCCCACGCTGTCCGCCGCGGAGAACGTCGAGATCCCGCTCCGGGTCGCCCGCGTGGAACCGGCGGAACGGGACCGACGCGTCGCCGAGGTCCTCGCCGCCGTGGGGCTGGAACGCCATGCTCGCCAACGACCGACCGAACTCTCCGGCGGCCAGCAACAACGTGTCGCCATCGCCCGGGCGATCGTCATGCGACACCCGGTGCTCCTCGCGGACGAGCCGACCGGGCAACTCGACAGCGTCACCGCGGACCAGATCATGCGGTTGCTCATCGGCCTCGCCCACGACCACGACGTCGCTGTGGTCGTGTCCACCCACGATCCACTCATCATGGAGCAGGCGGACCGCGTCCTGGAACTCCGCGACGGCCGAGTGGTCGCCGAGCACGGGGGGCACGGCGCGCAAGCCGAAGCAGAGGAGGGCCTGTGGCCTCCGGGGCGCGGAGGGCACGCTGCCGACGCACCGCCCGAGCCGCGCGCCGCACACGGAGAGCATCCCGAGCCGCGCGCCGCACACGGAGAGCATCCCGGGCGCGCTCCGCTGTCCGAAGGGGAGGCGCGTCCTCCGTCGAGCGGGTCCCCCACCGTCCCCGAGCAGCCGCGTCCGGCAGGCCGACGTTCCCACCGGGCCTGAGGTGACGGTGCCGCGTCCGGCACCGTGGACCGGAGCCCTGCTCAGCCCCGCCGCTCGGCGCCCGGCCGAGCACCGCGGCCCGGCGCCGGCTCTCCCCCAGCGGCGTGTCCACAGCGAGTGTCGCGGGCCCGTCGTAGTCTCCGCGTGTGCGCATCCTCGTCACCGGCGCGACCGGGTACATCGGTCGTTCGATCGCGACCGCCCTCTCCGGAGACGGACACGACGTCCTCGGCCTCACGCGTGACCCGACCGGCTCGCGGGCGACGGCACTCCAGCGCGTCGGGGTGAGCCCCGTGGCCGGCGACGTCGCCGACGTGGCCTCGTACGAGGGCCTCCTCCCGCATGTCGACGCCGTCGTGCACACCGTCGTCGACGCCGACGATCCGGTCGGCGCCGACCAGCGACTCTTCGCGGCCGTCCGGCAGGCCGACACCGACGACCGCCGCAGCCGACACGTCGTCTACACCACGGGATGTTCGACCTACGGTTCCGGGGTGCACACCGTGCTCACCGAGACGACACCCGTCGACCCGGAGAACCGACGGGCACGGCTCGAGGTCGAACTGGCCGACACCGGGCTCGCGCACACGATCATCCGGCCCGCGTTCGTCCACGGGGCGGATGCCCGGAGCTCGATCGTCGGCCGGTGGTTCGGTGACGCCGCCGACGGGCGTGCAGTGCACCACGGCGAACCCGGCAAGCTCTGGTCATGGGTGCACGTCGACGACGTCGGAGCCGCCTATGCCGCTGTCCTCCGCGAACCGGCTGCGCACGATGGCCAGGTGTACCTCCTCGCGGACGACCAAGCGGCGCCGGCGCTGACGGTGTTGACTGCCGCGGCACGCACCGCCGGGTACGAGGGTCCTGTCGCCTTCGCTCCGATCGCCGATGAGCTGCCGACCTACCGAGGCTTCGACCACGATGAGGTCATCGACTCGACGAAGGCGCGCTCACGTCTGGGCTGGATCCCGACGAAGCCGGGCGTCCTCGACGACATGCCGACGTCGTTCACGGAGTGGCGTCGAGCATCCGCGGCACGCTGACCGCACCCGCTCCCCCGTCGGCAACTCAGGACGACGCCCCGGGGACAGGGCCCTCACCCGCGTGGATCGTGCCCGTTTCCTGAATTGCCGCGCCGCCGCACCCCGCCTGCACCGCGCCTCCAGTCCGCCCCGTGCCCTGCCCCTGCCCGCCCGTGCCCGTGCCCGTGCCCCCAGCTCCCCACCGCCGGCAATCCAGGACGACGCCCCGGGGCAGGGCCCTCACCCGCGTGGATCATGCCCGTTTCCTGAATTGCCGCACCGCCGCACCCCGCCTGCACCGCGCCTCCAGTCCGCACCGCGGCTGCAGTCCGCACCGCGGCTGCAGTCCGCCCGTGTCCGCCCCGAGCCTCAGCTCCCCACCCTCGGCAATTCAGGACGACGACCCAGGGCAGGGCCCTCACCCGCGTGGATCATGCCCGTTTCCTGAATTGCCGCGCCGCCGCACCTCGCCCGCACCGCGCCTCCAGTCCGCCCTGTGCCCTGCCCCTGCCCGCCCTCATGTTGGAGCCCGCGCGTCGGCAACTCAGGACGATGCTCCGCTGACGAGCGCTTCCGAGCGGGAACCCTCGGTGACTCCTGAACCGCCGCGCCGACTTGACCTGCAATGCATCGCGCGTACGACCTCCGCTGCAGCCGACTAGGACAACACGTCCGGGCACCAGCATCCGCCACCGGAATCCGCCCGGGATCCTGAGTTGCCGGCCATGCCCACCACCGGCACGCTCCCGCACCCGCACCCGCACGCACCCGCACCCGCACCGCCCCCCACACGCACCCGCACCCGCACGACCCCACCCCGCCCCCGCCCCCGCCCCCGAGTCACACCCCCGCGCGCGCCCCCACCCGGAACGACGCACCCCGATGCTCCTCCGGCAACCGATCCCCCCGCCCGAGGAGCTTGTTGCGGAGCGCCCCCTCCTGGTACGCCGCGGGGTACGCGCCCCGTGCACGGAGCTCCGGGATGACGAACTCGATGACGTCCTCCCAGGTCCCGGGCGTCACCGCGTAGGCGAGGTTGAACCCGTCGACGTCCGTCGCCGCCACGATCTCCTGCATCCGGTCGGCGATCGTCGCTCCGGAACCGACCTCGACCGGCCCGAGACCGCCGATCGAGGTCTGGCGGACGATGTCCCGGATAGTCCACGTCGAGCCGTCGGATCCGGTCGCCGCCGCCAGGTTCGCCGCCGCCGACTGGATCGCGTTCGACTCGACGTTCCCGAGCGGCTCGTCGAGGTCGTACGCGGAGAGGTCGACGCCCATCCATCCACTGTTCAGGACGAGCGCCCCGAGGTCCGACGCGTACGACAGGTAGTCCTCGTACTTCGCCTGCGCGAGCTCGTCCGTCGCATCGGTGATCACGGTGAGGAGGGTGTAGATGCGCGCGGCGTACCGATCGCGTCCGGCGGCCTCGAGCGCGTCGCGGATCCGCCCGACGGTCGCAGCGAGCTGTGGGATGGTCGGTGCCCCGACGAAGATCGCCTCCGCGTTCTCGGCGGCGAACCGGATGCCACGCGGCGACGCACCGGCCTGGTAGATCACCGGCGTGCGCTGCACCGAGGGCTCGGACAGGTGGATGCCGGGCACGTCGAAGTGCTCCCCGTGGTGTTCGATCGGGTGGACCTTCGACGGGTCGGTGAACACGCCGGTCGCACGGTCCTCGACGACGGCGTCGTCCTCCCAGGACCCCTCCCACAGCTTGTACAGGACCTCGAGGTACTCGTCGGCGACGTCGTAGCGGTCGTCGTGGGCGAGCTGGTCGGTCTGCCCCATGTTGCGCGCGGCACTCGGCAGGTACCCGGTGACGACGTTCCAGCCGACACGCCCCTCGGTGAGGTGGTCGAGCGTCGACATCCGGCGTGCGAACGGGTACGGGTGCTCGTACGCAGTCCCGGCGGTGACCCCGAACCCGAGGTGCTCGGTCACCGCCGCCATCGCCGACACGAGCAGGATCGGGTCGTTCACCGGCACCTGCGACCCGGTGCGGAGCGCCGCCTCGTTCGAGTCGCCGTAGACGTCGTACGTGCCGAGGACGTCTGCGATGAACAACCCGTCGAAGGTGCCGGACTCGAGCAGTGTCGCCAGCGAGGTCCAGTACGACAGGTCGTTGTAGTGTCGGGACCGGTCGCGCGGGTGCCGCCAGAGGCCGGACGACTGGTGGGCGACGCAGTTCATGTCGAACGCGTTGAACCGGATCTGCCGCGGGGTGTCCGGAGTGGTGTCGGGCTGCTCGGATGTGCTCACGCGGCGAGGCTACGTCGGGCGCCGCCGCGACCGCTCCGACTGTGACCTCGCGTGACACCGGGGTCGCCGACGGCCGGGAGGCGCGGCTGCGGTCGCGAGTGCGGGCTCGGCCCCGGCGGGCGGTCACGCCCGGCAGGGTCAGCGCGCGGCAGGGTCGGCGCCCGGCAGGGTCAGCGCGCAGCGAGCACGGCGGAGCAGGCCTCCGCGGCGACCCAGGCGAGCATCCCGCACTTGACCCGCATCACGAACTTCGAGACGCCGTGGAACGCGACGGCGTCCTCGAGGAGGTCCTCGTCCGGCTCGCCCACACCCCGCGACCGCATCATCGCGCGGAACGCGTCGGTCAGGACGGCCAGCTCGCCGAGCGTCCGCCCGGGGGCCATGTCCGCCAACACCGACGCGGAGGCCATCGAGATCGAACAGCCCGCGCCTTCCCACTGCAGGGCCGCGATCCGGTCGGTGCCGGGTTCGAGCCGGACCCGCACGGTGATCTCGTCGCCGCAGGTGGGGTTCCGCTCGAAGTGCTCGGCATCGGCGTCGGGGAGTGGACCGTCACCGTGGCGGGCCTTCGCGTGGTCGAGGATGACCTGTTGGTAGAGCCCGGCGAGCACGTCGCTCATCGCGACACCTCCGGCACCCCGGTGTCCGCGGCAGGGTCGGCGGACAGGGACAGGTGCGCGGCGCCGAGGACGTCGGCGGCAGCCTCCACTCCGAAGTACGCCCGGACGCCCCCGACCGCCGCGACGAAGCGGTCGACGTCCTCGTCCGTGGTGTACACGTACGTGCTGGCCCGGCTCGTGGCGACGAGTCCGAGCCGCCGGTGCAGCGGCTGCGCGCAGTGGTGCCCGCTCCGGACGGCGATGCCGAGTGCGTCCAGGTACTGCGACACGTCGTGCGCGTGGACGCCCTCGACGTCGAAACTGACGAGCCCGGAACGGGCGACGCCTCGGGCGGGACCGACGACCCGGACACCGGGGACGGCGGCGAGACCGTCGAGCATCCGCTGGGCGAGCTGCTCCTCGTGCGCTCGGACCCGCTCCGTTCCGATCTCGTCGAGGTAGCGGACCGCCTCGGCGAGGGCGATCGCCTGCGACACCGGTTGCGTGCCGGCCTCGAACCGTTCCGGCGCGGGCATGAAGTCGCTGCGCTCCATCGTGACGGTCGTGATCATCGAGCCCCCCGTGCGGAACGGCGGCAGCGCGTCGAGGAGTTCCCCGCGGCCCCACAGCACGCCGATGCCGGTCGGTCCGAGCATCTTGTGACCCGAGAACGCGGCGAAGTCCACCCCGAGCGCCGCGACGTCGAGCGGCCGGTGGGGTGCGGACTGGCAGGCGTCGAGCACGACGAGCGCACCGACGGCGTGCGCGAGGGCGACGACCTGCTCGACCGGCGCGATCATCCCGGTGACGTTCGACACGTGCGCGAACGCTACGACCCGGGTACGCGGGCCGATCACGGCGGCGGCGTCCTCGGCGGTCCAGCATCCGCTGTCGTCGACCGGCACCCACCGGAGCTCGGCGCCGGTCTGGGCCGCCAGTTCCTGCCATGGCACGAGGTTCGCGTGGTGCTCGGCCTCCGTGACGACGATCTCGTCACCGGCTCCGAGCCGGAACCGTTCCGCTCCGGCACCGCCGCGCCCGTGCGACGCGTTCGCCATGCCGTAGGCGACCAGGTTCAGCGCGTCCGTGGCGTTCGACGTCCAGACGATCTCGCTCGGCGACGTCGCCCCGACGAACCGCGCGAGCGTCGCCCGGGCGTCCTCGAAGGCTTCCGTGGCCGCACCGGCCAGGGTGTGCGCACCGCGGTGCACGGCGGCGTTGTCGGTCTCGAGGAACCGTCGTTCGGCATCGAGCACCTGCCGCGGTCGCTCGGCGGTCGCCCCGGAGTCGAGGTACGCGAGCGGCACGCCGTTGACGTCCTGCTGGAGGACCGGGAAGTCGGCGCGGATCGCCCGGACCTCGGCGTCGCGCAACGGGCCGCCGGCCGTCGAAGCGTCCGTCAGGTCGGCGGACGACGCGGTGGCGGTCGACGCGGTGGCGGTCGACGCGGTGGCGGTCGACGCGGTGGCGGTCGACGCGGTGGTGGTCGATGCGGTGGTGGTCGAGGTCGGATCGGTGCTCGTCACGTGGGGGGTGCCTCCTGGTGTCACTGGCAGAACCCGTCCATCGTGCTCGCCATTCCGCCGGGAGTCCACCCGGCGGAGCGCCGAGGAGCTACTCGTTCCCGACGTGCTTGTCGGCCTGCTGCTTGGCGTTCTCGATCTTGTCGCTGTACTTCCCGCCGGTGGCCTTGTCGACCGCGCCGGCGACCTTGTCGAGCAGGTCGTCGCTGATGCCCTCGGCCTTCTCGCTCCGGAGGGCGTCCTTGACCTTGTCGTTCCCGAGGAACTGCTGCGCCTTCTTGCTGATGTCGTCGAACCCGGCCATGACCGCTCCCGTCGTGGATGACGGCGCCGAGTGCCCCGTCCCTGCGGGCGATGGTATGCCTGTGACCCCGCTCAGGACCAGACCCGACCGGCCCGCCCAGCGCCGGCCCCGCCCAGCGCCGGCCCCGCCCAGCGCCGGCCCGCCCAGCGCCCGCTAGGCCACGCCGACCAACCGCCGCCGCCCGAGCACGTAGCCGACCGCGACCGCTCCGCTCACCGCGAGCAACGTCGGGATGAGGATCGTCGGCCCCTGCCCGGTGAACTCGACGACGAGCACGAGCGCGGTGAACGGTGCCCGCAGGGTCGTCGCGAGGAACGCCGCCGCGCCGACGAACGCGAACGCGGCGAGGCCCGATCCCGGCCAGAGGAGCATCCAGGCACCGCCGAGGAACGCCCCCGCGGCGGCGCCGATCGCGATCGAGGGCGTCAGGGTCCCACCGGCCGCTCCGGCGCCGATCGTCCCGACCGTCGTGGCGGTCTTCGCGATCGCCAGCACGAGCATGAACAGGATCGGTGCGAGTCCGAGGACGGCGGGACCGGACAGGTCCGCGTTCATCGCGGCGAGCCCGGTCGCGCGGCCGTTCCCCATGATCTCCGGGACGAACACCGCCACCACCCCGACGAGCGCGAACACCATCGGCATCACGACGAGGATCCGCCACCCGCGCGGCTGGTGCGTCTGGAGGGCCGTCGTGAGCCGGACGAACCCGACCCCGGCGAACCCGAGCACCGGCCCGACGATGATCGACCAGACGAGGAGCGACGGCGACATCGTCATGTGCGGGACGTCGTAGAGCGTCTCGACGGGGACCACGAGCCGCGCGACGAAGGCGGCGATCGCACTCGTCGCGAACGCGGGGAGCGCGGTGGCGAACGTGATCTCGCCGAGCAGCACCTCGACCGCGAACAGCGCACCGCCGAGTGGTACGTCGTAGACGGCGGCGAGCCCGGCGGCGGCACCGCATGCCACGAGGATCTTCGTCTCCCGCGTGGTGAGCCCGGCGCGCTCGGTCACCAGTTGACTGAGCCAGGCACCGATCTCCCGGGGGGCGACCTCCTTGCCGATCGACGCACCGAGTCCGACGGCGAGGATCTGGATGCCGGCGTTCCCGACGGTCACGAGCGAGGGCATCCGTGCACCACCGACCGCGCCGTGCACGGACACGACGGGCCGGCCGAAGCGACGGAGCGCCCACCACCCGACGGCCGCGAGCACCCCGGCCGCGAGCACGGCGGCGAACCGGCGGAACGGGTCGGGTTCGTCGGCGGCCTCGGCTCCGGTGTGGAACGGGAACCCGAACGCCACCACCTGGATGAGGTGCAGGGCGAGGAACACCGCGATCCCGGCGATGCCCCCGGCGACCCCGACGAGACCGGTGACGACGACGATGCGGGCGATCCACCGCGGTGTCGTGTGGGCACTTCGGTCGATCGGATGCGGCACGCGCCCACACTAGCGGGGCGCCTCCGCGCGCGAGCCGCAGCCCCGGGTCGGAACGCCCGACCCCGCGGACCGCCAGGACCGCCCGACCCCGCGGACCCCGCGGACCACCAGGACCGCACGGACCGCCCGGCGGAACGCCCGCGAGGTCCTCAGCCGGCGGAGGGCGACCCGGACGGGCGCAGGGTGTCGTCCGTACCGGAGCCCGACTCGATCGCCGTCTTCGTGGTCCACCCGTACCAGGCGTCCCCGACCCGGACGGTCGCGCGACCGTCGCCGCAGGTCATGAGCCCGTCCGTCGGCAGGGTCTCCGGCAGGAACTCGGCCGGGATCGCCGGGCCGCCGTGCGTGTCGTCGAGCGGCGTGCAGGCGGTGGGGTCGACGCCCCGGGCGGACGTGAACCGGATGTCGTACCCGGGGTCCTCGGTGTCGAGGCGCACGTCGATGTCCTTCGCGTCCGAGGGCACCCACTTGGGCATGACCCACGCCAGGTCGCCCTTGGTCGGGGCGTCGGCGTAGGTCGCGAAGTGCTGCTGTTGGACCTTCTGGTACGGAGTGAGGGCACTGCAACCGGTCAGGGTGAGGAGCACGGCGGCCATGCCGACCGCGCCGACGGCGGCGAGGGTCGCGGAACGGTCACGGCTGGCGCGGTTGGTGTCGTTGTTCATGCATCCAGCGTCCCGCAGCGTGCCGGCGGAGCCCATCCGGTGCGCTCCCGGACCGATGGTGGGGACAACCCCCGTCTCAGCCGGGGATGACGACCGCCGTGCCGGACACCACGATCCCGCCGGACACCGGGACGTCGACGTGCAGCACGCCAGGACGCCCGACGTGTCGCCCCTGCTCGATGACGACGTGCGCCGGGGGTTCGACGAGCCCGAGCGCCCGGAGGTACCCGCCGACGCTCGCGGCCGCGGAACCGGTCGCGGGGTCCTCGTCCATCGTGCCGACCGGGAACAGGTTCCGCGCCTCGAACCGGCCGGGTCCGACCGGGTGCAGGATCGTCACGGTGCCGGCCCAGCCCTGCTCGTCCATCAGCGCCCGCATGGCGTCCGGGTCGAACCCGAACGCGTCGAACGTCCGGCGGTCCGCGAGCACGAGCACCGGGTGCGTGTTGCCGGCGGACGCCAGCATGGGCGGGAACCCGGGCGCGAGGTCCCGAGCGGTGACGGACCGGACGCCCGCTGCCGCGCCTCCCGTCCGGCGGTCTCCCGCACCGTCTGTCGGACTGGAGGCGCGGCGCACGTCGACGGGGACCCGCAGCAGCGCGGTCAGACGGTCGAGCACCGCGGGGTCGATCGGTGCCGTGGTGGGTTCGACGCTCGTGAAGGCGGCGACCACGCGGCCGTCCTGATCGATCGACGTCGTGATGGTGACCGGCCCGACCGGGGTCGCGAACGCGAACGTGGACGGCGTCCGTCCCGCAGCGAGGGCCTGCTCGGCGAGCACCACCGCGGTGGCGATGGTGGCGTGTCCGCAGAACGGGACCTCGGCGGTCGGGGAGAAGTACCGGATCGCGATGGGGGACGACTCACCCGACACCCGTGGTGCTCGCGGTGCTCCCGGCGCGACCAGGAACGCGGTCTCCGCGTCCCCGACGTGGCGCGCGATCCGCTGCATCGTGGCGTCGTCGAGGTCGCTCGCATCGAGCACCACTCCTGCGGGGTTGCCGCCGGCCGGATCGAAGGTGAACGCGGCGAGGCGCAGGACGTCGACCATGTCGCCGTGCTCCCGACCCGGTGTCAGAACCAGCGTTTCACCTTGAACACGATGTACAGGACGACCGCGAACAGGATCATCGCCAGGATCGACAGCGGGTACCCGTACGTCCACTTCAGTTCCGGCATGTTCGCGAAGTTCATCCCGTAGATCGCCGCGATGAGCGTCGGCGCGAACAGGATCGCCGCCCACCCCGAGATCCGCTTGGTGTCGTCGTTCTGCTTCTGCTGCGCCAGTGTGGCGTCGACCGTCAGCGCGTTCTGGAGCAGGGCGCGGAACGTGTCCGCCCGCTCGGCGGCGCGGATCACGTGGTCGAGGACGTCCCGGAACCGGCGCTGCATCTCGACCGGCAGGTGGTACTTCTCGGCGCCGCGGTGGATGTTGTCGAGCATCGAGATGAGTGGCCGGGTCGCCCGCTGGAAGTCGACGACCTCGCCGAACAGCTCGTAGATCCGCTTCGACGTCCCGCTCACGCCGGAGAACAGCTGGTCCTCGATCTGGTTGATGTCCTCCTCGAGACCGTCGATGACCGGGCGGTAGTCGTCGACGATCGAGTCGAAGAGCGCCCACAGCTCGGCCTGCGGCCCCACGGAGACGAGTCCCGGTTTGCCGCTCATGCGACGGAGGGCGTTCGGCACGGCGGTCTCGCCCCGAGGGTCGGCCTTGACGACGGCGAGGAAGAACTTCGGACCGACGAAGGCGTGCACCTCGCCGAACTCCACGCGCTCCTCGGCGTCGCGGTACAGCGCCGGCTTGAGGACCGCGAACAGGGTGTCGCCGTAGCGCTCGAGCTTCGGGCGCTGGTGGCCTTCCGAAGAGTCCTCGACCGCGAGTTCGTGGAGGTCGAGCGCCACGGCGACGTCGCCGAGCTCCTCGGCGTCCGGGCGGTGGAGGCAGATGGTCGCGGTGGCGCCCTGGCCGTCGAGCATCGCGAAGGTGTCCTCGAGCGACGGTGCCGTGATCGGCGCGATCTGGTCGACGTAGACGGTGTTCAGTGCGACGGTCATGGTGGCCTCCTCCTGGAGCGTACGCGACGGCTCGGAGACGGGTAGCGTCACGGTCATCAGCATGCTGATCACCATCGACCGCCGTCCGTCATCGGCATCGGTCGCCGGTGTCGGTCACCGGCGTCGGTCACCGGCGTCGGTCGCCGGCGGGAACGCGTCGGCGGGACGACCGCGTCGGCGGATCAGGAACATCCAGAGCAGAGGAGCACCCCATGTCGTGGTTCAGCGGAACCGTCCGGAAGATCGTCATCGCCGCGAGCGCCGTCATCGCCGTCGTCGGCTCGTTCATCGGCTCGGGAGCGGCCGGCGGGACCCCGATCCAGGACGCCGCGGGCGGGGCACTCTCCGCGTCGGCGACGGCGATCGCCCCGGCCGGCCCGGCCTTCGCGATCTGGAGCGTCGTCTACGTCGGACTGCTCGCGTTCGCGGTGTGGCAGTTCCTCCCGCACCGCGGCGACCCGGCCCTGCGTCGGCGACACGACCGGATCGGCATCGCCGCGACGCTGTCCCTGCTCCTCAACGCGGCCTGGATCCTGTCCGTGCAGGCGGGTCTGCTGCAGCTCAGCTGGGTCGTCATCGTCGCGCTGCTCGCCGTCCTCGCGTGGACCTTCGTGCTGCTCCGCCGGGATCCGTCGCGGTCCCGTACCGAGGCCGTGGTCACGGACGGCACGTTCGGGCTCTACCTCGGCTGGGTCTGCGTCGCGACGGTCGCGAACATCGCCGCCGTGCTGAGCGCCGACGGGTTCCAGGGGTTCGGGCTCGGACAGGACCTCTGGGGGTCCGTCGTGGCGGCGGTCGCCGGGGGTGTCGGGCTGCTCGTCGCGGTGACCGGTCGCGGGCGGATCGCCCCGACGCTGTCGCTCGGATGGGGACTCGTCTGGGTCGCGGTCGCCCGCCTCGACGGCCCGCTCGTCTCCGTGCCGACCGCGGTGACAGCGCTCGTGGCCACGCTCGTCGTCGTCGCGACGACGGCCGCGATCCGGCTCGGGGCCGTGCGACGGTCGAGCACGGCCACGGCCTGACCGACGCGAGCCGGACCGCCAGAGCGCCCGACGGCCGGACCGCCAGAGCGCCGGACCGCCGGACTGCCGGACCGCCGGACGCGGGTTCGTCGAGGCCGGTCCGGCGCGGGGTCGCCCCGTCCCTACGCGCCGGCGACGACCAGCCCGTGCGCTGCCGCCACCGCCGCGTTGACGACCCGACCGGCGTGCACGTTCAGCCCGCGGGCGAGGGCGGCGTCGTCGTCGAGGGCAGCGAGCCCCCGCCCGGCGAGTGCCACCGCGTACGGCAGGGTCGCGTTCGTCAGCGAGATCGTCGACGTGCGCGGCACCGCCCCGGGCATGTTCGCCACGCAGTAGTAGACGGTGTCGTGCACGGCGAACGTCGGGTCGTCGTGCGTGGTCGGCCGTGATCCCTCGAAGCAGCCGCCCTGGTCGATCGCGATGTCGACGAGCACCGACCCGGGCCGCATGTCGGCGACCATCGCGTCGGTGACGAGCTTCGGCGCCGCGGCCCCGGGGATGAGCACCGAGCCGATCACCAGGTCCGCCTCGGCGAGCGCCGATGCGATCGCGAGAGCCGAGGACCGGAGGGTCGTGACCCGGCCGCCGAACCGGGCGTCGAGCACCCGCAGCCGTGGCAGAGCGATGTCGAAGATCGTCACCTCGGCACCGAGCCCGAGCGCCATCTCGGCCGCGTGCTCCCCCGCGACCCCACCGCCGATCACGACGACCCGGCCCTTCGGCGTGCCGGGGACGCCCCCGAGCAGCAACCCGCGACCGCCGTTCGTCTTCATGAGCTGTGTCGCACCGACCTGTGCGGACAGGCGCCCGGCGATCTCGGACATCGGCGACAGCAGCGGCAGCGAGCGGTCCGGCAGCTGCACCGTCTCGTACGCGATCGCCGTCGTCCGTGCGGTCACGAGGGCGTCCGTCAGCGCCCGGTCCGCTGCGAGGTGCAGGTACGTGAAGAGGATCTGGTCCTTGCGCATGAGCGGGTATTCGCTCGCGACGGGCTCCTTGACCTTGAGGACGAGGTCGGCCCGACCCCAGACCTCCTCGGCGGTCGATCCCAGGGTCGCGCCGGCGGCGGCGTACTCAGCGTCCTCGAACGCGGAACCGAGGCCGGCACCGGACTGGACGAGGACCTCGTGGCCGTGCTGGACGAGCTCGGCCACGCCCGCCGGTGTCGCCGCGACGCGGAACTCGTTGTTCTTCACTTCGGTGGGGACGCCGATCAGCATCAGGACTCCTCGTGCTCGCGGACGGCTGTGTCAGGACCGGCACTCATTCATCCACATGTTCCGACACGAGGGGCCGCACTCGAAGGATGTCCCGACGACGACGCGTTCCGTGGTCCTGGATTCGGGCAGGACGCCGTCGGAGCGGTCCCGGCCGAACGATCGGCGGGACGATCAGTCGAAGACCTTGCCGGGGTTGAGGATCCCCGTCGGGTCGAACACCCGCCGGATGCCCTGTTGCAGCGCGTAGGCGTCGTCTCCGAGCTCGTCCCGCAGCCACCGGCGCTTCAGCACGCCGACGCCGTGCTCCCCGGTGAGCGTCCCACCGAGGTCGATGGCGGTCCGGAACAGCGCATCTGCGGCGTCCCACACCCGTTGCGGCACCTCGGTCCCCGTGAACACGAAGTTCGGGTGCAGGTTGCCGTCGCCGGCGTGCGCGACGGTCGGGATCGCGACCTCGAACTCCGCGGCGATCCGCTCGATCGCCGCGAACATGTCCGCCAGTCGCGACCGCGGGACCGCGACGTCCTCGATGAGGACCCGGCCACGGGCCTCCATGGCGGGGTGGAACGAGCGCCGGATCGTGAGCAGGCGGTCGGTGTCCGCCGCCGTGGCGGCCACGCGGACGGTGCCGCCACCGGACTGGAGGCGCGGAGCGGCGGCGTCCGCGTCCGCCGCTGCGGTCGGGCCGTCGAACTGCACCAGGAGGAACGCACCTCCCGCGCCCGCTGCCCCCGTGGTCGCGCTGAGCACCTCCGGGCTGAGGAGGTCCCCGATGCCGGCCAGCGCGTCGGCGTCGAGGAGCTCGAGCGTCGAGGGGCGGGCACCGACGCGCATCAGGTCCGACGCGGCCGCTGCCGCCGTCCGGACGTCGGGGAACACCGCCCCGAGCGTCACGGGCTCCCCGGGTGGGATCGGCACGAGCCGGATGGTGGCCCCGACGATCACGCCGAGCGTGCCCTCGGAACCGACGAACAGCGCCGTGAGGTCGTACCCGGTGACGCCCTTGACCGTCCGGTGCCCGGTCGAGACCAGCCGGCCGTCGGCGAGCACGACGTCGAGCCCGAGGACGGCGTCCCGCGTCACGCCGTACTTCACGCAGAGGAGTCCACCCGCGTTCGTCGCGATGTTCCCGCCGATGCTCGAGATCGCCCGACTCGCCGGATCCGGTGCGAACCGGAGACCGAGCGGGGCGATCCGTTCGTTGAACGCGGCGTTCAGGACCCCCGGCTCGACGACGGCGAGCTCGTTCTCGGTGTCGATCTCGAGCACGCGGTCCATCCGCGCGACGCTGAGCACGACCACGCCGTCCGTGCCGTTCGCCCCGCCCGCGAGCCCGGTCCCCGCACCGCGTGGGACGACGCCGACGCCGAGCGCGGAACACGTCCGGAGGACCGCCCGCACGTGCTCGACGGACCGGGCCTCGACCACGGCGAGCGGGGTCCCGGCCGACACCCAGCCGGACTTGTCGGTGCGGCTGGCGTCGAGCACGGCGGCGTCGGTGCGGACGACGGTGCCGTCGAGCGCCACCCGGAGCCGCGCGACGACGTCCGCGCCGGAGCCGGCGCCCGTGTCCATCCCGGTGCCCGACGCGCGGTCCGTCACGGTCGCGCTCGGAGCGTCTCGTTCGGGAGGCGGCCGAACCGGGACCGGTACGCGGCGGAGAACCGGCCGAGGTGTGCGAACCCCCACGCGCGGGCGATCTCCGCGACGGTCGTGGCTGACGGGTCGGCGGCGACGAGCTCCCGGTGCACGGCGTCGAGCCGCACGGACCGGAGGAGCGCCCCGGGCGTGGTGTCGAGGTGCCGCCGGAAGCTCTGCTGCAGTCCGCGAGGGCTGAGGTCCGCCGCCGCCGAGATCTCGGTGGTGCCGATCGGCAGGTGCGCGTTCGCGTGCACGTAGTCGATCGCTCGCCGGACCCGGTCGATCTCCGGCCCGATCCGGCCTTCGGGGACGCGAAGGCCGCTGCGCTGCGGGAACGTCGCGATCATCGCCGTCGCGAGCGTTTCGGCCATCTCGTGACGGGCGATCGGCCCTGGCGGATTCGTGAGGTCGAGGAACCGCGGAGAGACCCGACGGACGACGGCGCGCCACGACGCGAGCGCCTCGGGGGTCTGCGCGCGGAACGGGTCGAACGCCAGGCGGGTGCCGTCGGGGTCGTCACTCGTCGCCGCGAGCGTCTCGACGAACCGGCGGTCGAGGTGGACGAGGCTCTGGACGACGTTCGTGTGGTGCATCGTGAACGAGCGGTCCATCGGCAGCACGATCGGGATGCCGGTGGGCAGGTCGACCTCGCGCTCCTCAATCGTCAGCACGGTGCGCCCGGCGCGGTTCCACAGCACGATGAACTCGCGCTCGTTCTTGCTGGTCCCGCGGAGCCCGGCGAGGAACCGCGAGGTCCGCAGGGACATGTCGACGTCCCCCACGGCGGCGTGCTCCCACGAGAAGACCGGGCCCGTCCGCGTGACGTCCGGGTCGCGGATCGCGTACCCGGCGCTGAAGAACGCCAGGGCTTCGTCGATGTCCGAACCGGTGACCCGGCGGACGTACCGGCCGTCCGACACGCTTCGGGGACCCGCGGAGGCAGGGCGGAGCTCGGATGACATGGTCATGTCGCCGACGGTACCCGCCACCTCCGACATCGACGAGGGGTCATCCCTCGAGCAGTGCCTGCCCGGCACTCTCGTCGATGATCAGGTCGGTGACCAGCCCGGCCGCGAGCGCGCCGCGGAGGCTCGCCGCCTTGGACCGGCCGGCGACGACGCAGATCCGCCGCGGCGTCCGCTTGATGACGTCGAGGTCGGGCGCGCCGGCACGTTCGTTGACACCGATGTCCTTCCACGAACCGTCGGCGCGGTAGAACACCGTCGAGACGTCGCCGACCACCTTCTCGCGGCTGAGCTCCTCGCGGTCCGCGGGGTCGAGGTACCCGCCCGAGTACACGTGACTCGGGACGAGCGCCTGCGGGGACCCGACGCCGAACAGGACGACGTCCATCCGCGCGTGCAGATCGGACACGCGGCGGATGCTCCGCTCCCGGAACAGGGCGTGCTTCGTCTCGGCGGCGTCGAAGAACGCCGGCACCGGGAACTGCTGCACGACGGCCCCGTACGCGTCCCCGAAGCGGCGGAGGATCTCGCTCGTGTAGACGATGCCGGTCGTCCGGGTGTTCGCGGCACCGTTCACCTGGACGATCGTCGTGCCGTGCGTCGCCTTCGGCACCAGGTACCGGCTCACGGCGCTGACCGTCGAGCCCCAGGAGATCCCGAACACGATGTTCGACTCGACGTACTGGGTCAGGATCCGGGCCGCCGACAGCGCCACCCGCTCGAGCCGGTCGACGTCGCTCGTGTGGTCCGGCACCGGGACCACGTGTGCGTGCACGCCGAACCGGCCGCGGAGGGTCCGGCTCAGGGCGGCGGCCTGGTCGAGCGGGGAGCGGATCTGGATGTCGACCAGTCCGGTGTCCCGCGCGTACTTGAGGAGCCGCGACACCGACGAACGCGACGTCGCGAGCTCGTCCGCGATCGCCTCCATCGTCAGGTCCTGGAGGTAGTAGAGCTGCGCTGCGCGCAGCGCCTGTTGGGTCCGCAGCGGCCCTGCCGCGTCACTCATGTCGATCCTCCAGCACCTCGAACGGTCGTGCTCGACCCGGCCATGCACGGACGTGCAGCGGCCTTGGTTCCATTCTCGCGCCTCCCGTCCGTCCACGCCAGTCCGGACTGGAGCGACGGCCACGACCGGAGCACGGGCTGCACGTATGTGCAGTCCGGTTGCCCGCTCAGGGAGCGAAGCGCAGCATCGTTGATGAACCCGACCAAGTGAAAGGGACGTGACAGACCATGTCGAAGAAGACGCTGCAGCGACCGACCGTGACCGCGATCACCGAGCGGCCCCGGGCACAGGTCCTCGTCGTCGGCGGCGGGATCAACGGCATCGCGACGTTCCGCGACCTGGCGCTCCAGGGCGTCGACGTCGTGCTCGTCGAACGGAACGACTACGGCTCCGGGGCGTCCGCCGCGTCGAGCCACATGATCCACGGCGGGATCCGCTACCTCGAGAACGGCGAGTTCCGGCTCGTCCGCGAATCCGTGCAGGAGCGGAACGGCCTCATCAAGATCGCGCCGCACTACGTCAAGCCGCTGCAGACGACGATGCCGATCTTCTCGACGATGTCCGGCATCATGAACGCCCCGCTCCGCATGCTCACGCACAAGCAGCGGTCCACCAAGGAGCGCGGCGCCGCCCTCATCAAGATCGGCATGACGCTGTACGACTCGTTCTCGCGCGACGGCGGTTCGGTGCCGAAGCACAAATTCCTCACGAAGAAGGCCGCGCTCGAGGACATGCCGGCCCTCAACAAGGACCTCAAGTACACCGGCACCTACTACGACGCGTCCGTGCACGAGCCCGAGCGGCTCGCGCTCGACGTGCTCAAGGACGGCCTCGCCGCCGGCACCGGCACCGGGCCCGCCGCCACCGCGCGCAGCGCCAACTACGTCGAGGCCGTGGGGACGCAGGACGGCGGCGTGCTCCTCCACGACCGCGAGACCGACGAGTCGTTCGTGTTCCACGCCGACGTCGTCGTGAACGCCTCCGGGCCGTGGACGGACCTCACGAACCAGGCGTTCGGCGGCGAGACGAAGTACATGGGCGGCACCAAGGGCTCCCACATCGTCGTCGACAACCCCGAGCTGCTCGAGGCCACCCGAGGCCGTGAGATCTTCTTCGAGAACGACGACGGCCGCATCGTCCTCATCTACCCGCTCAAGGGCCGCGTGCTCATCGGGACGACCGACATCGACGCCGACCCGGCGAAGCCGACCGAGGTCACCGAGGACGAGGTCGACTACTTCTTCGACCTCGTCAAGCACGTGTTCCCGCAGATCGAGGTGACGCGCGACCACATCGTCTACCGCTACTCGGGCATCCGGCCACTCCCCCGCCACGAGGACACCGCCCCCGGGTTCGTGTCCCGCGACTACCGGATCGTCGAGACGCCGATCGGCGGCCTGCCCGATGCGAAGGTGCTCTCGCTCGTCGGAGGCAAGTGGACGACGTTCCGGGCGCTCTCGGCGCACCTGTCGACCGAGGCCACGAACCGCCTCGGCGTCGACCGCAAGGTCGACACGCTCGGCATGGCGATCGGCGGCGGCAAGGGCTTCCCGACCACCGACTCGGCACGCACTGCATGGGTCCGATCGCACGCCGACGGCCTCGACGAGACCACCGTCGACCGCCTGCTCTCGCGCTACGGCACCCGGGCAACGGACGTCATCGACGTGCTGCTCGACCACGCCGTCGTCCCGCTCGAGTCCGATTCCGAGCTC
Organism: Curtobacterium phyllosphaerae; assembly: GCF_049341865.1. Classification (NCBI taxonomy): domain Bacteria; kingdom Bacillati; phylum Actinomycetota; class Actinomycetes; order Micrococcales; family Microbacteriaceae; genus Curtobacterium; species Curtobacterium phyllosphaerae. The sequence goes on along the minus strand of NZ_JBMPIU010000001.1, from coordinate 432,068 downwards.
ACCACGGCCGAGGTCGCGTTCTTCGCCGAGCGCGAGCACGCGGTGCACCTGTCCGACGTGGTGTTCCGTCGCACGAACCTGGCCTTCGTCGGCGGTGTCACGATCGAGCTGCTGACGGAACTCGCGGACGTCCTCGGGCAGTCGCTGTCGTGGAGCGCTGAGGAGCGCGACGAGGAGATCGCCGCGACCCTCGAGGAACTCCGGGTCGCGCACGGGGTCGTCGTGCCGCTCACGTCGGGTTCCGTCTCCGCCGCGCCCGAGTCGCAGGTCGCCGGCCCGCAGGCGGCCGCGACGCGCTGACCCGCGCTCGTTCCCGACGCCCGCGTCCCGACTCCGGTCGGGGGCGCGGGCGTCGTGCGTTGCGGGGTGTGTGCGGGGTTGGAGCGAGGCCGTCGTCCGATCGCCCCGTCCGTCGGTCCCGCGCCTGTTGGTGATCCGGGAATCCCGCACGCGCAGCGCGCACCGCAGCGATCTTCCTGCGTCACCGACGCTCGCGCGGCCGACCACGGGTCGGAGACGCGAGCTCGGACGGGAGGCGCGGTCGGGACGGACCCGCACCGCGCCTCCCGGCTGGCGCCCGCCCGCGTGCCGAACGCCGCCTCGTCGAGCCGTCGGCAACTCAGGAATGCAGCACGCGGAGGGCTCGCCGCAGCGTGCACGACGGTGATCTTCCTGAATCACCGATGCGCTTCGGCGGCGAGCGCCGACGTGCCTGCCACACCCCGCCCCGTCGCCGACGCAGGAAACCTGCACGCGGAGGGCGCGTCGCAGCGCGCACCGCAGCACACTTCCTGAGTTGCCGACGTGGGCGCAGCCGCACCACGGGACGCGGGCGCGGCCGGGAGGTGCGGGGCGAGTCCGAACCGCACCACACCTCCCGGCCGGTGCCAGCCGCAAGCCCCCGCGCGTCGCGCCTAGAAGCGCTCGCCCGTCGGGTCCGGAGCGCCGTCGTCGACGAGGTCCGCTCCCCCGACGGGCTGGCCCTCCCACGACACGACCCGCCACCCGGCCGCCGGGGAGCCGTCGAGCTCGACGATGCCGGTGTTCTCGAGGACCTGCCCGGTGCTGAACGTCTCGTCGATGTTCGTCGCCGTCGTCCCGGCCCAGGTGCGGATCGCGGCGCCGTGGCTGAACGCCGCCGCGACCTCGACCCCGGCGGCGGCGATCCGGGCGACGGCGTCGTCGTACCGCGTGAAGAAGTCGTGGCCGTTCGGTCCGCCGGGCATCCCGGGGGTCCGATCGCCGTTGATCCACGAACGCACCGTGCCGAGGTAGACCTTGACCGCGGCCTCGTCGCGAGCACCCTCGAGGTCCCCGCCCTCGATCTCGCGGAGCCCCGGGAGCTCGACCGGCTCGAGGCCCAGCGCGTCGAGGAGCGGCTGCGCGGTCAGGGTCGTCCGGATCATGTTCGAGACGAAGACGGCCTCGATGTCCCGGTCCGCGAGCGCCTGCGGGAGCGCGGCGGCCTGCTCCTGCCCGAGCTCGGTGAGCCCCGGCCCAGGGACCCGCGTCTCGAGGATGCCGGACACGTTCGCCGGTGTCTGACCATGGCGGATGAGGAGCAGGCGCATGCCTCCACCCTATTGACCCGCCGAGGGCGTCCCGTGAACGGCAGGTGTCGTGTGCGGCGCTGCTACGGTCTCGACATGGCGATCGAACCCGACACGAAGAACTGGACGTGGGTCCTCGACGACCGGTGCGACGAGTGCGGGTTCGACGGACCGACCGTGACGTTCCGGGAGGTCCCGACCCTGGTGCGTGAGAACGCCCGCGCCTGGCCCGCCGAGCTCACCTGCGACGACGTCCGTGACCGCCCGGACGACGCCACCTGGTCGCCGCTGGAGTACGGCGCGCACGTCCGGGACGTGTTCCGGAAGTTCGAGGAACGACTCGTGCTCATGCTCGCCGAGGACGCACCGACCTTCGCGAACTGGGACCAGGACGTCACCGCGGTGGAGGACCGCTACGCCGAGCAGGACCCTGCGGTCGTCTCGGCCGAGCTGTTCGAGGCCGCTGAGCGGGTCGCGGTGGCGTTCGAGGCCGTCCGCGACGAGGACCTCGGACGGACCGGACTCCGGAGCGACGGCAGTGCCTTCACCGTCGAGACCCTGGCACGGTACTTCGTGCACGACCCGGTGCACCACCTGCACGACGTGCGGCGCACCTCCGCCGCCTGAAGGCTCGACGCTCTGACCGAGGTCGACGACGTCGTCGTCCGGACGCCGCGCTGGCGGTGGCGCCGCACTGGCGGTGGCTCCGCACCGGCGGTGGCGCCGCACCGGCGGTGGCGCCGCACACTCGGGGGATCATGGGTTCGGCTCGGGTGCGACCTGCAGACGGAGTTCCCGGCGGGCGCCCACGAGGGACACACTGCCCGAGTCGCTGGAGGTCAGCAGGAGCCGGTCCGGGAGCACGTCGGTGATGTCCCAGGAGAGCACGAGCGGCCCGCGATCCGGGTCGATCGACACGGTGGTGACCCCCCGCAGCTCGACCGTCACGCCGTACCACCGACGCCGGCCGCCGCCGATCGGCCGGAGCAGTGCCTCACCGCGGAGTCGCACCAGTCCGCGCTGCAGATCGACGTCGAGCCACTCGAACGGGAACGCGACGTCGTCGAGCAGCAGATCGGCCGTCGACACGTCGACCATGCGGTCGAGGCCCGGGGCGAGGGCGACGGACTCGGCCGACGCGGACTCGACGGCCGACGGAGCGGCGGTCCGTGACTGATCGACGGCGAGCCTCGCCCGCCACTCGCGCCTGAGGGCTCGGAGTCCCCGACGCGCGGGACCGGTGACGAGGCCGAACGGGTCGTTCGTCACCCAGAAGCCCGTCAACGGAGTGAGGCGCCTCGATCCCCGCACGGTGCGCCACGTGACGACGGGCATGAACCACTCTCCGGCGGGGTCTGATGACACCGCGCTGATGGCCTTCCAGGGGATCCGGCGGGACCACAGCAGGCCTCGAACGACGATCCCGTCGTCCCCGCAGTCGACCCCGAGACGAAGAGCGTTGCGGACGAGCACTGCGCCGATCCCCAGGGCCGGGATCACGATCAGCGGGAAGAACACCAGGACGTCCGACGGACGCTCGTACGCCGCCCCGAACACGACGACCCCCATGGCGGCGACCAGACCGCCGATCGTGCTGTTGCTCACGCGGATGAACCGACTCGCCAGGATGACCACTCGAACATCCTCGACACCGGGGTCGCGGGACGCCACTCCCCGTTCGAGGCCTGGCCACGGCGGACGGTCCGCATCTGCCGGTGCGGGAGCCGGCACTGCACAGCGTACGTCCGGTCTGCAGACGTACTGTGCTCAGACCTTCCCACTCCTCCCGAGGTGCACCGCATGAAGAACTCCGCCTGGCTCCCCGCCGTCATCGCCCCCGTCGTCGTCGCCGGCGCGATCGTGGCGCCTGCCGTCGCCAACGCCGCCACGTCCTCCTCGGACGCACCGAGCGCCGCATCGGTGCTCGCGAGCGTCGCCAAGACCAAAGACCTCGCGTACTCGGGCAAGGTCACGCAGACCGCGGACCTCGGCCTGCCGACCCTGCCGACCTCCTCGGGCGGCTCCGGCGCGAACTCCGTCGAGTCGAACGCCTCGGACGTCCTCGACCTCCTGACGACCTCGCACTCGGCCCGCGTCTACGTCGACGGTGCGACGAAGGCCCGCGTGCAGGTCCTCGACCAGCTCGCCGAGCGTGACGTCGTCGTCAACGGGAAGACCGTCTGGACCTGGGACTCGAAGGCCGACCGTGCCACGAAGGTCACCCTCCCGACGAAGCAGTCCGCGGCCGAGACCCCGTCAGGCACCACGACACCCGCCGACATCGCGCAGCAGGCCATCGCCGCGATCACCCCGACCACCAGGGTCGGCACGCCCACCTCGACGAAGGTCGCCGGGCAGGCCGCGTGGCAGATCGTCCTGACGCCGAAGAGCTCGTCGACGCTCGTCAAGGACGTCACCCTCGCGATCGACAAGAAGACCGGGCTCCCGCTCAGCGCCGCGATCGACGCGAAGGGACAGACGAAGCCCGCCGTCTCCGTCACGTACACGAGCATCGACTACGGCACCCCCGACGCCCAGCTCTTCGACTTCACCCCGCCGTCCGGCGCCACGGTGAAGACGAAGGACCTCTCGGACGCCTCCGGACACCACCGCGGCATGCACCACCACGCAACCGACGGCACCGGTCACGCCCGCCCGGCGACGACGGGCACGGGCTGGAGCACCATCGCGACGCTCCCCGCCGGCACGTTCGACGCGAAGGGCATCGGCGCCGACGGCAGCCAGCTCCTCGGCCAGCTCACGAAGCAGGTCGACGGCGGTCGCGCACTGCAGACCTCGCTGGTGTCGGTGTACATCGCCGACGACGGCCGGGTCCTCGCGGGCGCAGTGCCCGTGGCGGACCTCGTCGCCGCGGCGAAGTAGCAGCGTGCCCGACGGAGCCACCGCGGACGCCGGCGCGAGGACGGACAGCGGCGTCAGGACGGACGGCGCCGAGATCGGGTCGGCGACCGTCCCGCTCGCGATCCGGACGACCGACCTCCGCAAGACCTTCCGCAAGCAGCACGCGGTGGACGGCATCGACCTCGCCGTCCCCCGCGGCTCGGTGTTCGGGTTCCTCGGTCCGAACGGCTCCGGCAAGACGACGACCATCCGGATGCTGCTGGGGCTGTCGAGTGCGACGACCGGCTCCATCGAAGTCCTCGGCGAACCGATGCCGAAGGCGCTCCACAGCGTGCTGCCCCGCGTCGGTGCGCTCGTCGAGGGTCCGGCGTTCGCGCCGTTCCTCTCCGGCCGAGCGAACCTCCACCGGTTCGACGCCGCCGACCCGCGATCGTCCCCGACGACCAGGACCGCGCGGGTGGACCTCGCGCTCGACCGCGTCGGCCTCACACACGCCGCTGACAAGAAGGCGCACGCCTACTCGCTCGGCATGAAGCAGCGGCTCGGTCTCGCGAACGCGCTCCTCGCCCCGCGGGACCTCCTGGTGCTCGACGAGCCGACGAACGGCCTCGACCCGCAGGGCACCCGCGAGGTCCGGAACCTCATCCGCTCCCTCGCCTCCGACGGCACGACGATCTTCGTCTCGAGCCACCTCCTCGCGGAGATCGAGCAGGTCTGCACCCACGCGGCCGTGATGCGCACCGGGAAGATCGTCGCGCAGGGCTCGCTCGACGACCTCCGTCGTGCCGGGTCGAGCCAGGTGACGGTCCGGACACCGGACGTCGACACGGCACGCGCCGTGCTCACCCGCATGGGTCTCCCCGTCGACGAGGCGAGCCGATCCGACGGGGTGGTGGCGGGCCTCCCGTCCGATGTCCAGCCGGAGGACATCACCCGCGCACTCGTCGAGGCGGGCGTCCGCGTCCGCGGTCTCGCCGTCGGCGGCGGCACGCTCGAGGACCTGTTCGTCGCGCTCACCGGAGAGGGATTCGATGTCGCAGGCTGACGCAGGCGCCGCCAGGGCGGCGGAACCGACGCGGTCGGCGGAGCCAACGCGGTCGGCGGAGCCGGACGGGAGGCCCGGGGCCGCGTCCGACACGATCCGTCCCGTCGCGCGGACCCGCACGTTCGCACTGCTCGGTTCCGAGATCGGCCTCGTGTTCCGACGCTGGCGGACGTGGGCGATGCTCGGTGCGTTGGCGCTCGTCCCGATCCTCATCGCCGTCGCCGTCCGGGTCTCGACCAGACACGGCGACGGCGGCCCGGCGTTCCTGTCGGACATCACGAACAACGGCCTGTTCGTCGGGTTCACCGCCCTGACGGTGTCGATCCCGCTGTTCCTGCCGCTGACGATCGGCGTCGTCTCGGGTGACACGATCGCCGGCGAAGCGAGTCTCGGGACGCTGCGCTACCTGCTCGTCGCGCCGGCCGGACGACTCCGGCTCATCCTCGTCAAGTTCGCCGGGGCGACCGTGTTCGCGATCGCGGCGTGTCTGACGATCGTCGTCGTCGGTGCGGTCATCGGGGCGATCCTGTTCCCGATCGGCCCGGTGACCCTGCTCTCGGGGACGCAGGTCGGCGGGTGGTCGTACGCCGGCCGGGCGCTGCTCCTCGTCGCGTACGTGGCGATGTCGATGCTCGGACTGAGCGCGATCGGGCTGTTCATCTCGACGCTGACGAGCGTGCCCGTCGGGGCGATGGCCGCGACGGTGGTGCTCGCCGGGGCCGCCCAGATCGCCGACGCCCTGCCACAGCTCGACTGGCTGCACCCGTTCCTGTTCTCGCACCTGTGGCTCGGGTTCGGGGACCTGCTGCGCTTCCCGATCTCGTTCGACTCGTTCGGGCAGAACGCGCTGCTGCAGCTCGCTTACGTCGTCGTGTTCGGGGCGTTCTCGTACGCGCGGTTCGCGTCGAAGGACATCCTGAGCTGATCGGACGTGCTGCACGGACATCCCGCGTTGATCGGGGATGGTGCGCCGGACCCGTCGGTCGTCCAGGAGCACGGCGCCGGACGGGCGCTGCGCGGGCCGGGCGGCGATCAGCTACCGCCCGTGGACCGTCCGGGCCCTCTCCGTCCGGCCTACCGCTCGTGCACGGTCCGGGCCTTCTCCGACCGGTACCAGGCGAGCCGCGCACCGGTCTCGACGGGCTGCATCCCGACGACGACCTTGCCGCGGGAGTGCATCTCGGCGAGGTCCTCATACGCGTCGACGATGTAGTCGAACGGGTAGAAGCCGGAGATGAGCATCCGGAGCTTGTGCGTCTCGATGAGCCGCGCGAGCTCGGTCATGAGGGCGGTGACCTCGGCGTCGTCGGCGGGCGCGCGGAGGAACCGGATCTCGACGTCGCGGCGGTGGTCGCTCGAGACGAACCGCGCCGGGTCCACACCGAGCGCGACCGCCAGTTCGGGGTTGTCACCACCGTGGTTGTCGATGAACGCGGTGATCGGTCGTCCCCCCGCAGCCTCCCGGATACGGTCCTCGATGCCGTCCCCGTACGTGACCGGGTGGATCCCGATCTGGCGCAGGTAGTCGTGGTTCCGCGGGCTGCAGGTGCCGATGACCTTCGCGCCGCTCGCGAGGGCGAGTTGCACCTCGAGGTGACCCACGCCACCGGCCGCCGCCGACACCACCACGACGTCCTCCGGGGTGAGCTCGAGGCCGCGCACGATCGACAGCGCCGTGCAGCCGGCGAGGTACAGGCCACCCGCCACCTCGAAGGCCATCGTCGGCGGCTTCTGGACGACGGCGGTGCGTGGGACGCGGACCCAGGTGGCGTGCGCCCCACCGCCGACGGCGTGGCCCATCACCTCGGCTCCGCTGCGGAGGTCGGTGACGCCCTCCCCGGTCTCACGGACGATGCCGGCGAAGCAGGTGCCCTGACGGGCCGGGAAGGTGATGTCGACGCGGTCCTGGAACCGGCCCTCCCGCACGAACCGCTCGATGTGGTTCAGTCCTGCGGCGACGACCTCGACGACGATCTCACCGGCGCGGGCGACAGGTCGTTCCTGCGGCACGAGATGCACGACCTCGAACCCGCCGTAGCGGTCGTACTCGACGGCTCTTCCCACGCGCATGTCGTGCTCCCTCGCATCTGGTAGGCGAAAGCCTCCGCTGCTGCGGGGTCGGCGTCCGGCACGGTCGGCACACTGTCAGGTTCGGCGACGGCAGACCGTATGGGTCAGCCGCGCGGGTCAGCCGCGTGGGCCGGACCGCGCGACCACGTCGCGGACCTGGTCCGCGTCGAGGGAGAAGACCTCGCGGCCGTCGTCCGCCAGCGCCACCGGCAGCGGCGTGGACAGCACGGCACCGTCCGCCGCCAGGTCGACCAGCAGCGCACCGGTCCGGACCGTCGCGCGCTCGGTCTCCCACGGCCCGGTGACGTCGGTGTCGTTCGCGACACCCGGCGCGACGAGGACCGGCACCCCACCGACGCTCCCGGCGAAGTGGTGGTGGTAGTGGCCCGCGAGGACGAGTCGCACGTCCGTCCCCGCGATCGCGGCGGCGAGCGCCTCGGGGTTCTGCAGCCGGAGTCCCTCGTGGAGCGCGGTCGGGGCAGGCAGCGGGGAGTGGTGCAGGACGACCACGCTGCCGTACGGGGCATCGGTCCCGGGATCCGCGGTCAGGAGCTCGCGGAGTCGACGCAGCTGCTCGTCGCGGAGCAGCCCGTAGCCGGCGCCGGGCACGGAGCTGTCGACCGTGATGACGCGGCGGCCGGCGACGAGGGAGACGCCGTCGACGGGGACCTCCGGCGGGTGGAACTCGAGCGTGTGCATGAGCGGCGAAGCACCCTCCCCGAGCAGGTGCCCGTTGCCGAGGACCTGGCGGAAGCCTTCGCGGCCGTCGTGGTTCCCGGGGACCGTCACGAGCGCGGCGCCGTGCGCCCGGGCGAACGCCGACATCCGGTCGAGCAGGAGCTGGTACGACGCCGGCGTCCCGTCCTCGGAGCAGTCGCCGGACACCACGACGAGCCCGACGTCGGTCACCCCGGCGAGTCCGTCGAGGACCGTGTCGAGCACCGCCGTGGTGTCGACCGATCCCTGGTGGGGCGTGCCGTCGCCCGTCAGGTGGGTGTCGGAGAGGTGCAGGATGCGCAGGGTTCCGGGTGCGACGTGCAGCATGCGGACACTGTAGCGAGGGGCGGTCCTGACTGCCCGACGGGCGAGCGTCACCCGGTCACGATCTGGTGCGCCCCCGGACCGGCCCGGACCGTCGGTGGGTGTTGCTCGATGCGCCCGCACCGGCCGCCGGTCCACAACCGGCGCTCAGGGCAGCAGTTCCGCCGGCACGTCCCGCAGGAAGATCTCGACGACCTTCGGCCCGACACCCGTGAGGGCTTCCAGGCGACGCTTGACCTCGGCACGATCGGCGGCGCTCGACACGAGGTGCGACACCGATCCGTGGTCCTCGTCGATCGAGGCCATCGCGCTGTGCAGGGCGTCGGTCATCTGGTGGTCGAAGCGCCCGTAGCCGCCCTCGTCGAGGATGGCGCGGAGGCCCTCGTGACTGTGTTCGGCGAAGTGCTTCGGGCTGGTCAGGCCGTGGTCGATGAGGGCGTGGTAGGTCTTCACCGCGATCTCCTGCTGGATCGGCCGTCCGAACAGCAGGCTCGCGAGGAACCAGCGGTACAGCTGCTGCGGCTTGCCCTCCGCGAGGTCGATCCCGAGGTCGGATGCATGCGTCACGCTGGCCATGCCCGGAGGTTACGCCGCCCCCACGCACTCGCGCTCGACTCCGTCCCGCGGCTCGTCCGCCCGCCCGGCCTGCCTGTCACCCGGCCCGTCCGCCCGTCGGCCTTCCGCCCGTCGGCCCGTCCGCCCGTCGGCAACTCAGGATGGTTGCACCCCGGACGCCCTCGGACCTCCGTCCGCGACCGCTCTTCCTGCGTTGTCGACATGCACCGCGCAGGATGGCTGGGGATGCGAGCAGCGGTCGCGACCACCGCCGGACTGGAGGCGCGGCACACGCCCGCCACCGCGCCTCCCGTCCGCTGCCTGGTCGCGCCCGCCACTGCGCTGCCGCTGCTGTCGGCAACGCAGGAACTCGCACGCGCACGGGACGCACGCCGCCCGCGACCGCACAGTCCTCCTGAGTTGCCGACACCGCCCCGACCGACACCGCCCCTGCCGACACCGCCGCTCCGGACCACCCGACCGGACCGCGCGCCGGAGTCAGTCGGCAGCGGCGGCGAGCTGGTCCTCGAGGTTGAACACCTCCGGGAGGATGCGGGCGCCTTGGTCGGCCCGGACCTCGAGGCCATCGAAGAAGTCCTGCATGTGCCGCTCCCAGGCCGACGCGACCGCACTGGCCGCCAGGGCACGATCGGCATCGACCACGGAGTCCGTCTCGTAGTAGCCGATGAGCAGGCCGTCGTCGTCGAGGAACAGCGAGTAGTTCCGCCGCCCGGCCGCCGCGATCGCCCGGAGCATCGCCGGCCAGACCTCGGCGTGCCGCTTGCGGTAGGCGTCCAGGTGCCGTGGATCGACCTGCAGGCGGAAGCACACCCGGGTCATCGACCGGCCCCAGCCCCGGACCGCGGACCGGTCGGCGACCCCGCCACCGAACGCGTCGTCCCCGTCGCCGACGTGACGGTGCCGTACCGCTCCGCCTCGATCTCCTCGAGACTCCGACCCCGGGTCCGCGGCGCCCAGATCGTCCCGACGAGGAACGACAGGAACAGCAGCCCGAGGATGAGCGCGCCGAGCGCCCGCAGCCCGATCCCCGCGAGGAGCACCGGGAACCAGATCGAGAGCAGCCCGACCATCACCCGCGCCGCGAGGAACAGCACCCCCTGCGCACTCGCACGGTACCGGGTCGCGAACAGCTCGCTCGTCCACAGCCCGTAGAACGCCTGCGCGCCGATCCCGGAGGACACGCCCCACACGATCGCGAAGAAGAGCAGGGTCCCGAGGTTCGCCGGTGCGTAGATCAGCACCGCCCACGCGACGATCGCGAGCCCGGCCCCGATCGCGAACAGCACCCGACGGCTCATCCGGTCGCCGAGCCGCATGAACCCGAAGTACGTGACCGCGACGGTGCAGAACCACACCAGGACTTGCAGCGCGTACTGCTCGGTCACGCTCGTCACCCCGGTGGCGCTGTAGACCCGCGGCTGGAAGATCCCGGCCTGTCCCGCGACGGTGTTCCACAGCGCGTAGACGCCGAACAGGAACAGCATCGCGGTGATGTTCACCCGCCTGCCGAACAGCTGCCCGATGCCGTGGAAGAACGACTGCCGTCCGGTGGCGGCACGCTCGTCCTTCCAGATGTCCGACTCGGGCAGACCGCGCCGGAGCCACCAGACGATGGCGGCCACGACGAACAGGTGCGCGAAGATGACCCGGCTCCCGAGCAGGCCGAGCGGTGCCATCGCGATCGCGAACGCGAAGCCGACCATCGGGCCGATCGACCACGCGAGCTGCGCGGTCCCGACGTGGGCCGCACGCCGGTCCGCAGGTGCCTGCTCGGCGATGTAGGTCCAGGACGCGGGCACGCCGGCACCGACCGCGATGCCGGTGAGGATGAACCCGACGAGGAGCATCGCGTAGCTCCCGGCGAACACCGCGAGCACGATGCCGAGCATGTACAGGAGCAGGTCGTACGTGTAGATGAACTTCCGCCCGTACCGGTCGCAGAGCGGTCCCCCGATGATCGCTCCGGCCGCGGCGCCGAACGCGTTGGCCGACAACGAGGCGAGGAGTCCGACGGCCAGGTCGCCGACGTGGAACTGCGCCTGCCAGAGGCTGAGACTCGTCGCGATCGCGATGATCGAGCCGGACTCGATGTAGTTCGACATCGCCACGGAGATCGTGGCCTTCCATCCGGTCGTGTTCCGGGCTCCGATGCGGACCGCCATTGGTCCTCCTGCTCTGAATCGTTTCAACACCGACCAGCACTGTAGGCCTGCGCGTTCCGGGTGCGCAAGTCGGAGGTGGGAGTCGCCGGACTCGACCGGTCCGCCCGGCGCGACCCCGGGCCTCCAGACGGGCTTGCGGACCGGCGGTCCACCCGGCGCGACACGGACTGGAGGCGCGGCGCGAGCCGCCAGGACACGACCAGGTGTCAGGATGGGGCCATGGCGGTCAGCGTGCGTGAGGTGGCGGCACTCGCCGGTGTCTCACTCGGGACCGTGTCGAACGTGCTGAACCGCCCGGACAAGGTCGCACCGACGACCGTCGCGCGGGTCCAGGCCGCGATCGCCGAGCTCGGGTTCGTGCGGAACGACTTCGCCCGGCAGCTCCGCGCGGGTCGGAGCAGCACCGTGGGCCTCGTGGTGCTCGACGGGGGCAACCCGTTCTTCACCGATGTCGCGCGCGGGGCCGAGGACGCCGCGATGACGAAGGGCCTCGCGGTCCTCGTCGGCAACAGCGACGAGTCCGTCGAGCGCGAACGCACCTACATCGACCTGTTCGAGGAGCGCCGCGTCGCCGGGCTCCTCATCTCCCCCGCCGGCGACGACCTGTCCCGCCTCGAACGGCTCCGCGACCACGGGACGGCCGTGGTCCTCGTCGATCGCCGGGCCGACGTGGAGCAGTTCCCGTCGGTCTCGGTGGACGACCTGGCGGGCGGACGACTGGCGGCCGGCCACCTGCTCGACATCGGGCGACGGCGGATCGCGTTCGTCGGCGGCCCGTTCTCGATCCGGCAGATCGCCGACCGGCACCGCGGTGCGCTCGAGGCTGTCCGGGCCGCCGGGGCGTCGCTCGAGGTCATCGAGACGACGTCGCTCAGCGTGCTCGAGGGTCGCCGCATCGGCGAGGAGATCCAACGACGCTCCCCAGCGGACCGGCCCGACGCGGTGTTCGCCGCGAACGACCTCGTCGCGGTCGGACTCGAGCAGGCCTTCATCATGCGCGGCTCGGTCACGGTGCCAGGTGAGATCGCCCTGATCGGCTACGACGACATCGACTTCGCCGAGGCGACGGTCGTCCCGCTCACGAGCATCAGCCAGCCGAGCCGCGAGATCGGATCGCGGGCGATCGAGCTCCTGCTCCGGCAGATCGAGCTCGGCGCCGACGCCCCCACGGAGCACGTCGAGTTCCAGCCGGAGCTCGTCGTCCGGGCCTCGACGACGGGCTGACGCAACACCGCACCGCGGGGTCGAGCCCCCGCGACGGCAGCGCTCGTGCGGTCCGGGTCCGACTGGTCCACGGCGCGCCCATTACGATCGGGACATGGCCCAGGCCCCCCGACGCGACGGTCCGCCGAGCGTGCACGACGTCGCAGAACGGGCCGGGGTCTCACTCGCGACGGTGTCGAACGTCGTCAACCACCCCGAGCGGGTCCGCGACACGACCGCGGACCGGGTCCGCGCCGCGATCGAGCACCTCGGGTACACGCCGAACCACATCGCGAGCGCACTCGTCTCCGGGAGCTCGAAGTCGATCGGGCTCGTCGTCATGTCGCTCCGGAACTCCCTGTTCAGCGACATGGTGAACGGCGCACAGCTCACCGCGCGCGAGCACGGGTACACCTTGCTCGTCGCGAGCTCCGCTGATGACCTGGACGCGCAGGCCGAGCACCTCGCGTACCTCGAGAGTGCCCGCGTGTCCGGGATCCTGCTCGCGCCGATGACCGAGTCCCGTGACCAGGTCGACCTCACCCGACGGCACGGTCGACCGGTCGTCTACGTCAACTTCGCACCGTCCGAGGTCGACGCGTGCTCGGTCGTCGTCGACAACGAACAGGCGGCGTACCTGGCGACGACGCACCTCGTCGACCGCGGCTGCCGGCGGATCGGGTTCGTCAGCGCTCGCCCGGAGCTGCAGCCGGTGCACCGCCGCCGCCTCGGCGTGCTGCGTGCCGTCGCGGAGCACCCGGACGTCGAGCTCGTCGAGATCGACGCCGGCGACATCGACCCGCCCGGTGGCACCGACGCCGGGGAACGGATCGCCCGCATGCCCGCCTCCGAGCGGCCCGACGGCGTCCTCGGGGTGACCGACCTCCTCGCGATGGCGGTGGTCACGGAGCTCCGCGCCGCCGGGATCCGCGTGCCGGAGGACATCCCGGTGTCCGGCTGCGACCACAACTCCGTCGCCTGGGGCGGGGCGGTGCCCTTGACGTCGGTGACCATGCACGGCTCGGACATGGGGGCCGCGGCGATCGAGCTCCTGCTCGCCGAGCTCACGGACGAGCCGGGCGCGCACGTGCACCGGTCGATCGTGCTCCCGAGCGAGCTGGTGCCGCGCGAGAGCACCGTGGGACGTTCCGCGTCGGCACCGCAGCGGATGCCCGCCGCTGACGACCCGCGGCGCACCGAGGCCTGACCGACCGCGACGACGCGTTCGGTCACGAATCCGGATCAAGGATTGACACGCTTCAATCCGCGTGGTTCCATTCCGATTGAAACGTTCTAACTGCTTCACCGGGCACCGCGACGACGCGACGTCCGGTCCGTTCCACCGGGCGTCATGCGCCAGGACCTTACGAGGAGGTAAGGATGTCAGCACGTTCCCGCACCACCAGGTCGATCGCCACCAGGTTGATCGCCATCGGCGGTGCCACCGTCCTGATCGGCGGCCTCGCCGCGTGTTCGTCCGGCGGCTCGTCGGGCGGAGGCTCCGGCTCCGGCAGCGGCGGCGGCAAGGTCCAGATCAGCTACCTGGTCGACAACTCCGACGCCACGGCCGTCACCTCGAAGGCGCTCATCGCGGCGTTCGAGAAGGCCAACCCGGACATCACCGTGAAGCTCGACACGAAGCCGCAGGGCACCGACGGCGACAACCTGGTGAAGACCCGGCTGTCGACCGGCGAGATGGACGACGTCTTCAACTACAACTCCGGGTCGCTCATGCAGGCGCTCAACCCGGACAACACCCTCGTCGACCTCTCCGACCAGAGCTGGGCGAGCAAGGTCGACAAGCAGTTCACGAAGGTCGTCAGCACCGACAAGGGCATGTACGGCGCCCCGATCGGCACCTCGTTCGGCGGCGGCGTGATGTACAACAAGAAGGTCTACGAGAAGCTCGGCCTGAGCGTCCCCACCACGTGGGACGAGTTCATCAGCAACAGCGAGAAGATCAAGGCCTCCGGGGTCGACCCGATCATCCAGACGTACGGCGACACGTGGACGAGCCAGCTGTTCGTCCTCGGCGACTTCGCGAACATCACCGCGCAGCAGTCGAACTGGGCGACGAAGTACACCGCGCACAAGGAGTCCTACGCCGAGCAGCCGGCACTCGCCGGGTTCCAGCACCTCGCCGAGGTGAAGGACAAGGGCCTGCTCAACCAGGACTACGCGTCGGCCACGCAGGCGAACGGCCTGAAGATGCTCGCCGAGGGCACCGGGGCGCAGTACCCGATGCTGACGAACGCCATCTCGACGATCCAGCAGGACAACCCGGACGCGGTGGACGACATCGGGGTGTTCGCACTCCCCGCCGAGACCGCAGCCGACACGCGGATGACGATCTGGGAGCCGAACGGCCTCTACATCCCGAAGACGACCACCGGGGACAAGCTCGCCGCGGCCAAGAAGTTCATCACCTTCGCGAACTCGTCGCCGGGCTGCAAGGTGCAGAACGACACCGGGACACCCGGCGGCCCGTACGTCATCTCGTCCTGCAAGCTCCCCGACTCGGTCCCGCCGATGATCGGCGACCTCGCGAAGTACATCGACGGCGACAAGGCGACACCGGCCCTCGAGTTCCTCTCGCCGATCAAGGGCCCGAACCTCGAGAAGATCTGCGTCCAGGTCGGGTCCGGCATCTCCACCGCAGCGGTCGGTGCCAAGCAGTACGACGCGGACGTCGTGCAGCAGGCGCAGCAGCTCGGCCTCAAGGGCTGGTGACGACGGTGACCGCGACGCTCACGACGGCCGTCACGCCGTCGCAGTCGACGAACCCGAGGGCGGGTCGACCGGCGCGCCAGAAGCTGCGTTCGTTCTACCCGGCGTGGTTCTTCGTCCCCGCGATCGCGCTGTACGTCGTGTTCTTCGCGGTCCCGACCTTCGCCGGGTTCTGGTTCTCGCTCACCCGATGGACCCTGTTCGACCAGACGTTCATCGGCGTCGACAACTTCGTCCGGTTCTTCCAGGACCCGCAGCTCCTGTCCGGGTTCCTGCACACGTTCGAGTACGGGTTCGTGACGAGCGCGGCGAAGGTGGTCCTCGGACTCGCCCTGGCCCTGCTCCTCACGTCCCCGGTGCTCGGGCGGGGGTACCTCCGGGCCGTGGTGTTCTTCCCGGTGCTCGTGTCCACGATCGGCATCGGCATCACGTTCAAGGCACTGATGGACCCGTTCCACGGGATCATCAACGGCGTGCTCGGGTCGGTCGGCCTCCCCACCCCGGGGTGGCTGACCGATCCGGCCCTCGCGCTCTGGAGCGTCGCCGCGGTGGACATCTGGAAGGGCGTCGGCATCGCGACGCTCATCTTCATCGCCGGGATCGTGGCCATCCCCCAGGAGTACTTCGAGGCCGCACGGGTCGACGGCGCGAACGCCTGGACGATCTTCCGGACCATCACGCTGCCGCTGTCCCGCCCGGCCATGGGGACGGTGATCATCCTGTCGCTCATCGGCGGCCTGCGGTCGTTCGACCTCATCTGGGCGATGACCGGCGGCGGCCCCGGGTTCACGAGCGACGTCATCGCCAGCGTCATCTACAAGCAGTACCAGGCGGGCTTCTACGGCCTGTCGACCGCGGGCAACGTCGTGCTGTTCGTGGTCGTCACCGCGATCATGGTCCCGGTGTCCTGGCTCATCAACAGGAAGCCGGCCGAACTGTGAGCACGCTCCGCACCCCCGTCTCCGCGATCCCGCGGCGGTCCATGTCCCGCCAGGCGAGGACCCAGCGCTGGACGGTCGGCATCATCGCCATCGTCGTCAGCTTCGTCGTGTTCCTCGTGCCGTTCGTGTTCGTCCTGCTCCAGGCGATGAAGTCCCCCGCCGAGGCGAACCAGCTCGGCTTCAGCCTGCCGACCCAGTGGCAGCTGTGGCAGAACCTGCAGGCCGTGTTCACCTCCGGGAGCAGCAACATCCTCCGGGCGTTCCTGAACAGCGCGGTGCTCACCGTGGGGAGCGTCGTCATCATGGTGGTCTTCTCGGCGATGGTCGGCTACGTCCTGCAGCGGCGGCCCGGTCGGTGGAACGGCGTGATCAACTTCTTCGTGCTCGCCGGGCTCATCGTCCCGCCGGCGATCGTCCCGACGATCTGGGTGCTCCAGGGCCTGGCCCTGTTCAAGACGATGGGCGGGATGATCCTCATCGAGGCGACGTTCGGCCTGTCGTTCTGCATCCTGCTGTTCCGGGCGTTCGTCGCGACGATCCCGAAGGAGCTCGACGAGGCGGCGGTGCTCGACGGTGCCGGACCGATCCGGCTGTTCTTCGGGGTGGTCCTGCCGCTCCTCAAGCCGGTGATCATCACGGTGGTGCTCGTGCAGTCCGTCGCGGTCTTCAACGACTTCGCGAACCCGCTGTACTTCCTGCCCGGGGCCGACAACGCGACCGTGCAACAGACCCTCTACGCGTTCCAGAGCCAGTCGGTCAGCCAGCTCAACCTGCTCTTCACGGACGTGCTGCTCATCACGATCCCCCCGCTCGTCCTGTACATCTTCTTCAACCGTCAGATCGTCGCCGGCATGACCAGCGGCGCCGTCAAGGGCTGAGCACGTGCTCGCCCGGAAGGACACCATGACCTCCACCTGGACCGCACCGTTCATCGCGGCCGACTCGGACAGCGACCTCGGGAGCGCCCCGATCCTCCGCCGCGAGTTCACGCTCGACGACGGCCACGGCGCCGTCCGCTCGGCGACGCTCGACCTCAGCGCCCTCGGCGTGGTCGAGGCCTGGCTCGGCGGCGACCGCGTCTCCGACCACCTGCTCGAACCCGGGTGGACGAGCTACGAGTGGCGCATCCGCGTCGTCTCGCACGACGTCACCGGGCACCTGACCGGGACCGCCCCCGGGAGCGCCGCGGTCCTCGCCCTCGTCCTCGGTCGGGGCTGGGCTGCCGGACGCCTCGCCTGGGGTGGCGGCGGCGGCTGGTACACGGACGAGCGCGCCGGGTTCGCCGAGCTGCGGATCACGTTCGAGGACGGGCACGTGCAGACCGTCGCGACCGACACCGACTGGCAGGCCCTGTCGAGTGCGATCACCGACGACCAGCTCTACGACGGCCAGGACATCGACGCCCGGCTCCGCGACGCGAGCTTCCTGGTGCCCGGCACGCCGACGACCCCGAGCGTCGACGGGCACGCGGGCACGACGACGACCGTGCACACCGTCGACATCGGCGAGCGCGAACTCGTCGCCGACACCGTGCCGCCGGTCCGGCCCCTCGCCGAGATCGCCCCGGTCGACGTCTGGACGAGCCCGTCGGGAGCGACCCTCGTCGACTTCGGGGTCAACCTCGTCGGCTGGCTCCGGGTCACGGCGAGCGGTCCGGCCGGGACCGTCCTGACGATCCGGCACGCGGAGGTGCTCGAGCACGACGAGCTCGGCACCCGCCCCCTGCGGACTGCGAAGGCGACCGACCACTTCACCCTGAGCGGTGGCGGCAGCGGCAGCGGCAGCAGCAGCAGCAGCAGCGACCCCGACGTGTTCGAGCCCCGCTTCACCTTCCACGGGTTCCGCTACGCCCAGGTCGACGGCTGGCCCGGCTCCCTCGACGACCTCAGGACGGCGCTCACCGCGGTCCAGGTCGGCTCGGACCTCACCCGCACCGGGTCGTTCCGCAGCAGCCACGACCTGCTCAACACCTTCCACGAGAACGTCGTCCGGGGCATGCAGGGGAACTTCCTGAGCGTCCCGACCGACTGCCCGCAGCGCGACGAGCGGCTCGGGTGGACGGGCGACATCGCGGCGTTCGCACCGACGGCGTCGTACCTGTTCGACACGCAGGCGTTCCTCGGCGACTGGCTCCGCGACCTCGCGCTCGAGCAGGAGCACGCCGACGGGGTCATCCCGTTCGTCGTGCCGGACGTGCTCAAGTACTCCCCCGCCGAGGACTTCGGCAAGCCCGACGCCACCGCGATCTGGTCCGACGCCGGGGTCTGGGTGCCGTGGACGCTGTACCAGGCGTACGGGGACACGGCCGTCCTCGAGGAGCAGCTGCCCTCGATGATCGCGCACCTCCGTCGCGTCCGGGACCACCTGTCCCCGCAGGGGCTCTGGGACACCGTGTTCCAGTTCGGTGACTGGCTCGACCCGGACGCCCCGCCGGAGGACGCCGCGAAGGCGAAGGCCGACCCCGGCGTCGTCGCGACGGTCTGCGCGTTCCGCTCCGCGACCCTCGTCGCGGAAGCGGCGACGTTGACCGGCCACGAGGCGGAGGCGACCGAGGCCCGGGAACTCGCCGCGGGCCTCCAGGCCGCGTTCCGGGAGCACTACGTGACGGACGGTCGCATCCTGTCGGACTGCACCACGGTGTACGCGCTCGCGATCGTGTTCGGGATCCTGTCCTCGGCAGACGAGGAGTCAGCCGGCGACCGCCTGGCGGAGCTCGCGGCGGCGTCGGGGCACCGGATCTCGACCGGGTTCGCCGGGACGCCGTTCATCACCG
This sequence comes from Curtobacterium phyllosphaerae, assembly GCF_049341865.1. Lineage (NCBI taxonomy): Bacteria > Bacillati > Actinomycetota > Actinomycetes > Micrococcales > Microbacteriaceae > Curtobacterium > Curtobacterium phyllosphaerae. The sequence continues at coordinate 413,118 of NZ_JBMPIU010000001.1, read as the reverse complement.
ACGCCCTGACGCAGACCGGGCACCTCGACGATGCGTACGCGCTGCTGCTGCAGACCGAGTGCCCGTCGTGGCTCTACCCGGTGACGATGGGTGCGACGACGGTGTGGGAGCGGTGGGACTCGATGCTCCCCGACGGCACGATCAACCCGGGCGAGATGACCTCCTTCAACCACTACGCACTCGGCGCGGTGGCGGACTGGATGCACCGGACCGTCGGCGGCCTCGCGCCCCTGACGCCCGGGTACGAGTCGGTGCTCATCGCGCCGCAGCCCGGCGGGGGGCTGACGTGGGCGGAGACCTCGGTCGAGTCGGTCCATGGCCGGATCGCGGTGCGGTGGGAGCTCGCCGACGGGTCGCTCGTGCTCCGCGCCACGGTCCCCGAGGGGGTCACCGCCGTCGTGCGGCTGCCGGGAGCCGACGAGCAGCGCCGGACGGGAGGCACGCACGAGTTCCGCGCGCCGCTCCCGTCCGTCGTCCCCGCGGCCTGAGCACCGCGGGACAGACTCGGGCTCGGGCTCGGGCTCGGGCCCGGGCCCGGGCTCGGGCTCGGGCGCGAGCTCGGGCTCGGGACGGGCCCGACCTCCGGCTCCCGGCCCACCACCCCGGCACCACCACCCCGGCACCAGCACCCCGCTTGCGTCGTCGCCGCCGCAGGGGTAGCGTTCTGAAACGATTCAACCAGCGTGAGGATGAGACACGATGACGACCTTCTCCGACATCACCGGGGACCTCGCCCGACAGGCGATCGAACTCCCGAGCTGGGCCTTCGGCAACTCCGGCACGCGCTTCAAGGTGTTCAGCACGCCGGGCACCCCGCGCGACCCGTACGAGAAGATCGCGGACGCCGCCAAGGTCCACGAGTACACCGGCCTCGCCCCGACCGTCGCGCTGCACATCCCGTGGGACCTCGTCGACGACTACGCCGACCTCAGGCGACACGCGAACGAGCACGGCGTCGAGCTCGGCACCATCAACTCGAACACCTTCCAGGACGACGCCTACAAGTTCGGCTCGCTCACCCACACGGACAAGGCCGTCCGGCAGAAGGCGATCGACCACCACCTGCAGTGCATCGACGTCATGGACGCCACGGGGTCCCGCGACCTCAAGGTCTGGCTCGCGGACGGCACGAACTACCCGGGCCAGGGCGACATGCGCTCCCGCCAGGACCACCTCCACGAGTCGCTCAGCACGATCTACGACCGGCTCGGCGACGACCAGCGGATGGTCCTCGAGTACAAGTTCTTCGAGCCCGCGTTCTACCACACGGACGTGCCGGACTGGGGGACGAGCTTCGTGCAGACGCAGGCTCTCGGCGACAAGGCCCTCGTCTGCCTCGACACCGGCCACCACGCGCCCGGCACGAACATCGAGTTCATCGTCATGCAGCTCCTCCGCCTCGGCAAGCTCGGGTCGTTCGACTTCAACTCGCGCTTCTACGCCGACGACGACCTCATCGTGGGGGCCGCCGACCCGTTCCAGCTGTTCCGGATCCTCGTCGAGGTGCTTCGGGGCGGCGGGTTCGCGAACCCCGACGTGGCCTTCATGCTCGACCAGTGCCACAACGTCGAGGACAAGATCCCCGGCCAGATCCGCTCGGTGCTGAACGTCCAGGAGATGACCGCCCGCGCACTCCTCCTCGACCGTGTCGCACTCACCGCCGCGCAGGAGGCGCACGACGTCCTCGGCGCCAATCAGGTCATGATGGACGCCTTCTCCACCGACGTCCGTGCCGACCTCGCCGCGTGGCGCGAGTCCCGCGGCCTGCCGGCCGACCCGATGGCCGCCTACCTGGCGTCCGGCAACCAGCAGAAGATCGCCGACGAGCGCCTCGGCGGCGTCCAGGCCGGATGGGGTGCCTGAGTTGTCGACGGACACCAGCCACACGAAGGGCACGACCGGCCTGGAGGCACGCGCCGGGACCGCCGGACCGGCGGACGGCGCCGAGGCGGTCGCGGACGGCGCCGAGGTGGTCGCCGAGCTCATCGCGCGGTCGAACCGACTCGGGAGCGACCCGCGGATCACCAACTACGCGGGCGGCAACACCTCCGCCACGGGCACCGCGACGGACCCGGTGACGGGCGAGCCGGTCGAGCTCCTCTGGGTGAAGGGCTCCGGCGGTGACCTCGGGACGCTCACCCCTGGTGGCCTCGCCGTCCTCCGGGTCGACCGGATCCGCGCGCTGCAACACGTCTACCCGGGTGTCGAGCGCGAGGACGAGATGGTCGCCGCGTTCGACCACTGCCTGCACGGACGCGGCGGTGCCGCACCGTCGATCGACACCGCGATGCACGCACTCGTCGACGCCCCGCACGTCGACCACCTGCACCCGGACGCCGGCATCGCGATCGCGACGGCCGCGGACGGACCGGCGCTGACGTCGACGATCTTCGGCGACCGCGTGGTGTGGGTGCCGTGGCGCCGACCGGGGTTCCAGCTCGGGCTCGACATCGCCGCCGTGCACCGCGAGCACCCCGACGCGATCGGCACGATCCTCGGCGGACACGGGATCACCGCGTGGGGCGCGACCTCCGACGAGGCCGAGGCGAACTCGCGCTGGATCATCGACACCGCCGAGGCGTACATCGCCGGGCACTCCCGCCCGGAGCCGTTCGGGCCCGTGCGACCCGGGTTCGAGGCGCTCCCCGAGGCTCCGCGCCGGGAACGTGCCGCTGCACTCGCCCCGACGATCCGCAGCATCGCGTCACACGACCGGCCGCAGGTCGGACACGTCACCGACAGCGACGTCGTGCTCGACTTCCTGGCGTCGTCGCGCGCCCCGGAACTCGCGGCTCTCGGCACGAGCTGCCCGGACCACTTCCTCCGGACCAAGGTGAAGCCGCTCATCCTCGACCTGCCCGCGACCGCGAGCGTCGAGGACGCGATCACCCGCCTCCGCGAGCTCCACGAGGAGTACCGCGCGGACTACCAGGCCTACCACGACCGGCATGCCACGGCGGACTCCCCCGCGATCCGTGGCGCCGATCCGCTCATCGTCCTCGTGCCCGGTGTCGGGATGTTCTCGTACGGCAAGGACGCCCAGACCGCCCGGGTCGCCGGTGAGTTCTACGTCAACGCGATCAACGTCATGCGCGGGGCCGAGGGCCTCAGCACCTACGCGCCGATCGACGAGGCCGAGAAGTTCCGGATCGAGTACTGGGCCCTGGAGGAGGCGAAGCTGCAGCGGATGCCCGCGCCGAAGCCGCTCAGCACCCGGATCGCGCTCGTCACCGGCGCCGCCTCCGGCATCGGGAAGGCCATCGCCACACGGCTCGCCGCAGAGGGCGCCAGCGTCGTCATCGCGGACCTCGACCTCGCGAAGGCCCAGGCGGCTGCGGCCGAGATCGGCGGGACGGACACCGCGATCGGTGTCGCCGCGAACGTCACGAGCGCCGAGGACATCCAGCGGGCGATCCAGGCGACGCTGCTGCAGTACGGCGGCCTCGACCTCGTCGTGAACAACGCCGGGCTGTCGCTGTCCAAGTCGCTGCTCGAGACGACGGAGGCCGACTGGGACCTGCAGCACGACGTCATGGCGAAGGGCTCGTTCCTGGTGTCCAAGGCCGCGGCGACGGTGCTCATCGAGCAGGGACTCGGCGGCGACGTCGTGTACATCTCCTCGAAGAACTCGGTGTTCGCCGGCCCGAACAACATCGCGTACTCGGCGACCAAGGCGGACCAGGCGCACCAGGTGCGGCTGCTCGCGGCGGAGCTCGGGGAGTTCGGCGTGCGGGTCAACGGGATCAACCCCGACGGTGTCGTCCGCGGCTCCGGGATCTTCGCGTCCGGCTGGGGGGCGAACCGCGCGGCGACGTACGGCATCGAGGAGCAGGACCTCGGCGAGTTCTACGCGCAGCGGACGATCCTCAAGCGCGAGGTCGTGCCCGAGAACGTCGCGAACGCGGTCTACGCCATCTGCACGAGCGACTTCTCGCACACGACGGGCCTGCACGTCCCCGTCGACGCCGGCGTCGCGGCAGCGTTCCTGAGGTAGCGCGGTGCCCCGCAGCGGCAGTGTGGCCGCGATCGACCTCGGTGCGACGAGCGGTCGGGTCATCGTCGGCCACGTCGACGCCGACGGTGTCCGGATGGAACACGTCCGCCGGTTCCCGAACGGCCCCGTGTCACTCCACGAGGGCAGCCGGGACACCCTGCACTGGGACGTCGTCGGCCTGTACGCGCACGCCGTCGACGGACTCCGCGAGGCCGTCCGCGACAACGCCGACCTCACGAGCATCGGGGTCGACTCGTGGGCGGTCGACTACGGACTGCTCCGAGCCGGCCGGCTGCTCGGCCTCCCGACGCACTACCGCGACGCCCGGCACGAGGACGGCGTCCGCGCGGTCCACGCCCGGGTCGACGCCGCCGAGCTGTACCGCCGGAACGGCCTCCAACACCTCCCGTTCAACACCCTGTTCCAGCTCGCCGCCGACCCCGCGCTGACCGACGCCGACCGGATGCTCCTCGTGCCGGACCTCCTCGGCTACTGGCTCACCGGGGTCGAGGCCGCCGAGCGCACGAACGCCTCGACCACCGGCATGCTCGACCCGACCACCCGCGGATGGGACACGTCCCTGGCGCGGGAGACGGCCCTCCCAGCCGGTCTGCTCCCGGCACTCCGCGACCCGGGAGACCGACTCGGCCCGCTCCTCCCGACCGTCCGGAGCGCCATCGGCGCGCCCGACGCCCTCGGCGTCACCCTCGTCGGCTCGCACGACACGGCGAGCGCCGTCGTGGCCGTCCCCGCGACCGAGCCGGACTTCGCGTACATCTCGAGCGGCACCTGGTCCCTCGTGGGCGTGGAACTCGAGGCCCCGCTCCTCTCCGACGCCGCGCGACTCGCGAACTGCACGAACGAGGGTGGGGTCGACGGCCGCGTCCGGTTCCTCAAGAACGTGTCCGGCCTGTGGCTGCTGTCCGAGTCGGTGCGGACCTGGGAACGCGCCGGCGAGCGCATCGGCCTGGAGGCACTGCTCACCGCCGCAGCGTCCGTCACCACCCGGGTCCCCGTGTTCGACACGACCGACGACCGCTTCACACCGCCGGGCGACATGCCGGCGCGCATCGACGCGTGGTGCGACGAGCACGGCCTGTCCGCCCCACGGAGCCAGGCCGAGTACGTCCGGAGCATCCTCGAGTCCCTGGCCGCCGCCTACGGCGAGACCATCGAGACGCTCGAGCGGGTGTCCGGCCGTGCCATCCGCGTCGTGCACGTCGTCGGTGGCGGATCGCAGAACCGCCTGCTCTGCCAGCTGACGGCCGACCGGACCGGACGGCCCGTGCTCGCCGGACCCGTCGAGGCGACCGCGCTCGGCAACGTGCTCGTGCAGGCCCGCGCCGCGGGGCTGGGGCAGCTCGGGGGCAGCTCGCTCGAGGCGCTCCGCGACGTCGTCGCCCGGACTGTCGAACCCACCCGCTACGATCCAGACATCGGACGTCTGACCGTGTCCTCCCCGACACCGACGTCCCACCCCGGAACCACGTCCCGGGCCGCAACCGCGAGGAGCATCTGATGACCGCACACACCTCCGACCAGCGCGTCGACCCGGCGACGGGGGCTCCCGTGGCGGGACCGGGGTCGAGCGGGCGGCGCACGAACGTCCGACGTCAGCTGCCGAACGTGCACGACCTCGCGCCGCTCATGCAGTTCAAGAAGCCGGAGCTCAACGCCCGCAAGCGCCGCCTCGACCAGGCGCTGACGATCTGGGACCTCCGCGACATCGCCGCCCGTCGGACCCCGCGTGCCGCGTTCGACTACACCGAGGGGGCGGCCGAGGCGGAGATCTCCCTCGCCCGTGCCCGGCAGGCGTTCGAGGACATCGAGTTCACGCCGTCGATCCTCCGCGACGTGTCGACCGTCTCGACGAGCTGGGACGTGCTCGGTGCCCCCGTCGCACGGCCGTTCGGCATCGCGCCGACGGGGTTCACGCGGATGATGCAGACCGAGGGCGAGCGGGCCGGGGCTGCGGCGGCGGGACGCGCGGGCATCCCCTTCTCGCTCTCGACCATGGGCACGACCGCGATCGAGGACGTCCGCGACGCGAACCCGCACGGCCGCAACTGGTTCCAGCTGTACATGTGGAAGGACCGCGAGAAGTCGATGGCGCTCGTCGACCGCGCCGCCCGGGCCGGGTTCGACACGCTCCTCGTGACCGTCGACGTGCCGGTGGCCGGGGCGCGCCTCCGGGACAAGCGGAACGGGTTCTCGATCCCGCCGGCACTGACGCCGAAGACCGTGATCAACGCGATCCCCCGGCCGTGGTGGTGGTTCGACTTCCTCACGACGGAGCCGCTCGCGTTCGCGTCGCTCGACCGGTGGTCCGGGACCGTCGGGGAGCTCCTCGACGCGATGTTCGACCCGACCGTGACGTTCGAGGACCTCGCGTGGATCCGGGACCAATGGCCGGGCAAGGTCGTCGTGAAGGGCGTGCAGTCGCTCGCCGACGCGAAGCGCCTGGCCTCGATGGGTGTCGACGGCATCACCCTGTCGAACCACGGCGGCCGGCAGCTCGACCGGGCACCGATCCCGTTCCACCTGCTGCCGTCGGTCGTGCGCGAGGTCGGGAACGACACGGAGGTCCACCTCGACACGGGCATCATGTCCGGGGCGGACATCGTCGCGGCCGTCGCGCTCGGTGCCCGGTTCACGATGGTCGGGCGCGCGTACCTGTACGGGCTGATGGCGGGTGGCGAGGCCGGCGTCGACCGGATGATCCAGATCCTGTCCGAGCAGATCGAGCGGACGATGCGGCTGCTCGGGGTGAACGCGCTCGAGGAGCTCGAGCCGGGGCACGTCCGTCAGCTCCAGCGTCTGGTGCCGATGCCGCGGTCGTAGTGCTCCAGCATCGGGTGCCGATGCCATGGTGCGTCAGACCGTGAGGTCCCACGTCGGGACCGGACGCGTCCTCCAGCCCTGCCGGAGCGTCTGCGCGGCGAGGTCGTACTCCCGCAGGACGTCGACGTGCGGGCGGACGAGGATCTGGATCTGCAGCCCCTCGTACATCGCGAGGAGCTGGGTCGCGGCGTGCTCGGGATCCGCGATGTCCTCGGCGAGCGTCATCCGGACCATGTCGAGGGTCGAGCGCGGTACCGGCGCACCACGCCGTCCGTCCGCGCGGAGCTCGGTCCACCGGTCGTAGGTCACGATGAGCAATGCGTCCCAATCCACCGCATCGACGAGCGCGCTGTCTGCCCCGGTGCTGGGGGCAGGCGCCGACGGGTGCCGGGTCAGGCGCCGACGGTCTCCACCGAGGGGATGCTCATCCGACGCTGCCGCATCCACACGAAGAACCCCGCGAGGGTGAACGCCCCGTAGAACACGTACATCAGGCCGGAGGCGTAGTACCCGGCGGAGAAGAGCAGGGGCACGCCGACGACGTCCACCGCCACCCAGACGAGCCAGAACTCGACCCAGCCCTTCGCCATCCCGTACGTCGCGAGCAGGGAGCCGACGAAGATCCAGGCGTCGCTCCACACCGGTTCGTACGACCCGAGTGCGCGGAAGATCGGCGTGAGGAGCGCCGTGCCACCGACCATCGCCACGACGAGCCCGACGCGGGTCCGCCACGAGGCCCAACGCGGGACCACGACGGCGGTGGCAGCAGCGGGGCGGTGGGTCCACCGGTACCAGCCGTACACCGAGACGATGACGAACATCACCTGACGGGAGGCCTGACCGAGCAGGTTCACGGGGTTCGGGGTGTCGAACACCGCGCCGAGGAACACCGTGAACAGCAGGGCGTTCCCGACGATGCCGACCGGCCAGGCCCAGACCCGGCGGCGCATCCCACCGAGGGCGCTGAGGAGGCCGAACACGTTGCCGATCACCTCGCGCCAGAGGATCGTCTGGTCGCCGATGACGATCTGCGCGTCGAACAGCCAGTGCACGATGCCCATGTCGCCTCTCGTCCTGCCGGGAACGCACCCCGTGGCGCACCCGGGGCCGAACGCCTCGGGACCGATCGCTTCGGGACCGAACGCCTCGGGGCCGAACGCCTCGGGGTCGCTCCATGCAACCGCATCGACCCGGGTCCCATTCCCGTGTGCCCGGACCAGCCTAGGGTGGCAGCGTGGACGAGGTGCTGCGGTCGGTGCGAGCGCTGCTCGACGACACCCGGGCGACGCTCGAGGCCGCCGGCGCGCGCGACGAGGCCCTCGGCGAGTACGTCCGGCCACGACCCGTGCTTGGCATCCGCCGCGACCCGACGATGCGCGACCTCGGACGCGTCTGGCGGCTCGGGACCCTCCTGCTCCACCGCGACGGATCGCTCTGGGCGACCGGCTCCATCACGCGCGTCACCGAGCCCGGACGCCCGCAGTATCAGTCGACCTCCGCCGAGATCCGCCGCGCCTACCGGGCCGCCGCGAACAAGGGGCACTTCCGGACGGGCGACACGGTCAACCACGGAGCCCGCCCGATCACGATCGACGAGCACCTCGTCGGCGCGTCCGGACCGGTCTTCATCGACGGCGATCGCGCGCTCGTGCGCTGGAGTCCGACCGCGAGCGACGACGCGGCGGTCCCGCTGACGGACTACCTGACCGACCGTGTCGAACTGCTCGTCCACCCGCCGCAGGGTGCGTGACGGCTCGCCCCGTCCCTCCGTCCCGAGACCGCGCGTGCACCCTGCCACCGCGGCCCGCTCGTCACTAGGCTCGGGATGTGCGCACCACGAGCAACGACGCCCCCGACGACCGGTACGAGCTCCGCTGGTCCCAGCCGGCCCTCACCGCGGACGGCACCGCCGTCGACGCGCAGACGACGGCGTTCACCGCAGCGATCGGCATGGGGTTCCACGAGCCCCGGGACAAGCCCGCCGACCTCCTCCGTCAGGTCCGGCACCAGATCGCGATGGGACAGGACCTCCTCGCCGTCCACCGGCGCGACCCGGTCCCCGGCTCCGTCGACGAGACCCAGCCGGTGGGCACGTTCGTGTCGTTCCGGAAGGAGCTGAGCTGGGGCCAGGACGGGGCCGTGATCGACACGTTCGCGATCGCCGGCGTCACGGTCCGGCCGACCGAACGCCGGCGCGGCGTCCTCCGCCGGATGATGACGGCGTCCCTCGACCGCGCGGTCGACCAGGGGTACGCGATCGCCGCCCTCACCGCGAGCGAGGGTTCGATCTACCGCCGCTTCGGGTTCGGCTGTGCGATCCGGGAGCGCGTGATCGAGGTCCGCCGCCGGGGTGCCACGCCGTTCCTCGTCCCGACGTCGGGCGAGGTCGTCGTCGTCGAGCCGTCGACACTCCAGGACGGGCTGGCCGCCGACGTGTACGCCCGCTTCCACACGCGCACCCCGGGATCGATGGCGCGGAACCCCGGGGCGTGGGACTCCTTGCTCGGCCGCACGTCCGATGACGAGCAGGACCCCGCGGTGCGTGCTGCCGTCCACCACCCGGCGGACGGCGGCACCGTGGACGGGTACGTCGCCTACCGCGTCGTCGAGGGCGAGACGGACCGTGCGCGCCTCGACGTGATCGACCTGGTGTACGCGACCGACGAGGCGTACCTGGGGCTCTGGGACTACCTGCTCGCGGTCGACCTCAACGAGCGCGTGCGGTACACCCGCGCGCGCCTCGACGACCCGATCGTGCACGCCGTCCCGGAGAACCGGGCCGTGTCGATCGTCCACGAGGAGGACCACGTCTGGCTCCGGGTCCTCGATCCGGTGCGGGTGCTCGAGTCCCGCCCGTACGCCACCGATGGCGTGCTGACGATCGGGATCGCGGATGCGCTCGAACACGCGTCCGGCACGTACCGGCTCACCGTCCGGGAGGGCCGCGGGCGCGTCGAGCGGATCGGCGGCGGTCCGGCGTCCGGTCCGGCGGGTGCGGGTCCGGCGAGCGCTGCTGGTGCTGAGCTCGGGGGCGCTGGCGCTCCCGAGGCGGGTACTCCGGACCTCCTGCTCGACGTGGCCGATCTCGGTGCGGTGCTCATCGGGGCGATCGACCCGGTAGGGCTGGCCGCGGCGGGACTCGTGGACGGGAGCCCGGCGGCCGTCCGACTGCTCCGTGCGATGCTCGCTCCGGAGCGCGCCCCTCACGGCATCAGCTACTTCTAGCCCGCCGCCCGCGCCCCGTCCGCCCCGTCCGCCCACCCTCGCATCGCCGAGCGTGCAATTCGGCCGCGTGCCACAGCCTCCGACGGGGCCGAACTGCACGGTCAGCGCAGGGTGAACGTCCCTAGTCCCGAGCGTCCCGCAGCCCGCAGCCCCGAAGCCCGCAGCCCGCAGCCCGCAGCCGCCGAGCGTGCAGTTCGGCCGCGTGCCACAGCCTCCGACGCGGCCGAACTGCACGGTCAGCGCAGGGTGAACGTCCCTAGTCCCGAGCGTCCCGCAGCCCGCAGCCCCGAAGCCCGCCGCCCACAGCCCGCCGGCCGCAGCCCACCCGCCGAGCGTGCAGTTCGGCCGCGTGGGACAGCCTCAGACGGGGCCGAACCGCACGGTCAGCGCAGGATGAGCACCACGAGCGTCGCGACGGACAGCAGCGCGAGGACGAGCGCAGGCACGAACCCACGGTCATGGGCACGAACATGCGCGACCACCGCGCCGACGAAGTAGATCACCGCGCCGATCGCCGCCGCGATCCCGATCGGGGTCCAGAACAGTCCGACGACGAGCCCGACGGTCGCGGCGACCTCGATCGCGCCGAGCACGGGTGTCTGCGCAGGCGTCACGTGCACGACGCCCACCTGCGCCAGCATCTGCGGAGTGCGGAGGAGCTTCATGGTGCCCGAGCCGAGCATGGCGGCGGCGAGGACGAGGGACAGGACAACTGCTGCGATGGTCATGAGGACTCCGAGTCTGAAACGGACAGGTGTATCCGTTTCGATCTGGACACTACTGTCCATTTCTTCGATCCGCAAGCATAGGATCGGGTCGTGGTCGATCTCCAGGGAGGACGTCCGGTGCGGAAGGACGCCGCCCGGAACCGGAGCGCGCTCCTCGACGCGGCCGGACGAGCCTTCGCCGCGCTCGGGTTCGACGCACCCCTCGAGCCGATCGCCGCGGCCGCCGGACTCGGGAACGCGACACTCCACCGGCACTTCCCGACACGCGCCGCCCTCTGGGAGGCCGTCCTCCGCGACCCGCTCCTCGAGGTGCTCGACGTCGTGACCGCGTGCGAGGTCGAGCCGGATCCCTGGACGGGCCTCGCCGAGTACGTCCACCGTACGGCCGCGATCGAGGCGCGCCGCGAGGGGTACCACTCCCTGATGACCACGCGGTTCGAGGGCGCCGATGAACTCCTCCGGATCCGTGCTGCGATCCAGGGGCACGTCGACCGCATCATCACCCGCGCACGAGACGCCGGGGCGGTGCGCCCCGACCTCGCGACCACCGACATCGCGATGGTGCAGCTCTCGATCGCCCGGACCATCGAGGTGTTCCGTGACGTCGCACCCGAGGTCCACCGCCGCTGGGTCGACCTCGTCCTGGACGGACTGCGGACGCCGACGCCGGGCCCGCTCAGCGCCCCGCCGCTCCTGCCGAACCAGGTCTGGCGCGCCGTCATGCAGCGGACCTGACGTCCTCCGCGGGCGAGGACCCCGATCCGTTCGGTTCATCCGTTCGACGGACGAACCGGTCCGATCGACGGGACAACCGGTCCGTTCGGTCGATGCACCAGCGGGCCACCGCTCCGTACGGTCGTGGGATGACGAACGCACCGCGCCACCATCGCCGACCGGTCCGGACAGGCTGGGTGTTCCCGCTCGTGGTGACGCTCGCCGGGCTCGCAGCCGTCGCGGTCGTGACCGCCGGCATCTGACGCCCCAGCCGTTGACGCGTGTCAGTCTTCTGACATAGATTGGTGGAGGTCGGAGCACGTTCGCCCCGACGTCGTCGCGAACGAGGGAGCCGACCATCAGCGACACCGTGGGGCACTGGATGAACACCGTCAGCCTCGACCACGTCGAAGCCGCGGCGGTCGGTGGGTTCACCCAGGCCGACCACGGAGCGGGGACCCGGCTCCGGCGACCCAGACCCGGCGACGAGATGCTGTTCTACTCCCCGCGCACCGACCTGATGGGCGGCAGACCCGTTCGGCAGTTCACCGCGTGGGCCACGATCACCGGCGAGGAGCCGTACCAGGCACACGTCAGCGAGGACTTCCACCCCTGGCGACTCGCGGCGAGCTTCCATCCGTGGCGGCCGGTGGATGCGAAGCCCCTCGTGGACGAGCTGTCGTTCATCGCCGACCCGACGCACTGGGGACTCCCGTTCCGTCACGGACTCTTCCGGATCCCGGAACGCGACTTCAACACGATCGTCGCCAGCATGTCGCGCTGAACGCCCTCGCGGACAGGATCGACACACGCACCTCGAGCACTGACGGAGACGAGCACTGACGGACGGGAGGCGCGGGACGGCCCCGCACCGCGCCTCCCGTCCGATCGGGCTCCGGTCAGTGTGCCGGAGCGTCGCCCGCGACGTCGAGGGCCCAGATGACCCCGAACCGGTCCCGCAGCTGTCCGGCGAGCGGTGCCCATGCCGACGGACCGAGCGGCTGGCGGACCTCTGCGCCGTCGAGCAGGCCGTTCCACACGCTCGTGACCTCGTCGGCGTCGTCGCCGTGCAGGTAGACGTACGAGGCGTTCGCGCCCTGGTCGTAGGGCTGTCCCGGCCAGACATCGAACGCCATGACCCGGACGCCGGACGCGGACTCGACCTGCCCCCACACGATGCGGTCGGCCCAGGCCGGCTCGTCGCTGGCACCCATCGCGCCGTAGGTCATGGACGTGACCTGGGTGCCGAGTGCGGCGGCGTAGAAGTCGAGCGCCTCGCGGGCGTTGCCGTCGAAGTTGAGATGCGGAGTCGTGATGATCGTCATGCAGACGACTCTCGCAGGAGAAGCGGTCAGTGCATGTCCGCTACCAGACTGGTCCCGCGATCCGCACCGCCGGGAGGTCGGCCGCCCGCCGAGGCAAGACGCACCCTGCCCCGCCGAGGACCTACGATGCTCGGTGTGGTCGGATTCGGCAGCGCCTTGGCAACTCTCCGCGGAGTCCTCCGACCCCCTGTTCCTGCACCGGACCGCGAGGACGGCGACGGCGACGGCGACCCAGCCCCCGTCGGGACGCTGCTCGGCACGCTCGGCGCGCTCCTCCTCGACGCCGGCAGCTCGGTCACCGACGTCCGGTCCGCCGTCGAGAAGTCCCGGGACGCCGCCGGGGTCGGTGACGAGCTCACGATCGGGGTCCTGCCCGCGCTCGTCATCATCAGCGACGCCACGACCGGGAGCGCCACCGTCGTGAACGCGGCGGGCACCGAGCTCTCGTTCCGTCAGGCCGCCCGCGCGAACCGACTCGTCCTCGGTCTCGAGAGCGGCTCGATCGCCCTCGCCGAGATCCCCGCGCGCACGGCCGCGATCCGTGCTGGCAGTCGTCCCCCGGCCCCGCTCCCCTGGGTGCTCGGCAACGCGCTGACCTCCGCCGGGCTCGCCGTTGTGTTCCGCTGCCCGTGGTGGGCGATCCTCGTCGCGCTCGGGGTCGGCGCGGTCGTCGGCGTCATCGGACTGCTCCTGCGCCGCTTCCGCGAGGCCGTCGCCGTCATCCCGTTCCTCGCCGCCTTCGTGTCGACGACGATCGTCGGACTCGTCGCCGCCGAGACGTCCTTCGGACACGTCCCGCTCTTCGCCGTCTGCGCGCCGGTCGCGGTGTTCGTCCCCGGGGCACTCATCACGAACGCACTCCTCGAGCTGACCGCCGCGGACATCGTCACCGGGTCGGCGCGCCTGATGCAGGGCATCATCATGCTCGGGTTCATGGCTGCCGGGATCGCTGCCGGCGCCGCTCTCACCGGCCTGCACGTGGACCCGCGGTCGGCCGCGCTCGTGGGCCAGGTCGCGGGGGTCGGCACCGACCGCGGCGGTTGGGAGGCGGTACCTCCCTACTGGCTGTCCTGGGTGGCCGTCGCGGTGCTGGCCGTCGGCATCGGCCTGGTGTTCGGTGCCGGATGGAAGCTCACCGCGGCGTCCATCGTGGTCATGATCGGGGCGTACGCCCTGGTCTCGGCCTTCTCGCCCCTCCTCGGCAGCATCGTCGCGACCGGTGCTGCGGCCGCCGTGCTCTTCGTCGCGACCCGGCTGCTCGAACGGCTCGTCCCGGCGGTCCCCGCGACGGTGTCGTTCCTCCCGGCGTTCCTGCTGCTCGTGCCGGGCACGGTCGGGCTCGTCGCGGTCGCGACCTTCGACGCGCAGTCCCTCGCGACGCCCGTCGCGACCTTCGTGAGCCTGTGCGTCGGCACGAAGATCGGCGGCCTGCTGCCCGGCCTGTTCGCGCGGCACGCACCGGCGCACTGATGCGCGGCTCCCGTCCCGCCGCATGGCTCGTGGCGGTTCAGGAACGCACGCCGACGGTGCGACAGCGGGGCCTGCGATCGCGGTGGAGTCCTGCGTCCCCGTCGGACGGGAGGCACGGCGCCAGCCCGCGTCGCGCCTCCCGTTCGGTGCCGGCCGGGGTCCGCAGCACAGGCTCGTCGGTAGCACAGGCTCGTCGGTGGCACAGGCCCGGCGGCGGCACGCCGGCGGCGAGGCGTGTTGGCGATCCGGGCGCGGTGGGGCGTTCGGGGCTGATGCAACGAGCGTTCGAGAGTCGGCACAACGAAACAGGGCCCCGGCTGTCCGCCAGGGCCCTGCTCCGTGCCGCACTGCTGCGGCTACTGTCTCAACACAGTTCTGTCATTGCTGTGTGCGCTCGAAGGGACTCGAACCCCCAACCTTCTGATCCGTAGTCAGATGCTCTATCCATTGAGCTACGAGCGCATGGCCTTGCGACCGAGGAAGACTCTACCAGCGCTGGTCGTGGCACGCCAATCGGCGGCGCGCCGGTCCGGCGCGGGACGGTGTCAGCTCAGGACGCGGGCTCCTCGTCGAAGACCTCCGCGAAGAAGTCCTCCATCGCCCGCCAGGACCGACGGTCGGCACGCGCCTGGTACTGCGCGCCGTGCTCCGGCGAGTCGGTGCCGGGGACCGCGAAGGCGTGCATCGCGCCGGAGTATGACACGACCTCCCAGTCGACCGACGGGTCGGTGCGCATCTCGTCCTGCCACGCCGACACCTTGTCGTCGGTGACCATCGGGTCCGCAGCCCCCGTCATGACGAGGAGCTTGGCCTCGATGGCGTCGACGTCCACGGGCTCGTGCGTGATGAGGCCGCCGTGGAACGAGAGCGCGCCGACGAGCGGAGCGCCGCTCCGGGCGAGTTCGAGCGACGTCGAACCACCGAAGCAGTAGCCCATCACCGCGACCTTCGCGGGGTCGACGTCCGGGTCCGCGAGGAGCCGGTCGAGGCCGGCCCGAGCACGCGCGCGGAGCAGCGGCAGGTCCTGGTAGAAGCTCCCGGCGACCTGTCCCGCCTCGTCCGGGCCGGGACGGACCCCCGTGCCGTAGATGTCCGCGGCGAAGGCGACGTACCCGAGCCGGGCGAGCATCGTGACGCGCGCCTCCATGTGCTCGTTGACGCCGAACCAGTCGTGGACGACGAGCACGGCCGGGCGGCGTTCCCCGATGGCGGTGTCCTTCGCGAGGATCCCCTGGAGCGGTGTCCCGTCCTGGTCGTAGTCGACGGTCTCGAGGTGGATGTCGGCGCCCGCCGGTGCCGGGACGGTCTGCAGGATGTCTTCGATGGTGGTCACGTGACCGACCGTACGCGGGGCACCTCGGGGCGGGCGGGGGGCCTCGGGTCTCGGTCGGCACCGCAGGACGGGAGCGCCATACCACCCCGGACGACCTCAGCGCAGCAGGTTGTCCCAGCTCTCGGGACCGGAGGAGCCGGCGGGGTACTCGTCGAGCGGGGACTCGTCGTGCTTCCAGGCGTCGATCACCGGCTGGACGATCTTCCAGCACTGCACAGCGCTGTCGCCGCGCACCGAGAGGGTGGAGTCGCCCTCGAGCACGCCCGCGAGGACCTCGCCGTACGCGGAGAGCCGCCCGGGGTTGAACTTCGTCTCGAGCTTCGCCCGGTCGATCTCGTACGGGTCGCCCGGCCCGTTCACGTTGAGTTCGAGACTCATCTCGTCCGGGGCGATCCAGATCCGGAGCTTGTCCTGCTCGTGGTGCCCCTTCACCCCGTCCGGCACGTGCGGTGACGGCTTGAAGGTGATGATGATCTCGCGGCGCTGTTGCCCGAGGGCCTTGCCGGAGCGCATCGTGAACGGCACGCCCGCCCAGCGCCAGTTCGCGACCTCGACGGTGACCTGCGCCAGCGTCTCGGTCTCGTTGTCGGGGTCGACGCCGTCCTCGTCGACGTAGGACGGCAGCGTCCGGTCACCGACCGTGCCGGCCGTGTACCGGGCGCGCTTGCCGGCGGTCGCGGGGTCGCCTCCCCATGGCTTGACCGCCCGGAACACCAGCTCCTTCTGCGACTGCAGGTCGTCGGCGCTGAGCGACGCGGGCGCCTCCATCGCGACGACGGCGAGCACCTGCAGGAGGTGGCTCTGGATCATGTCGGTGAGTGCGCCGGCGTGGTCGTAGTAGCGGGCGCGGTTCTCGAGGCCGAGCGTCTCGTCGTAGACGATGTCGACGCTCTCCACGTGGGTCGAGGAGAGCAGCGGCTCGATGATCCGGTTCGAGAACCGCAGGCCGAGCAGGTTCAACACGGTGGACCGGCCGAGGAAGTGGTCGACGCGGTGGATCCGCTGCTCGGGGATGAACGTGTGGAGGAGCTCGTTGAGCTTCGTGGCGCTGTCGGCATCGGTGCCGAACGGCTTCTCCATGGCGAGCCTGGTCTGCGGCGGCAGGTCGAGCTTCGCCAGGACCGCGCACGCCTGCTCGGTGATGGCGGGCGGCAGGGCGAAGTAGATCGCGGGGTCGTGGTCGCAGGCGCCGAGCAGAGCCGTCAGGTCGTCCGCGCTCGTGACGTCGGCCTTCGTGTACGTGCTCTTCGCGGCGACCTCGTCGAAGCGGCCGCCGCTGCAGTCCGCGGACCTGAAGGCATCGCGGACGATGCCGCGCCAGTCGTCCTCGGAGAGGTCCTCCACCCCGGCGCCGATGAGCTGGACGTCGAAGTCCTCCTTGACGTCGAGCAGCGTCGCGAGTCCGGGCAGCAACAGCCGCTTCGACAGGTCGCCGCTCGCGCCGAGGATCAGGAGTGTCGTCTGGATTCCCATACCCAGAACGTACTCACGGACCGGCCTCCGCGGCCCGGATGCGCGGGGGGGGGCGGGGACACACAGGCGCTCAGCCGACGTGCGCCTGCCCCGTCGACGCGGTCGTCCCGCCGTCCACCGGCAGCGTGACCCCGGTGATGTAGCGAGCGTCGTCCGACGCCAGGAACAGGAACGCCGGCGCGATGTCCTCGGGGCGGCCGAGGCGGCCGAGCGCGACCCGGTTCTCGAACGGTGCCGCAGCGCCCGGCGCCGCGAGCGACTCGGCGAGCGCCGGCCCGGGGGTGAACGCCGGTGCGACCGCGTTCACCCGGATGCCGCGCGCCCCGAGGTCGAGGGCGAGCGACTGCATCAGCATCGTCACCGCACCCTTCGTCGCGTTGTAGACGGCCTGACCCCAGTCCCCCCGGACCCCGGACGCGCTCGTGGTGAACAGGAGGACGCCCTTCGAGCGTTCGAGGTGCGGTATCGCCGCCTGGGCGAGGAACACCGAGCCGTCGATGTTCGTCCCGGTCATCGCGCGGAGGTCGTCGTCGCTCAGCGCGTCGATCTCACCCTGCGCGTACGCGGCGGCGTTGCTGACGACGACGTCGATCGCGCCGAACCGGTCGGCGGCGATCGCGACGAGGTCCGCGACGCTCTCCCGGTCGGCGACGTCGGTCGGCACGGCGATGACGTGGTCGGCGTGCGCACCCTCGGCGGTCTCGGCGAGGGCGTCCTCGCGGCGGCCGGCGAGGACGACGTTGCAGCCCTGGTCGAGGAACGCGCGGGCGATCGCCCGGCCGATCCCGGAGCCCGCGCCGGTGACGACGACGGTGCGGCCGTCGAGCCCGTAGCGGCCGACGGGGTGGAACGGGGTCTCGGTGTCGCGGCTCGTCTCAGGCATGGCCGAGACGTTACGCTCGGCTCCATGGGGTGGCATCGATCAGTGCCGATCGGCCGGAGGCCCGACACCATGAGGGAAGCATGAACACTCTTGAACCACTGCGCGTCGCCATCGTCGGCACGGGCATGATCGCGGGCGTGCACGCTCGGTCCGCGCGCGCGGCCGGTGCCACGGTCATCGGGATCCTCGGGCGGACGGCGGACCGGTCCTCCGAGGTCGCCGCGTCCCTCGGCGTCGAGCAGGGGTACGCCTCGATGGACGAGCTGCTCGCGGACCGTCCGGACGTGGTGCACATCTGCACGCCGAACGACCAGCACCACCCGCAGGCCCTCGCGGTGATCGACGCCGGGATCGACGTCGTGTGCGAGAAGCCCCTGGCGATCGGGGCTGCGCAGGCCGACGAGCTCGTCGCCGCGGCCGATGCTGCCGGCGTCGTCGCGACCGTGCCGTTCGCGTACCGGTACCACCCCATGGTGCGGGAGATCCGGGCACGGATCGCCGCTGGCGAACTCGGGCGGGTGCTCGCGGTGCACGGCTCGTACCTCCAGGACTGGATGCTCGACGAGGGATCGTCGAGCTGGCGGGTCGACGCCGGTGCCGGTGGGGCGTCGCGGGCGTTCGCGGACATCGGGTCGCACTGGTGCGACCTCGTCGAGTTCGTCACCGGGGAGCGGTTCGCGTCGGTGAGCGCGGTCACCGACATCGTCCACCCGACGCGTCCGGCGGCGTCGGGGCCGTCGTTCTCCGGGGCGCCGGTCCCGGACCCTCCCGCCGTCGACGTCCGGACGGGAGGCCCGGTCGCGGTCCCACAGGAGCCCGTCACGACCGAGGACACCGCCGTCGCGACCTTCCGCACCGAGGCCGGCCGGATCGGCAACGTCGTCATCTCCCAGGTCTCCTCCGGCCGCAAGAACCGGCTGTGGTTCGAGGTGGACGGCTCGCGCGGCAGCGCCGCGTTCGACCAGGAGCAGCCGGAGTCGGCGTGGTTCGGGACGGAGACCGGGGCGACGATCGTCGTGCGGGACCCGTCGCAGGGCTCGCCGGAACAACGTCGTCTCGCGATCGTGCCGTCCGGGCACCCGCAGGGCTACCTCGACGCGTTCGCCGCCTTCGTCGCCGACACGTACGCGGCCGTGCGGGCCCGTCGGACCGGCGGGGACGTCCCCGAGGGACTCCCGACCTTCGCGGACGGCGCACGATCGGCCCGCATCGTCGACGCCGTCGTCGCCTCGGCCGCCGCATCGCACGGCACGGGGACCTCGTGGGGGGAGATCGCGTGAAGCTCGGGATGCTGACCGCGTGCCTGCCGGGGTGGTCGCTCGACCGGATCGCGGACTTCGCGGCGGGCCAGGGGTTCGAGCGGCTCGAGGTCGCGGTGTGGCCGGAGGTCGGTGGCCGCGAGTTCGAGGCGGCGCACCTGCCGGTCGCGACGTTCACGGACGAGGACGCCGAGCGGACCCAGGACCTGTTCGCCCGCACCGGCCTCGACATCTCGGCGCTCGCGTACTACGAGAACAACCTGCACCACGACCTCGACCGCCGCGCGGCCACGCACGAGCACCTGCGGCACGCCGTGGACACCGCTGCGACGCTCGGTGTGCCGTACGTCGGCACGTTCATCGGGCGCGACACCACCCTGTCGATCCGCGAGAACATGGCGCTCGGCGACCGGGTCCTGCCCGAGCTGGTCGACTACGCCGGGGAGCGCGGCGTCCGGTTGATCATCGAGAACTGCGTGATGGAGGGCTGGCACCCGGACGGGGCGCCGGGCAACATCGCGTACTCGCCGGAGCTCTGGGGGTGGGTCACGGGGCTCGGGTTCGGCCTGAACTGGGACCCGTCGCACCTGACGTGGATCGGGATCGACCCGGTCACCACGATCCTGCCGTTCGCGGAGCACATCGTCCATGCGCAGGCGAAGGACCTCGAGCTGTTCCCCGACCGCCGCAACGAGTACGGGTTCTTCGGCAAGGTCGACAAGGGCGACGATCCGTGGGACATGGGCTGGTGGCGGTTCCGGGTCCCCGGGCGCGGTGTGGTCGACTGGCCGCACGTCGTCGACCGCCTGTACGAGGCGGGGTTCACCGGCACGCTGTCGGTGGAGCACGAGGACCCGCTCTGGGGCGGGACCGACGAGAAGGTCCTCGAGGGCCTCCGCATCGCCCATCGGACCCTCCGCCCGCTCATCGCCGAGGAGTCGTCCGACCCGGTGTGAGCCGGCTCACACCCCCCGGAACCGCAGGCGCGCACCCGGGGGCGTCTGGGCGACGAGTCCGAGGTGCTCCGGCACGACCACGGCGATCACCGGGTAGCCGCCGGTCACCGGGTGGTCGGCGAGGAACACCACGGGCTGGCCGTCCGCCGGCACCTGCACGGCACCGGCCACCGTCGCCTCGCTCGGCAGCTCGTGGTCGACGACGCGCGACAGGGCCGGTCCGGCGAGCCGGGACCCGACGCGGTTCGACCTCGGCGTGACGAGCCAGTCGGTCGTCCGGAACGCGGCGAGCGCCGCGTCCCCGAACCAGTCGTCGCGTGGACCGGGCGTCACGTCGACGGTCACCACGTCACCGACGGACGGGAGGCGTGGCCCGGGTTCCGGCGCGTCCGCCACCGATCCGGTGGTCGCGGTCCCGAGCGGCAGGACGGACCCGGCCCGGAGCGGTGCGGGTCCGAGCCCGGAGAGGACGTCCGTCGACCGCGATCCGAGCACGGGCGGGACGGCGAGCCCGCCGAGCACGGCGACGGAGGCGGTCGTGCCGGTCGTCGGTGCGCCGAGGACCAGCACGTCGCCGTCGCGGAGGAGCAGCGGACGATCCCGCTCGGCGTCGAGCAGCTCGGCATCGAGCGGCACGGCGTCGAGCCGCGCAGTGTCGCCCGCGTCCGCCGCCCCGTCCCGCGCGGGTGCCGGCCGCGCGATGGTGAGCGGGCCCGACGCTCCGGTCACCGCGACGACGACCCC
The DNA here is from genome assembly GCF_049341865.1 of Curtobacterium phyllosphaerae. Lineage (NCBI taxonomy): Bacteria > Bacillati > Actinomycetota > Actinomycetes > Micrococcales > Microbacteriaceae > Curtobacterium > Curtobacterium phyllosphaerae. The sequence continues at coordinate 392,173 of NZ_JBMPIU010000001.1, read as the reverse complement.
GCCGTGCGCGCGGAGCACGAGCCCGCCGCCGACGTGCTCGATGAGCGCGGCACCGGTCGCGTTCCCGAGCAACCGGTTCGCGCGGCGGGACGCGGCCCGGTCGGCGGCACCGGAGCCCGAGACACCGAGGGCGCTCTGCCCGGGTCGCCCGAGGTCCTCGACGAGGCTGAGCAGCCCGGGGTCGAGCACCTCGAGCCAGGACCCGTTCCCGCGTGGCTCCGCGATCGCCGACGGATCGCAGCGGTCTCCACGCATCGCGACGGCGTCCACCGCCGTCCCGGTGCGCGAGGGTCGTCGCGCCACGGGGTCCTCGCGCGTGAACCGCACGCGCATGCCCGGACGGAGCAGCGCGGGCGGGGTCCGGTCGAGGTCCCACATCGACAGCGCCGTCCGCCCGACGAGCTGCCAGCCACCGGGACTCGACCGTGGGTAGACACCGCTGAACGGGCCGGCGAGCCCGACCGCACCGGCCGGGATCGTCGTCCGCGGGGTCGATCGCCGCCGGACGACGAGCGTCGGATCCCCACCGGACAGGTACGCGAACCCGGGTGCGAAGCCGGTGAACGCCACGTCGTACTCCGCGGCCGTGTGCCGACGGACGACCTCCTCCACGGTCAGGCCGGTCCGCTCGGCGACCTCGGCCAGGTCCGCGCCGTCGTACACCACCGGGATCGTGACGACCGCACCCGGGGGCCGCTCCCCCGCACCGACCGGCAGCGCACGGATCCCGGCCACGACCCGTGCGACGCCGCCGGTCCCCGGGCGCACCCGGACGAGCACGGTCCGTGCGGCCGGGACCACCTCGACGATCGACGCCGACCAGTCGCCCCGGTCGGCAGCACTCGACACCGCCGACGTGAGCGCGTCGAACAGGGCGAGCGTGGCGGGACCGTCCTCGAGCTCGAGGAGCACCGCGTCACGCCCGACGGGCAGCACATGGACGGGCCGCACACGGACGGACCTGGGACGTGCGGACATGCCCGGGCTCAGACGAAGGACTCGATCGAGCAGCCGGCGGACTCGAGCGCCGCCCGGACCGCCCGTGCCGAGTGCACCGCGCCCGGCGAGTCGCCGTGCAGGCAGATCGACCGCGCCCGCACCGCCACCCGTGAACCGTCGACCGCCTCGACGGACCCCGTCGTCACGAGGTCGACCACGCGCGCGGCGATCGCGTCCGGGTCGGACAGCACCGCACCCGGTGCGCGCCGCGAGACGAGCGCGCCGCCCGGTTCGTACGCCCGATCGGCGAAGGCCTCGGCCACGACGGTCACCCCGGCCCGCTCGGCGAGGGACTCGAGGCGCGAACCGGCCAGGACGACCAGCGGGAGCCGCGGGTCCACCGCGAGCACCGCCTCCAGGACGGCGTCGGCGTGGGGTCCACCGGACGCGATCTCGTTGTACAGCGCACCGTGCGGTTTGACGTACCGGACGGCGGTGCCGGCGGCCGCGGCGAGCGCCTGCAGGGCGCCGATCTGGTAGACGACGTCGGCGGCGAGCTCGTCCGCGGACGCGTCGACGTACCGGCGGCCGAAGCCCGCGAGGTCGCGGTAGGCGACGTGCGCGCCGACGGCCACGCCGCGTCCGGCGGCGGATGCGAGCACGCCACGGAGGGACAGCGGGTCGCCGGCGTGGAACCCGCACGCGACGTTCGCGCTCGTCACCACGTCGAGCATCGCGTCGTCGTCGCCGAGCGTCCACCGGCCGAAGCCCTCGCCGAGGTCCGCGTTGAGGTCGATCGACACCGTCTCCATGCACCGATCCTGCCGTACCCCGCGCGGCCCGACCCGCCTGAGTTTCCTGTGAGCGACCCCGGGCAGGCTTGCCGCATGAGCCAGACCGTCAGCGAGTTCGTCATCCACCGCATCCAGGACTGGGGCGTGAGCCGGATCTTCGGGTACCCGGGCGACGGCATCGGTGCGTTCGACGGGGCGCTCGGCGCGACCCAGGACGACGGCACCGGGATCGAGTACGTCCGGCCGACGCACGAGGAGATCTGCTCCCTCATGGCGACGGCGCACGCCAAGTTCACCGGCGAGGTCGGGGTCTGCGTCGCCACCTCGAGCCCCGGCGCGTTCCACATGCTGAACGGGCTGTACGACGCGCAGATGGACAACCAGCCCGTCGTCGCGATCCTCGGTCAGCAGGGGCTCGCGTCCATCGGGACGTTCACGCAGCAGGTCTCGGACCTCGAGCGGGTGTTCGCCGACGTGTCCTGCTACACCGAGACGATCACGACCCCGGACCAGGCGCAGGTCGTCATCGACACGGCGTTCAAGACCGCGATGCTCCGCAAGCAGCCCGCGGTCGTCATCATGCCGCACGACGTGCAGTCGCTGCCGTGGAAGGAGCCGGGCGCCGAGCACTGGGTCTCCCGGTCGAGCGACGCCGCCCCCTCGCTCCGCGTGACGCCGCCCGCGGAGGAGATCCGGAAGATGGCGGACATCATCAACGCCGGCGAGAGGGTCACGTTCCTCGTCGGCGCCGGTGCCCGGGGCGCGACCGACCTGGTGCTCGAGGCGGCCGAGAAGTCCGGCGCCGGCATCATCACGGCCCTCCGCGGCAAGGACGTGATCCCGTCCGACGTCCCGTTCCACACCCAGCAGGTCGGGCTCCTCGGGTCGCTGCCGAGCCTCCACCAGATCAAGCGGTGCGACACCATCGTCCTGCTCGGGTCGAACTACCCCTACGGCGAGTACCTGCCGAAGACCGGGAGCGCCCGTGGCATCCAGGTCGACATCAAGCCCGAGATGCTCGGCCTCCGCTACCCCACCGAGCTGAACCTCTGGGGCGACGTCGGCGCGACCCTCGAGGCCGTGCTGCCGCTCCTCACCGACAAGAGCGCGTCCGGCACCCCGAACAAGCGTTGGCAGGAGCAGGTCGCGGCCGAGATGGTCGACTGGGAGCACGAGATGGACGCCCAGGCCGAGGTGTCCTACAGCGACGGCGTGAACCCGCGCCGGGTGATCCACGCCGTCAACGAGCACCTCCCGGAGGGCGTCACCGTCACCTGCGACGCCGGCACCACCGCGGACTGGTACGGCCACCACATCCGCCTCCGCCGCGGCATGCACGGCGACATGTCCGGGCGTCTCGCGACGATGCTCGCGGCGATGCCGTACGCGGTCGCCGCCAAGTTCGCGTTCCCGGACAGGCCCGCGGTCTGCACGATCGGCGACGGTGCGTTCCAGATGCTCGGGATGAACGAACTCATCACCGTCAAGAAGTACATGCACCAGTGGGAGAACAAGCAGCTCGTCATCGTCGTCATGCACAACGACGACCTCGGCCAGGTCTCGTGGGAGATGCGCACCGAGGACGGCAACCCGATGTGGCGGGGCTCCCAGGACGTCGAGACGATGGACTACGCCGGGTACGCCGAGCTCCTCGGGTTCCGGGGCGTCGCGGTGCACTCCGACGACGAGGTCGATGCCGCCGTCGCCGCTGCGTTCGCCCACGACGGTGTGACGCTCATCGACGCCTACGTGTCGCGGAACGTCCCGCCGCTCCCGCCGCACATCACCGCCGAGTACGCGGTCAACACCGCGAAGTCGCTCCTCAAGGGCGACCCCGAGGAGGTCTCGGTCGTCGTGGACTCCGCCAAGGCGATGGCCGCCGAGGGCGTCGAGCGCGTCAAGGGCGCGCTGCACATCGGCGACCGCAAGTAGGCGGCCACCACCCCGGAACGGGGACCGGCTCTCCGCATCAGCGACCGTGCCCGCTCGCTCAGCGACCGATGAGGTGGTCGGAGACGTCCCAGAGGCGCTCGGCGGCAGCCGGGTCGAGGGCCCACTCCTTGACCCCGTGCGGGTGCTCGAGGAGCGTGGCGTCGTTCCCGACCGTGTACGCCTCCTGGCCGTCGTCGAGGTAGTGCCCGCCGGTCCGGGCGAACTCCGGCCGGACCGCGGCGACGAGCGTCGTCGCGGCTCCCTGCTCGACGGTCTTGTACGAGAAGGCACCGGCGGCCTCGGCAGCGTCGAGCGATGCCCGCTGCGCCGCGGAGAAGTTCCGCTGCAGGCCGGTCGCGATGCCGCCGGGGTTGACGGTGTTCGCCACGATGCCGTCGTCCGCCCACCGTCGGGACGCCTCGACCGAGAACAGCGAGTTCGCGGTCTTCGACTGCGCGTACGCGATCTGCGGGTCGTACGGTCGTCGCTCGAACTGCAGGTCGGCGAAGTCGACGTCGGCGCGCATGTGGGCGGTCGAGCTGAGGACCACGACGCGGGCTCCGTCACGGTCGATCGCGCCGCGCGCCAGCGCCGGGTGGAGCCCCGTGGCGAGGGCGTGGTGCCCGAGGTGGTTCGTGGCGAACTGCAGCTCCCACCCGGCCGCGGTGCGCTCGAGGCCGGCGGTGACGAGGCCGGCGTTCGCCACGAGGAGGTGCAGCGGACCGTCCCACCCCTGGAGGAACCGCGTGACCGACCCCGGGTCCGCCAGGTCGAGGTGCGCCACCTGCGGACGGACCGCGCCGGGTGTCCTGGCGATCGTCGCGGCGATGTCCTCGCCGAGGGCCACGTTCCGCACCGCGAGCGTCACGGCGGCACCGGCGGCGGCGAGGACCCTCGCGGTCTCGACGCCGAGCCCCGACGTCGCGCCGGTGACGACCGCCCGGACGCCATGGAGGTCGACGCCGCGGACGACGTCCTCGGCGGTCGACGTCGCCGAGAACGGAGTGGTGATGCGGACGCGATCAGTCATGGGAACACTATACACGTTTGATGGCTGTCGTACAGTTGGTATGGTCGTTGCATGAGCTCGACGACGGAACCGACACGACGAGACCGCGTGCTCGAGTCCGCGGTCACCACGTTCGCCCGGTTCGGGTACCGGAAGACCTCGATGGACGCCGTCGCCCAGGCCGCGGACATCTCACGGCCGGGGCTCTACTTCCTGTTCGCGTCGAAGGAGACGCTCTTCCGGGCGGCCGTCACGGAGGCGCTCGAGCGGGACCTCGCCGTGATCGGCCACGTGATGGCCGACGACACCGTGCCGCTCCCCGCCCGGCTCAGCCGCGCCTTCGAGCAGTGGGCCGGACGCTACGTCAGTCCGGACGGTCGAGCACTCACCGCGCTCGTCAACGGCAATCCGCAGCTCCTCGGGTCACTCCCCGCGACGGCCTCCGCACGCTTCGCCATGGTGATCGAGACCGCGATCACCCGGGTCGTCGGACAGTCACTCGGTGTGCGGATCGCGGCGACGCTGATCAGCACGTCGATCGGGCTCAAGGAACAGGTGGAGAACGCTGCAGAGCACCGCGACCGGCTCGCCGACACGATCGACCTCCTGCTCGGGCACGTGAACTCTGTGTGACGAGGGCGCGTCCCGGTTGCGTGTTCCTGAGTGATCTCATAGGTTCCCGATGACCCCCGCTCGGGGGTCGTCATGCAGCCACCAGGAGTCCCCAGACCGATGCCAGCGCGCCGTCACCCCGCCCGATCCTCCACCACGACACCCGGACGGACGCGGTTCCGTCGAGCCGCACTCGCCACGGTGGCCCTCGGCACGATCGGGCTCGTCACCGTGCTCGGCACACCCGCCAGCGCGGTCGAGGACGCGGGAGCGACACCCGTCAGGGCTGCTCCGACCGCCGCTCCAGCAGCCGCCGCCGACCTCGCGACGATCGACCTGCTCGACATCAACGACTTCCACGGACGGATCGAGCCCGTGCCGAGCAGCCCGTCGCCGAAGCAGGGTGACCCGGCCGGCGCCGCGGGCCTCGCCGTCAGCGCGATCGGCAACCACGAGCTCGACCGCGGCCAGGCCGACCTCCGCGACCGGATCATCGGCGCGGACGGCAGCCGGAACGCCGACTTCGACTACGTCTCCGCGAACCTCGTCGTCAGCGCCACGGGCGAACCGGCCTTCGACGCGTACTCGGTCAAGGAGGTCGGCGGGGTCCGTGTCGGGTTCATCGGCGCGACGACCGAGCTCATCCCGGAGCTCGTCAGCCCCGCCGGGATCGAGGGCCTCGAGATGACCGACGTCGTCGACTCGGTGAACGCCGTCGCGACCGACCTGACCGACGGTGTCGACACCAACGGTGAGGCGGACGTGCTCGTGCTCCTCCTGCACGAGGGTGCCGCCACCCCCGCGATCACCTCGGCGACGGACGGATCGGACTTCGCGGACATCGCCAGGGGTGTCACGAGCAAGGTGTCCGCGATCCTCTCGGGCCACACCCACCAGCTGTACGACCACGAGATCATCCCGACGGACGGCACCGTCGCCCGCCCGGTGATCCAGACCGGCTCGTACGGCGGGTACCTCGGGCACCTGCGGCTCCAGGTCGACACGGCGGACATGTCCGTCGCGTCCGTCACGGCCGAGAACGTCCCCCTCGCCCGCAACGGCTTCACGGCCGACCCCGCCGTCACCCCGATCGTCGACGCCGCCAAGGCCGTCGCCGCGGTCAAGGGCAAGGTGAAGGTCGGCGAGATCACCGACGACCTCCGCCGGGCGACGCAGACCAACGGGGACGAGAACCGCGGTGGGGAGTCCACCCTCGGCAACTTCGTCGCCGAGGTGCAGCGGACCGCGACCGAGCGGAACGGTGCGCAGATCGCGTTCATGAACCCCGGCGGGCTCCGCGCGGACATGCTCGCCGCCTCGACGGGTGCCGACGACCCGACGGGGAACGTCACGTACCAGGAGGCCGCGGCGGTCCAGCCGTTCGCGAACACCCTCGTGGTGCTCGACCTGACGGGCGCGCAGATCAAGGCGGCGCTCGAGCAGCAGTGGCAGCCGGCCGGAGCCGGGCGCCCGTTCCTGAAGCTCGGCGTCTCCGACGGGTTCTCGTCCACGTACGACCCGGACGCCGCAGCGGGCTCGCGCATCACCGGCATGACCCTCGACGACACCGCCATCGACGCCGGCACCACGTACAAGGTCACGGTCAACTCGTTCCTCGCGTCCGGCGGCGACAACTTCACCGCGTTCGACGGTGCCGCGGCGAAGGCGGACAGCGGCCAGGTCGACCTGCAGGCCCAGGTCGACTACTTCGCGAGCAACCCGGTGGTCTCCCCCGCGCTCACCCAGCGCGCCGTCGGTGTCAGCACGACGCCGGCACCCGCCGAGGGCTTCGCGGTGGGCGACAGCGTGACGATCGACCTGTCCTCGCTGACGTTCAGCACCGCGGGCGAGCAGGGCGGCACGGTGTCGGTCGGCTTCGACGGCCAGGAGCTCGCCTCGGCCGAGATCGACCCCCGGATCGTCGACACCACCGACGAACAGGGGCGCGCGTCGCTGACGTTCACGGTGCCGGAGGCGGCCGCTGCCGCGGCACGGACGGGAGGCACGGTGCCGGTCACAGACACCACCCGCGCCGCGGACGTGGTCGCCGCCGTCGCCGCGCCGCGGACGTTCGTGGTGACCATCGCGTCCACCGGGCAGCAGATCGCCCTGCCCCTCGTCGTCGCCGTGCCGGCTGTCGACCCGACCGACCCCGGGGACGACGTTCCCGGAGCGGGCGACCCCGGTGCCGGCGGGTCCGGTGTCGTCGGCTCCGGTGCCGATGGATCCGTCACGGGTGTCCGCTCGACGGCGGGGCGCACCGGCACGGACGCCCTCGCGTTCACGGGCGGCTCGGTGCTCGCGCCGGCCGTCGCCGCCGGGGTGCTGCTCACTGCGGGCATCCTGCTCCAGCTCCGCCGGCGCCGAGCGCTCCTCGGGGACTGAGCCAGTGCCTCCAGACCGGCCGGATCCGACCATCTTGCGGACCCGGCCGGTCTGCGCCGTCCCGCAGCACCGCCCGGCAGCGCGACGCGGGATCGCGGCACCCCGTGTCGGCGCTGCGCGCACTGTGCAATCGGAGGTGCGAGCGGTACCCTGGACCGTCGCATCGCGACAGCGCCGCCGTGGTCACCTCTCATTCCGGGCGGTGGTTCCGCCTGACGAGACCCGGTGGCGCGGGTGCTCTCCGCCTCCAGGGAAACGGCGGAGAGCACCCACTCTCGCTTCCCCGGGTGTCTTCTCGGGGATCGCACAACGCGCCGCCACCCTCGCATCGAGATCGCACAACGCGCCGCGTGGCACCAGCAGCACGCGGCGTGTCCTGCGATCCGACACGCGCAGGCCGACCGACCCCGACCGCACAGGCGGGCCGACCCGCGCGACGTCAGCGGAAGAGCTGTTCGCCGATGTACGACCCCTTGCGCGGTGCCGGCGGGACCGCGAACACCCCGGAGCCGATGTGCGAGACGTACTCGTTCAGGCGGTCGGACGCACCGAGCCGCCGCTGCAGCCGGGTGAAGTGCTCCGGCTCGTTCATGTACGCCAGGAACAGCAGCCCGGCGTCGAGCTGCCCGTAGGTGTTGAGGCCGTCCGTGTAGTTGTACGGGCGGCGGAGGATCTTCACCCCGCCGTTGTTCTCGTGCGCCGCGAGCGCGATGTGCGACGTCGGGTCGATCTTCGTCTCGCCGCCCGCGTGCTTCGCCGCGAAGTCCGGCGTCGTGTGCTCCGAGCCGCCCGAGAGCGGTCCGCCCTCGACCTTCGTCCGCCCGAAGATCCGCTGCTGGTCGCTGATCCCGTCGGCGTCCCAGATCTCGATGTTCATCTGGATCTTCCGGACCACCTGGAACGTCCCGCCGCGCATCCAGGCCGTGCTGCCCGTCGCGCGGGAGCGGGGCATCCACACGAACTCGTCGTGGTCGGCGTCCGTCTCGATGTTCCTGGTGCCGTCCTTGAACCCGAGGAGGTTCCGCGGCGTCGACTGGTTCCGCCCTGCCGACGCTCGGCCGAACCCGAGCACGGTCCACCGGACGGTCGCGGTTCCCCGAGCGATCCGGGCCAGGTCCCGCACCGCGTGGTACGCCACCTGCGGATCGTCCGCGCACGCCTGCAGGGACAGGTCGCCGCCGGAGAGCGCGTCGTCGAGCCGGTCGCTCGGGAGCGCCGGGATCGGGGCGAGTCCCGCCGGTCGGCGGTCGGCGAGGCCGAAGCGCTCGTCGAAGACGCCCGGACCGAGCCCGACGGTGACCGTGAGCGACGCCGGCCCGAGGTCGAGCGCCTCCCCCGTGTCCGCGCCGACGCCGTCGCCGTGCGGGGGGACCACCGCGCCGACGGTCGCACCGGCCTGGAGCTGCGCGATGGACGCGGACCAGCGGGCGAGGAGCACCTGCAGGTCCGTCGCGACCGATGACGACAGGTCGAACGTCATGAACACGCAGTACCGCTGGGGTTGGGTGCGGATGCCGCCCTGCGGGTCGCCAGCGGCGACGGCGTAGAACGGGTGGCTCCGGGACAGGTCGATCGACTCGTCGCCGGGCGGGGCCGTCGCGGCCTCGGCCCCGAGCGTCCCGCCGATGCCGGCCATCGCGCCGGCCCCCGCGCCGGCGGCGACGAGGCCCGCGCCGAAGAGTCCACGGCGGGAGACACCGGACGCGCCGTCCCGGGGGTTCGAGCCGTCTGCGGGCGTCTCCTGCGCCTCCCGTGCGGTCACGCGGTCGCGACCTTCTCGGCGAGCCGGGACAGCGGGTCCTGCAGCGCCTGGATCTGCTGCGAGATCTTGTTGGCGTCCGCGGCCTTCGCGGCGGCGTCCCACGTGACGAACCCGCCGATCGAGTTCGCGTCCCGGAAGCTGTCCATCATCGCGTTCGTCGTGTCGAACTCCGACGCGATCTGCTTGGTGATGGTCGGGTCGAGCTTCTGCATGCCGGGCTTCAGGTAGGCGAACGCCTGCCGCGCGCCCTCGACGTTCGCCGCGAGGTCGACGATGTCGATGTGGCTGTAGAGCTCCTCCTCGCCCGTGATCTTGTTGGACTGGACCTCCTCGAGGAGCCCGGCCGCACCGTTCGCCAGGTCCTCGGGCTTGTAGTGGAGCGTCGGCACGAGCTCGTCCAAGAGCTCGACGTTCGTCGTGAGCTCGGCGGCGAGGGTCTTGGTGTCGGCAGTGATCGCGCCGTTCTGGAACAGGTCGCGTTCGACGGCGTGGAACCCGTGCCAGCCGACCGCGGGGTCGAGGTTCGACTCCCGCATGTCGATGAGGTAGTCGAGGTTCCCCGCGTTGTCGGTGGCCTTGAACCCCTTCTTGACGAACCCGTCGACGTCGCTCTCGACGTGCTCGTAGTAGGGGCGCGCGTTCGCGTAGTCGGTCTTCGCGGCCTCGAGGTTCCCCGCGTCGATGTCGGTCTGCAGCTGCTTGACGGCCGTGACCATGTCGTCCACCTGCGCGTCGACGTACTCCGAGTAGCCCTTGCTCCCGCTCTGCAGGAGCGTCGCCGCACTGCTGTTCGCCGTCGACGCGACCTTCCCGGTGACGGTCAGGTCGGTGAGCTCCTTCGTGGCACCGGGGCAGTACACCTGGTACTCCCCACCGCCGAGCGTCGCGGTGAACTGCACGGGGTCGAGGCCCGGCGCGAGGTTCTCCTTCTCGCCGAAGATCCGTTGGTCCTGCAGCAGCTCGACCTCGGTGATCGCGGTCGAGGACTTGTTCTCGACGGTGAAGGTCACGGGGCCCGCGGGCACGGAGTCCGTCGAGACGGCGCACTTGTCCGACCCGTCGTTCGTCAGCGTCACCGAGACCCGGGACACCTTGCCGGCGCTGCTGGCGTCGTCGGTCGCCGAGGACGAGGACGTCGCGCACCCGGTGAGGGCGAGGGCGGCCGCCGTGACGGTGGCACCGAGGACGAGGACGGAAAGCGCGCGGCGATCACCGAACGGCATGTGTGGGGCTCCTTGTGTCGACCCGGGCCAGGTGCGGCTCGGGTGTGGTGGGGGTCGTGGGTGCGGCCACCGGGCGTCGCGCACGGCGTCGGTCGCGGAGCGTGAGCACGAGCTGGGTGACGGCGGCGACGCCGAGGGCGAGCGGGAGCCAGGTCCTCCAGAGGACGGCCTCCCGGGAGGCACGGGCTGCGTCCGCCACGGCCGCTGCGGTCCGCTGAGCGGTCGCGCTGGGAACCGCCCAGTCCGTCGCCGTGACGGAGTAGGTCCGCGTGGTCGGGAGACCGCCGCCGGAGAGCGTCAGCACGGTGCGGTCGACACGCTGCGCGTCGAGGACCCCGCCGTCGACGGACCACAGCGTCGTCGTCGCACGGCTCGACCACCGCGCCGCGTAGGGTCCGGGGTTCTGGCTCGGCGACACCCCGACCGGGACGCGTCCGAACAGCGTCGCGAGGTCGTCGACGCTCATGGTGGTCGGACGACCGGCCGTCGACGAGGCCGCCGAGGTCCGCCAGCGATCGGCCTCGACGCCGTCGTGCACCGTGGTCATGTGTGCCGAAGCGGGCAGTGTCGTGGTGCGCCCCCGGGCGACGAGTGTCGCGCTGTCGCCGTCGACCTCGGCACGGACACGGAACGGGTCGGTCGAGCCGCCGTCACCCGCACCCGGACGGACGGCGACCGTCGTCGGGACGTCGGCGTGACCGGTCGGTACGGCGACTGCCAGGACCACGGCCGCGAGGGCGAACACCGCCGCGAACCCGATGCGGATCCGCGGGAGTGCCGCGGCGCTCGGACGGCGGGAGTTCGGCCACACGGTGATGAGCAGGACGGGGACGACGTAGGCGAGCCAGCCGAGGACCTCGATGACCCGCGGGTCCGGTGGGATGCCGAGGACACCCGTGACGAGCGCGCCCTGCACCGACCCGTTCGGAGCGAGCCACGACAGGTCGACCGTGCCCTGCTGCCCGATGACGATCCAGCCGGCCTCGTGGGCGCGGCGGAGGACGGTGAGGACGAGTCCGCCGGCGACGAACACCAGGAAGACCCCGGTGCCGGCGAAGAACCGCGACAGGTCCAGGCGCACGCCGCCGGTGTAGATGCCGTAGCCGATGCCGACCGCGACGAGCACGCCGACCACCGCACCGAGGGCCGCGAGCGCGGTGTCCGACGAGGCCTGGAAGGTGGCGAGCAGGAACACCGACGTCTCGAAGCCCTCCTTGAGGACGGCGAGGAACGCCATCCCCGCGAGCGCCCAGGCGGTCCCGGTGCCCACCGCCGCGGACGCGCTCGACTCGAGCTCGGCGCGCATCGAACGTGCGTGGCCGCGCATCCAGAGGATCATCCCGGTGACGAAGACCACCGCAACGACGCCGATGACCGCCTCCATGGCCTCCTGCTGCGCCTGCGGGAGCGCCTGCTCCACCACCTGCAGTCCGACGCCCACCCCGATGCTCAGCAGGACCGCGACGCCGACGCCGAGCCACATCGGCGCGAGCGGGATCCGGTTGCGGCGGAGGAACGCGGCGATGATGCCGACGATGAGCGTCGCTTCGAGGCCTTCACGGAGGCCGATCACGAGCGTGGCGAGCATGGGTCTCTCTGGGGGCGCGGTTCGGGCGGGGACTCGTTCGCGCGGGGCGGAACATTGGTAAGGCTAACCTAACGTCGCGCCGACGTCCATCCGGGCAGTGCGTCCCCCGGTCGCCTGCGAGACTGGGCGGGTGAACCTGCTCGACCCCGACGCGCTGCGCGTCGTCACGAACGTCCTCGACCTCGCCGGGGTGTTCGCGTCGGCGATGCTCGGCGGCGCGATCGCCCGCACGATGGGGTTCGACCTGTTCGGGTTCCTGGTCGTCGGCGTCGTGTCCGGGCTCGGCGGCGGGATGCTCCGCGACGTGCTCCTGCAGAACGGTCCCCCCGTCGCCCTCACCGATCCGCTCTACGTCCCGGCCGCGATCGTCGGTGTGCTGCTGGCGTTCTTCGTGTCGATCTCCGAGGTCGCCTGGGACCGGCTGTTCACCGTCCTGGACGCCGCGGTGATCGGCTTCTGGGCGGTCGTCGGCGTGCAACGCACGTTCGAGGCGGGTCTCGGCTGGGGCCCCGCGATCATCATGGGCACGATCACCGCTGTCGGCGGCGGTGCCATCCGGGACCTGCTCCTCCGACGCGTCCCGGCCGTGTTCGGCGGGAACGCCCTGTACGCCTCGGTCGCGGTCGCGGCGTCCGTCGTCATGGTCGTCGCATCAGCGGTCCGCGTCCCGACGATCGGCATCGTGGTCGCGGTGCTCCTCTCGGTCGGGCTCCGGGTCGCGGCCGTCCGCTGGGGCTGGGGGCTGCCGAACAGCCCGAACTGGCAGCCGCAGTCCGCGCTCGCGAGCCTCCTCCGGCGCGGACGCGGCATCCGGCGTCCGCGCGGCCTCCGTCCGGAGGCGACCCGGCTCCTCCGACGGAGCGGTGCCCGCCCGGGGTCAGCCCACCGCGACGTGGTGCAACCGCCGACCGCGACGGGTTCGTTCCCGGTCCAGGACGCACCGGACGGCCCCGAGGGCTGAGCGCCTCAGTCGTCCTCGACGATCGCCGCGAGCCGGATCTCCTCGACGTCGAACCGGGTCTGGATGCGACGGACCACCTCGTCGTCGATCGCCCGGCGCTTCCGCAGGTCGAGCACCGCCCGCCGCTTCGCCCCGAGCAGCTCGAGCCGGAGCGCGATCTCCGCCTGCTCGTCGTCGCGTTCCCGCTGCAGCTCCGCGGCCTCGTCGTCGAGCAGGTCGGCCCCGTGCGTGCGGTCCGATGCCGTGGCGTCGGCGGCGCTCGACTCGTCGACCGGTCCCCCGCCGCTCCCGCCGGCGTCCGTGTCCCCGACGTCGTCGAGCACGTCGGTGCCGGCCGGGTTCCCGTGGATGCTCGGGTCGTGCTCCGCCGACTCGTCGTGCTCGCGGGCATCGCGTTCGAGGCGCTGCAGCCGACGCTCCATGTCGTGCTGCAGATCGCTGCGGACCCCGTCCGGCGACCCGATCCGGGACGCCGTCTCGTCGAGCACGTCGAGCGCGCCGTGGAGTGCGGCGCGTTCCGCCGAGATCTCCTCCCGCGCCTCGCGGGGGTCGTCCGGCAGGTCCGCCCACCGCACCACCGCCGGCATGGTCAGCCCCTCGAGCACCAGGGTCACGGCGATGACCGTGAACGTCGCGAAGATGACGAGATCGCGGTCGTCGACGGCGTGCCCCGCCGTGGTCATCGTCGGCACGCCGAGCGCCGCGGCGAGCGACACCGCGCCACGGAACCCGGCCCAGGCGATCGGCAGGCGTGCCCGGAACGGCATGAGGGTGCCGCGCTGCGACTCCCGACGATCGAGCAGCCGGCTCGCGTACGGCGTCGTGTTCACCCAGACGATCCGCACCCCGATCACCGCGAGGGTGCAGAGCAGGGCGAGCCCGACGGCCGTCACCCAGTCGTCGTGCAGCACGACCCGGAGCGTCCGGTGGAACTCGAGCCCGACGAGGACGAACAGGGTGCCGTTCAGCAGGTAGGTCGTCACCTGCCAGAACCCGGCGCCCTGCACCCGCGCGTGCGCGTCGATGACGCTCGGGCCGAGCTGGGTGAGGAGGAGCCCGGCCGTGACGACCGCGACGACGCCGGAGACGCCGAGCGCCTCGGCCGGCAAGTAGGCGAGGAAGGGCGTGAGCACGCTGAGGGTGTTCTCGAGCAGTCGGTTGCCGATGTACCGGCGGACCACGAACACGCCGTAGCCGACCGCGAGTCCCACTGCGATGCCGAGCCCGTACGACGCGAAGAACCGCACGACGGCGGCTCCGACGTCGATCCCGGAACCGGAGACCACCGCGGTGACGGCGACGCCGTAGAGGACGAGCGCGGTGCCGTCGTTGACGAGGCTCTCCGCGCGGAGCGTCGTGATGACCCGGCGCGGGAGCCGACCGGCCACCGACGCGACGGCTGTCGGGTCGGTCGGGGCGATGACCGCGCCGAGGACGATCGCGAGCGCCCAGGACAGCCCGAACGCGTGCGCGATCACCGCGACGACCGCAGCGGTGGCGAGCACGAGACCGACCGCGAGCAGGGATATCGTCCGGAGGTTGCTGCGGATCTCCCGGAGTGAGGTGTTCAGCGACTCCCAGTAGAGCAGCGCGGGGAGGAACAGCAGCAGCACGACGTCGGACGACAGTTGCACCTCGCCGAGCCCGGGGACGAAGCCGACGAGGGCGCCGAGGACCAGGAGCACGAGCGGGGACGCGACCCGGATGCGCTGCGCGACGACACCACCCACGAGGATCGTCGCCCCGAGCACGACCACGAGCTCGAGTGCGTCCATCCGTCATGTGTACGCGGTCGTGCGTGGATCCGGCGACGACTGTCCGGAACCCCCGCCGAACGCACCACGCGCCGAGCGCTCCACGCGCCGAGCGCTACACGCGCCGCGGCCGGCGCGGGCCCCCGGGCGACCACGCCGCGGACGGCGCGAGACTCGGCGGGAAGATCCGGGACAGCACCAGCCTGCGGGTCGGGACGGCCGCGTCCAGCGCACCACGGGCCTCCCGGACCGCTGCCAGCAGGACTCCGGGATCGACGCCCGCCGATCCGGCCGGTCCGTACCGCTCCTGGTCCACCGCGTCGACGACGAGCCCCAGGTGCGGCAGCACCGCGGGCGGCAGGGTGGTGCGCAGCCTCCCGAGGACCGCGCGTGCCGTCCGGGCGGCGGCTGCGGCGTCGTCCGGCGGTGCGATCCCGGGCGAGAACCCGTGGTCGGCGACGTCGTCGAGGAGTTCACGCCAGGCGTGCAGCGCCGGCTCGCGACCCGCCCCGAGCATGCCGAGTCGCCGCTGCCGTCGCACCGCGCGCACGAGTCCCGGCCCGACCAGCACGAGCGCGAGGGCGAGGATCCCGAGCCCGATCCCCCAGCCGGCCCCGGAGTCGCCCGGACCACCGGTCGCGCCCCCGGACTGCGGTTCGACCGTCGGGGTCGGGGTCGCCGCGGTCGGGCTCGGCACCGAGTCGTTCGCCGACGGCAGCGCGGACGGGGTGTTCAACGCGGACGGCGTCGCCGCGGACGAGGGCTGGGTGTTCGACGCACCGGTCTCGTCGACGGGCGTGGGCTCGAAGCCGACCCAGCCCGCGCCCTGGATGTACAGCTCCGGCCAGGAGTGCAGCTGGCGGTTCGAGACGCTGAACTCGCCGTTCTGGTCGGTGCCGCCCGGACGGTAGCCGACCGCGATCCGCGACGGGATCCCGAGCACCCGGGCCATCACCGCCATCGACGACGCGAAGTGCACGCAGTACCCGGCGCGCACCTGCAGGAACTTCGCGATGACGGCCATGCTGTCGCCGTCGTAGCCCTGCTCGACCGGTGCCGTCTCGGAGTAGGTGAACCGGCCGCCCCGGAACCAGTCCTCGAGCGCGCGGCCCTGCTCGTACTCGTCCCCGGCGTTCCCGGCGACACGTTCGGCGGCGTTCCGGATGCTCGCCGGGAGGTCCCTCGGGAGCTGCAGGTCGGTCCGCAGCTGCGCCTTCGACGGCTGGACCCAGTCGGCACCGCGCCCGGCCGCGTCGAGTCGACCGCGGGCCGCGATGGCGTCGAGGTAGGGGTTCGCGAACGTCGCCCCGCCGTACACGGAGTACAGGTCAGCACGACGGGTCACCGGGCCGGTCGAGCGGATCGTGTTCGAGTCGCCCATCCAGCGCCAGTTGGCGAGGTCGAGCGTCGTCGACTGCGACTGCACGGCGACCGCACCGGACGGCACGGGCAGGTACTGGCTCGAGAGACCGGTGATCCGGATCTCGGCGTCGCCCCGGGTCGCCAGCCGCGGGTTGACGCCGACGGCGGACTGCCCCTGGTCGGCCGTCGGTGCGCTGCTGGCGTCGACGACCGTCGGCACCCAGTCGCCCGTGCCGAACTCGTCGAGGTCCGCGAGCTTCAGGTACTCCGCCGACCCGCTCGACGTCCGGTACCGGAACACCTCGATCTCGGTCGGGCGGCGCAGGTCGTCGCCGAGCTTCAGGAGCGTTCCCGGACGGCCGGGCTGCAGCGGTGCCTGGATCGCCCCGGTGACCCCGGACAGCCAGCTCGCGTTGAGCGGGACCACGCTCGGGAGCCCGACGGCGACGACGAGTCCGAGCACGCCGATCACGACCGCCGGGAACGCATGCTGGATCGGCCGGACCGACAACCACAGGAGCAGGAGGAACGCGATGCCGGTCAGCACGACGAGCACGGACCCGGCCGGGCTGCCCGTGATGACCCCGGGCACGACGAGGATGACCAGCGCCGGGACCGCCGCGAGCGCCGCGGTCGGGGCGATCACGGCGAGGAACACCGACACCCCGGCCACCCAGACGATGAGCACCGTCATCTCGAGCCGGATCGCGTCGGTCTCCGGGAGCGGTGCGGGGTTCACCCGGATCGCCTCGAGCATCGCCCCGAGCGCACCGTTCCGGTCGAGCCACCCGAACGGCTGGACGTCGTTGAGGAGTGCTGCGGCCGACGAGCCGGCCACGAGCGTCACGACGAGGGCGACGAACCGGGCGAGACGGCTGCGCTGCCGGAACGCCAGCATCACCGCGACGACGACCACCGTGACCACGAGCGCCGACATCCACCACGCGATGCCCTGCACGAGCGGCCGGAGGGCGAGCGACGCCACGAGCACCGGGACCGGAGCCGCCACGACCAGCCAGGCGGACGGGAGGCCCGGGTCGCCGTCCGCCCGGTCGTCACGTTCGAGGACCATCCGGCCCGTCACCCGCGGTGGCTGGGAGGCGGCGTGCGGCGGGCGTTGCGTCGTGCTCATCGGGTGGCTCCGGTCGACGCGGTTCCGACCACGCCCGGCGCGGGCATCACCAGGATGCGCCAGCCGGCACGGTCGAGGATGCCGCGGGTCGTCGCGTCCGGCGGCACGATCGCGACGAACAGGCCGCGCGTGGCACCGGGCATCCGGGCGACGAGCTCGGCGGCCTGCTCTGCGGTGCTCCGTCCGGTGACGACGGCGGTCATGCCGTGCGCGTCGCGGCCCCGGACGTCCGGGAGGACCTCGGCGACCGGGCGGGCGTCGGAGCGGACGCGGACGTCGGCGAGACCGACGAGGACGTCGGCGAGCTCCCCGGCGACGGGTGCCGGCGGCGGCGTGCGGTCCTGGTCGGACGTGCGGCCCGGGGTCCGCGCCGGACCGGTCGCGGACGTCGTCCTGCTCGCGGCGGGCCGGTCCGTCACGAGCGCGACGCGGGACGTCCGGGCGGCCAGGACCCGGGCGACACTCGCCGCGACGACGACGGCGTGCTCGAAGGCGGCGTCGCCGCCGAGGTCGGACAGTTCCGCGAGTGTCTCGCGGCCGAGCCCCTGGTACGACTCCCGGCGGACGTCGAGCAGCACCGTCGCCTCCGGTGGCTGCGCCTGCGTCGTCTGGCGCACGTGGAGCTCCCCGCGGCGCGCGCTCTGCCCCCAGTGCACGCGACGCATCGGGTCGCCCGGGCGGTACACGCGGAGCTCGCTGTCGTCCGCCGACCCGCCCTGGCCCGTCCGCCCCTCCTCGGCCGAGACCGCGCCCGCGAGCACGCCGGTGTCGATCGCCGCGAGCGGGGTCGTCCGCGGCACGATGACGATCTGCTCGGCCGGTGCGACGGTCCGGTCGATGCGGAGCAGCCCGAACGGGTCCTCCACCCGGACCGTGGTCGGACCGATCACCGGCCGGCCGCGTCGGACCGCGATCGCCTCGACCTCGAGTCGTCCCGGTGGGCGCCCCGGGCCGACCTCGACGAGGGCCACCGGGTCGGTCATCGCCGCGAAGTGCTCGTCGAAGCGCTCCCGTACGAGCAGGCGCGACGAGACGGCCGGGCCGGAGGTGCGTCCCGTCACCTCGATCGTCGCCCGGAACGCCTCGCCGGTCTGCACGATCGTCCGTCCGCCGAGTCGTCGCGCTCGGATCGGAGCCGCCCCGATCAGGGCCACGACGATCCCGAGCAGGAACACCACGAGGAGCAGGAGTCCCGCCGTGACGGCGATGCTCGTCGTGGCGACGAGCCCGGCCCCGACGAGGCCGATCCCGACGGACACGACGGTCCAGCCGCGGGTCGTCGGTCGAGGGAACGGGGTCGTGCGGACGACACGCCACACCCGTCCTGCGACGTCGGCACCCGGGACGGACATCGTTCGCTCAGGAGCGGATCGGTGCGGGCGTGAACGGCACGGCGGTGTCGCCGACGAGGCGGACCACGATCTCGCGGGCCGTCTCGTCCGCGCTGCCGCCGAGTCCGCGGGCGAGCGGGACCAGTCGGTGCGCGAGGACGACCGGCGCGAGCGCGGCGACGTCGTCCGGGGTGACGAAGGACCGACCCTCGAGGGCGGCCCGGGCCCGTGCGGCGCTCGCGAGGTGCAGGGTCGCCCGGGGGCTGGCGCCGAGCACGAGGTCCGGGTGGGTCCGCGTCGCGCGGACGAGCGCGACGACGTACGCCTCGACGTCAGGGGCGACGTGCACGCTCCGGACCGCGGCGATCATGGCGGTGAGGGTGCCGACGTCGACGATCGGCCGGACCGCGGACAGCGGGTCGCCGGTGCCGCGCGTGGAGAGCATGGCCCGCTCGGCGTCGACGCTCGGGTACCCCATCGCGATCCGGGCCATGAAGCGGTCGCGCTGCGCCTCCGGGAGCGGGTACGTCCCCTCCATGTCGATCGGGTTCTGCGTCGCGACGATCATGAACGGCGGCTCGAGACGACGCGTGACGCCGTCGACGGTGACCTGGGACTCCGCCATCGCCTCGAGGAGCGCCGACTGGGTCTTCGGGCTCGTCCGGTTGATCTCGTCGCCGATGACGACGTTCGCGAACACCGGTCCCGGGGAGAACCGGAACGAGGACGTCGCCTGGTCGTAGATGTTCACGCCCGTGACGTCCGACGGGAGCATGTCGCTCGTGAACTGGATGCGGCTCACCGATCCGCCCACGGACGCCGCGATCGACTTGGCGAGGACCGTCTTGCCCACCCCGGGGACGTCCTCGACGAGCAGGTGGCCCTCGGCGAGCATGACCGTGAGGGCGGTGCGGATCGCGTCGGTCTTGCCGTCGATCACCGTCCCGACGGCGGCGACGATGTCGGCCCCGACTGCGCGGATCTGCTCGATCGGGAACGGTGCTGGCTCGATCGGGAACGGTGTCGGGGAGTCGGGCACCGAAGGACCTCCGGGATGGGGATCGCGCGGCACGGGTGTCGCACGGGGACGTGTCCGCGAATGCTACAACGGCGGGGTGGACACAGCCGGAGGATGTGTCATCGACCGACGTCCTGATCCGTCAGGACGGGGTCTCGCCGTCCGGTGCCAGGGACTGCAGGAACGCGAAGTGACCGTCGAGCGCGCGTCGGCCGGATCGACTCAGGGCGACCCAGGTCCGGGCGTGGCCACGATCGCGCGCCACCCGCCGGAGCTCGACGTAGGCCGCGTCGGTCAGCAGCTTGAGGTGCTTGCTCAGCGTGGCGTCCGAGACGTCGAGCGCGTCCCGGAGGGTCCCGAACTCGACCTCGCCACCCCGGGCCAGGATCGCGCAGATCTGCAGTCGTTGCGGGGCGTGCACGAGCGCGTCGAACACTGGCGCGGCCGGCGCCATCAGCGTCCGTCCCGGCCGAGGGCTGCGCGGCCGGCACGATCGGCGAGCGGGCCGAGGACGGCGGTCACGAACCCGGCGGCGACGGCCACGGCCCCGACCTCGGGCAGGGAGAGCTGCCGGACGAACAGCACCGCCGCGATCGCTGCGACGACCACCACGAGCGACACGACCGACCACGGCGCGCCGGTCCGGAGGAACGCCCAGCGCTCGGGGTCCGCGCGGGAGAACCCGATGCTCCGGGCGCGCCACCGACCGAGGACGACGTACCCGACGATGCCTGCGACGAGCACGATGATGCCCCACGGGGTGCGCCCGGTGATCCCGAACACGACGGCCGCGACGGCGAGGCCGATGAGCGCGTGGAACCACCACGGGGACCGGAGGCGGTTCGCGAGTCGCTGCTGTGCGGCGTGGACGGCGTCGCGGGCGGCGCGCGCTCCGATGGACGGGTCGGACTGGTCGTCATAGATGCTTTCCATGTCGGAAACACTAACTGTTTCCAGATTGGAAAGCAACTACCGGGCGGCCGCGCGCACCCCGAACACGACGAAGCCCCTCCGGCTCGCAGGACTGCGGATCGGAAGGGCTGGGAGAACTGCGGAGACGGTGGGATTTGAACCCACGGTTCCCAGAAAGGGAACTCCACCTTAGCAGGGTGGTGCACTCGGCCGAACTATGCGACGTCTCCTCGCGCACCCGCCAGGCGAACACGCGACCACCATCATACGGGAGGCACGGGGCGGGCCGGAACCACCGCCTCCAGTCCGGCGTGCCGCGCGTGAGCGTGATCCGCACATGACCCCCGAAGTGGGGGCATCGCTGCGGTGTCCTCCTTTCGGGGGACCCCGTATCGTTGCGGTCGACGCAGATCACAGCCCCGACGCTCTCGTCGGGGCCGCGTTCCTCGCAGCAGAGGCGTCGCTCTCCGAACACCCGCCCGGTGACCCGTACCCGATCGAGCGTCGGTCGGAGAGTGACTCGAGGAGGCGCGGCGGCCGAGCCCCGCGCCTCCTCCTGGTCCCACGGGGTCGGTTGGGTGTCGCGCCGCGGCGGGCTCAGTACCGGAACGCCACGCTGCACGTCTGCTCGGAGGCCGACTGGCCCTGCAACCCGGCGATGGTGTCCGTGGTCGCCGCGCCGCTCGGCGCGCCGACCCCGTCCGTCGCATCGGAACCGGGGGTGCCGGAACTCGATGTCGCGCCACTCGGCGCGCCGGTGTCCGGCGTCCCGGAGCTCGGCGCCTGGGACGACGACCCGCCGGCTGCGGAACCGCCGCTCTCCGACCCGATCCCGGTGCTGCCCGCGGCGAGGCTGAACGACTGGTCGCCCTTGATCCGGTCGAACAGCTGATCGGCGAGCGCGGTCGACGGCCGCACCTTGCCGGCGTAGACGCCCCGGCCGTCGGTCGACCCGGGGTACTGCACGAAGTTCACCTGTTCGAGCGACAGGTCCTGCAGCGCCCGGCCCATCTGCACCATCGTCTGGACGTTGTTGAGGCTCTCCGAGAGCTTCATGTTCGACGTCGCCGCACGCGCGAGCTTGTAGAGCCGCGGCAGCGATCCGAGGGTGTCGTTGCTCTTGATCGTGCGGAGCATCGACGACAGGAACACCTGCTGGCTCGAGATGCGCCCGAGGTCGCTGCCGTCCCCGACACCGTGCCGGGTCCGGAGGAACGCGAGGGCCTCGTCACCCTGCAACGTCGAGGTCCCGGCCGGCAGGTCGAGGCCCGTGTACCGGTCGTGGATCGGCGATGCCACGCAGACGGGCACACCACCGATGGCGTTCGACATCTCGATGACGCCGTTGAACGACACCGCGGCCGAGTACTGGACGTCGAGACCGGTGAGCGCCTGGGCGGTCTGCACGACGCAGCTCAGGCCGCCGTACGACCACGCGTTGTTGAACGGCTGCGCCGACATCGCCGGGAAGGAGCCGGAGCCGTCCGGCTTCTCGCAGGCCGGGATCGGCACGACGAGGTCGCGGGGGATGCTCACCGCGGTGGCGTTGGTGTGGTCCGCGGAGACGTGGATGAGGATGTTGACGTCGTTCAGGGTCGCGTCCCGCACACCGAACGTGTCGCCCTGGTCGGGGTCGTTGTCCGTCCCGACGACGAGCATGTTGAAGCCGCCCTGGTAGTCCGCGAGCGACACCCGGTTCGCGGTGCCCTGCGGCTGCCCCTGGATCCGGACACCGGGACCGAGGTCGGTGGTGACCTGCCCCGCGGCGATCGCGGCGATGGAGGCGGAGCTCGCGAGTGCGACGGCTGCGACCCCGGCGACGACCTTGACCGCCGCGCGGACCGGGTGCTTCCGGGTGAGCCGTCCGTGGCGGGCGATGCCTGCCACGCGGTTCATCCGGTGTGATCGGTCTCGCACGTCGGTCACGGGCGCTCCTCGCTTCGGTGGACACGGGCCCGGGAAGCTCCCCTACGGGCTTCCGGGCGGACGACGCGGCTGATCGGGCCGCGTCGTGTCGGTCTCGCGCAGTCGGTCGGTCCGGGCCAGGACCGGCTGCGTGGCAACTGCAACAGGGTGCCACAGATGTGCCTGGAGACCCAGTGTGTTCGACATGTCGGTGGTCACGGAAGCCCGAGAACGGGGGTCGCTGGGGCCGCGTCCTGGGGGTCAGCCTGCGGCTGCCACCGCGCACGTCTTCTCGGCGGCCGTCTGGCCGGTCACGCCCGCGATCGTCTCCGGTCCCGTCGCGGTCGCCCTGGAGGCACTGCCCGCGCCGGCCGCGCCACCCCCGTCCGGTCGCTGGTCGCCCGAGCTGCTCGCGGTGCCCTTGCTCGTCGAGCCGCGGCTCGCGCCGCCGCCCGTGCCCCCGGCAGTGGTTCCCGACGCCTGGCTCTCCGAACCCCGACCGATCGAGTCGCCGCCGAGCGTGAACGGGCGGTCCGCCGCGATCGCGTGCATGAGCTGGTCGGCCGTCGAGGGGATCGGCACGACCTTGCCCGGCCAACGCGGGTCCGTCGTCGAGCCGGGGTACTGCACGAACGTGATCCGGTCGAGCCCGATGCCCTCGAACGTCCGCGCGATCCCGACCATCGTGTCCGGCTTGGCGAGCGAGGTGGACAGCGTCACCGTCCGCGACGCCACGGACGCGAGCCGGTACAGCTTGGCGGGGTCGCCGAGTGTCCCGTCGTCCTTCACCTTGCGGACGAGCGACGACAGGAACTGCTGCAGGCTCGAGATGCGTGCGAGGTCGCTGCCGTCACCGACGCCGTGCCGGTCCCGCAGGAACGCGAGCGCCGTCGACCCCGAGACCGTGTGGTTGCCTGCCTTGAGCTTCAGGCCCGTGTACGGGTCGTCGACGCTCCCGGTGACGCAGACCGGGACGCCGCCGATCGCGTCCGACAGCCCGATGATGCCGTCGAAGCTCATCTGCACCGCGAACGGGATCCGCAGGCCGCTGACGTGCTCGACCGTCTTGACGACGCAGGCCAGCCCACCACGCCCGTAGGCCTGGTTGAGCGGCTCGTTCTGGACCGCGGGACTCGTCGAACCGCCCGAGCCGCACGCCGGCTGGTCGATGACGAGGTCGCGCGGGAAGCTCACCGCGGTGGCCTGCGTGTGGTCCGCCGACACGTGCAGGAGGACGTTCGAGTCGTTGAGCGTGGCGCCGCGGACGCCGTACTCGTCCCCCTGCTTCGGGTCGTTGTCCGCGGTGACGGCGAGCACGTTGAACGCACCGTCGATCGAGTCCGCGTTCCCGCCCACGTCGACGGCGTTCTGCGCCAGACCGTGACCGACGTCGTACGCGGCGTAGGCGGTCAACGACGAGGCACTCACCAGCGCGACGGCGACGGCGATCCCGACACCGGCCACGATGCGGTGCAGTCCGAGGTCGCGGCTGCGCCGACCGTGGCGTCCACCGCTGACGCGGTGTCCGGGGCCGGCGAAGATCGTCGGCTCGCGTCGCGGGTCGGTCAGTTCGTCGAACTCGGCCACCACCTGCCCCTTCCGACGACCGCGGGCTTCGGCCGTCGCGGGGACGATACCCGAGGTCGGGCCGCACTCCGGGGAGGACGTGCCACTGGCGCGCCGTCCCCCGTTCGGGGGGGTGCCGGGTGATCGGCGATGGAGCGGCGACGGGTCGGGACGGTCGGTGGCCAGCGCGCGCCCGCGGCGCGGAGGTCAGTTGTCGGGAGAACCGATCGGGCGACGCTGCTGGATGCGGTCGGCCCCGGCGCGGATCGCACCGATCAGCTCGGTCATCGCGACGCTCGGCGGACCGGCGCGGGACACCAGCGTGAACTCCGTCGGCCCGGGGTCCGGCAGCCCGCCGATCGGCACGAGTCCCGCGGGCAGGATCGACCCGGGGTGCACGGTCACCCCGAGCCCCGCGTACACCGCCGCCCGGATGCCCTGCTGGCTCGCGGAGACACAGGTGATCCGGTACGGGAGGCCGGCACCCTCGAGCGCGGCGACCGCCGCGTCCCGGGTCACGCTGGTGCCGGGGTAGGTCACGAGGTGCACCGGCTCCCCCGGCACGACGACCTGCCCGGCACGCCCGGCCCAGACGAGGGGGTCACGGAACACCAGGTCGCCCACGTCCTCCGTCGGACGGCGCTTGACGAGGGCGAGATCGAGCCGGTTGCTCCGGACTTCCTCGCGCAGTTCCATGGTCAGCCCGACCCGCAGGTCGAGATCGACGGCGGGGTAGGCGTTCCGGAAGTCGAGGAGGATCTCCGGGAGCCCGGTCGCGACGATGTCCTCGGACGCTCCGAACCGGATGTGCCCGGCGAGACCGGTGTCCGTGAAGTACGCGGCAGCCTGTCCCTGGGCCGCCAGGATCTCGCGCGCGAACCGGACCATGGCCTGCCCGTCGGGTGTCAGCGCGACGGCGTGCGTGTCGCGACGGAACAGCAGCCGTCCGGTCTGTCGTTCGAGCCGGGCCACGTGACCGCTCACCGTCGACTGCCGCAGGTCGAGGTCCTTCGCCGCCGCGGTGAACCCGCCGGTCCGCTCGACCGCCAGGAAACTCGTGAGCAGTGCGGTCTCGAACATGACACTCCCATCGCGGATCGCGATCACGATAGCAATGCTGCATCCGTCGCGGCGATGTGTTCACTCCCGGCGGCGGTGCACGAAGCGCTCACCGACGTCGGCCAGCCGGTCCGCGAAGGCGTCGAGCGCGATGCTGGCTCGTCGGAGGTCGAGCGCGACCGCGGCGGCTTGCGCCTCGGACAGCAGCTCCGCGCGCTCCGCCGAACCGACCGCGATGTCGATGCCGTGGACCGGTGCGACGTCCGGTGAGTAGAAGCGATCGAGGACCGGTCGCTGCGCGGCGAGCCAGTCGGCGCTCACCGGATGCCCTCGGTGCCGGAGGACCCACTCCCCGAGGACCGCGAACGCGCCGGCCTGGGACGCGCACCCGACGAGGGCCGCCGGATCCCACGACACGACGGTGCCGACGCGACCGGCGTCGGCGAATCGCGGCATCGACGCCCGCATCGACAGCGGCGAGGACGATCGGGACGGCACACGCTCCGAGGCACGCCCAGGCTCCTGGTCCCAGACGGGCTCGGAGCGGGGTGCCGACGCCGCCTTCGACGCGGGTGCAGCTGCATCGGACGCGGGCACACCCGTCGGCGGGGACGGTGGTCCGAGCACGGTCACCACACCGGGTGCCGCGCCCGGCACCGCGCCCGCCACCGGCACCGCGCCCGCCACCGTGCCTCCCGTCGACGCCGGGCCGGCCACGGGCTGCGTCATCGCCGCGGCCGGGGTCGGCGACGCATCGAGCATGCTCTGCACGATCCGGAGCCGCTCGACCATGTTCTCGGCACCCCACTGCGCGATGACGACGCCGACGTACCGCTGCACGTTGACGAGACGGAGGGTCTCGAGCGGGACGAGCGCTTCGCGGACCGGCGTCCGGGACACGCCCATGTCCTGGGCGATCGCGTCGAGGCGCAACCGCTGACCGCGACGGTAGTCGAGCCGGAGGATCCGTACGAGCAGCCGCTCGAACACGGCGTCCCGGAGCAGGTCACGGCGGACCAGACCGTCGTCGGCGAGGGGGTCGGTCGAGGTGTCGGCGATGCGCATCACCACAGGGTCACCCCGGCCCAGGCGAAGCCGGCGGCCGGTGCCGGGTCCCTCGGGATGGATCGCCGACGCACCCGACTGGGGAGGAGTGGGTGACCATGCCGTTCGCGTGCCGTGCCTGCTGTGTCCATACGGGCCTCCCGTTCGATCCGGATCGGGCGACGTGGTGGGACGCCCGCTCGGAGACTGTGACAGAGGGCGCCGTCAGGCGCTGAACATGTTCAATCCAGTATTCTGCTCGATGACCGACGTGACGGCGTGCGGCTCCCGCCGGCGAGGACCGAGAGCGGCTGGGTGACGGACTCCAGGCCCTTGCGCGCGGCATCGACGCCGAAGACCAGGGCGACCACCCCACCGCCGACCATGATCGCGGCGCCCATCAGGTACCCCCAGAACAGCGGCTCGCGGCTCGACCCATCACCGATGAACGCGCCGTAGATGAGCGGTGCGACAGCCCCGAAGACCTGCCCGAGCGCGAAGAAGTACGAGATCGCCTGGGACCGCATCTCGAGCGGGAAGATCTCGCTCACCGTCAGGTAGGCCGACGACGCACCCGCCGAGGCGAAGAAGAACGAGACGCACCAGAACACGGTCTGCGTCGTCGCGGAGAGCACGTCCGCCTGGAACAGGAACGCCGAGACCGCGAGCACGAGACCCGACACCAGGTACGTCAGGAAGATCATCTGCCGACGACCCCAGGTGTCGAAGAACCGCCCGAGGACGAGCGGACCGAGGAGGTTGCCGATCGCGAACGGGAAGAAGTAGATCGACGTCTGGGCGGTGCTCAGCCCGTAGAAGTTCGTGAGCACCAGGGCGTAGGTGAAGAAGATCGCGTTGTACAGGAACGACTGCGTGATCATCATCGTGGCGCCGACGAGCGTCCTGGTCGGGTACTGCGAGAACAGGACCCTGACGATCTGGACGAACCCGACGCGGTCCGTCGGCGTCACCGACATGGCGAGGGACTCGTCGACGTCCGGGAGCCGCTGTCCGGTGTCCTTCTCGACCTTCGCCTCGATCTCCGAGACCGTCGCCTCCGCCTGCTGCTCGTACCCGTGGGTCATCAGCCAGCGCGGACTCTCCGGGATGTGCCGCCGCAGGAAGATGATCGCGATGCCGAGCACCGGGCCGAGGAAGAACCCGATGCGCCACCCGATGTCCTCGGCGAAGTAGTCGGTGTTCAGCAGGAACACGTTCGCGAAGGCACCGAGTGCGGCACCGCCCCAGTACGTGCCGTTGATCGCGATGTCGACGTGCCCGCGGTACCTCGACGGGATGAGCTCGTCGATCGCGGAGTTGATCGCCGCGTACTCGCCCCCGATGCCCAACCCGGCGATGAACCGGAAGACGGCGAGGAACCAGAAGTCCTGGGCGAACCCGGCCACACCGGAACCGACCAGGTAGATGACGAGCGTCAGGATGAAGAGCCTGCGTCGACCGAGCCGGTCGGAGAGCCGACCGAACACGAGCGCACCGAGGACCTGCCCGACGAGGTAGATGGTGCCGAGGCTCACGACCTGCTGCGTGACGAGCCCGAGGTCCTTCTGGAACCCGGCGTTCGACACGATCTGGATCTCGAGGCCGTCGAGGATCCAGGAGACCCCGAGGCCGACGACCACCGACCAGTGGAACTTCGTCCACGGCAGTCGGTCCATCCGCGCCGGGACGAGACTCTTCACCGACTGCCCGCCGACTGCACTGCTCATCGTGGTTCCTCTCGCACAGCGACGCCCCCTCGGCGCCTGACGACGCCCGAGCGCCGCACACCGGTGGACGGTAGTCCCGGGTCCGCGGTCGTGTTCGCCCAGGGCGATCCCCGACGCGGTCGGCGCCCCTTCTCGGTGTCGGCCCCCGGGCGTACCGTTGCGCCCGTGACTCGACCCTCCATCTCGACCGTCGGCGAACTCCGCGCGTCGGGGCACGTCCAGAAGACCCTGCGCGCGGAGATCCGCGACAACCTGCTCGACGCACTCCGTGACGGCCGTGACCCCTGGCCCGGTCTGCACGGTTTCGAGACCACCGTCATCCCGCAGCTCGAGCGGGCGCTCATCGCCGGCCACGACATCGTCCTGCTCGGCGAACGCGGCCAGGGCAAGACCCGCATCCTCCGCACGCTCGCGGGGCTGCTCGACGAATGGTCGCCCGTGATCACGGGGTCCGAACTCGGCGAGCACCCGTTCGAGCCGGTCACCGCGGCGAGCATCCGGCGCGCGGCGGACCTCGGCGATGCGATGCCGATCGACTGGAAGCACCGGTCGGAACGGTACGTCGAGAAGCTCGCGACCCCGGACACGTCCGTCGCCGACCTGATCGGCGACGTCGACCCGATGAAGGTCGCCGAGGGCCGGAGCCTCGGCGATCCCGACACGATCCACTTCGGCCTCATCCCCCGGAGCCACCGCGGCATCGTCGCGATCAACGAGCTGCCGGACCTCGCCGAGCGGATCCAGGTCGCGATGCTCAACGTGATGGAGGAGCGGGACATCCAGATCCGCGGGTACGTCCTCCGTCTGCCGCTCGACGTCCTGGTCGTGGCGAGCGCCAACCCCGAGGACTACACGAACCGCGGCCGCATCATCACGCCCCTCAAGGACCGCTTCGGCGCCGAGATCCGCACGCACTACCCCACCGAGCTCGCCGACGAGATCGCGGTCATCCGCCAGGAGGCCGACCTCGTGGCGGAGGTCCCGGACGCGCTCGTCGAGGTCCTCGCCCGGTTCACCCGTGCGCTCCGCGAATCGAGTTCGGTCGACCAGCGGAGCGGTGTCAGTGCCCGGTTCTCGATCGCCGGCGCCGAGACGATCGCTGCGGCGGCCATCCACCGGGCGACTCGACAGGGCGAAGAGCACGCCGTCGCGCGGCCGATCGACCTCGAGACCGCGGTGGACGTCCTGGGCGGCAAGATCGAGTTCGAGTCCGGTGAGGAAGACCGCGCGGACGACATCCTCGAGCACCTGCTCCGCACCGCGACCGCCGAGACGGTGCGCGCGCACTTCCGCGGACTCGACTTCGGTGTGCTCGTCGACGCGATGGAAGGCGGGGTCATGGTGACGACGGGCGAGCAGGTCGCTGCGCGGGACTTCCTGGCGGGGCTGCCGTCCCTCGGCGAGTCGGAGCTGTACGACGAGATCGCCGACCGCCTCGACGCCACCACGGACGGTCAGCGGGCAGGCGCCATCGAACTCGCACTCGAAGGCCTGTTCCTCGCGCGTCGGATCAGCAAGGAGAGCGGCGATGGCGAAGCAGCGTACGGGATCTGAGCAGCGCCGTGGCTAGGACGAACCGCCGCCTGCACCGCGACTCCCGGTACGCCAAGTACGCCGGCGGACCCGACCCGCTCGCGCCGCCGGTCGACGTCGCCGAGGCGCTCGACGCCATCGGCGAGGACGTCATGGCGGGCTACTCCCCGGAGCGAGCGCTCCGGGAGTTCCTCCGCCGTGGCGGCCGCGACCAGCAGGGCCTCGACGACCTCGCACGGCGCGTCGCGGAGAAGCGCCGCCAGCTGGCCGAGGAGCACAACCTCGACGGCACCCTGCAGGAGGTCCGCGAGCTGCTCGACCACGCGGTCCTCGCGGAACGCGGACAGCTCGCCCGCGACGCCGAGATGGACGAGGGCGACCGCGCACTCGCACAGATGCAACTCGACAGTCTCCCGCCGTCGCCCGCCGCCGCCGTCAGCGAACTCAACGACTACCGCTGGCAGAGCCCGACGGCGCAGCAGGACTTCGACAAGATCAAGGACCTTCTCGGCCGCGAGATGCTCGACCAGCGGTTCGCCGGGATGAAGCAGGCGCTCGAAGGGGCGACGGACGCCGACCGAGCCGCGATCAACGGCATGCTCCAGGACCTCAACGAACTCCTCGACGCACATCGCGCCGGGACGGACACCCAGGAGCAGTTCGACGACTTCATGGAGAAGCACGGGGAGTTCTTCCCCGAGGGTCCCGCGAACGTCGACGAACTCATCGACGCCCTCGCCGAGCGGTCCGCGGCAGCGCAGCGGATGCGGAACTCGATGACCCGGGAACAACGCGACGAGCTCGACGCCCTCGCGCAACAGGCCTTCGGGTCGCCGGACCTCATGAGCTCCCTCGGCCAGCTCGACCAGACGCTCCGCGAACTCCGACCCGGCCAGGACTGGGGCGGCTCGGAGTCGATGGGCGGTGAGCAGGGGCTCGGGCTCGGCGACGGCACCGGGGTGTTCCAGGACATCGCCGACCTCGACGCCCTGGCGGAGCAACTCGCCCAGGCCACCCCGGGGTCGCAGCTCGACGATCTCGACCTCGATGCCCTCGCGAAGCAACTCGGCGACCAGGCCGCGGTCGATGCCCGGACCCTCCAGCAGCTCGAGAAGGCCCTGCGCGACACCGGCGCGGTCCGCCGCAGTGCCGACGGCCAACTCAAGCTGACCCCGAAGGCGATGCGCCAGCTCGGCAAGAGCCTGCTCCGCGACGTCGCCGAGAAGATGTCCGGCCGTCAGGGCGCCCGGGAGCTCCGAGCGGCGGGTGCCGCCGGCGAACTGTCCGGAGCCACCCGGGAGTGGGCGTTCGGCGACACCGAGCCGTGGGACGTCACGCGGAGCATCACGAACGCGATCGTCCGGACGGCCGGCGCCGGTGGTCAGACGGCCGGCGGCGTCCGGGTCGAGATCCGTGACGTCGAGGTCCAGGAGACCGAGGCCCGCACCCAGGCGTGCGTGGCACTGCTGGTCGACACGTCGTTCTCGATGGCGATGGAGGACCGTTGGGTGCCGATGAAACGGACTGCCCTCGCCCTCCACACCCTCATCACGAGCCGGTTCCGCGGCGACGAGCTGCAACTGATCGAGTTCGGCCGGTCCGCGTCGGTCATGGACATCGAGCAGCTGGTCGGTCTCGACGCGCAGTGGGACAAGGGCACGAACCTCCACCACGCTCTGCTCCTCGCGAACCGACACTTCCGGAAGCACCCGAACGCGCAGCCGGTGCTGCTCATCGTCACCGACGGCGAACCCACCTCGCACATCGAGTCCGACGGCGAGGTCTTCTTCAGCTACCCGCCGCACCCCTTGACCATCGCGCACGCCATCCGGGAGCTCGACACGTCGATGCGGCTCGGGGCGCACACGAGCTTCTTCCGGCTCGGAGACGATCCGGGGCTCGCCCGCTTCATCGACGGCATGGCCCGACGGGTCGGCGGCACCGTCGTCGCCCCGGAGGCCGACGACCTCGGTGCTGCCGTCGTCGGCTCCTACCTCGGCTCCCGACGCGGCGGAGCCGCCTTCGGCGGCGCAGCCGACGACCACGACGGCATGTTCGGCCGCGGATGGTACTGACCTACCCCTTCCGCGGAACACCGAGGTGGCCGCACGGCGCAGAGCGGTAGGTCTGCGCGATGCGGCCAAGGTGGCGTTCTGCAGGTGCTGGAGGGACGGGGACGGTCAGAAGAGCGGCCAGGGGACGGCCGGCATCCGGCCACGCGGAGCCGGGAACCGGGCCTCGGCGTACAGGACCTCCGCACGCTCCATGAGTGCGACGATCTCGACGTCGGTCAGGAGGGGGGCGAGGTCGTCCGCGAACCCGGTGTCCAGCGCGGTCCGCACCCGGTCGACGCCCGCGAGCTCCTGCTGCGACAGGGGTGACCCGACCCAGCCCCACAGCACCGTCCGCAGCTTGTGATCGGTGTGGAACGTGAGTCCGTGGTCGACGCCGAAACGGTGCCCGTCCTCCATCGCGAGCACGTGCGCACCCTTGCGGTCGGCGTTGTTCGCGAGCACGTCGAACACGGCCATCCGGCGGAGGACGTCGGTGTCCTCGTGCACCAGCGCCACCGGGCGGTTCCGCTCGTCCTCGCCCTCGAGCACCTGGAGCCAGCCCTCGTCCGGCACCTCGCCCACCGGGAGCAGGTCGACCGGGTCCTGGTCCTCGTCGATGTCCTGCCAGAGCTGCACCATCCCCTCGCCGTAGGGGCCGTCGCGGAGCCAGGTCCGCGGGACGACGTTCCAGCCGAGGACCTCGGAGAGCAGGTGGGCGGCGACCTCCCGGTCGGCCAGACGGCCGTCCGGGAAGTCCCAGAGCGGCTGCTCGCCCGCGACGGGCTTGTAGACGACCGCCGTGTCGCCGACGGCGGCGAGGAAGGTGGCGTTCGACGCGGTGGTGATGCGTCCCTCGACGACGAGCTCGCCGTCGAGGTCGTCGGTCGCGTCCGTCATCGTCTGGGGCCCGCCGTCATCGGGCGACCTCCGTCATCGGGCGAGCTGCGTCATCGGGCGAGCACCGTCATCGGAAGTCGTCGGGGCTGATGTCGTCCGGGAACGCGTGCTCGTGGCCGTCGGGGTCGATCGGCTCGCCGCACGTCGCACAGATCGGACGTCCGGCGCCGACGACCTCGAGGGTCCGCTTCGCGAACGCGCGTGCCGTCCCGACGGGGATCCGCACCACGAGCATCTCCGGCGGCTCCCAGGTGAGCGCCTCGGGATCGTCGTCCGACTCGGAGACGTCGTCCTCGTCCGCCCAGGGGAACGCCTCGATGACGACCTGCGCAGTCGAGGGGTCCCAGCCGAGGCTCATCGCGCCGGTGCGGAACTCCTCGGCGACGGGCTGGTCGAGCGGGTCGTTGTCGACGAGCTCGATCGGGGTGCTGGTCGGGACGTGCGCAGGGTTGCCGTCCTCCTGCATGAGCTGGTCGAGGATCTCCTCGACCTTCTCGGCGAGGGCGGCGGACTGCTGTTTCTCGAGGCCGACACTGACGACACGGCGGCCGTCGCGTGCCTGGAGGTAGAACGAACGCGATCCTGGCTGGCCGACGGTGCCGACGACGACCCGATCCGGCCAGTCGAACCCGTGGACGATGGTGGGCATGCTCCCATCCTAGGTTCGCCGATCTGGGCGCGGTCCAGACGCGTGCGGTTCCCGCACTCCCCGACGGACCGGCAGTGCACTCCTCCCGGCGGCGGGATCGTCGGGATCGGCCGGACAGCGATGCCGTCAGGCGGGCGCGTGCCCTGCGCCGCCACCCACCGCGGCGTCCGACTCGACGGGGGCCGTGCGCAGCCACGACAGGTCCCCGGAGTCCGTGTTGGTCGCGACGACGTCCGGCCGGTGCTCCCCGTACCGGATGATCGACACGCTCGCCGGACCGACGGTGATGCGCTGGAACAGGTCGAGGTGCATCCCGAGCGCATCCGCGAGGACCGCCTTGATGACGTCCCCGTGACTCACCGCGGCCCACACCGCAGCCGGTCCGTGCTCGGCCTCGACGGCGGCGTCGTGTCGACGGATCGCGGCGACCGCTCTCGATTGCATGGCCTGCATGGACTCGCCTCCGGGGAACACCGCCGCCGAGGGCTGCGACTGCACGACCTTCCACATCGGCTCCGGCGCGAGGTCCCGCAGCAGGCGGCCCTGCCACTCCCCGTAGTCGCACTCCGTGATCGCCCGGTCGATGCTCGTCGCGGTGCCGGCTGGCTGTCGGTCGATGATCGCCTTCGACGTCTGCCGACACCGTTCGAGCGGACTCGACACCACCTCGACGAGCGGGACGACGGCCAGACGCTCCGCCGTGCGGGTCGCCTGCTGCCGCCCGACCTCGTCGAGTCGGACCCCGGCAGTGCGGCCGGCGAGGACCCCGGTGGCGTTCGCAGTGGTGCGGCCGTGCCGGACGAGGATGAGAGTGGCCATGGCGGTCAGCCTACGGGCGCAGCAGGGGTCACCCGCCCCGGTGAGGATGCACGAACCCGGGGTGCTGAGCCGTCGGCGCTCCTGGTCCGTGCATTCTCGACGCCGCCGGGCTGGGCCGGGCCGGCCGGGCGGCCGTCAGTGCTGGGCAGCTGCCACCGGGTGGTTCCGGAACCACATGAGGAGCGCCGCGACGTTCGACGACCGTTCGGCGGTGGGCAGCGACCGAGCGTCCGAGAAGAAGTCGGTGAACCCAGGGAGCTCGTGCGCCAGGTCGTCGGTCAGTGGTTGGTACCCCATCGACCACTGCCCGAAGCGAGGTGCGTCGATGATCTCGGTGCTGAGCACCTCGATCCGGGCATGCCGCGGATCGCGCTCGATCACCGCGTACCGGCGGCGGACGACGGCCTCGGGTCCCTCGAGCACCTGCATGAACCGACCCTGCCGGTGGAGGAGGACCCCGGAGAGACCATCGCGGGTGTTGTTCGCCCGGCTCCCGAGGAGCAGGACGGCGAGCTGGTCGTCGTCGAACGGGGTCGTCGCGTCGCTGAGATAGGTGATCGAGAGCACTGCGGTCCTTCCGTGGGGGGTGCTCAGATCTTCGCGCAGGCGGCCCGGGTCCGCGCGCCCCAGTCCGGGCGACAGCGGACAGCCAGTCCGGGCGACAGCGGACAGCCGGTCCGGGCGATCACCGTCGCCCGCTGGCGGAGGGTAAGGGATTCGAACCCTTGAGACATCGCTGCCCACTTGTTTTCAAGACAAGCTCCATCGGCCACTCGGACAACCCTCCCGATCGACCGGCGCCGGGGCACCCGTCGGACCGAGCAGCAGTCTACCGGGCGGCCGACTGCAGCCGCCCGGGCCAGGCGGCACTGAGCCCTGCTGCGCCGGACCGGGCGTCGGTCCTCAGCGTTCGAGCGTGCGCAGCGCGTCGACGAGACCGTCCTCGAGCACCGGACCGGTGTACTCGCTCGCCGCCTCGATGACGTCCTCCGGTGCCTGCCCCATCGCGACACCCCGACCGGACGTCGACGCCCAACGCAGCATCTCGATGTCGTTCCGGCCGTCGCCCGCGGCGAACACCCGTGACCGCGGGATGTCGAGCACCTCGCGGACACGTTCCATCGCGGTCGCCTTCGTGACGCCCTCCGGTGCGATGTCGAGCCACGCGGTCCAGCCGACGTTGTAGGACACCTTCGACAGACCCATCTGCTCGACGACACCGAGGAAGTCCTCGAGCCCGTAGTCCGGCGAGATCACCACGACGCGGCACGCGCGGACGCCGAACAGGTCGTCGAACTCGACGTGGTCGATCGACGCGTTCAGGGTGTCCTCCGGGAACGCCCCGTGGACGCGGTAGTGCCCGGTCTCGTCCTCGACCCCGAACGCCGCGCCGCTGACCTCGTCGCGGATCGTCTGGAGCACCTCGGTCGGGTCGAACGTCTCGACGAACGCACGACGGTACCCGTCGAGCAGGTCGTCCGCGTTCGCCTGCGCGTCCGCGGCGACTCCCGGCGCACCGAGCGGACCGTCCGATCCGTCGACGCGCTCGAGGGT
Organism: Curtobacterium phyllosphaerae; assembly: GCF_049341865.1. Taxonomy (NCBI): domain Bacteria; kingdom Bacillati; phylum Actinomycetota; class Actinomycetes; order Micrococcales; family Microbacteriaceae; genus Curtobacterium; species Curtobacterium phyllosphaerae. Next base: position 356,652 of record NZ_JBMPIU010000001.1, on the reverse strand, counting down.
GATCGCGCCGTTCGCGCACACGAGGAACCGCGGCCGGATCCCGAGCCGGCGGAGCACCGGCGTCGTCATCGAGGCGCTGCGTCCGGTCGAGAGCATGATGTCGTGCCCGGCGTCGGCCACGTCACGGACGGCGGCGATCACGGGGTCGGTGATGATGCCGTCCTCCCGCATCACGGTGCCGTCGACGTCCAGGGCGACGAGCCACCGTTTCGCGCGGAGGGCCGGAACACCCGACGCCGACGGGGCCCCGGCAGCCCCGGCGGCACCTGCGGCACCTGCGGCAGGAGCGCTCATCGGGGCTCGATCACCTCGACGCCACCGAGGTACGGCCGCAGCACGTCCGGCACCACGACCGAGCCGTCGGCCTGCTGGTGCGTCTCGAGGATCGCCACCAGCCACCGCGTGGTCGCCAGGGTGCCGTTCAACGTCGCCACCGGCGCCGTCTTGCCCGACTCCGTGCGGTACCGGATGTCGAGGCGACGAGCCTGGAACGTCGTGCAGTTCGAGGTCGAGGTGAGCTCGCGGAACGTCTCCTGCGTCGGCACCCAGGCCTCGATGTCGAACTTCCGGGCGGCGCTCTGGCCGAGGTCCCCCGCGGCGACGTCGATCACCCGGTAGTGGAGGCCGAGGTCGCCGAGCATGCTCTCCTGGTAGGAGACGAGCTTCTCGTGCTCCTGGGTCGCCTGGTCCGGGTGGACGTAGGAGAACATCTCGAGCTTGTTGAACTGGTGGACACGCAGGATGCCACGGTTGTCCTTGCCCGCCGATCCGGCCTCCCGGCGGTAGCAGGTCGACCATCCCGCGTACCGGATGGGCCCGTCGGACACGTCGAGGATCTCGTCGCTGTGGAACCCGGCGAGCGCGACCTCGCTCGTACCGGTCAGGTAGAGGTCGTCCGCCGGCAGGTGGTAGATCTCGTCGGCGTGCTCGCCGAGGAACCCGGTCCCCGCCATGGTCTCGGGGCGGACGAGGGTCGGGGTGATGAGCGGCTCGAACCCGAACTCGATCGCACGGTCGAGTCCGAGGTTCATGAGGGCGATCTCGAGCCGCGCGCCGAGACCCCGGAGGAAGTAGAACCGCGAGCCGGAGACCTTGGTCCCGCGCGGGATGTCGATGATGCCGAGGTGGTCGCCGAGGTCGGCGTGGTCCTTCGGCACGAAGTCGAACGTCGGCTTCGTGCCGATCGTCCGCAGGGTGTCGAACGACTCCTCGCCGCCGGCCGGCACGCCGTCGATGATCGGGTTCGCGAGCGCGCCGACCACCGCACGGAAGGAGTCCTCGGCGTCGGTCACGCCGGCCTGCGCGGCCTTCACCTGGGCGGCGAGCGCCTGGGCCTGCATCACCAGCGCCTTCTTCTGGTCCTTGGGCGCCGTCGCGACGGTGCGGCTGAACGCGTTCTGCTGGGCGCGGAGCGACTCGAATGCGGTGAGCGCCGTCCGGCGGGCGGTGTCCGCCGCGAGCGCCTGGTCGACGAGATCGACGGAGTCGCCTCGCGCAGCCTGCGATGCCTTGATGACGTCCGGGTGGTCGCGGAGGAGCTGTGGGTCGATCACTGCGTCATCCTATCGGCGCCCGGTCCGACGCGACCCGGCCACCGGACGGACGGGAGGCGCGGGCCGGGCCCGCCCCGCCCCTCCGATCCGTCTCGTGGTCACGCCCGGTACCGTGGGGACCATGACGACGCCCTCGGACACCACCTCCGGCGGGGGTGCTCCGGCGACCCGCCACCGCACCGCGGCGATCGTGTACAACCCCACCAAGGTGCACCTGCCGACCCTCCGGCAGACGGTGGCGCGGCACGAGCAGGACACCGGCTGGAACGAGAGCCTCTGGTTCGCGACCACCGCGGAGGACCCGGGTGCCGGGATGGCCCGGCAGGCGCTCGACGCCGGCGCCGACGTCGTCGCGGCGGCCGGTGGTGACGGCACCACGCGTGTCGTCGCCGAGGTCGTGCACGGTTCCGACGCGGCCCTCGCGCTGCTGCCGTCCGGGACCGGCAACCTGCTCGCACGGAACATGCGCCTCCCGATCGACGACCTCGACGCGAGCGTCCGTGCGGTGTTCGGCGGCGAGGACCGTGCGATCGACTTCGGCGTCCTCGGCGTCGAACGCGAGGACGGCGACCGCGAACACTTCGGGTTCCTCGTCATGGCGGGCCTCGGCCTCGACGCCCGGATGCTCGCGAAGACCCGGCCGCGGCTCAAGGCGCGCGTCGGGTGGCTCGCGTACGTCGACGCCGTCGCCCGGTCGCTCCGCGATCTCGACGGCGTGGACTTCCGGTACCGGCTCGACGACGACGGTGCGAAGACCCTGCACGCCCACGCCCTCATCGTCGGCAACTGCGGCACCCTGCAGGCGAACATCCTGCTCATCCCCGACGCGGTGATCGACGACGGCGTGTTCGACATCGTCGCCATGCGGCCCCGGAGCGTGTGGGGGTGGATGCGGATCGGGGCGCGGTTGTTCTGGGAGAACGCGATCCTGCGTCGGGCGAAGCGGACGAAGCTCGGGAACACCGTCGTCGGCAAACGGATCATCTCCCGTGCGGGCGAGGAGCGGCCGCTGCGGTACATGCGGGGCGCGGAGATCACGGTGCGGTTGGACAAGCCCGACGAGTTCGAGATCGACGGCGACTCGATCGGGAGGATCAGCGCGTTCCGGGCGCGCATCGACCCGGGATCCCTCCGGGTGCGGGTGCCGGTGGGGCACGTCCTGCACCTCTGACGGACGCCGGCGTCCGCAGCGCTCTCCGCGGACGACGCCGCCGTGCGGTGCGGTGCCGTGTCCGGACGGCGGTGTCCTGCGACCCGGCCTACTCCCTCGGTTCGCCCGCCAGGATCGCCCGGAGCCAGTCCCGCGCCTCGATGAAGTCCTCGTCGCGGTACCGGTTCCGCACCACCGACGACACCCCGTCGGCGCGGGGGTAGGAGCCGAGGAACGTCACGCGCGGGCTGAACCGGCGGAGCCCGAGCAGCGCGTCCGCGACACGTTCGTCGTGGATGTGCCCATCGAGGTCGATGACGAACCGGTAGCGACCGAGCTCGTCGCCGATCGGCCGCGAGGACAGCAGCCCCATGTTGATGCCCCGCGTCGCGAACTGCTCGAGCATGTCGACGAGCGCGCCGGCCCGGTCATCGGGCAGTTCCACGACGACGCTCGTCTTGTCGGCGCCCGTCCGCTCCGGGATGCTGAGGTCCTTCGAGACGAGGACGAACCGGGTGACGGCGGACGCGTTGTCGCCGATGTCGGTGGCGAGCACCGCGAGGTCGTAGTGGTCGGTGATCCCGGGCGGCGCGACGGCCGCGTCAGCGATCGCCCCGCCGGCGTCGTCGAGCAGCGCAGCGGCGGCGGCGACGTTCGAGGAGGACGGGATGTGGCCGTGCCCGCGGACGTTCGCCTCGAGCCACGTGTGGCTCTGCGCGTACGCCACGGGGTGCGCGTTGATGGTCTTGACGTCGCTGAGCTCCGTGCCGTGCCGAGCGACGAGGACGAAGGCCACCGGCACCAGGTACTCGCCGATGATCCGGACACCGGGGATCCGAGCGAGGGCATCCTGGGTGGCGCTCACGCCGCCGTCGACGCTGTTCTCGATCGCGATCACCGCGCCGACGCTCCGCCCGCTCACGACGTCCTCGAGTGCCTCGCCGACGTTGTTGACGCTCCGCCACGGCTTGCCGACCGCCGCCGTCACCTGCTTCAGCGCTGCCTCGGTGAAGGTGCCCGCCGGTCCGAGGTAGCTGTAGGTGTCGGACGGCGTGGCGGGGCTGGACATGCGCCAGAGCCTATTGCACCGGCACTGCCCGGTCGGCGGGGTGTCGGGCCGGGACGCGGTCAGGTCCCGGGACCACGAGCGCGAGGAGTCCGAGGAGCCCGAGGACGCCGAGCCCGATCGCCGCGGTGAGGTACACGCCGTTGCGGATCATCCGGACGTCGCGTCAGCGAACCGGTTCCCGGCCCGTGGCATCCAGTGTTCCAGATGCCACCGACATCGCTCAGAAGGACAGGAGCATGGTGTCGCTCCCGCCGTTCCGCCCGACGACCCGGAACCCCGCGCCCTCGTACAGTCGCCGAGCGCCGTCATTGCCGTCCTCGACACTGAGGCTGACGCCCCGCCAGCCCGCCGCGCTCCCCTCGTCGAGCAGCCGCGTGAGCAATGCCGTCCCGACACCCCGTCGACGACCTCGGCACTCGACCGCGAGCGTGAGCTCCGGGACGTCCTCGGCCACGAACCCGTAGCCGGCGTCCGCGGCAGCACGGAACACGGCCCACGCCGCACCGACCGGCCCCTCGCCGTCGAGTGCCACGACGCCCCGGTCGCGGGCGGGGTCGAACGCGGCGAACGCATGAGCGAACTCAGGGCGGTCGAGGTCGGCGTCCGCGAACCGGTCGCCGCCGTCGTCGCCCGGAGTCCAGTTCAGCGCGAGGAGACTCGCCCGGCGGAACGTCGGCAGGTCCTCGGCGGAGGCGGCTCGGAGGGTGGCGCCGTCGCACGCCGCGGCCCTCGCTGTCGGTCCGGTCAGCGCTGCGAGACGACCATCCGGGTCGAGCCGTTCGAGCATCGCCCGCATGATCTCGTCGAGCTGCCCGACCTGCTCCTCACTGAGCGCGTCGATGACGTGGTGCCGTGCGGTCCGGACGTGCCCGGGCGCCGCCGCGGTGATCGCCGCCCACCCGGCGTCGGTGAGCCGGACGTCCGTGGCGCGTCGGTCCTCCGGTGCCGGGGTGCGCTCGACGAGTCCGCGTCGTTCGAGGCGGGACACCACGTGCGACAGACGGGGCAGCGAGGCGTTCGTGGTCCCGGCGAGCGCAGACATCCGCAGGGTGCGGTCCGGCGCCTCGGAGAGCATCGCCACGACCATGTAGTCGAAGTGGGTCAGGTCGGAGTCGCGTTGGAGCTGCGCGTCGAGCGTCGCCGGCAGGAGCTCGATCACCGATACGAGCTTCAGCCAGGCGCGCAGCTGCGGCCGGGTGAGCCACGGCGCGTCGTCGGTCATGCTCCGATCCTACGGAGAAGTTGTCGCTGCAACCACTGAACGGCCGGGACGCGACGACGTGCCGGTGCCAGGATGGGTCCATGAACGACCGTGCAGGCACCCCCGCCCAGGACTCCGACCTCGTCGACCTCGAAGAACTGACGCAGGCCTACTACGACCGGACCCCGGACGTCGGCATCCCGGAGCAGATGGTCGTCTTCGGCACGTCCGGTCACCGAGGGTCCTCGCTCGACTCGGCGTTCAACGACACCCACATCGCCGCGATCACCCAGGCGATCGTCGAGTACCGCACCGCGCAGGGCTTCGACGGTCCGCTGTTCATCGGCCGCGACACGCACGCGCTCTCCGGCCCGGCCGAGCGCACGGCGCTCGAGGTCCTCGCCGCGAACGGGGTCACCGTCCTCGCCGACGCCGAGAACGGCTACGTCCCGACGCCGGCGCTCAGCCACGCGATCATCAAGTACAACCGCGAGGGCCACGACGACACCGCCGACGGCATCGTCATCACCCCGAGTCACAACCCGCCCCGTGACGGCGGCTTCAAGTACAACCCGCCGCACGGCGGCCCCGCCGACAGCGACGCCACGAAGTGGATCGCGGACCGCGCGAACGCGATCATCGCCGGCGGCAACGCGGACGTCCGGCGTCAGGAGCAGGCGACCCCCGGCCGGTACGACTTCCTCCACAACTACGTCGACGACCTCGTGAACATCATCGACATCCCGGCGATCAAGCGTGCCGGTGTGCGGATCGGCGCCGATCCGCTCGGCGGGGCGTCCCTCCCCTACTGGAACGCCATCCGCGACACCTACGGCCTCGACCTCACCGTCGTGAACCCGGACGTCGACCCGACCTGGTCCTTCATGACGCTCGACTGGGACGGCAAGATCCGGATGGACCCGTCGAGTCCGTCGGCCATGGCGTCCGTCGTGGCGCACAAGGACGAGTTCGACGTCCTGACCGGCAACGACGCCGACGCCGACCGCCACGGCATCGTCACGCCGGACGGCGGCCTGATGAACCCGAACCACTACCTCGCGGTCGCCATCGAGTACCTCTACGCGCACCGCCCGCACTGGCGCGAGGACGCTGCGATCGGCAAGACCCTGGTGTCCTCGAGCATCATCGACCGGGTCGCGGAGTCCCTCGGCCGCCGCCTCTGGGAGGTCCCGGTCGGCTTCAAGTGGTTCGTCCCCGGGCTCATCGACGGCTCTGTCGCGTTCGGCGGCGAGGAGTCCGCGGGCGCCTCGTTCCTCCGGATGGACGGCACCGCGTGGACGACCGACAAGGACGGCATCATCCTCGCGCTCCTCGCGTCCGAGATCGTCGCCGTGACCGGCACGACGCCGTCGAAGCTCTACGACGCGCTGACCGAACGGTTCGGCGCGCCGGTGTACCAGCGCGTCGACGCGGCCGCCAGCAAGGCCCAGAAGGCCGCCCTCGGCAAGCTCGACGGCTCGGCCATCACCGCGGACACGCTCGCCGGGGACCCGATCACCGCGAAGCTCTCGAAGGCACCGGGGAACGACGCGGCGGTCGGCGGCGTCAAGGTCGTCACCGACAGGGCCTGGTTCGCCGCCCGCCCCTCCGGCACCGAGGACGTCTACAAGATCTACGCGGAGTCGTTCGTCTCGCAGGAGCACCTCGAGCAGGTGCAGCGCGAGGCGAAGGAGATCGTGGACGCCGCCCTCGGCGCCTAGCCGTCGCGTCGTCCGGGCGGTCACCGACGAACCGGACGGGAGGCGCGCCTCCCGTCCGTCAGGCCCTCGAGCACCGCGCCGTTCCTGGCGTTCTCCACAGGAAGCACCCTCCTTGTTCAAGCCTTGCTGCGAGGGAATACCCTGACGGGGTCGCAACTTGTCACGAGGGTTGCGCGACGTGTAACTTTGCACGCAACGCAAAGTTTTCAGCCACCGTCGGCTGCGGCGGCAGGTTCCCTCACGATCTCATCATGCCGCGCATCACCGGCACCCCAGACGGAGAACCACCCTCATGACACAGACTGCGACACGATCGGTGACCGCTTCGGCGAACCCGACGACGTCCTCGAACGCGGTGATGAGCCACAAGCAGATCCTGCTCGTCATCTACGGCCTGATGGCCGGCATGTTCCTCGGTGCGCTCGACCAGACCATCGTCGGGACGGCGATCCGCACCATCGGTGACGACCTCCACGGTCTGAACCAGCAGGCCTGGGTCACGACCGCGTACCTCATCGCGTCGACCATCATGACGCCGATCTACGGCAAGCTGTCCGACATCTTCGGTCGCCGACCACTGTTCCTGATCGCGATCATCATCTTCATCGGCGGGTCGTTCGCGGCGTCGTTCTCCACGTCGATGATCATGCTCGCCGGGTTCCGCGGTCTGCAGGGCCTCGGCGCCGGTGGTCTGATGTCCCTGCCGCTGGCGATCATGGGCGACATGCTCGCGCCCCGCCAGCGCGCCAAGTACCAGGGGTACTTCCTGGCCGTCTTCGGCATCTCGTCGGTCATCGGTCCGCTCGTCGGCGGCCTGTTCGCCGGCGCGAACCAGATCCTGTTCATCACCGGATGGCGCTGGGTCTTCCTGATCAACGTCCCGATCGGCGTCGCAGCGCTCATCATGGTCGTCACGTTCCTCCACCTGCCGAAGGTCGGCGAGAAGCGCGCGGTCAAGATCGACTACTGGGGCGCAGCGCTCGTCATCATCACGCTCGGCCCGTTGCTGCTCGTCGCCGAGCAGGGTCGTGACTGGGGATGGACCTCGGTGGGCTCGTGGGCCTGCTACCTGATCGGCGCCGTGGGGCTCGTCGCGTTCATCCTCGTGGAGCGCGCGATGAAGGACGACGCGATCATCCCGATGAAGCTGTTCCGCTCGCCGGTGTTCTCGATGTCGACCGTCCTCGGCGTGCTCGTCGGGTTCGGCATGTTCGGCGCGATGCTGACCCTGCCGCTCTACCTGCAGATCGTCAAGGGCCTGAGCCCGACCGAGTCCGGCTTCGCCACGCTCCCGATGGTGCTCGGCCTGATGATCGCCTCGATCGCCTCGGGTCAGATCATCTCGCGCACGGGCAAGTACCGGATCTTCCCGGTCACCGGCACCGCGATCACGTCCATCGGCTTCGTCGTCCTGACCTTCATCACGATCGACAAGCCGCTCTGGTTCCTGCTCCTCGCGATGTTCTTCATCGGCCTCGGGCTCGGGCAGCTCATGCAGACGCTCACCCTCGCGTCGCAGAACTCCGTCGGCCCGCGCGACATCGGTGTGGCCACGAGCGCCTCGACGTTCTTCCGGCAGATCGGTGGCACGCTCGGCACCGCGATCCTGCTGTCCGTCCTCTTCGCGAGCATGCCGACGAACATCTCCACCGCGATGAAGAACAAGGACGACCTCACCGACGGACTCAACGCCGCGCTCACCCCGTCGGTGGCGAACGCCTCCGCGAACGCCGGCATCATGAAGCAGATCTGGACGCCGATCGTCACCCCGATCAAGAAGAACGTCCAGAACGGGCTCGACCAGGCCGTCGCGCAGGCGACCGAGGGCGCTCCGGCGTTGGCCCGCACGCAGGTGCTCGAGGCCGTCGCGAAGAAGGCCAAGGCGTCGGTGAACGGCGACACGGTGTCCGTCGACTACTCGAACGCCACCCAGCGCGAGAACGTCGTGAACGAGGTCGCGCCGACCATCATCAAGGAGCTCGACAAGGGCTCCTCGAAGGCCAGCGCGTCGGCGAGCGACACGACGGACACCTCGTTCCTGAAGGGTGCCGACCCGCGGTTGTCCAAGGCGTTCCTGACCGGCTTCAACCAGTCGGCGGTGGGGATCTACTACGTCGGCCTCGGCGTGCTGCTGCTCGCGTTCATCCTGACGTGGTTCTTCCGCACCCCGCCGCTCCGCAAGACGTCGGCGCTGCAGGAGCAGGCCGATGCCGGTCGCGCCTCGGCGGCGGCTGCATCGGATGCCGACGAGGACCGTCTCGTCGCCGACGCAGGCCGGGCAGCCGCGAACTCGGGGTCGCTCGTCGGACCCGACACCGGCTCGATGCGGGCCGTCGCGCCGACCTCCCCGGACGTCTCCGTGGACACCGGGGAAACCCGTGCCCCGCTGAACGACGCCCCGACGCACGGCGCCCACTCGGCGGCGGCGATGATCGACTCCCCGAGCTCGGTCCAGACCGCCTCGGAGCAGCCGAAGCATGCTGCGCCGGTGCTCGAGGCCGAGCGACCTGCGGGCAGGGCCGACTCGTCGGGCTCCGCCGACGGGTCCGGCTCAACCGGCGGACATGGCTCGTCGGGCGGATCTGGCTCGTCGGGCGGATCTGGCGCGTCGGGCGGATCTGGCTCGTCGTCGACGACAGTCGAGCACCACGGCAGGCACAGCGCCTCCTGAGGCACGACGGCCGACGCCCCTGGGATCCGATCCCGGGGGCGTCGTCCGTTCCGGCCCGGCGGTGTCCAGCCGTCCCGGGCTCCTCCCAGCTGGCCCCGGTCCTCCCCGTCTGCCCCACCGGCCCCGGTCCTCCCCACCGGCCCCGGACCGCCCCACCCGCCCCGGTTGATCGAGAATGCACAGTCTCGGAGTCCGCATTTCCCGGGACCCCGCACCTCTGCATTCTCGGCACCGGCGCGCGGCCGGGAGTCCAGCGTGGGGCAGACCAGCCACCGTCAGACGGCCGGGGGCTCCTCGGAGGCCGCCACCGACTCCAGGCGCTCGAACGATGCCCCGGGCAGTCGACCCCGCATGACCCGGATCGCGTCGGGGTTGTCGTCGACGAGCAGGTACCGCCTCCCGAGCGCTCCCGCGACGGCTCCGGTCGTCCCGCTCCCCGCGAAGAAGTCGAGCACCCAGTCCCCCTCCCGCGAGGACGCCTGCACGATCCGCCGCAGCACGCCCTCCGGCTTCTGGGTCGGGTAACCGGTCTTCTCACGTCCGGTCGGCGAGACGATGGTGTGCCACCAGACGTCCGTCGGCAGCTTGCCCCGCTCCCGCTTCTCCGGTGTCACGAGTCCCGGCGCCATGTAGGGCTCGCGGTCGACAGCGTCAGAATCGAAGTGGTACCGCGCCGGGTCCTTGACGTACACCAGGATCGTGTCGTGTTTCGTCGGCCAACGGGTCCTGGACTTCGCGCCGTAGTCGTAGGCCCAGACGATCTCGTTGAGGAACGAGTCTCGACCGAAGAGTGCGTCGAGCAGGACCTTGGCGTAGTGCGATTCGCGGTAGTCGAGGTGCACGTAGAGGGTGCCGTCGGGAGCGAGGACCCGCCATGCCTCGACGATCCGCGGCTCGAGGAACGACCAGTAGTCCTCGAAGCGGTCGTCGTACCGCATCAGGTCCCCGCGGATCCGCTCGTAGGTCCGGCCTTTGAACCCGAGGACTGAGCCGTTGACGGCCCGGATGGCGGTCGAACTCCGGCGGGTCTGCGCGCGGCCCGTGTTGAACGGAGGGTCGAGGTACACCAGGGTGAACGAACCGTCGTCGAGCGTCGCGAGCACGTCGAGGTTGTCGCCGTGCACGACGCGGTTCGGCGCCACTTGCGGAACGGGGTGCACCCGCTCATTGTGGCGCGCGCATCGGCCTGGAGGCTCGTCCCGCGCCGACCGCGCCCCTCACGGCACGAACATGGCCGGCACCGCCCCTCCCGGCAGACCGCGTCGGGTCCGCAGGAACACCGCCCCGCACTGCCGGACCCAGGCCCCTCCGCACTGCACCGTCCTGCATTGCCGACAGACACCGAGCCTCCCGGCAGACCGCCACCGGCACCCAGCGCGCTCGCAGGAGCAACCTCATGTGCGGGCGTACATTCGCCTCGTGAGCACCGACGTCAGCAACGACACCGACCAGCGCCAGTACTCCCTCGTCGAAGACGGCACCGTCATCGGGTTCGCCGCCTACGAACTCGACGACGCGGAGATCCGGTTCGTCCACACCGAGGTCGACCCCGAGCACCGGGGCGGGGGGCACGCGTCGATGCTCGTGCAGGCCGCGCTCGACGATGTCCGGGCGAACTCCTCGCGCCGGGTCGTACCGCAGTGCTCCTACGTGCAGGCGTGGATCGAACGCCACCCGGACTACCAGGAACTCGTCTCGCGCTGAGCCGGAGGCGTGACCGGAGGAGCTAGTAGCTGCGGTCGTGCGTCCCAATGCGCGCCGGACCCCGGTCCTGGTTCCGCGTCGTCGGCACCCGGATGAGGACCGCTCCGCTCAGCAGGTCGTGGTCAACGTCGGCGGGGGTCGGCGCCGGTGCCGGGAGCGACGTCTGCCGGTCGAACTCGGCCTGGGTCTCCTGGCGCGTCGGCGCGAACACCTCGTCCATCATGGTGATCACACCACCGGAGGACCCGCCGCGATCGGTCTTGTTCGAGAGGTCGACGATCCCCAGACGGTCAAGCACCCACGTCACGACGATCGCAGCGCCCACCACCCCGAGCAGGATCAACCAGTTCACGTCGTCGAGGCTATGTCGCTCACCGCGGATCCGGATCATCCGCGCGGGTGATTCTCACGATGGTCGGATGCTGTTCATCGGTTCGGCGATCACCATGGAAGAGCGGCGGTCGGAGCGCCCCTCTCCGGCCGCCGACCAACGTCCCGCGTCGACGTGCCGCAAGGCGCGCCGGCTGCCTCAATGCACGCCGACCTGCCTCGATGCATGCCGACGTGTCCCGGCATGCTCCGGCGCGGGATGCACTAATCCGTCAGGGAACGCGTTCGAGCCATGCCTCCGTCGCGAACTTTGCCGTGACGAGGTCCTGCGCCTTCTCCCGCTCCGCGGTCGAGATGTGCCCCTCGTGCGCACCGTAGAGCCGAGTGAACGTCGCGATGAGTCGATCGATGATCTCGGCGCGGCTGAGGCCGGTCTGCGATCGGAGCGCGTCGACACGCTTGGCCGCCGACACGGTGCCCTTGTCGCTCATCTTCTCCCGGCCGATCCGGAGGACCTGGACCATCTTCTCGCCGTCCATGTCGTAGCTCATCGTCGCGTGGTGGAGGATCGCACCGGTGCCGAGTCGTTTCTGGGCAGCACCGCCGATCTTGCCCTTGGTCGACGAGATGTCGTTGAGCGGCTGGTAGTAGGCCTCGATCCCGAGTGACTTCAGTGCCTCGATGACCCACTCGTCGAGATAGGCGTAGGAATCCGCGAACGTCATGCCCTGCACGAGGTCGGCGGGCACGTAGAGCGAGTAGCTGATGATCGCGCCGGCCTCCATGAACATCGCTCCGCCGCCGGAGATGCGACGGACGATCTCGACCCCGTGCTTCGCGGCGCCTTCTGGGTCGACCTCGTTCTTGAGGGACTGGAAGCTGCCGATCACGACCGCGGACTGGTCCCACTCCCAGATGCGGAGCGTCGGACCCCGTCGGCCGGCACCGACCTCCTCGGTCAGCACCTGGTCGAGCGCGAGGTGCTCGTTCGGGCTGATCGGGCCCTCATGGACGACCTCCCAGTCGTAGTCCTTCCACGAACTCGCCCGCGCGAGGGAGCGGCGGACTGCGATGCCGACGGACTCGGGCGTGAACCCGAGCAGCTGAGCTCCCTCGGGGAGCGCATGACGGACCGCGGCGGCGATCCCGGCCGCGTCGGTGTCTGCGCGGAGGCCGTTCACCGCGGAGTCGATCAGCGGGAGGGCGTCGTCCGGCTCGAGGAAGAAGTCGCCCGCGAGGTGGAAGTCGGCGATCAGGCCGTCCACCACGTCGAGGTCGACGACGACGAGCTTGCCGCCTGGGACCTTGTACTCACCGTGCACCGCTCCACCCTAGGCCGGTCCGCCGGACCCGGGCCGCCCCTCCAGTCCGCCGTCCCGCCGCCCGCCTGTGCCTCGAGATTGCACGTTCGAGGCGTACGGGACCGGTCCACCCCGAGATCGCGCGTCCTCGGCCACGGACGTCGGCCACGGTTGTTCGCCACGGACGTCAGCCCCGGACGGCCCACAGCCGGCCTCGACGGTGCTCCTCGGCCAGCCGGTGCCCGGACGATCTCGTCGACAGCAGCCACCGCACGCGGGCGATGAACTCCGCCCTGCCCGCGTCGAGGTCCCGCTGTGTGGCCCGGACGACGCGCCAGCCCGCGTCCTCGAAGCGCTCCCGCCGGGCGATGTCCTGCCGGAACACCGCGGTGTCGGTCCGGTGGTGGTCGCCCTCGTACTCGATCGCGAGCAACGCCGACGCCGCCACGAGATCGGGCCGTCCGAGATACCGGCCAGCCATGAACACCCGCACCTTCGGCCCGAACCGCGATCGGATGTGCTCCGGCAGGGCCAGCCGGAGTTCGGTCTCCTTCGGCGACTCGGACCCGCTGACCACCTGGTCGGCCGCAGCGCGCAACCGGGTCACACCACGAGGACTCCCGGTCGCGACGGCGTCCGCGAGGTCGCTCGGCTCGGCCACCGCCATCGAGTCCCCGACGAGGGCGTCCCCGACCACGACGAGTTCGGTCACCGACAGCATGCTGCCGAGCGCCAGCCAGGTGTCGATCGGCGCACTGACCGGGAGGCCACGACGCACCACGATCCGCGTCGCCGTGGCGGTGTGCCCGACGACCCCCCGACGCCGCATCGCGCTGGTCGCACCGATCGACGAGACGTGGACGGCGGGGTCGGAGCGGCAGCGCTCGGGCACCGGCAGCCCGAGCACCCACGCGGCGGTCGTGTGCGAGAAGCACTGGTCGGCGCGCATCACGGGCAGGAGGGACCGGAGTCGGTGATCCCGATCGTCCGAGATCGAGGCCGGGACGCGGACGCCGTGATGCGGTGCGCGGAGGTCCAGGGCGTCGAGCCGCCACGGTCGGACCCCGAGGTCTCGTGCGCGGGCCACACGGAACGGCTCCGCGGCGAGTCGGGGCGGGAGGGGTCGTCGAGTGTTCATCCGGACAGGCTGGACGTTCGCGGGTCGCCGTGGGGAGCGATCCGCTCGAGCTGTGGACGGCGACTGCCTCGGACGCCCCTGGGGAGGACTCGGTGCCCGCCGAGAACGCAGAATCCAGGAGTCCGGGGCCGGTCCCACTCCGGGTTTGCGCATTCTCGGCGGAACCGCCGAACCGCCGAACCGCGGAACCGCCGACCCGCCCCGGAACCGCCGACCCTGGACCGGCCTCAGAACCGGGCGCCGAGCCAGGCCACCAGGTCCCCGACGACCTCGTCCCGGTTGATCTCGTTGTAGACCTCGTGCCGGGCGTCCTCGTACACCCGGACGGTCACGTCCGACAGCCCCCCGCGCCCCCGGTAGGCACGTGCGAGCCGGGACACGGATCGGGGCCCGCCGAGGGGATCGTCGCCACCGACCTGCAGCAGCATCGGGACGTCGTGCGGGATCCCCCGGCGCGGCACCCCGAGCAGCCGCAGCGTGTCGGCGAGCCCGAACAGCCCGATGACGTCGGCCTCCACCGCGAGCGGATCAGCGGCCAACCGCTCGATCGCGGCCCGGTCGCGCGTCAGCCACTCGAACCTCGTCGGTCCGAGCGACGCGTGCCGCTTGTTGAGGTCACCGCCGTTCATGAAACCCGGCACCCGGTACGCAGAGCCGGACAACACCACACCGTCGTAGTCGTCGCTGTGCGTGTTCACGATCCGCTGGGCCATGAGCGAGCCCCACGAGTGTCCGAGCAGCACGAGCGGCACGCCCGGGTCGTCGGACCGCGCGACCGAGGACATCATCCGCACGGCGTCGATCGCCGCTCGGAGCCCACCCGGACCGAGGTGCCCGAGCTGCGAACGATCGTCCGAGAACTGCCGCATCCCGGTCCGCCCGTGCCCGCGGTGGTCGTTCGCGTGCACGGTGTACCCGGCCCGCACGAGGTCCTGCGCGAGCGGCTCGTACCGCAGCCCGTGCTCGCCGACACCGTGCGCGATCTGCACGATCGCCCGCGGCGCCGCGGCGCGCCACGTGGAGTAGACGATCTCGACGCCGTGGGCGTCGACGAACGAAGAGTCGCCTCGGGCGGCGGAGAAGGTCGACACGCGGCCATCCTCGCAGCCCGACCCCGGCCCGGCAATCGCACGGCTCACGCCGGACTGGAGGCCCGTGGTCGCGCGGCACGGGAACGTCGCGATCCGCGCCTCCCGGGCTTGTTCATCCCCCGTTCACCCGGGCGGGCCGACGACCGGCCTAGCGTGGCGCTCGACCGGCCGACCCGCCCGACACGCGGACGCCGGACCCGATCGGAGGCAGCATGAGCGTGTTCGTCATCGTGGCCCTCGTGATCGTCGTCGCTCTGGTCTTCGACTTCACGAACGGGTTCCACGACACCGCCAACGCGATGGCCACGTCCGTCGCGACCGGGGCCCTGAAGCCCCGCACCGCCGTCCTCATCTCGGCCGTCCTCAACCTCGTCGGTGCGTTCCTCTCGACGGAGGTCGCGTCCACGGTGTCGCAGGGCATCATCAAGGAGGGCGGGAGCGGCGTCCAGATCACGCCGACGATGATCTTCGCGGGGCTCGTCGGAGCGGTGCTCTGGAACCTCGCGACCTGGTACTTCGGCCTGCCGTCGAGTTCGACGCACGCGCTGTTCGGCGGGCTCATCGGCGCCGCGATCATCGGGTCCGGGTTCGGGGCGGTGTCCTGGACGACGGTGCTGTCGAAGATCGTGCTCCCGGCGCTGTTCTCCCCGGTCATCGCGGGTGTGATCGCCCTCGTCGCGACGTACCTGGCCTACCGGATGACCCGGAACGCGACGACGCACGGCGCCGCGACGGGGTTCCGGCACGGGCAGACGATCTCGGCGTCGCTGGTGTCCCTGGCGCACGGCACGAACGACGCGCAGAAGACCATGGGCGTCATCACCCTCACGTTGATCGCCGCGGGCTACCAGAAGTCCGGGACGGGTCCCGACCTCTGGGTGATCCTGGCATGCGGCCTCGCGATCGGCCTCGGCACGTACCTCGGCGGCTGGCGCATCATGCAGACCGTCGGCAAGCGGATCTCCGACGTGCAGTCCCCGCAGGGCTTCGCGGCGGAGACGTCGAGCGCCGCCACCATCCTGATCTCGAGCCATCTCGGCTTCGCGCTCAGCACCACGCACGTCACGAGCGGTTCGGTGATCGGCTCGGGACTCGGCAAGAAGCTCGCGGACGTGCACTGGAACGTCGTGAGCCGGATCGTCGTGGCCTGGGTGGTCACCCTGCCGGCCGCGGCGCTCGTCGGCGGGCTCGCGACGTGGATCGCCTCCGGGTCGACCATCGGCCTCGTCGTCGTCGCGGTGCTCGCGCTCGCTGCGGGCCTGACGTTCTGGATGCTGTCCCGCCGGAAGCCGATCACGGGCGCAGACGTCGCGGCGCAGGACGACGAGCGCGAGCCCGTCGCCGCCAGCGCCACCACCGGCACCGCCGCGGCAGGACAGGAGCGCTGACCATGAACGGCTTCACCATCGACTGGGGCGCGATCGCCGAGGTGTTCTTCGTCGGGTTCGTCGCCGCCGTCGGCCTCGTGGTGGTCTACACGCTCGGCCTCCGGCTCCTCGGGCTCGGGCAGCCGGCGGACCCGAACGGGGAGCACACGCAGTACGCCGAGGAGTCCGCCCGCACCGGGAAGACCCCACCGATCGCCCTCGCGGGTGCCGGGCTCTGCTTCGCCGTCGGTGCCGCGGCGGTGTTGTTCGGCATCTGGCTGACCATCCCGCAGTTCCACTGACGCCGGGGATCCGGACATTCCCCGGGTCCCCCGACCTCGTACGACCGCCATGGTGTCGTTCGCCCAACTCATTTGTTAGGCTAACGATATGTCCACCACTGACCAGCGAGCCGGAGCGCGGACAGACCGCGCGCTCCCGCACGCGAGCCTCAGCACCGACCTCCGGATCGCGGTGAACCGCCTCTCCCGGACGCTCCGCAACCAGAAAGCCGACACGTCGGTCACCGACGGGCAGTTCGCCGCCCTCGCGCAGCTGCACCGACGGGGCCCGATGTCGCTCGCCGAGCTCAGCAGCGCCGAGGGCGTGACCCCACCCTCGATGACGAAGACGGTCGCGGTGCTCCTCGACCGCGACCTCGTCGTGAAGACGGACCATGACCTCGACCGGCGCAAGGTACTGCTGAGCGCCACCGCGGCGGGGAGCGCGTTCGTGCTCGAGACCCGACGCCGACGTGACGGCTGGCTCGCGCCGCGCCTGGCCGAGCTGACCCCGTCCGAGCGTCGCACCCTGGCCGAGGCCACCGAGATCATGCGGGGGCTGACCGACCGGTGACCGCCATGTTCAGGTCCCTCTCGGGCCGCAACTACCGCATCTGGTTCGCCGGTGCCCTCGTGTCGAACATCGGGACATGGATGCAGCGGACCGCACAGGACTGGATCGTCCTGACGCAGCTGACCCACGACGACGCCGTCGCGGTCGGCGTGACGATGGCCCTGCAGTTCGGTCCGCAGCTCCTCCTCATGCCGTGGACCGGACTCGTCGCCGACCGGTTCGACCGCCGTCGCATGCTGATGCTCACGCAGACGCTCATGGGCCTGCTCGGCATGGGGCTCGCCATCGTCGTGCTGGTGGGACAGGCGAACCTCTGGAACGTCTACGGGTTCGCGCTCGCGCTCGGCGTCGTCGCCGCGTTCGACGCCCCGGTCCGCCAGTCGTTCGTGTCCGACGTCGTCACCGGCGAGCACGTCTCGAACGCGGTCGCGCTGAACTCCGCCTCGTTCAACGGAGCCCGGCTCATCGGACCCGCCGTCGCCGGCGTCCTGATCACCGTGGTGGGGACCGGATGGGTGTTCTTCATCAACGCGCTGACCTTCGCGGCGGTGCTCATCGCACTCAAGTTCGTCGACCCGGCGCAGCTCGGGCAACGCGTCCGCCCACCCCGTGCCAAGGGACAGATCCGCGACGGCTTCCGGTACGTCCGGGGCCGCCCCGACATCGTCGTGATCCTCTGCATGATCTTCGTCGTCGGCACGTTCGGGGTGAACTTCCCGATCTTCACCTCGACGATGGCGCGGGTGGAGTTCCACCGCGGTGCCGGCGAGTTCGGGCTGTTGAACACGGTCATGGCGATCGGTTCGGTGGCCGGGGCGCTCCTGTCCGCACGCCGGGACAAGCCCCGGATGCGGCTGCTCGTGATCGCGTCCCTCGGGTTCGGTGTCGCCTGCGCCGTCGCCGCCGTGATGCCCACCTACTGGTCGTTCGCGGTCGTGCTGGTCTTCGTCGGGCTGTGCTCGCTCACGTTCATGACCACGGCGAATGCGATGGTGCAGACGACGACCTCGGCAGCGATGCGCGGCCGGGTGATGGCGCTGTACATGGCGATCTTCGCCGGTGGGACGCCCATCGGCGCGCCGATCGTCGGCTGGGTCGCGGACTCGTTCGGGCCGCGCTGGGCACTCGGCGTCGGTGCGGCCTCGGGCTTCGTGGCGCTCGCGATCGCGGTCGTGTGGCTCCTGCGCTGGGAGCACCTGCGGGTCCGGTACGAGCCGGACACCCTGCTCCACCTCGCGATCACGCACGCGATCCCCATCGTCGGCACCCGGCGGGCGCGCGCCGAGATCCGTACCGATCTGACCCGCGACGAGGTGGTCGCGGACCGCACCAGCTGACGGCGTCGTCCTCCAGCGAGACTGGGGCGGTTCGCCGAATTGCTAGACAGCCTAGCGAGATCGTCTACCATGGGATCCATGACATCCGAGGCCGTCACCGCCGTCCCGGGGTACTGGTCCGACCAGGGTGCGCGCGTGACCGGGACCGACGTCCTCGACGCGCTGCGGGCGTTCCGCGCAGCTGAGGCCGAGGCCCGCCTGCGCGCCAGGACGAGCCTCGGGGTCGGCGAGTCGGCCCTCATGGCACTGCGCCTCATCGGCGACGGAGAACGCACCGGCCACCGCGTCGCTCCGAAGGAGCTGGCCGAGCACCTCGGCATCACGGCGGCGTCCACCTCGACCCTCGTCGACCGCCTCGTCCGCGCCGGACACGTCGTACGCCACCCCGACCCGCACGATCGCCGAGGCGTCACCCTGACGACCCGCGGCATCGCGGTCCGTCGTGCCCTGCGCGCGATGCGCGACCTCGAGACACGCACCCTCCGCGCCGCCGCGGCGATGCCCCCGGAGTCCCTCGAGGTGGTCGTGGCCTTCCTGCAGACGATGACGCGGGTCGTCGAGGACGCCGGCGACGCCGTCGCGCCACAGGCCTGACCGATCCGGAGCGGAGGGACACGGCACCTCCGACACGGACGTCCCGTTCGACCCCGGTCCCGTCCGGCACGGTCAGCGACGCCGGAAGGTCCGGAGGTATCGTCGGTGCATGCCGGACGAACCCGCTGAGGACACCGCCGCGTCCGACGCGTCCGACGTCGCCGGGTCGATGCACCCGGAGGACGGCATGCCCTTCGCCGAGCTCGACGCGAGGGCACGGGCCGACGCCGCCATCCGTCGCATCGCCGCGGGGAGCGATCCCGGCCGTGAAGCCTTCGACCTCGCGAACGCGTTCACCGACGAGAGCGTCTCCCGCATCCGCGCCACCATCATCCGGTGGTTCCGACGCGACTGAGCGCGCACCGCGACGGACGGGGACGACCCGCGCGGGGCCACCCGTCCGGTGGTCCGCGGCCGACCGGGGCTCTGTTGGCGCGTCGGGTGCCCGCGCCCCGGCGTCACGTCAGCGTGCGGGTCGGAACGCCGTGACGACCGCCGCGATGTCCTCGTCGCCGTGACCGTCCGCACTCGCGGAGCCGTAGACGGTCGTCAGGGCATCGAGGAGCGTCGTGGACACCCCGACGCCCGAGGCCGCCTCGACCATGAGTCGGATGTCCTTCCGGACCCCGTCGAGTGCGAACTGCGGCTCGAACCGGTCGGCGAGCATCGCGCCACCCTTCATGTGCGCGTACTGCGAGTCCGAAGCGGTGCCGTCGATGGCGCGCAGGAACAGCTCGGGGTCGATGCCGAGCGCCCCGGCCAGTGTCAGCGACTGCGCGGTCGCGGCGGTGATCGACGCGATCCACGCGTTCGCGGCGAGCTTCAGCGCCGTGCCCTGACCGACCTCCTCGCCCGCGACGACGGTCTTGACCCCGATCGCGTCGAGCACGGGGCCGATCGCGTCGACGGTCTCGGCCGGGCCGGCAGCGAGCATCGTGAGTGCACCCTGCTCGGCGGGGCCCTTCGTGCCGAGCATCATCGCCTCGACCAGGGTGATGCCGTACTTGGCGGCGAGCTGTACGACGGTCGCGGTCCCCTCGAGGCCGATCGTGGAGCACTGGACCCAGATCGCCGACTCCGGGGCGTCGCCCGCGGCCTGTTCGAGGACGTCGACCACCGCGTCGGTGTCGAAGAGGGTGAGGAGCACGACCTCGGCGGACTCGACGGCGGTGGCCGGGGTGTCGGCGGGGACGGCACCGTGCGCGCCAAGTGGACGAGCGCGCTCCGTGCTCCGGTTCCAGACGGTGACGTCGTGCCCCTCCCGCAGGAGTGAGCCGGCGACGCCGGTCCCCATCGCACCAGTTCCCAGCACCGTCACGCGCATGCGTCGTCGTCCTCTCATCCGTGTCGAGCGCGCCGCTGCGAGCTCGTCACGGACAACGCTAGCCGCGCGGCTCCGGTCCGGTCACGCGACCCCGCGCGGCACCGGCCAGGTCACTCGACCCCGCGCGCCCGCAGCCACGGGGCGGGGTCGACCTGCCGGCCCTCGACGATCACCTCGAAGTGCAGGTGGGAGCCCGTGGAGATCCCCGTGCTGCCGACCGCACCGATCCGCGACCCCGCGCGCACCCGCTCGCCGACAGCGACGTCGATCGTCGACATGTGGCCGTAGCGCGTCTCGAGGCCGCTCGTGTGGCGGACCAGGACCGCATTGCCGTACCCACCGGCCGGTCCGGCGGACACGACGACGCCGTCGAGCACCGACCGGATCGCGGTGCCGGTCGGTGCGGCGAAGTCGGTCCCCTGGTGGTCGGTCGAGCATGCGCCGCAGCCGACGACGATGCGCGTGCCGAAGTTGCCCTGGTCCGGGACGGCGCCGTCGACGGGACGCACCACGGCTCGGCGCTCCACGGGCACCGCGATCCCGAAGGCGCCGCGGTCGGGCGCGGCAGGACCGGGCGCGGACGACGTGAACGACTGGGTCGCCACGGTGGTTCGCCGGGTGGCATCGGGACCGACGTCCGGGACCGGGGCTGCGAGGGCGGCCTGCGGCGATGCCGTGCCGACGACGAGGCACACGGTGACGACCGCCGTGGTCAGCGCTCGGCCACGACTGGAGGACGCGGGCAGACCGCGGGTGCCCGGGACACGACGGACGTGGAGAGCCGAACCCGACCGGGTCGGGGCGAGCCCCGGACGACGACGACGTGGACGGTGCCGTCGGGGACGGGGTCGTCGTTCCGCCGCGAGGGCTCGGCGACGCTCCGAACCGGCGCGTCCGGAGGTTCTCAGGTCGCGTCCGCTCCTCCCCGGGGCGCGGTCGGGTGCCGCGTGGCGATTCGACATGCGGCTGCTCCGCGTCGGTGTCAGGACCGGCGGATGGCGCGGGCGTCGTCGATGCGGTCGAGTTCGTCCGCGATCGTGTCGACGACGAGTTGCGTCAGTCGATCGCCGAGCGCGTCGACGACGGCCCGGCGACGATGGACACCGAGGAGCTCGGCGTCGATGCAGCGGACGACTCGGCGGATCACGGCGTCACCGGCGGCGGCGACGACGACCCGGTCGGCACTCGAGAGCATGAGGGGCTCGGTCGAGGTGGACACGGACCCGGGTGCCGGGGGCTGGGCCACGGCTTGCGTGCTGGCGGCACCTGCGGAGCCTGGGGCACCTGCGAAGCGCGCGGAGTCCGCCTCGCCCGCGTCGAAGGCCCGCGCATCCGGGCACCGCACCACGGCGGGGATGGCGTCGATCTCGGCGACGAGTGCCGCGGAGAGCGCGAGTGACCTCGGCGCGGCGGCGGTTTGGACTGCTGCCGCGAGCAGGGCTGGCCGGGACGGGCGAGCTGGTGCGTCCAGCGCCTTCGGTGCGGGCCGGTACCCGGACGGGACGATCGGGGGGACGACGGAGCGGTCGGAGCGGCGGGCGATGGCGTCGAACAACGGTGTGGTGGTCATGGACGGTCCTTCGGATGTCGGATTGCGAGCGTCGTGTGCTCGGATCGATCCTATCCCAACTGATATTCCACACGCAAGCAGAACATGTTCCAGATCGTCAGGCGCGTTCCTCGTGCGGCAGCAGCCGCTTCACCCGCTCCACGATCGACGTCGCCGGCGGGTTGTTGTACGTCCCGGCGAGTTCCTGCCCGCTCATCGCGCGGATCGCCGCCATCACCGCGTCCGTCGCGTGCCGTCGTGCCCGACCGGACGACGCCTCCCCGAACGAGGACAGGTCCATCGGTCGGCCGAACTCGATCCGGACGCGGGCGAGCCTCGGGAACCGGGCACCGACCGGCTGCACGTCCTGGGTGCCCGTGACCGCGACCGGGACCACCGGTGCCCCACTCGTCAGCGCGAGCCACGCGACACCGGTCTTGCCCTTGTACAGCCGGCCGTCGAGGGACCGCGTGCCCTCCGGGTAGACCGCGAACGCGCCGTCGCGCCGGAGCAGGTCGAGGCCGAGGTCCAGGGCCTGCTGGGCCGCAGCCCCGGCGCCGCGTTCGACGCCGATCGCACCGATGCCGCCGAAGAACGCCCGCGATACGGCACCCCGCAGGCCGGTACCGGTGAAGTAGTCGTTCTTCGCGAGGAACGACACCTGGCGCGGTGCCACCAGCGTGATCGCGGGGCTGTCGATGAACGAGAGGTGGTTGCTCGCCAAGATCACCGGACCATGTGTCGGGACGTTGCGTCGCCCGATGACTTCCGGTCGCCAAACCACCCGGCCGAGCGGGCTGATCACGGCCCGCCCGAGGAACGTCGTCGTGGTCATCCGTGCCTGCCTCCGTGCGCCGCGTCGCGGGCTGGTCGACGGGTGTTCCGAGTGTACGACGCGGCCGACGACCACATGCCGGCATGGGCATACGGGGTCAGGTCGCGGCGACCACCTCGAGCACTGCGGCGCCGTACGCCTCGAGCTTGGCCGCACCGACACCGCTGACCTCGGACAGCTCGTCGAGGGAGGACGGCCGTGTCGCGGCGATCCCCCGGAGGGTCGCATCACTGAACACGACGTACGCGGGGACGCTCTGCTCCTTGGCCTGCGCGCTCCGCCAGACGCGGAGCGACTCGAACACCGGGAGCGCTCCGGCCGGGATGTCCACCTGCGCCGCCGCTCGACGGGTCGCGCGGGCTGGTCGGTCGGTGCGGAGCGGTTCGCGGCGCATGCGGACCGTGGTCCGACCGCTCAGGACGTCGGGGCTCGTCGGGCTGAGGACGAGCGTGCCGTAGCCGTCGCCGGACACGTTCGCGAAGCCCTGGGCGAGCACCTGCCGAACGACCCCGCGCCACTCGTTCTCGCTCAGGTCGGCGCCGATCCCGAACGTGGTCAGGGAGTCGTGCCCGAGCTCCTGCACACGCGGCGACCGCTTGCCGACGAGGATGTCGACGAGGTGTCCTGCGCCGTACCGCTGCCCGCGCTCACGGTCGAGTCGCACGATGGTGGAGAGCAGTTTCTGGGCGGGGACGGTGCCGTCCCAGGACTCCGGCGGCGCGATGCACGTGTCGCAGTTCCCGCACGCCGGCGGATCCTGCTCGCCCGGAGGCGCGGTCCTGCCGGCGGTCGCGTTCCCGCCGGTGTACGGCTGCCCGAAGTACGCGAGGAGTCGGACCCGTCGGCACTCGACGGTCTCGCAGAGCGCCAGCATGGCGTCGAGGTGTGCGCTCAGCTGGCGACGGTGGGCGGCGTCGCCCTCGGACTGGTCGATCAGCCGGCGCTGCTGCACGACGTCGTTCAGGCCGTACGCCAACCACGCGGTCGACGGCAGACCGTCGCGGCCCGCCCGTCCGGTCTCCTGGTAGTAGCCCTCCACCGACTTCGGCAGGTCGAGGTGGGCGACGAACCGGACGTCGGGCTTGTCGATCCCCATGCCGAACGCGATCGTCGCGACCATCACGATGCCGTCCTCGCGCAGGAACCGGGACTGGTTGCGGGCCCGGACGGCGGCGTCGAGTCCCGCGTGGTACGGGAGCGCGGCGATGCCCTGGTCGACGAGCGCAGCGGCGGTCCGCTCGACCGAGTTGCGGGACAGGCAGTAGACGATCCCCGCGTCGCCGGCGTGCTCGGTCCGGATGAACTTGAGGAGCTGCTGCAGCGCGGCGGCCTTCGGCTCGATCCGGTACTGGATGTTCGGTCGGTCGAAGTCCGCCACGAAGTGCGCGGCGTCGTCGAGCCCGAGTCGCATGGCGATCTCGCGGTGGGTCTGCGGTGTCGCGGTGGCGGTGAGGGCGATGCGCGGGATGCTCGGCCAACGCTCGTGCAGGATGCTCAGCTCGAGGTAGTCCGGGCGGAAGTCGTGGCCCCACTGTGCGACGCAATGGGCTTCGTCGATCGCGAAGAGACTGATCCGGGCCCGGTCGAGCAACGAGCGCGTGGACTCGAGCCGCAGTCGCTCCGGGGCGAGGTAGAGCATGTCGACGTCCCCCGCGACGACGGCCTGTTCGACGCGGCGTCGTTCGTCGGGCCCCTGCGTGGAGTTGAGGAACTCGGCACGGACCCCGTTCGCGGCGAGCGCGTCGACCTGGTCCTGCATGAGGGCGATGAGCGGCGAGACGACGACGCCGATGCCGCTCCGGACGAGCGCCGGGATCTGGTAGCAGAGGGACTTGCCGCCACCGGTCGGCATGAGCACGAGGGCGTCACCACCACCGACGACCTGGTCGATGATCGCGGCCTGCTGCCCACGGAAGGCGTCGTACCCGAAGACCCGGTGCAGGACCTCGAGCGCGGAGGCTCCGCCGGGCTCGGTGGTCGGAGGAACCGGAGAGCTCATGCACCGAGCCTACGGGCGACCGCCGACCGCGTCGTCCGCCCGAGCACCGCTGTGGACCGTCCGCGCGGGTCCGGCGTCCTGCAGGGGTCCGGCGTCGTGGCGGGGAGCACCGGCGGCCTCGGGCGCGCCGTCCCAGCCGTCCGCGGGGGTCTCGCCGGTCGCCGATCCGGCCCACGGCGGGACGGGTCCGACGAACCGCGGCGCCTCGGTCCCGGGGCGACGACGCTCGAGCTTCGTCCACCGCGCCATGCCCTCGATCATCAGCCAGTAGAGGGCGAGCGTGCCGACGGTCACGAGGACGCCCTGCCACGTGCTGTCGCTCGACGAACGGTCGACCCGCGACCACCCGGGTGCCTGCAGGACGAAGATCACCGTGTTGTTCAGGGCGTGGGCGAGGATGCCCGCCTCGAGCCCGCCGGTGCGCCAGACGATGAGCGCTGCGATGAGCCCGAAGGAGCCGACGTCGAGGATGCCCCAGATGTCGTACCCGTTCGGCAGGTGCAGGAGCGCGAAGACGATCGTCGAGACGCCGATGCCGACCCACGGGGTGCGTGTCCACGAGCCGATGGCCTGCATGACGAACCCGCGGAATATGTACTCCTCGGCCGCGGCCTGGAACGGCACGAGCACGATGACCATCACGAGCATGACGACGAGCGTCTGCATGGTGACGGTCGACTGCCCGATCGCCGCGTGGTTCCAGTGCAGTCCGCCGTCGAACGCGAAGTACCCGAACGACTGGATCCCGACCGTGACGACCGCCAGGACGAGGAGCGGCAGCAGGCAGGCGGCCAGCCAGCGCCAGCGGATCCGGAGCCGGATCGAGGACAACTGCCCGAACGGGCCGAGCCGCGCCAGCTTCACCGCCCACATGATCGCCGGCAGCAGCAGCACGAGGGAGGCGAGCGTCAGACCGATCACGACCGGGTCGGTCGACGTGAGCGCGTCCTTCTGCAACGTCGTGGAGAACTTCCGCAGCCCCTCGATGCCCGACGTCGCGACGATCGGCGCGAAGAACCCGACCGACACGAGCACCTGCGACACGAGGTACAGCCCGAGGAAGATCGCGATCGCGACGAGCGGGCGCCACCATCGCCAGCGCGGATGGACCCGGAAGAGGCGATGGTAGGGAACGCTCACGGTCGGAGCGTACCGGGGTGCGGGCGGGAGCACCTGAACCAGTTCGGGGGCGGTCCCCGAGCCGGAGCGCCGACTCCGGCAGGATGGTGCCATGCTCACGGTCGTCCTCGGACTCTCCGGCGCGCTCGTCTACGGGTTCGCCGACTTCCTCGGCGGCCTCGCCTCGCGCCGGATCCGACCGGTCGTCGTCACGGCGCTGGCCGCCGTCGTCGGCATCGTGCCGCTCCTCGTCGGCCTCGCGGTGGTGCCGAGTGCGTTCTCCCGGTCGGCCCTGACGTGGGGCCTCGTCGGTGGCGCGTGCGGAGCGGTCGGCGTCCTGCTGCTCTACGCCGCGCTCGCGATCGGACCGATGAGCGTGCTCTCGCCCCTCACCGCCGTGTTCTCCGCGATCGTGCCGGTGGTCGTCGGTCTCGCGCGGGGCATCCCGCTCTCGGCGCTCGGCATCGTCGCGGTGGCGGTGGCGGTGCTCGCGGTCGTGCTCGTCGCGGCGGTCCGGGACACCTCCGGGGCGCGACTGACCGCGCGCGGGATCGTCAGCGCCGTCGCCGCCGGGTCCGCGTTCGGCGGACTGGTCCTCGCGTTCAACGAGACGCCGGCGTCCTCCGGCGTGGCACCGCTCGTGGTCGCGCGCGTCCTGCAGGCGGTGCTGATGGGCGGCGCGGCGATCGCCACCGGGGTGGTCGCGGGACGCCTCCGGCGGTCGGGAGGCGCGGCAGACCCCGCGATGCCGGGTGCCGTTCCGGGGTCTGCCGTGCCTCCAGTCCGTGTGCGGGATGACCGCCGGAGGTGGGCGCCGCTCCTCGTGGCGTCGATCGCCCTCTGCGGGATCTGCGACGCCGGCGCCAACGTGTTCATCCAGGCCGGGCTGCACTCGAGCACCGACCCGTCGACCCTGCCGACGATGAGCGTCCTCAATGCGCTCTACCCGATCGGGACCGTCGTGCTCGCCGGGGTCGTGCTCCGGGAGCGCCTGACGCGGGTGCAGCTCGCCGGGATCGTCCTGGCCGTCGCGGCGTCGGTCGGGCTCGCGCTGTCGTGATCCGAGGTCAGGCCGGACGGTCGACGCCATCGGAGATGAGCCGCTTGCCCATCGACACCGTCCGGTCGTCGGCGTACCCGAGGGTCTCGTAGAACGCGATCACCGCCTCGTTGCCCGCACGCACCTGGAGGTTCAGCTTCGGGCAGCCCCGTTCGGTGAGGAGCCGCTCGAACTCGGCCATGAAGCGGCGGCCGAGGCCCGAACGCTGCAGCGACGGCGACACGGCGAGGTAGTTCACCCAGCCGCGGTGCCCGTCGAAGCCGGCCATGCCCGCGCCGATGATGCGCTCCGGGGCATCGGACGGCGTGGCCACGAGGAACAGGTCCGGCTGCACGGTGAGCTTGCGCGCGATGTCACGGCGCGGGTCGTTCCAGGGTCGGACGAGACCGCACTCGGTCCAGAGGGCGACGACGGACTCGGTGTCGTCGGGCTCGAAGGTGCGGAGGGCGATGTCGGCGTGGTCCATCGTCCAACGCTAGCCGGAGACCGCGCCGCGGACTGCTCGTCCCGGTGCGCCGGGAATGGCCGGGCCTTGGGCGGCGTCGTACTCCTCACCACATCTGGAGGAGCAACCCATGAGCCACGATCTCGACCGGGCATCCGCGACCATCGACGAGCAGGACTGCTGGCCGGCGCAGCGAGCCCTGCGCGACGAGCCGACGCCCCACTTCGGTCGGTACCTCGACCTCATCAACGCGCGGGACTGACCACCGTCGGGCTCAGCGGCCGCCTCGGCGTGGGGCCTCCCCCGGTCACTTGATGCCGCCGTGTGCGAACCCCCGCACGAAGAACCGCTGGAACACCAGGAACACCAGGAACACCAGGAACACGATGAGGATCGGCATGCGGTACGTGGTCATCGGAGCAGGATCCATCGGCGGAGCCATCGCGGCCCGGCTCACGCTGCGGGGTCCGCAGGCGCCGCTCGTCGTCGCCAGGGGTGACCGCGCGGACGTCCTCCGGACCCGTGGCCTGCGCCTCCGGACGCCCGACGAGGACACCACCGTGCCACTGACCGTCGTGACCGCTCCCGAGGAGGCGGGCCTCCGTCCGGACGACGTGCTCCTCCTCGCGACGAAGACCCACCAGGCGGACGAGGCCCTCCGCGAGTGGTCTGACGCGCCGGTCCGCGACGGGTCCGGAACGGTCGTCGGGAACGCCGGGGACCTCCTGCCGGTGTTCACGGCGCTCAACGGGGTCGAGGCGGAGCGGATCGCCCTGCGCTACTTCGCCCGGGTGTTCGGCGTGACGGTGTGGATGCCGGCGGTGTCGCTCGAGCCCGGAGAGGTGGTGGTCCGGATCGGGCCGACGATCGGCATCCTGACGATCGGGCCGGTCCCCGCGGCGTCCCCCGGGTCGGTCGGGGACGACCTGCTGCTCCGCACGCTGCGCGACGACTTCGGGACGGCGGGCATCGACGTGTACCTCGAGGACGACGTCATGCCGTGGAAGTACTTCAAGCTGCTGTCGAACCTGGCGAACGGGCTCCAGGCGCTCCTCGGACCCGACGCGTCGTTCCGGGACCTGTCCGCAGCGCTCCGGGACGAGGCGGTCACGGTGTACCGGGCGGCCGGCATCGTGTGGACCTCGGAGGAGGACGAGCGGGCGCGCCGCGGGGACATGTTCGACAGCCGGCCCGTGCCGGGTGTCGGGCACGAGCTCGGCGGGTCGTCGTGGCAGTCGATGGCGCGCGGATCCGGGTCGATCGAGACGGACTACCTCAACGGCGAGATCGTGCGGATCGCCCGGGCGGCAGGGGTCGCCGCGCCGCGGAACGCCCTCGTCCAGCGGCTCGCCAGGGTCGCTGCCCGGGACCACGTGGCGCCGGGGACCCTGACCGTGGCGGAGCTCCGGGCGCAGTTCGGCGCGCTGTGACCGAGCCGGCGGATCAGTGGCCGGTCAGCGGGCCCAGCAGCCGCGCGGCCACGGACCGGCGGCCGGTGAGCGACTCCTCGCGGTCGGCGATCCCCGTCGCGACGAGTCCGGCGTTCGCCCCGAGGAACCGCAGCGGCTCGGGCTCCCACTCCGGCGACCGGTGGTGCACCCACGGCAGCCCGGTCAGCGGCGAGGAGACCCCGAGCACGAGGTCCGCGAGCGTCCGCCCGGCGAGGTTCGTCGTCGACAGCCCGTCACCCACGTAGCCGCCGGCACGTCCGACCGAGCCGTCCCACGTCACCGAGGCGCACCAGTCACGCGGCACGCCGAGCGGCCCGCCCCACGTGTGCGTCACCGGGACGTCGCCGATCTGCGGGAACATCTCGCCGAGGGTCTGCCGCAGGTGCGCGAACACCTGCGGGACGCGGTCGTACGCGGGGTCGATCGTGGAACCCCAGTGGTACCGGGCACCACGGCCACCGAACGCGAAGCGGTCGTCGGCCGTCCGCTGCCCGTAGACGAGCAGGTGCCGGTAGTCCGAGAACGTCTGCCCGTGCTCGAGTCCGATGCGGTCCCAGACCTCGGACGGCAACGGTGCGGTGGCGATCATCAGCGAGTACAGCGGGAGCACGCTCCGGCGGATCTGCGGCAGCTGCGATCCGTACCCCTCGACCGCGATCACCACCGCGCCCGCGGTGACCACGCCGTTCGTGGTGACCACGCGCGCACCGGACCCCGCAGACGCCTCCGCCCAGGACGAGGCGGGCGTGCGTTCCGCGATCACGACGCCCCGTGCCTCCAGGACGGTCGCGAGTCCGCGAGCCAGCGCGGCGGGCTGGACCCGTGCGCAGTCCGGGTCGACCGCGACCCCGACGCTCCCGGCGGCGTCCCCGTCCCGCGCGGGGCGGTACGAGATGCGGTCGCCGTACCGGGCGGCCCCGTCGGCGTCCGCGCGCGCGGCGCGGTCCTGCACCGCGCTCCGTGCGTAGAGCACGGTGCCGCCCTTGACGAAGTCGCAGTCGATGCCCTCGACAGCGACGACGCGACCCACCTCGTCGACCGTGTCGCGCATCGCAGCGCGCATCGCTGACGCGGCCGGGAGGCCCGCCATGCGTTCCAGCGCCGCTCCCGACCGAGGGAACAGGGCGGAGCACCAGCCGCCGTTCCGCCCCGAGGCGCCGAAGCCGGCGATCTCCTGCTCGACGATGACGATCCGCAGGGACGGGTCGCGTTCCGTCAGGGCGTAGGCAGTCCAGAGCCCGGTGAGTCCCGCTCCGACGATGCAGACGTCGGCGGTGGTGTCGCCGTCGAGGGGCGGCCTCGGGGTCAGGTCGTCGCGGCCGGCCGTCACGAGGGCGTCGAACCAGAAGGAGAGGTCCCGGTAGGGCCTCGCCACGGTCAGATCTTCGTCCAGGCCTCGGACAGGACGCTCCGCAGGATGCTCGTCATCTCGCGGAACTCCGCGGGGCCGACGGTGAGCGGCGGGGCGAGCTGCACGACGGGGTCGCCACGGTCGTCGGCCCGGCAGTACAGGCCCGCGTCGAAGAGCGCCTTCGACAGGAACCCCCGGAGCAGGCGCTCGGACTCGTCGTCGTCGAAGGTCGTCTTCGTCGCCTTGTCCTTGACGAGCTCGATGCCGTAGAAGTACCCGTCGCCGCGGACGTCGCCGACGATCGGCAGGTCGAGGAGCGTCTCCAACTCGGTCTTGAAGAGCGGGGCGTTCGTCCGCACGTTCTCGAGCAGGCCCTCCTCCTCGAAGATGTCGAGGTTCTCCATGGCCACGGCGGCGGACACCGGGTGCCCGCCGAACGTGTAGCCGTGGTAGAAGGTCGTGTCACCCGTGGCGAACGGCTCGAAGATCCGGTCGGAGATGATCGTCGCGCCGATCGGCGAGTACCCGCTCGTCATCGCCTTGGCGCACGTGATCATGTCCGGCACGAAGCCGTAGCGGTCGCACGCGAACATCTCGCCGACGCGGCCGAACGCGCAGATGACCTCGTCCGACACGAGCAGGACGTCGTGCTCGTCGCAGATCTCGCGGACGCGCTGGAAGTACCCGGGCGGCGGGGTGAACGCGCCGCCGGAGTTCTGCACCGGCTCGAGGAACACCGCCGCGACGGTCTCCGGGCCCTCGAACTCGATCATCTCGCGGATGCGCTCGGCGGCCCAGAGCCCGAACTGCTCCTCGGTCTCCCCCGCGAAGCCCATCTCGGCCGCGCGGTACCAGTTCGTGTTCGGCACGCGGAAGCCACCGGGCACGAGGGGCTCGAACGCCTTCTTCATGTCCGGGATGCCCGTGATCGCGAGCGCGCCCTGCGGGGTGCCGTGGTACGCGACCGCACGGGAGATGACCTTGTGCTTCATCGGCATGCCGCGGAGCTTCCAGTACTGCTTCGCGAGCTTGAACGCGGTCTCGACGGCCTCGCCACCGCCCGTGGAGAAGAACACCTTGTCGAGGTCGCCGGGAGCGTGGTCCGCCAGGCGGTCCGCGAGCTCGATCGCCGCGGGGTGCGCGTACGACCAGATCGGGAAGAAGCTCAGGGTCTCGGCCTGCTTGGCCGCCTGCTCGGCGAGCCGCTTCCGCCCGTGCCCCGCGGCGACGACGAACAGCCCCGCGAGGCCGTCGATGTACTCCTTGCCGTGGGAGTCGTAGACGTGGTGGCCCTCGCCGCGCACCATGATCGGCACCTCGGCGCCGGCCTGCACCCCGCCATGCCGGGCGAAGTGCATCCACAGGTGATCGCGCGCCTTCTGCTGGAGCGCGTCGTTGTCGACGGCGGCGAACGGGTCGTACGAGCCGAGACGGGTGGGCTGCTGCATCGTCATCTGGTTCCCCAGTCGTAGAGCTGTTTGCGGAGTTGGAGGTAGACGAACGTCTCGGTGGAGACGACGCCCGGGAGTGCGCGGATCTGGCTGTTGAGCAGTTCGATGAGGTCGTCGTCGCTCTCGCAGACGACCTCGATCATGATGTCGAAGCTGCCCGCGGTGAGGACCAGGTAGTCCACGGCCGGGAGCCGCTCCAGGGCGTCCGCGACGGTCCGGGTGTCGCCGCTGACCCGGATGCCGATCATCGCCTGACGGTTGAACCCGAGCTGCATCGGGTCCGTGACCGCGACGATCTGCATCACGCCGGTGTCGGTGAGCTTCTGGACGCGCTGCCGGACCGCCGCCTCGGACAGCCCGACCGCCCGGCCGATCTCGCCGTAGGAGCGTCGGCCGTCGGCCTGGAGCTGCTCGATGATGCGCTTCGAGATGTCGTCGAGCGGGCCGGGTCGCCGTGGTGCCACTGCCATGCCGGACAGCATGACAGGTGTTCGGGCACCGCTGCAAGGGAATCCGTTGCCATTCCAGCATCCGGCAACGGATTTCGTGGTCAGGGCTGCGTCCACGAAGCTCCTGGACCTAGGATCGCGGCCATGCGCACTCTCCAGAACTTCGTCGGCGGTGCTGCCGTCGCCGCCGACGCGTCGTCCGCCATCGACCTCATCGACCCCGCGACCGAGGAGGTGTACGCGTCCTCCCCCGTGTCGAGCGCCGCGGACGTCGACGCGGCCTACGGCGCGGCCGCCGCCGCGTTCCCCGCGTGGCGATCGGCCACGCCCGCCGAACGGCAGCTCGCGCTGTTCCGGATCGCCGACGCCATGGAGGCACGGGCCGAGGAGTTCGCAGACCTCGAATCCCAGGACACCGGCAAACCGCGGGGGTCACTCGTCGAGGACGAGATCCTCCTGTCGGTCGACCAGATCCGGTTCTTCGCCGGCGCCGCACGGAACCTCGAGGGCAAGTCCGCCGGCGAGTACATGGCGGACCACACCTCGTTCATCCGCCGTGAACCGATCGGCGTCGTCGGACAGGTCGCGCCGTGGAACTACCCGCTCAACATGGCCGTGTGGAAGGCCGCACCGGCGATCGCCGCGGGGAACACCACGGTGCTGAAGCCGTCCGACACCACCCCGCAGTCGACCCTCCTGCTCGCCGAGGTCGCCGCGGAGTTCCTGCCTGCCGGCGTGCTCAACGTCGTCGTCGGGGACCGCTCGACCGGCGCCGCGATGGTCGACCACCGGACGCCGCAGCTCGTGTCGATCACGGGCTCGGTGCGCGCCGGGATGGAGGTCGCGCGCGCGGCGAGTTCGGACCTCAAGCGCGTCCACCTGGAACTCGGCGGCAAGGCGCCGGTGATCGTGTTCGACGACGCGGACGTCGACGCCGCGGTCGAGGGCATCGTCGCCGCGGGGTTCTTCAACGCCGGCCAGGACTGCACCGCGGCCACGAGGCTGCTCGTCCAGGACGGCATCCACGACGAGTTCGTCGCGGCCCTGACGGCGTACGCCTCGACGAACGCGCGCACCGGTGCCCCGTCCGAGCCCGACGTCCTCTTCGGCCCGGTCAACAACGCTGCGCAGCTGTCGCGGGTCTCGTCGTTCATCGACTCGCTGCCGGACCACGCCGCGGTGCAGCTCGGCGGCCACCGGCAGGGCGACGTCGGCTACTTCCACGAGGCGACGATCGTCTCCGGGCTGCGGCAGGACGACCACGCCGTGCAGGAGGAGATCTTCGGGCCGGTCATCACGGTGCAGCGGTTCACGGACGAGGCCGAGGCGCTCCGGTGGGCGAACGGCGTCGAGTACGGGCTGGCGAGCTCGGTGTGGACGACGAACCACGGTCGCGCGATGCGGTTCGCGCGGGACCTCGACTTCGGGTGCGTGTGGATCAACACGCACATCCCGCTCGTCGCGGAGATGCCGCACGGCGGGTTCAAGCACTCCGGCTACGGCAAGGACCTGTCGGCCTACGGGTTCGAGGACTACACCCGCCTGAAGCACGTGATGTCCTACATCGGCTGACCCGGGCCACCCCGGGGCACCCGTCGGCGAGGGAGGGCTGCCGAGGATGCACGAACACGCAGTGCCGAGGGTTCGGCACTGCGTGTTCGTGCATTCTCACCGGGGCGGAACCGGCCGGAGCCGGGGTCAGCGGCGGGTGAAGTACCCGCGGGTGCCGACGAACATCAGGATGGTCGCGACGATCACCGCGACGGCGCCGATCCACCCGAAGGCGTTCCCACCGCTCGCAGCGCCGACGCCGACGCCGATGAGCTGGAAGATCGCGAGGACGAGCAGGACGATCCGGGCCCAGTTCCGGCCGTCGCGCATCTTGAAGACGACGATGAGCTCGAGGATCGCGATGATGAACGCGACGACGGCTCCGCCGACCGCGACGCCCACGTTGTCCTGCGCGGCCGCGCTGTTGCCGCTCAGGAGACCGATGATGCCGGAGATGATGTTCACCACCACCACCACGAACCAGATGATGAACGAGACGGTGACGGTGGTCGGACGACCGGATGCAGTGTTGCTGCTCATGCTGGAACCCCTTCGGCGCCGCTCCGGGCGAGCGGCCTGACACCGAACGTATTCCCAGTTTGCGTTCCGCGTTCGTTCAGGGTCATGTGCGACGTCACCCGGCGCCGAGCAGAGTCTCGATCATCGCGACGGATTCCGTTGCCCGGGCGTACATGCACGACTGATTCCGCGAACATCACGGTACGGGGGTTTCGATCTCGTCGCCTGGAGTGCCAGTATCGGGCAACCGAACGCGGAGCGCACCACCCGGTCCGCCGAACGAGGAGGACGAACGTGACTGGAGCAGGGACCTTCGCCGAGTCCGGCGCCGACCTCCGGCTCGAGGGGATCCGCAAGCAGTTCCCCGGCTCCGGCAGGACTGCCGCCTACACCGCGATCGAGGAGCTCGACCTGACGATCCCGGCCGGGTCGTTCTTCGCCCTGCTCGGCCCGTCCGGCTGCGGCAAGACCACGACGCTCCGACTCGTCGCCGGACTCGAGGGTCCGACGGCGGGCCGCATCCTCATCGGCGGCACCGACGTCACCGACACGAAGCCCTACCAGCGCCCGGTCAACACCGTGTTCCAGAGCTACGCGCTGTTCCCGCACATGTCGGTCCTCGACAACGTCGCCTTCGGTCTCCGACGCCGACGGATCAGCGACCCGATGGGCAAGGCCCGCGAGGCACTCGCGCTCGTCGAACTCGAACACGTGGCGAACCGACGCCCGGCGCAGCTCTCCGGCGGCATGCAGCAGCGGGTGGCCCTCGCGCGTGCCGTCGTGAACCGTCCGGCGCTCCTCCTGCTCGACGAGCCGCTCGGCGCGCTCGACCTCAAGCTCCGGCGGCAGATGCAGCTGGAACTCAAGTCGATCCAGGGCGAGGTGGGGCTGACGTTCCTGCACGTGACGCACGACCAGGAGGAGGCGATGACCATGGCCGACACGGTCGCCGTCATGAACCGGGGTCGGATCGAGCAGATGGGTGCCCCCGAGGAACTGTACGAACTGCCCCGCACCGCGTTCGTGGCGAACTTCCTCGGCCAGTCGAACCTGATCCCAGGCACCGTCCGCGGGGACGACGGCGACCTGCGCATCGTCGAGACCCCCGCCGGCAGCATCGGCATCCCCGCGGACCGCGCGGCAGCGGCCGGCCGCACGACCCCCGGGTCCGGGATCACCGTCGGCATCCGCCCGGAGAAGCTGCTGCTCTGGACCGAGGCCCCGTCCACGACCGCTGGCCGGAACGCACTCGGCCCCGGCCGAGTCGTCGACGTCGCGTTCTCCGGGGTCAGCACCCAGTACCTCGTCGCCGTCCCAGGCGTCGGCGAGGTCGTCGTGTTCGCCCAGAACCTGGCGTTCGGACCGGTGGTCCAGCAGGGCGCCGAGGTCTGGGTCACGTGGCAGGTCGAGCACGGGTTCGGCCTGGAGGCGCAACCCGGGCCCGGTACGGACGCGACCGTCCCGGAGCGCGCGGCCACGGACCTCCCGTCCGACACAGCCGTCACCGCGTCCGCCGAGCCGGCCGCGCGCGCCGACGCGACCGCGCGGGCCGTCGCGTGACCGACACGGCCCGTCCCCCAGGTCCCGGCGGGCAGCCGGACCTCGTCCGTGGGACGACCGAGGCCCGGCTGAGCCGGCGGCAGCTGTTCCGGGCCGGCGCCGCCGTCGGTGGGGCCGCCGCGATGGCGGCACTCCTCAGCGCCTGCAGCATCCAGGGCTCCGCCGCGTCGTTGGCCGAGCACCCTGTGGACTGGACCGCCTACTGGGCCGACGCGAAGCGGACGACGACGCTGAGCTTCGCGAACTGGCCGCTCTACATCGACTCCTCGCACGGCAAGTCGGAGTCGATCGCGCTGTTCGAGCAGGCGACCGGGATCCACGTCGACTACCAGCCCGTCATCCAGGACAACGCGAACTTCTACGCCACCGTGTCCCCGATCCTCCGCGCCCAGGGCGCCACCGGGTACGACATCGTCGTCATGACGAACGGGTGGGAGCTCACCGAGATGATCAAGAACGGGTTCGTCGCCGAACTCGACCACTCCCGGCTGCCGAACTTCGCGAAGTACGCGTCGCCGGCCGTCACGAGCCCGAACTACGACCCGGGCAACGCGCACTCCGTGGTGTGGCAGACCGGGTTCACCGGGATCGCCTACAACCCGAAGTACATCGACCGCGAGATCACTTCGTTCGAGGACCTGCTCGACCCGGCGTTCCGCGGTCGGATCGGCATGATGAGCGACAACACCGAACTCGGGAGCGCGGCGCTCCTGGCCATCGGAGCCGGCCCGTCGACGTCCACCCCGGCCGACTGGCGGAGGGCCCAGGCGTGGCTCCGCAAGCAGCGTCCGCTCGTGGCCGGATACTACGACCAGAGCTACATCAACCGGCTCGAGAACGGTGACACGTGGATCACGCAGGCCTGGTCCGGGGACGTGTTCCAGGCGCAGCAGTCCGGGTTCCCGCACCTGCGGTTCGTGACGCCGACGGAGGGGCAGATGACCTGGCACGACAACATGATGATCCCACGCCAGGCCGCGAACCCCCTCGCCGCCCTCGCCTGGATGGACTTCTCCTACACGCCGAAGATCGCCGGCATCATCGAGGACTACGTCAACTACGTCTGCCCGGTCCCCGACGCGCAGGACTACGTGCGGGACGAACTCGGCGACCCGACGGTCGCCGACAGCCCGCTCGTGTTCCCGTCCGAGGCGGTCCTCGCGGCGTCGCACGAGTTCCCGGTGTTCCGGAACTACGACCAGTACGCCGAGTGGAACGCGCTGTTCAACGCGGTGATCCAGTCATGACGGCCGCGACGGGGGTGGCCGGGACGGCGCCGGTGGTGCCGGGCCGGCGGCCGCGGCGTCGCGGCACGCCGTACCTGCTCGCCGTCGTCGGCGCGGCGTGGCTCGCCGTGTTCTTCGTCGTGCCGCTCGTCTCCGGGCTCATCGTGTCGCTGATGTCGGGCAACCCCGACGACGGCTACACGTTCACGTGGAACTGGGGGGTGTACTCGGCGCTGTTCGTCGACCCGCAGGTGCCGTACCTGACGTTCTTCCTGCGGTCCCTCTGGTACGGGGCCGCGGCGACCGCCATCACGATCATCGTCGGCTACCCGGTTGCCGCCTTCATCGCGTTCCGGGTGTCCGACCGCTGGAAGAGCCCGCTCCTCATGCTCGTGTTCGTGAGCTTCCTCGTCTCGTTCGTGATCCGGACCGACATGTGGGCGTTCGTGCTCGCCTCGCAGGGACCGGTGGTGTCGACGCTCCGCGCCCTGCACCTGGTGTCGAAGGACTTCCACATCCTCGGCACGTCCGGTGCGGTCGTGTTCGGCGACGCCTACAACGACCTGGCGTTCATGGTCCTGCCGATCTACGCGGCACTCGAACGGATCGATCCCCGGCTGTCCGAGGCGGCGTCGGACCTCTACGCGAACAAGGTCCGGGTCTTCTTCCACACGACGCTGCCGCTGTCGCGCCCCGGGATCTTCGCCGGGGTGCTCCTGGTGTTCATCGACACCGTCGGCGATCCGGTGAACGCATCGCTCCTCGGCGGCACGAACACCTACACGATCGGCCAGGCGATCCAGGACACCTACTCCGGCAACCAGCAGTACAACGTCGCGGCGGCCCTGTCGACGGTGCTCATGGTCGTGCTCGGCATCATCCTGTTCTTCTACGCCCGGGTCGCGGGCACCGACGACATCGAGGACCTCGTATGACCGCGACGGCCCCGCCCACGACCGCCGCCGTCGCGACGGCCGACGCGTCGAGCAGCGCACGGACGGGAGGCACGAGCCGCCCCGGCCCCGCCAGGCGCGGTCGCGGCGGGCGACGGTGGGTGCTCCCCCTGGTCTACTGGGTCGTCATCGGGATCACCCTCGTGCCGATCGTCTACATGGTGGTGTACTCGTTCAACGACGCGCCGACGAACCGGCTGACGTTCGCCTGGAACGGATTCACGACCTACTGGTACGCGAACCTGACGCAGGTCAGCGGGCTCGGATCCGCGTTCGGGACCTCCGTCGTCGTCGCGCTCGTCGCATCGGTGGTCTCCGTGGCGATCGGGCTGCCGCTCGCACTGTCGCTCGAGCGGTACCGGTGGTTCGGTCGGGGCGCGGTGTCGACGATGGTGTTCGCCGACATCGCCGCACCGTCGATCGTGGTCGGGTCGGCCTCGCTGTCGTTCTTCCTGTCGATCGGCGTCGGGACGGGCGTCCTGACGATCCTCATCGTGCACGTCGCGTTCGACGTCGCCTACGTGGTGGTCGTGCTCCGGGCACGGATCTCCGGCATGGGGCACGTGCTCGAGGAGGCGGCGAGCGACCTCGGGGCGACGCCGCTCCAGGCGTTCCGGCTCGTGACGCTGCCCCTGCTCGTCCCGGGCATGCTCGCCGCGGGGCTGCTGGCGCTCGCCATGAGCATTGACGACTACGTGATCACATCGTTCGTGGCCGGGCCCTCGGTGACGTTCCCGCTGTTCGTCTACGGCGCGGCGAAGGCCGGCATGCCGCCGCAGGTGCTGTGCTTCGGGACGCTCATCTTCGTGGTGGGGCTGGTCGTGGCGGTGCTCAACGGCCTGCTGAACCGGCGCTTCGCGCGGACGCGGGGGTCCCTCGACGGCTAGCTCGGCAGTCGTGTCCGGTCGGGCTCGGCCCGCGACCGGTCAGAGCGTCGTCGTGACGCGCGAGCCGCCGCCGGGGGTCCGGCGGACCTCGATGCGGTCCGGGATTCGCTGCTTGAGCTCCTCGACGTGGCTGACGATCCCCACCTGCCGGCCGCCCGCCGTGAGCTGCCCGAGCTGCCCGATCACGCCGTCGAGCGTCTCCGAGTCGAGTGTCCCGAAGCCCTCGTCCACGAACAGCGTCCCGAGCTCGACGCCGCCGGCCTCGGCCTGGACGACGTCCGCGAGGCCGAGCGCGAGACACAGCGACGTCGTGAAGGTCTCGCCGCCGGACAGGCTCTTCGGGTCGCGGCTCCGACCGGTCTCGTGGTCGAGGACCGCGAGCGCCAGGCCCGTCCGCCGAGCTCGCGAGGACGACTCCCGCTCGTCCGACGCCTGCAGGGTGAACCGGCCGCCGAGCATCGCCCCGAGTCGACTGTTCGCGGCGGCGACGACGTCCTCGAACCGACGCATGAGCACGTACGTCGCGAGGGTGATCCCCGTCGGGTTGACGCCCGGAGCCGCTGCGGCGATGTCGGCGAGGCGGACCACGGCGCGGCTCGCGGCGGAGGTCGACTCCCGGGCGGCGATCGACCGGGCGAGGTCGGAGGCCCGCGCGACGCTCTTGGCCGCCCGCTCGGCGGCCGTCGCCGCTGCTGCGGTGGTCCGTTCGAGGGACTCCGCGGCGACACGGTCGCGGTCCTCGACGCCGTCGTGGTCGATCTGGGCCAGGGTGTCGTCCGCCGCCGCGACGATCTCGGGCTCCTGCAGGACGGCTGCGACGACCGCGGACTCCCGGTCCGCCGCGGCGACGAGTTCCCGGAGTCGAGCACCGTCCGCCGGTCGGAGCGCTGCGGCCCGGGCGCCGTCGGCGTCGACGAACCCCTGCTCGGCGAGGGCGTCGGCGACCTCGATGGCCCGGCGTTCGAACTCGTGCTCCGCAGTCCGGGCGGCGGCGAGGACCTCGGCGACCGCCGTCAGCACGGCGGCATCGGCCTCGACGAGTTCGACGACGTGCGCGAGTGGCCGCACCGCGTCAGCACCGCTGGCAGCGGCGTCCGCGGCGTCGACAGCGGCCTCGGGGTCTCCGGCTCGGAGTCGCCGCAGCGTCTCGACGCACTCGCTGATCGCGCGGTCCTCGATCTCGATCGCGGCGCGCTCCGCCTGCAGGGTCGCGTCGGCCGCGGCGACCCGAGCGATGACGGCGGTCCGTTCGGACTCGAGCGCCGCGGACTGCCGGTCGAACGAGGACACGGCGGTGATCGCGGTCGCGTGCTCCGACTCGGCAGCCCGTGCCCGGTCGACCCGCATGCCCGCCCGTTCGATCTCGTCGAGCACCGACTGCGCGGTGGCGTCGCCGACGTCGATCGCGAGACGATCCCGGTCGCCGGAAGCGAGGGCGTGCTCCGTCGCCGCCAGTGCGAGGGCGACGTCCGCCGCCGCACGGGCGTCCGCTGCGGCGTCGACCGCGTCGGCGTCCGGATGGTCGTCGAGCGGGCGTGCGACCGCGGGGTGCTCGTGCGATCCGCACACCGGGCAGGCGTCGTCCGCGGCGAGCGCGGCTCCGAGTTCACCCGCGAGGCCGGCGGTCCGACGACGACGGAGGGCCGACTCGTGGTCGATCGCTGCTCGGGCCGCGTCCGCCGCCGCGGTCCGAGCGCGCTCCGCCAGGTCCAGACGCTCCCGTGCCGCGTCGAGTGCCACGATCCGTCGTGCCGCGGCCTGTGCGTCCGCGAGGGCCCGATCGGCCGGCGCCGCGTCGGCTGCGCCCGAGGCGAGCCGCTCCGCCGCCGCCACGAGTTCGCCGCGGTCGGCATCCCGCGACCCGAGCGTCCGGTCGAGCGCGGCACGGCGATCGCGGCCGTCCTGGAGTTCATCGGCGAGCCGCTCGGACGCTCGGAGCCGCTCGGTTCGTCGTCGTTCGGCGTCGACGAGGTGTCTCGCCCCGGACGCCGCGGATCGGAGGCCGTCGACCCGGTCGAGGAGCACAGCCGGGTCGACACCGTCGTGCCAGGACGCACCGGCAACCCCGGCCGACCCGCCGACGACGACCCGGTCGACCAACCGGCGTACCGAGGACCCGTGCTGCTCGAGGACCGCCGTCCGGGCGTCGTCGTGGCGGGTCGCGCTCGAACGCGCGGTGTCGAGGCCCACGAGCAGTGCGAGCACCCGCCCAGCACGTTCGGCATCGGCCAGTCGGGTCCTGGTCCGGGCGACGTCGTCCGTCGTCGCGGCGAGGGCGACCTGCCGGGCGACGAACTGATCGCGGCGGCGGAGGGCCGCCGAGCGACGGACGGCGTCGGCGAGTGCGTCGGCGCTCTGCGCACGGGCGACCACGGCATCGGCCCGCTGCTGCTCGGCGAGCGCGGACGCCGACTCGAGTCCCGCCACGATCGTGGCTGCGTCGGTCTCGGCGAGGTCGGCCGTCCCCGAGGCCTCCTCGAACCGACCGAGCGCGTCGGCGACCGCCCGCTCGGCCTGCTCCACCGACGCGACCGCGGCACGACGGCGGGCGGCGAGCTCGTCGGCGGTGCGGACGTAGACCTCGGTGCCGAACAACGACTGCAGGAGTTCGCGCCGGACCTCGCCCGGAGCACGGAGGAAGCGCGCGAACTCACCCTGCGGCAGGACGACGGTCTGGACGAACTGCGCGCGGTCGAGCCCGACGACGCGCGCGATCTCGGCGCCGATCTCCTGGGTCGTCTCGGACAGGGGTTCACCGACCGGGTCGTCGACCGCGGCGAGTCGCCAGAGTCGCGCGGACGCCTGCTGCTTGACCGTGCCGCTGCCGCGCTGCTTCGGCCGCTCGTACGCCGGCGTGCGTCGGACGCGGTGGATGCCCGCACCCGTCTCGAAGACGAGCTCGACGAAGGGTTCGGTGGCAGCATCCGCATGGTGGCTGTGCAGACGGTCCTTGCTCGTGCCGGCGGCGTCCCCCGCGAGGGATCCGTACAGCGCGAACACGACGGCGTCGATGATGGTGGACTTGCCCGAGCCGGTCGGGCCCTCGAGCAGGAACACCCCGGAAGCGCCGAGCTGCGCGACGTCGATGTCGACCCGGTCGGCGAACGGGCCGATCGCCTGGAGCGTCAGGTGATGGAGGTACATCAGCGCCCACCGCCGGACGTCGACTCCGCGAGCTGTGCCTGTGCCGACTCCGTGGCGTCACGGAGGATGTCGAGCTCGAGTCCGGACGGCGCACCGCCGGTGGCGTACGCGACGAAGTCGGCAGCGACCTCGACGGGGTCGGACGTCGCGGTGACCGCGGCCGCCAGGACGGTCCGACTGCCGCCGTCCGGCTCGTGCAGGATCGACAGCGCGTACGGGAACCGCTCCTTGACCCGGGCGTACATCCGGTCCGGGTGCACCGGATCGGTGACGGTGACGCGCACCCAGGCGTCCGCGTCGGCGTCGAACGCACCCTGCTCGATCGCGGCGAGACTGCCCCGGACGTCGGCGAGTCGCCGCGGGACCGGTGTCGGGACGAGCGCTGCCGTCACGGTGCCGTCCGCGGCGAGTTCGGTGATCGTGACCGACTTGTGCTGGTGCCGCTCACCGAACGAGAACGCGAGGGGTGATCCGGCGTACCGGATCCGATCGCCGTCGCCGACGCGCTGCGGGCCGTGCAGGTGTCCGAGCGCGACGAGGTCGACGCCGGCGAACACCGAGGCGGCGACCCGGTCGACGCCCCCGACCCGGATGTCCTGTTCGCTGTCGCTCGGCTCGGCTCCACCCACGAACGCGTGCGCCACGACGATGCTCCTGGTGCCCGGTCGGGCTGCGAGATCGGCGCGGACACGGTCCATCGCCGCACTCATCACCGCCTGGTGCGAGCGAGCCAGCGGCGCTGCCGGGTCGTCCGCGAGCGCGTGCCGGACCATGTCGGGTGCGAGGTACGGGATGCCGTAGACCGCGACGGGGCCGTCGGCGTCCGGGATGAGCACCGGTGTCCGGAGCGCGGCGACGTCCGCGAGGATCCGCACACGCTCGAGCATCACCCCCGCTCCGAACCCCAGCCGCACCGCGGAGTCGTGGTTGCCGGGGGTGATGACGACGGGAGCGAGTTCGGCCAGGCGGCGGAGGGCGTCGGAGAGCATCTGGACCGCGGGGACCGGGGGGATCGCGCGGTCGTAGACGTCCCCGGCGACGACGACGAGGTCGACCGCCCGGTCACGCACCGTGTCGACGAGGAAGTCGAGGAACGCCCGTTGGTGCTCGAGGAGGTCCGCGCCGAGCAGGGTCCGGCCGAGGTGCCAGTCCCCCGTGTGCAGGATCCGCACCGCACCACCCCCGTTCGACGAGGCCCGGACCTCCCGGACGACAGCAACGGTAGCTCGCACCGAGGACATCCCGAGTCGACCCGCCCGCCCTGTGGAGGGAACGGCTGGAGGTCCGTCCGTGCGGGAGTTCCGTCAGGAGCAGCGCGCCGTGGAGTTCGTCACGGTCACCGTGACCGTGGTCGACGACGTCGCCGTCCACGACGTCGTGAGGTTCGTCCGGACGGACAGCGTGTAGGTCCCCGACCCGGAGCCCGTGAGGTTGACCGACCGCGCCGTCCCCGCGACGTTCGAGACCGAGCTGCCGGCACTCAGGACGTCGAAGGACGCGGGTGTGTCGCTGCTGCCGTACGACCACCCGACGGTGACGCTCCTGTTCGTGTTCGTCGTGCACGTCAACGACGTCGGCGCGACGGCCGAGGTGGCGGCGAAGGAGGTGGTGGTCTTCGTCGTGCCCGAGAACGGTGCCGCGGAGGCCCTGCCCGGGAGCAGGAGGCCGGCGCCGGTGACGAGGAGCACCGCCGTGAGCGCGACTCCCGTCGTGCGGAGCCGCCGGGCGCGGCGCGTGCGCCGGACCT
This sequence comes from Curtobacterium phyllosphaerae, assembly GCF_049341865.1. NCBI lineage: Bacteria > Bacillati > Actinomycetota > Actinomycetes > Micrococcales > Microbacteriaceae > Curtobacterium > Curtobacterium phyllosphaerae. The sequence continues at coordinate 312,950 of NZ_JBMPIU010000001.1, read as the reverse complement.
GGGCACGCGTCGCGACGGCCACGACGACGGACGGGAGGCTCGTCACGAGCGCGGGCCGCGCCTCCTGTCCGCCTCCGGTCGCGTCCGGGTCGGACGGGCCGGACCCACCCGATGGACCCACCGAGTCCAATGGATCAGACAGGTCGGACGGGTCGGACGGGTCGGACGGGTCGCGGCGCAGCGACGCGTCGACGGTGGCGAGCAGCGCGAGGCCGGCGAGCGCGACGACGAGGGCGACGAGCTTCTGCCACTCCCCCTCGCGGAGCCACACGATCGGCGTACCGACGTACGGCACCCGGATGAACGCGACCCCGTGGACCGCGCTCCGTACGATCGGCGTCGAGTCCGGCTGGGGGTTCGCGTCGCCCTTGGTGATGATCTGACCGTCCTCGCCGGCGGCGTGGAACCGGTGCAGCCGGAGCTCGCCCGGCATGTCCGGGTCGTCGTAGAGGATGACCTGACCGACGTGCAGGGACGTCTCCGCCACCGGCCGCGACACGACGACGTCCCCGGGGGTGAGCCTTGGTTCCATCGACCCGGTCATCACGGTCGTCGGGTGCCATCCGATGACGGCGGGCGCCGCGGCCCAGAGCGCCAGGCCGAGGATCGTCGCGATCACGCCACGAGCGAGGGTCCCGATGACGATCCGCGCCCAGTCGGCGACGTCCCGCATCGAGCTCGACGACGGCGATGCCGTGGGGAACTCGATGCGGGACGTGGTCATGACGGTCTCCTCGACGCGGGGTGGTCAGGTGGGGACGGCTCAGCTGTTCTGGGCCTCCCAGGTGAGGCCGAGGGCCGCGGTGCCGGCCTGCGCCGAGTTCGGCGCGGTCGAGGACACCGTGTAGGTGATCTGGTAGACGCGGGATTCCGACGCGGTGCCGGTCGGGGCCCAGGTGCCGAGGCCGTTGCTGTAGTTCGTGTACGTGGACGCGAAGTTCGCGAGCGTCCCGGTGAAGAGCGTGCCGCCGGTCGACAGCGGGGTGAAGCCGGAGCAGGAGCCGAAGCCGCCGCCGGTGCCCTGGTTCACCGTGACGTTGATGTAGGTGTTGAAGGCGTTCGTGGTGGCCGAGTTCGTCCCGTACAGCTTGACGGCCGACGCGAGCGAGCCGGTCGAGGTGACCGTGATGCAGTTCGAGCCGGTCGAACCGGGCTTGAGGCCGGTCGCGGCGAACATCGCGGTGTTCGAGTCGTCGTCGGTCAGCGCGACCGTGCCGGCGGTCCAGTTGTTCGTCGGGTTCACCGTGGTGGCCGAGAACGCCGAGTAGGACGCGGTGGAGACGACGACGCCGGACGCGATGAGCGCGGCGGGGATGGCGATCCAGGCGGCGAGCTTGGCGGCGCGGGGCGTGACACGGGGCATGACGGAACTCCTGACGAGAGGGGGTGGGTTGATGAGGATCGTGGGGCTGCTCGGGTGGCGGTCCAGATCGGCGCCGTGCGGCGAGAGCCGGTGTTGCTACGACGATCAAGTTACTTTTCGGTCGAGTTGCTCGCAAGACGTGCAACACCCCCACTGGTGGGGGTATCTTCATGATCGAGTTGCTTGTTCAATGAGCAGTACGTTGACCGTGCGCCACGCTGTGCTGCACCCGCCACCTGATCGCAGGATGCGATCCGACCCGAAGAGATGCCCATGACGGACACGCTGCTCGCCCCCGACACCGCTGAGGACACCACACTCGACGCGCTGCACCACCTCCTGCAGTCGTTCCGGGTGATGCAGCTGCACCACGCCCACGTCCTGCACCACGAGGCCGCCGTCCGCGGTCTCAACGAGACGGACATCCGGCTGGTGTTCTTCCTCTCCGTCAACAACGACACCGGGATCACCCCGAAGCAGGCCGGCGAGTACCTCGAGCTCTCGACCGGCGCGGTCACGAGCCTGATCGACCGGCTCGAGCGCCGCGGCCACATCGAACGGCACCCGAACCCGGACGACCGGCGCAGCGTCATCGTGCGGCTCACCGGGTCCGGGATGGAGGTCGCGTCGTCGATCGGGGCGGTCTACCGATCGGTGTTCCGTGAGTCGATCCCCGCCGAGTACCTGCTGTCCCTCGCGCAGGGCTTCGACAAGATGTCCGCCGCGCTCAGCAGGGTCACGGTCACCGCGCCGCTGCTCCCGTGAGCGAGGACGCACTCGACCGTGCGATCGAGGTGTACCGCAGGCTGCAGCTGCATCACGCACGCCTGACCCACGAACTGGCCAGTGCCCGCGGCGTGAACCACACCGACCTGCGGTTCCTCTTCTACCTGGCCGTGCAGCCCGACGGCGGGATCCTGCCGAAGACGGCGACCCGGTACCTCGGCCTGTCCACCGGCGCGACGACGAGTCTCGTCGACCGACTCGCGGACCGCGGACTCGTCCGACGCGTCCCGAACCCGGACGACCGGCGGAGTGTCTACGTCACGATCACGGACGACGGCAGCGTCATGGTCGCGGACGTCAAGGACATGTTCCGCGACGCGTTCGCGACGGCGATCCCGGCCGACCGCATGGAGGACTTCACCACGATGCTCGCCGCGGTGGACGACGCACTCGTGGCCCGCAGCACGGACTGACCCGCGGGTGACGGACGGGTCTAGCGTGGGCACATGACCCCCAGCGAGCTCCTCACCGAAGCGTTCTCCCGCATCCCGTCGACCGTGGAGCGCGCCGTCACCGGGCTCTCCGAGGACCAGCTCGCCACGCGTCCGTCCGCCGGGGCGAACACCCTTGCGTGGCTGGCGTGGCACATCGCCCGCGGCCAGGACGTGCAGGTCGCCGACCTCGCCGGCACGGAGCAGGTGTGGACGGCGGACGGCTGGTACGACCGGTTCGACCTGCCGTTCCCCGCGGACGCGCTCGGGTACGGGATGTCCCGCGACGAGGTCGGCCGGGTCCGTGCGTCCGCCGAGCTGCTGACCGGGTACCTCGACGCGGTCCACGCCCGCACCGTCGCGGTGCTGGCCGGCATGGGCGAGTCGGATCTGGACGCGGTCGTGGACGACGCCTGGGACCCGCCGGTCACCGCCGGTGCCCGACTCGTCAGCATCCTGAACGACTGCACGCAGCACGCCGGGCAGGCCGGCTACGTCCGCGGGCTGCTGTTCTTCTAGGGCGCGTCGGCGACCACGAGCAGACGGGAGGGGCGGTGCCGGCTGGCACCGCCCCTCCCGTCCGTCGCGCGGTCCGGTCCGGTCCGGTCCGGGACTACCGGTTCGCGAGTTCCTTGAGGAACGAGTCGCCGGGGGCGACCGACACCATCGGCGCCTCGATCTCGGCACGGCCGAGCATGTCCTCCATCTTGCGGCGGCGGTTCGCCGTGATGAGCGTGACGACGGTGCCCTCCTTGCCCGCTCGACCCGTCCGACCCGCGCGGTGCGTGTACGTCTTGTACTCGTCCGGCAGGTCGGCCTGGATCACGAGCGAGATGTCGTCGACGTGGATGCCGCGCGCTGCGACGTCCGTGGCGACGAGGACGTTCACGCGTCCGGTCGTCAGGAGCGACAGGTTCCGGGTCCGACGCGCCTGGTTGAGGTCGCCGTGCAGGCTGGTGGCACGGATGCCGGCGTCCTCGAGCTGGTCGGCGATCCGCTCCGCGTAGGCGCGGGTCCGGGCGAACACGAGCGTCTTGCCCGGGCCGCTCGCGAGTTCCTCGATGATCTCGTCCTTCTGCCGCTGCTCGATGAGGAGCACCTGGTGGTCGATCGTCGAGGAGGACTGGTCCTCGCCGAGGACCTCGTGCACGGCGGGGTCGACGAGGAACTTCGACACGAGCGAGGCGACCTGCGTGTCGAGCGTCGCGCTGAAGAGGAGCTTCTGCGCGCGGTCGCCGTGCGGGGTGACGGTCGCGGTGGCCTCGAGGATGCGCTCGACGGGCTCCAGGAACCCGAGGTCGCACATGTGGTCGGCCTCGTCGAGGACCGTGACGGTCACCTCACTGAGGTCGAGTCGGCCCTGCGCCATCAGGTCCTCGATGCGACCCGGCGTGCCGATGATGATGTCGACACCGCGCTCGAGGGCCCCGACCTGTCGGCCCTGCGGGACGCCGCCGTAGATCTGGGTGGTGAACAGGCCGACGGCACGGGCGATCGGCTGCACGGTGCGGTCGATCTGGAGCGCGAGTTCGCGGGTCGGCGCGACGATCAGGGCGCGGGGGTTCCGGCCCATCCGTCGGTCCTTGCCGCCGCCGTGCTCCATGAGCTTCTCGACGAGGGGCGCACCGAACGCGATGGTCTTGCCCGAGCCGGTCCTGCCACGGCCGAGGACGTCACGGCCGGCGAGGACGTCGGGGATCGTCGCCGCCTGGATCGGGAACGGGCTCGAGGCACCCATCTCGGCGAGGACGCGAGAGATGTTGCCGCCGATGCCGAGGTCGGCGAACGTCACGCCCTCGACGTCGGCGGCGACGGTGGCCTCGGCCTGGAGCTTCTCGAGCTTGACGTCGTCGCCGGGCTTGAAGGGGGCACGGTCCTCGCGCGCGTCGCCGAAGTACCGGCCCGACCCGCTGCGGTCGTCGTGGTCGCGGCGGGGTGCACGGTCGGTGCGGGTGCGGTCGTCGCGGCCGCGGTCGTTGCGGTCGTTGCGGTCGAACGAACGGGGAGCGCGGTCGTCGCGGCCCCGGTCGGTGCGGTCGTTGCGGTCGAACGACCGGGGAGCGCGGTCGTCGCGGTCGAACGAACGCGGAGCGCGGTCGTTGCGGTCGAACGAACGCGGAGCGCGGTCGTCGCGGCCCCGGTCGTTGCGGTCGAACGAACGAGGAGCGCGGTCGTCGCGGCCCCGGTCATTGCGGTCGTTGCGGTCGAACGAACGGGGAGCGCGGTCGTCGCGGCTCCGGTCGTTGCGGTCGAACGAACGCGGAGCGCGGTCGTCGCGCCTCCCGTCGTTCCGGCCGAACGAACGAGGAGCGCGGTCGTCGCGGCTCCGGTCGTACGAACGCGGAGCGCGGTCGTCGCGGCCCCGGTCGTACGAACGCGGAGCGCGGTCGTCGCGGCCCCGGTCATTGCGGTCGTTGCGGTCGAACGAACGCGGTGCACGGTCGTCACGCCCACCGCGGCGGTCGTCACGCTCGAAGCGCCCACGGCCGCGACTGTCGCTGTTCGAGCGCGGCTCCCAGTTCGGGCGCTCGCTGCGCTGTTCACCGGAACCGGCACGATCCCGACGCTCGGAGGCGTTCCATCGGGACTTCGGCCGTGCCGCACCGGGCTCCTCGGCGCGGTAGCCGCGGTGCTTCGGGCTGCGGGACGCGGGCGTGCCGTTGTCGTTGCGGGCACGGTCGGTGTGGGCACGGTCGGTGCGGGCGCGCGAGGGCCCGCCCTTGTTGAACGAGGACATGAGGTTCTTTCCGGTGTGGAGACATGCCGCTGCACACCCAGGGCAGTCATCGGCCGGGGTGCGATGCGGAGGGGGTTCTTCCCGTCGGACGTCGACGTGATTCCAGCCCTCGAGACACACACACCTGTCGCGGCCACCTGCCGCGTGTCGAGAGCCGACCGACCCACCTTACGCGACCCTCACTGCGATCACCAGCCCCGGGCCTCCAGTCCGGGACCCGGGGTCAGGAGGCGGCGAGCCGCCGGCGTTCCTCGGCCACGTCGAAGTCCGCCGCGGGCCATTCCAGGTGCATGTCCTGCAGTGCACCGATCAGGAGCTGCTGGACGGCCAGCCGTGCGTACCACTTGCGGTTCGCGGGCACGACGTACCACGGTGCCACGTCGGTCGAGGTGCGGTCGAACACGATCTGGTACGCGTCCTGGTACTGGTCCCAGAGTAACCGTTCGTCGATGTCGCCGGGGTTGTACTTCCAGTGCTTGTCCGGCCGGTCGAGTCGATCACCGAGCCGTTCACGTTGCTCCTCCGTCGAGATGTGCAGCATCACCTTGACGATCGTGGTCCCGGATGCGGCGAGCGCCCGTTCGAACGCGACGATCGCGCCGTATCGCCGCTCGATCTCCGCCGGCGGGGCGAACGCCCGGACGCGCTGGATGAGGACGTCCTCGTAGTGGGACCGGTCGAAGACACCGAGCTGTCCCGCGCCGGGCAGCGCCTTCTCGATGCGCCAGAGGAAGTCGTGCTCGCGCTCCTCGGCCGTGGGCGCCTTGAACCCCGCGTACCGGACACCGTTCGGGTCGACGGCGCCCACCACGTGCGACACGATGCCGCCCTTGCCGGCCGTGTCCATCGCCTGGAGGACGAGGAGCACGCGACGGTCGTCGCCCGCCGTGGCGGCCGCCCAGAGCCGCTCCTGCATGGCGCTGAGACGGGACGCGCCCGATGCCAGTGATTCGAGACCGTCTATCTTGCGACCACGGAAGCCCGGCGTGCCGTCCGGGTCGACGTCGGCCAACCGGAAGCCGTCGCCCACGCGGAGCAGCGGCTCCGGGTCCTCCGACCATGCACCGCGTCCGCTCACGCCGCCTCCTCGTCGATGTCCGCTCGATCCTCCCACCCGGCGCGCGCGGGCGGAAGCGCTGTTCGCGCCGGGCCGCCGACCGAGGCACGCGACGGACTCCGAGCGGATCGCCCGGACCGACGGTTTAGGTTTGTCGGCGATGACGACCGAACCACCGCGCCGGCGGAGCGCGCCGCGCCGACTCGACCCGAGGCCGCTCCGGCGTCTCGTCGTCGCGGTCCTGGCGTCGGCGCTCGTCGTCGGTGTGGCGTCGTGCACGTCGACGCCGACCGGGGACTCGGACGCGACCGTGTCCGCCGATCCCGTCATCTACCCCCTCTCCCTGCAGTACCGCGGCATCAGGACGGTGTCGGACGTCCCGTACGGGCAGGCGCCACTGCAGCAGCTCGACGTGTGCCTGCCGGCCGGAGCGTCGGTCGCGACATCGGCGTCCACCCCGCCGGAGACGTCCGGAGGCGCCGCCGCGGTCCCGTCAGGTGCTGCGACTCCACGTGCCCGAGGGACGCGTGCGGCCATCATGATGATCCACGGCGGTTCGTGGACCCACGGGGACAAGGCCACGGCGGCGTACCACGCGGTCTGCCAGTACTTCGCGTCCGAGGGGTTCGTCGTGTTCAACGTCGACTACCGGCTCGCGCCCACGGACCCGTTCCCGGCGGGGCTGGACGACGTCCGCCGCGCGCTCGACTGGGTGTTCCGGACATCGACGCTCGACCGGTACGACGTCGACGCCCAGCGGGTCGGGGTGTTCGGCGGGAGCGCGGGCGGGAACCTCGCGTCGCTGCTCGGGCTCGAGGACCACGAGTCCGCGGCCTACGCCGACGGCGACCGGATCCGGGCCGTCGCCGAGCTGAGCGGCCCGTCCGACCTGACGACCGCCTCGACCGAGGCCGGTGGCGTGACACCCCGCTTCCAGCGCACGCAACTGCGCTACCTCGACTGCACCGCGTACGCCGACTGCCCGGCCGCCGAACGAGCGTCCCCGGTCCACCAGGTGACGAAGGACACGCCGCCGTTCTTCATCGGGCAGTCGACGCACGAGTTCATCCCGCAGTGGGAGTCCCGTCGGTTCGCGGCGGAACTGCGTCGTCACGACGTGCCCGTGACACTGGTCATGGTGCGGGGCACGGCGCACTCGATCGCGCAGCTCGACGAGGGGATGAGCAGGCGCGTGGTGGCGTTCTTCCGCGCGCGGCTGCGGTGATGATGCTGAGATGGTCGCCATGAGCATGCAGCTGTCGGCGACCGAGCTGCGGGACGCCTTCGAGGCCCCGAACTCCTCCACACGCTTCCGGACCGCACTCGCGGCGGGCACGACGCCGCGGACGGAGTACATCGACGTCCTCGTCCGTCGGTGCGCCGTCGAGCCGGACTTCTTCGTGCGCGACATGCTCACCTGGGCGCTCACGCGGCACGACGCGGAGACCACTGTCGATCGGCTCCTCCGCGAACTGCGGTCGGCCGTCCCCCAGGCTCGCTCGCAGGCGCTCCACACCCTGACGAAGATCGGCGACCGCACCGTCTGGCGGTCGATCACACCGGCGCTGCTCCGCGACGAGGACGACGAGGTGGCCCGCGCCGCGTGGCGGGCCGCGGCCGGTCTCGTCCCCGTCGGTCAGGAGTCCGCGCTCGCGGAACTCCTGGTGTCGCAGCTCGGGAGGGGCGGCCCGGACATTCAGGTGAGCCTCGGACGCGCGTTCGCCGTGCTCGGGCAGCCGGCACGAGGCGTCGTCGACCGTGCGGCGCGCTCGTCGGGTGACGTGGTCCGGGCACACGCGCTCGCGATCGCGCGGCTGATGGACGACCCCGCATCCGGGTTCGAGGCGGCCGTCGCGGAGGCCGTCGCGGAGGCGAGGCGGACCGTCGCGCGCGGATGACCACTGGTCGTCGGCTCGTATATCAGATACGATGGTGTGGTGCTGTCCGGGACCCCCGTTCTGGCGGCACCCACACTCGGGACTGGCCCGGGCGTGACCACCGCCGGAGACTGATCACCGTGAGCATCCAGCAGCTGAACGACGTCGAGCGGGCCGTCGCGCCCGAATGGAGCGGCATGACCTGGCTCCGGGCCGGCGCGGAACTCACGCTGGGGCTGTCGTTCTTCGTGACCATGGCGTTCGGCGCGATCGGTGCGGTGCAGGGCGAGACGTCGATCGTCGCGCAGCTCAGTGCGATCGCGTTCGTCTGCTCGCTGCTCTGCGTGCTCGTCAACTGGTTCACCGCACCGGCCACGGACGAACACCGGCGCGGCTGGGAGTCCTGACCGGCAGGTCGGACCCCCGCATCCAGCACGTCCCGGATCGGTCGACACCTGCACCCGTTGCGACGTGCGGCATCCGACGTGATCAGCGCTCTGCGAGGCCGCCTCCCGACGACGCTGCGGCCGACGGCGACACCCCGGGCGACGCGTCCGCCGCCCGGCCGGAGGCCGCATCCGCCGCCGGAGCATGCCCGTCTGCCCATCGCTCGAACTGCCGCTCCACCACGAAGTAGAGCGCCGGCAGCACCACCAGCGTGAGCAGCGTCGACGACGCGAGCCCGCCGATCACGATCAACGCGAGCGGTTGCGAGATGAACCCGCCCTGACCGGTCAGCCCGATCGCCATCGGCACGAGTGCGAACACCGTCGCGAGCGCCGTCATCAGGATCGGTCGGAGTCGTCGTGTCGCTCCCTCGATGAGGGCCTCGCGCACACGGAGTCCCCGACGGCGGTACTGGTTCACGAGGTCGACGAGGACGATCGCGTTCGTCACCACGATCCCGACCAGCATGAGCAGACCGATGAGCGACGGGACGCCGACCGGGATCCCGGAGACGATCTGCAGGATGACGGCGCCGGTGGCGGCGAACGGGATCGAGATCAGGAGCATCACCGGCTGGTAGAGGCTCTTGAACGTCGCGACCATGACGACGTAGACGATCAGGATCGCGATGAGCGCCGCGAGTCCCAGCTGCCCGAACGCACTCGTCTGACTCGATGCGACACCGCCGATGGACGCCGAGGCCCCCCGCGGCAGGTCGAGGTCGTCGACCGCCTTCGTCACCGACGTCGTCGCCGCACCGAGGTTGGTCGCCGACGGCGTGACCGAGATCGTCGCGGTCCGCACGGCGTTCGTGGTGGTGACCGTCGTCGGTCCGTCCGACTGCTGCACGGTGGCGAGGTCGGAGAGCGGCTTCGAGCCGGTCGCGGTCGGGATCGACAGCGCGCGCAGGGCATCGACCGTCGTGGGCGGGTCCGGGTTCTCGATGTAGATGTCGAGCGTAGCGTCGCCGAACTCCACGGTGCCCTTGTCCTGCGGCGACACGGATGCCGCGACGATCCCACCGACCTCGGTCTCGGTCAAGCCGACGGCCGCGGCCTTGGCCCGGTCGACGTCGACGGCGAGGTACGGCTCCGCCGCGGAGAGGTTGCTCGTCGCCCCGATGGTGTTCGGGACGTCCCGCATCGCCGTCAGGACCTGCTGCGCCGCCGTCCGGAGCTGCGCCTGCGTCGGCGCGGTGACGTCGACCTCGATGTTCGAGTCCGACCCGAAGCTCGACGACGACGACATCGCGATGTCCCCGCTGCCGGTGAGGGCCTTGAGGCGAGCGCGTGCGGTCGACTGGAGCGCCGTCTGGTCGCGGGACTGGTCGGTCGTCACCGAGTAGGTGATCGACCCGCCGGCACCGCCCGCGAACGCGGCCTGGAGGGAGTTGCCCGTCGATCCGATGGTCACCTGCACGGTGTCGACCCCGGGGACGTCACGGAGGGTGCGTTCGACCGTGCGTGCGGCGGTCGACTGTGCGGCGAGGCTCGTCGCGGGTGCCAGGGTCTGCGTCACCGTGAACGTGTTCTGTCCGGAGTCGCCGAGGTAGTTCGTGCTGACGAACGGCACCGCAGCGGCGGTCCCGCCGAGCACGAGCACGGCGAGCCCCAACACGAGCCAGGGGAACCGGAGCACCCAGAGGAGGACCGGGAGGTACCCCCGGCGGAGTCGGTCGGGCGCGGACGCGTCGTGCAGGTCCGCCGCGCTCGTGAGCGCACCGGACGAGGCGGACGGACCGCGGGCCTCCAGACCGGGACCGGAGCTGACGGACGACCCTGCCCCGCCGGACGCGGCGAGGTGCGCCCCGTGGTGTGGCGCCGGCTTCGGGGCGCGCAACAGCCAGTAGGCGAGCACCGGCACGATGGTGAGTGCCACGAGGAGCGACGCGACGAGCGCCATGGTCACCGTCAGCGCGAACGGTCGGAACAGCTCGCCGACGAGCTCCTGCACGAACGCCACCGGCAGGAACACGACGACCGTGGTCAGGGTGGAGGCCGTCACCGCCCCCGCGACCTCCCGCACGCCGTCGAGCACCGCTGTGCGTCGGTCCACCCCGGGTTGCAGATGCCGCCTGATGTTCTCGACGACGACGATCGAGTCGTCCACCACCCGACCGATCGCGATCGTCAGTCCGGCCAGGGTGATGACGTTCAGCGTGTACCCGGCCGCCTGCATGCCGACCGCAGCCAGGAGCACGCTGACCGGGATCGAGATCGCCGTGACGATCGTCGACCGGACGGACAGCAGGAAGACCAGGATGACGATCACGGCGAACAGCAGACCGAGCAGGCCTTCTTCTGCCAGGGAGTCGATCGACTGCTGGATGTACGGCGCCTGGTCGAACACCACGGTGAAGGTCAGGTGACCGCCGACCTTGGACTCGATGCCGGGCAGGGCGTCGCGAACCGTCTTCGAGACGTCGACGGTGTTCGACTCCTGCGTCTTCGTGATGGCGACGGTGAGCGCCGGCTTGCCGTCCACGCGGCTGATCGAGGTCCGCGGGGACTCCGTGAGCCGGACCGTGGCGACGTCGCCGATGGTCGTCGTCTCCGGCCGGCCGGAGGCGTCCTTGGCACCCGTGAGCGGGAGGTTCGCGATGTCGTCCGTCGAGGTGAGGCGCGAACCGGACTGGATGGACAGTGTCTTGCCGTCCTGGGTGACGGTGCCACCGGGGATGAGCGTGCCGTTGTCGTCGAGGGCGTCCGAGATCGCCGTCTGCGACAGTCCGCGCTGCGCGAGGGCGCCGGATTTCGGGGTGATGACGACGCGACGACCGGGGTTGCCGTAGACGTCGGCCGCCCGCACGCCGTCGAGCTTCTCGAGGTCCGGCACCGCGGTCTGGTCGAGCGTGTCGACGAGCTGTTCCTGGTCGGCACCCGGGTCCGACACGGCGAGCTGCAGGACGGGGATGTCGTCGAACGAGCCGGTGACGATCTGCGTGCGCACCGAGTCCGGCAGGGTGAGCGCGTTCACGACCGTCTGGATCTTGTCCTCGGCACTCGCGAGGTTCGAGCCGTAGTCGAACTCGGCCGACACGACGCTCTGCCCCGTCGAGGAGGTCGCGGTCGTCGACTTGAGGTCCGGGACCGCCTGGATGCCCTGCTCGATCTTGGTGGAGACGTCGTTCGACACGACCTGCGGGGTGGCCCCGGGGTAGACGCTGACGATCGCGACCTGCGGGAACTGGACACTCGGGATCAGCTCCTGCTTGAGGTGCGTCAGCGCGATCCCGCCGAAGATCGCCACCACGACGGTGACGAGCGCGATGAGCGCGCGGTTGCGGAGGCTGAAGACCGAGAGGAGGTACACGCGTCAAGCATCGCAGGGCGGTCTGACGTCGGATGACCCCGGCGCCGGGATGGGGACGGGACCGAGGTCCGACCGGTCTGGGGAGGAGGAGCTCAGCCGACGACCATGTACGCGGTGAACACCGCGGCGGCACCGACCACGCCGGTGCCGAGACCGACCACGCGTCCGGCGGGGGTGCGTCCGGCGACGACACCGGTGACGACGACCAGCACGCCGACGACGATCTCCGCGATCCAGAACGCGACGCTCGTGGTCGCGGCGACACGGAGGAGGGCGCTGATGCCTTCACCGACGAGGACCGCACCGGCCAGCCCGGACGCGAACGCGCGCAGTCGCGGCCCGCCGCGGAGGACCCAGTTCGCGACCGCACCGGCGAGCAACCCCGCCGGGACGGCCATCAGCACCCAGAAGTTCGTGATCGCGAGGAAGTCCGGGTGCCCGCGGAGGTTCGATGCCACGGTGTACCCGACGTGCATGAGCTCGAGCACGACGACGCCGAGCGGCAGTGCCCAGCGCATCCGCGGTCGGACGACCAGCAAGAGCAGCACGGTGGCGAGGAACCAGGACCCCGCGGAGTTGGAGAGCGAGGACAGGAAGTCCGGTCCGCCCTGTCCGACGCTCGTCAGGATCCCGACGAGGAACGCGCCGAGCAGGGTGATCGACACCGCAGCGGGCACCGGCAGGCCACGATGCGCGGTGTGCGTCGGACGGACCGGCGGCGAGGCGGACCGGTCGAGCACGGGCGATTCCATGCTCACAGCATGACGCACGCGCCGACGGCAAGCATCCGTCGCACGGATGAAGTCGGCAGCGGTCACACGACGGCGGCCATCGACCGGACCGTACCCGCCTCGACCCCGCCGACCCGACGCCAGGCCGATGCGAGCACGTCGATCATCCGCGTACGGTCCGCCGCCGCCCCCGAGAACGGCACACGCAGGAACCGCTCGAACCCGCCGTCCGGCCCGAACACGCCCCCGGAGGCCAGCGCGACCCCCTCGGACCGTGCGGCGAGCACGAGCGCGCTCGACACCGGTCGGCCGAGACCGATCCACGTGGTGAGCCCGCCGTCCGGTGAGGGCACGTCCCACTCCGGGATCCGCGTCCGCAGCGCCGCGACGACGTGGTCGCGCCCCTCGCGGAGGTGCCGACGGCGCTCCTCCAGGACGCTCGCGGTGTGCGGCACGAGCTCCCGCACCACCATCTGCTCGATGACCGGCGTCCCGAGGTCCCCCGTCGGCCGCGCGAGCACGAGCCGCTGCAGCAGGTCGGCGTCGGCGCGGATCCACCCGATGCGGAGCGCACCCCAGAACACCTTCCCCGCGGAGCCGATGTGGACGACGGGACCGCGCGTGCCGAGCGGCGGGATGGTCGGACCGTCGATCCGCAGCTCCCCCATCGTCTCGTCGGCCACGACGACGGTGCCGGCGTCCCGTGCCGCGGTGAGGAGCGCGTCACGGGCCGGGCCGGACATCGTCGCCCCGGTGGGGTTGTGGAGGTCGGGCATCACGTACGCGACCGCTGGTGCAGTGCGGCGGATCGCGGTCGTCATCGCGGTGACGTCCCACCCCTCGCGGGCGTCGACCGGCACGGGGACCAGCCGACCGCCCGCAGCACGGAACGCCTCGTGCGCGTGCGGGTAGGTCGGCGCCTCCACGAGCACGGTGTCGCCACGGCCGACGAGCACGCGGGCGAGCAGCGCGATCGCGTGTTGGGCGCCGAGCGTCACGAGGATCTGCTCCGGACGCGTGGGGAGCCCGCGCTCCGCGTACCGATCCGCGATCGCCGCGCGGAGGCCCGGGTCGCCGACGGTGTCGTACCCGACCTCGGCGAGCGCGGCCGGCAGGTGCCGCATCGCGCGCTCGGTGGCCTCCGCGATCCCGGGGGCGGCATGCACGACCGCCTTGCGGAGGTCGAGGAGCGGCGCCGGGGCCGCCGCGGCACGGGGCCTCGTCCCCGCACGGGCGTCGTCGGGCCCGTGCACACCACCGGACGGGTCGTGGCGGCCGATGGGGTCGACGGCGGCGAGCCGTTCCGGGTCCGGCCGCCCGTCGAGACCCCGCGGCAGGCGCACGACGCTGCCCGAGCCCCGCATGCTCTCGATGAACCCGTCGTCGCGGAGGGTCGCGTACGCGGTCGCGACCGTGGTCCGGCTGATCCCGAGGGTCTCCGCCAGTCGACGTTCGGCGGGGAGCCGCGCGCCGATGGTGACGCGTCCGTCGATGACGAGCATCCGGAGGGCGTCCGCGAGCGCGTCGTACGCCGTCCCGCCGGCTCCGTCACGCCAGTGGGCGAGGAGGACTCCAGCGGCACGGGCGCTGAGCACGATGGGGGTCATGGGTCCACCGTAGACGGATTGGCTCTTGTCAACCAGTCCACTTCGGCCGTTCCATGGCAGCATGACACGCTCGACCGCCCTGCTGCTCCGGTTCGTGCAGCTGTTCGTCGGCCTCTTCCTCTACGGGTTCGCGACCGCCATGATGGTGCGCGCCGTGATCGGTGTGTCGTCGTGGACGGTGCTGACCGAGGGGCTCGAGAACGTCGTCCCGTGGTCGTTCGGTGTCGTCACCGTGGTGTCGAGTGGCGTCATCCTGCTGTTGTGGATCCCGCTCCGCCAGCGGCCGGGGATCGGCACGCTGCTGAACGCACTCCTGATCGGTCCGGCGGCGGACTTCGGGCTGTGGGTCCTGCCGTCGCCGTCGTCGCTCGTCGTGCAGGTCCTGGTGTTCGTCGGGGGCATGCTCCTGCTCGGGATCGCGACCGGGTGCTACATCGGGGCCCGGTTCGGTGCCGGCGCCCGGGACGGTCTCATGGTCGGGCTGCACGAGCGGACCGGGTGGCCGATCTGGCTCACGCGCACGCTCATCGAGGTCACGGTGGTGGTGGTCGGCTGGTTGCTCGGCGGCGACGTCGGGGTCGGCACGGTCGCTGCGGCGTTCCTCATCGGACCGATCGTCGGCTGGCTGATGCCGTGGTTCGCGCGGTTCCCCTGGTCGCCCGGGCCGACGACGGGGACCGCGGCACCTGCGGACGCCGCTGCGGACGGCCGGTCCACCCCGACGGACGGACTGGAGGCGCACCCGGCCTCCTCCTGACGGCTCGCGGCCGTCCCGGGCGGGCCGGGTCAGTAGTGGACGCCGGCGCGATGCAGGTCGCGGGCGAAGGCCAACGCGAGGACGCTCTGGCCCGCGTCCGTCGGGTGCTCGTTGTCCGACTGCAACAGTGCCGGCTGCCCGGCGATCGGCTGCCCGACGTCGATGTACTTGCCGCCCACCACCGCGACCGCCGAGCGGAGGTCGTCCGAGCTCTGCGCGACCTCGGCGGGGACCGCGCCGGGCTGGTCCCAGAGCGTGCTGAACCCGACGATCTCGGTCGAGGGCAGCGCGGCGCGCAGGGCTCGGACCGTCGTCATGGTCGCACTGTCGAGCTCCGCCGCGTCCTCCCCGTTGTCGTTGTCCGAGGACTGGATGATCACCAGGGTGGGCTGCGCGGCGACCGCCTGGCTGATGAGCCCCTGGTAGTCCGTTCCGCAGTCACCGACCGCGATGAACCCGGCACCGCTGCACCCCAGGTTCACCACCGGGCCGTGACCGGAGAAGCCGAGCAGGGTCGGCC
Source organism: Curtobacterium phyllosphaerae (assembly GCF_049341865.1). NCBI lineage: Bacteria > Bacillati > Actinomycetota > Actinomycetes > Micrococcales > Microbacteriaceae > Curtobacterium > Curtobacterium phyllosphaerae. The sequence goes on along the minus strand of NZ_JBMPIU010000001.1, from coordinate 297,325 downwards.
ATGCCTCGCTCTCGCTGCCGAGCCCGTGGCCGGACATGATCGAGTCGCCGATCGTCACGACCTTCGTCTCGGGCACCGGGGTCGACGCCGATGCCGACGGGCCCGACGCGACCGCTGCCCGGGCCGCCGTCCCGGAGTCGCCGTCGGCGAGCGACAGGACGGACCCGACGACCACGATCGGAGCGAGCACACCGATCAGAGCGATCAGGGCTGTCGAGCGGGTGCTGGCCATGCCTCCACGGTAGATGCGTGCGCACGATCCGTCCGCAAGAAGATCAGACTCTCGGCGGATGCATCAGCCCGTCATGTCCAGTAGCAGGGCAGCCCGGTCGACGCCGTCCCGGTCGACGCCGTCCCGGGCGTCGTCGAACTCGCGGAGGGACTTGCGGGAACGGCAAACGCGACATATCGTGATTCGTGAGGACGCGATGGATCGCGTCATGACGAGGAAGGCACGACATGGCCCAGGAGAAGTGGCTCGTCGAGGAGCCCAAGACGATCGACACCGGCATCGTCCGTCGACTGCGCGTCGGACTGGTCGGCGGCCAGGTCGACGTCATCGCGCACGACGAGCCGACCGCCCGGGTCGAGATCCACTCGGTGTCCGGCAGACCCTTGAAGGTCGAGATCGACGGCGACACCCTGACGGTCGACCACCCGCAGATCCGCTGGGACGACCCCGTCGGGTTCCTCAAGTCGTTCCGCGGGAACGCCAGGGCCGACGTCAGCATCCTGGTCCCCCGCGACGCCACGGTCACCCTCGGGGTTGTCTCGGCGGGCGCACTCGTCTCGGGTCTGGTCCGGGACGCCACGCTGAACACCCTGAGCGGCGACGTCGTCGCGGACGGCATCGCCGGCGACCTGCAGGTCAACGCGGTGTCCGGGACCGTCACGGTCCGTGACCACCGCGGCGAGATCGCGGTGCGCACGGGGTCCGGCGACGTCGTCGCGACCGGCGAGATCGAGCGGTTCGCCTGCGACAGCATCTCCGCGAACGTGCTCCTCGACGTCAGCGGGATCCCGGACAGCATCCGGACGAAGACCGTGTCGGGCGACCTCAGCATCCGGCTCGGGGACGGCGTCGCGTACTCGAGCGAGATCGCGACCGCCTCCGGGACGCTCCAGTTCGACGACGAGACGATCACGGGCGTCCACGGCAAGCACACCAAGCGGTTCGGCGCACTCGACTCGCGTTGGCTCGAGGTCGCGGCGAGCTCGGTGTCCGGCGACGTCGCCATCGTGCACGCCGGACCGGTCGCGACACCGCCGGCCGCCGACACGTCGAGCCCGACCTCGCCGACGGCCCCCACGGCGCCGGTGAACCCGACCGAGGTGATCTCGTGAGCCCCGTGTTCGCCCACGGGCACCTCCGCCTGTACCTGCTCGTCCTGCTCGCCGACCACCCGATGCACGGGTACGAGATCATCCAGGCGCTCGGCGACCGCTTCGGCGGCACGTACGTCCCGAGTGCCGGCACCGTCTACCCGCGCCTCGCGAAGCTCGAGGACGACGGGCTCGTCACCAAGACCGCCGACGGCCGCAAGACCGTCTACGCGATCACCGACGCCGGCCGCGACGAGCTCGCCCGGCGCCAGGACGACGTCGCGGACCTCGAGGCCGGGGTGTCCGACTCGGTCCGGTCCCTCGCCGACGGCGTCCGAGCGTCGGTCGGCGAAGCGATGCGGACGCTCCGCGCGGACCTCGCCGCCTCCGCCCGACACGCCACGGCGGGGCCCGGCCCGACGCCCACGTCGACCCCGACGGACGCCGGCAAGCAGCTCCGCGAGGTCGAGATGCTCCTCGCCGGGTTCCGGCAGGACGTCCGGACCGACATGCGCCGGCTCGCGAACCGGGGCCGGCTCACGGACGAGCACGTCACGGATCTCCGCGAGCGCCTCGTCGCGCTGCGCGCCGCGCTGCAGGACCCGACCACCTGACGGACGCCGGCCTGGAGGCACGGCGCGGGTCGTGCCTCCAGGCCGTCGGCCCGCTCCACGCGCCCGTCCGCAGCGTCCGAGATCGCAGAACACGCCGCGTCCCCCGCCCGGAACGCGGCGTGTTCTGCGCTCTCGATGGCGCGGGGACGGCGCGTTCTGCGATCCCGACGACCGGCGCGATCCGACGTCCAGGGAATGCCGAGCTGGTGCACCGTGTTGCGCTGCGCCGCGAACTGAGTAGGTTTGCCCCTCGTGACGAACGAGATCCGGTCGCTCAAGGCGCGCCTGATCGGGGACCCCCTCCCGTCGGAGAAGCTCGAGGGGCAACTGCTGCCGAAGCACCTGGCGCTCCCGATCTTCGCCAGCGACCCCTTGTCGTCGGTCGCGTACGCGCCGCAGGAGCTCCTCATGATCCTGCTGCTCGGCGGGATGTCGTTCCTGACGTTCGCGCCGTGGGTGGCGGCGCTCGTCGTCCTGTTGCTCGTCGTCGTCGTCGCGTCGTACCGCCAGCTCATCCGCGCCTACCCCTCCGGCGGCGGCGACTACGAGGTCGCCCACCGGAACCTCGGCGAGAAGGCCGGGCTCGTCGTCGCGTCCGCCCTGCTCGTCGACTACGTCATGACCGTCGCGGTGTCCGTCGCGTCCGGCGTCGACAACATCATCTCCGCGCTGCCGTTCCTCAACGAGTTCCGCGTCGAGCTCGCCCTGCTGTTCGTGGTGGTCCTGGCGGGCGTCAACCTGCGCGGTGTCGCCGAGTCGAGCAAGGCGTTCGCGATCCCGACGTACCTGTTCGTCGCGAGCGTGTTCGTGATGGTCGTCACGGCGATCGTCCGAACGTTCGTCGGGCACGCACCCGTCGCGGAGTCCGCCGGGTACCTCGTCACGCACGGGTCCGACCTGACCCACGCAGCGTTCATCCTGCTGCTCCTGCGGGCGTTCGCGTCCGGGTGCTCGGCGCTCACCGGCGTCGAGGCGATCGCGAACGGCGTCCAGGCGTTCCGACGCCCGAAGATCCGGAACGCACAGCTGACACTCGTCGCGATGGGCGGCATCGCGATCGTGCTGTTCGTCGGGCTCATCACGGTCGCGCTCATCGCCCGCGTGCACTACGCCGAGTTCCCGTGCGACCTCCGCGGGTTCGCCGACTGCACCACCACGCCGCAGCGGTCCCTCATCGCGCAGATCGCCGCGGCCACGTTCGGGAACGACACGATCCTGTTCTTCGTGATCCAGGCGACCACGGCCGCGGTCCTGCTCCTCGCCGCCAACACCGCGTTCAACGGGTTCCCGCTCCTCGGCTCGATCCTGTCGCGGGACTCGTACGCACCCAAGTCGCTGTCCACCCGCGGCGACCGGCTCATCTACTCGAACGGCGTCATCGTCCTGGCGCTCGTCGCGGCGGCCCTGCTCATCGTGTACCGAGCGAACGTCACGAGCCTCATCCAGCTCTACATCATCGGCGTGTTCGTGTCGTTCACGCTCGGGCAGACGGGCATGGTCCGGCACTGGCTGGGGCTGCTCCGCGCCGACCGCGAGGGCACGAGGGACCCCGGTTCCGAACCGGTCAACCGCGGGCAGGTCTGGCGCAGCCTGTCGATCAACGCCACCGGCGCGTCGTTCACGTTCGTCGTGCTCGTCGTCGTCACCATCACCAAGTTCACCCACGGCGCGTGGCTCGTCTTCGTGATCATGCCGATCCTGTTCACCCTCATGCTCGGGGTGAACCGGTACTACCGCGACGTCTCGCACGAGATCGAGGCCGACTCGTCGACCAAGTTCGGCGCGACCGGGGACCACGCGATCGTGCTCGTCAACAAGTTGCAGAAGCCGGTGCTGAAGGCACTCGACTACGCGATCGCCGCCAAGCACGCATCGTTCGAGGCGGTGCACGTCGCGATCGACGAAGCCGACGCCGCCGCGCTCCGGACCCAGTGGGCCGAGTACGGGATCGACGTGCCACTCACCATCGTCTCGAGCCCGTACCGCGACATCTCGATGCCGCTCATCAAGTACATCAAGGCGCACCGGATGGACCACGGGTCCGAGGTGGTCACGGTGTACACGCCGGTGTTCATCGTCGGACACTGGTGGGAGACGCTCTTGCACAACCACCGCGGACGCCGGATCCGCAAGAAGCTGCTGCTCGTGCACGGTGTGACGGTCGCGCTCGTGCCGTGGCTCCTCGACTCGTCGGAGCTGCTGTACGGCCGCCGGTCCCGACCGTTCCCCGGGCAGGACCGGCGCGGCGAGCCGGTGCGTCCTGCGATGGGCCGCACCGGTCCGGACACCCCCGAGGACCGGTTGTACCGCTCGGCACAGCGGAACAGCCTGCAGCCACGGCGTGCGACCCGTCCGGCCGGCCCCGCCGAGGGGTCGGACCCGGCGCTGTGCACGGGGGCGGTGCCGGTGCTCACGCCGACTCCCGCGCCGGGGCGGGCAGCGGGGCGGGATACGGCGTCCGCCGACTGAGTGCCCGGGGCGGCGGCGGCCTGCGCCATGTGCGGGTCCGGGGCGGCGGCCTGCGCCATGTGCGGGCCCGCGGAAGCGGCGTCCGCCGCGTGCGGGTCCGGCCGGGCGGTGTCGGCGGTCCGACCTGCGCCGTCGTCGCGATCGGTGTCCGACCCCGGTCGTAGGATGATCGCCACATGAGCGACGACCCGACGACCGCCACGGCGGACCTCCGCACCTTCGCGACGATCGACAGTCACGGCGGCAAGGTCTCACGACGTGTCGAGGTCCTCCCGCTCGATCCGCCGAGCACTCCCGACGGACGGTACGACGGCATGGTGGTCGTCCGCGGCGAACACCCGACCGGCGCGATCGACCCGCGGCCCGACGACGGTCCGGACACCCGGCACGGCCCGGGTGCTGCGTCGGGCCCCGGTGCTGCGTCCGGTTCAGGTAATGGGTCTGGTTCCGGAGCTGCGCTGGCGCGCGGCGACCAGAGCATCGGGTACGTCTCCCCCGCCCAGCTGCGCGACTGGTACCGACCCGACCGCGTGGTCGTCCCCCGCTCGGAGGCCCGCGTCGCCGGCCTCACCGCCGGCACCTACGCGGACACCAGGACCCGCGGTCGGGTCCGGATCGACGGCCTGGAGGCCCACATCGCGCCCGACGGCCGACCCGCGTTCCGCACGCTGGTCGGCACCGACGACGTCCGGGTCGACGCACCGCTCCCCCGGGAGGAGGTCGTCCGCCTGGTCGAGGTCGACACCGACGCGACGACCGACACCGGTGCCGCCGGGGTCGCGATCCGCTCCGTGCCGGTGCTGCCGATCCTCGCTCCCGGCGAGCACCCGGACCGTTCGGCCGACGTCGTGGGGCTGCCACCCCGGGACACCGGGGCGCGCGTCGTCGTCCGGGCCTCGTGGATCGTGCACGGAGAGCGCGTGGTGATCGACCGGGTCGACGCCGCAGCGAACACCGCGTGGGTCGGGGTCCCGGGGGCGGAGCTCCGGCCGGTCGCTGCGAACGGCATCGACGCGGACCTCGTGCGCTACGACGTCGTGCCGGTCTGAGGGCTGGCCGCGTCGGTCTGGCACCTGGTCGTGTCGATCTGGCACCTGGTCGTGTCGATCTGGCGACTGCTGCTCCCGTCGTGCGCTCGGCTGTGCGCTGAGTGGCGACCTGTACCCCGTGACGGCCGGGGCTGTCGGTGCTGCCGCGTACGGTTCGGGACATGACGAACAGCGAACAGCTCCCGACGAGCGACGGCAGCGCGGCTCCCCTCGACGAGACCATCGACCCGGCCGGTGCGGGTCCGAGCGACGTGCTGCCCGAGGACGCGCCCGCGGACGACCAGCCGCTCGGCGTGGGTGGAGCCGGGTCGACGGTTGCCGGGTCGAACGACGGTGCGGCGAACGGCGCCGGCTCGGACACCGGCGGCGGCTCGGACAACGATGCCCGCTCGGACGACGGCGCAGCGGATGGTGCCGGCTCGAACGACGGTGCCGGCTCGAACGACGGCGCCGGCTCGAACGACGGCGCCGGCTCGAACGACGGCGCCGGCTCGAACGGTGTCGCGCCCGACGAGCCCACCGGTGAGCCGACCGGGGAGACCCTCGGCGGTGCACGTCCGGACCCGTCGACCTCGGCGAGCAAGGACCCGGAGCAGTGGGTGACCGGTGACGAGCCGATGACCGGTGCGCAGCGGAGCTACCTCGACACCTTGGCGCGCGAGGCTGGCGAGGAGTTGTCCGCGGACCTCACCAAGGCCGAGGCGTCCGAGCACATCGAGCGACTGCAGGCGAAGACGGGCCGCGGCCAGGGCTGAGCCTCGACCGCCGCACCTCCGGCGCATCACGGTCCCGACCCGGGCTCCGCGGTGCGCCGGTGGTCTGTCGCGGCACACCCGGCCCGTGTCACGGCACGGCGCCCTGCTCCGACAGCCCGATCCTCGTCCCCGCATCCCGGGCCGTGTCGCGGCATGCGCCCGTAGCCGGTTCGATCCGGGCCGCAGCGCCGCGGTCCCGACACCACGAACAGGTGCGCTTCATTCGGGATCGCGCGCCGTCCCTCCAGTGCGGAGGCGCTCGACGACCTGGCGCGCGATGAGCCGACCCGCTCGGTTCGCCCCGATCGTGGACGCCTGCGGTCCGTAGCCCGCCAGGAACACGCGCGGGTCCCGATTGGTCGCACCGTCGTGTACGCGGTACCCGCCCGACCGCTCGCGGAGCCCGAGCGGAGCCAGGAAGCGCAGCTCCGGCCGGAACCCGGTCGCCCAGATGATCGCATCCGCCTGCCGGTGCGAGCCGTCCGCCATCCGGACCCCGTCCCGTTCCACGGCGGTGAACATCGGCTGCGCGACGAGCACACCACGTTCCTCGGCAGCCCGCATGCGCGGGGTCATCGGCACCCCCGTCCCGCTGACGATGCTCGGCAGGGGCAGTCCAGCCCGTGCGGCGTCGTCCTGCGCCGCGACCGCAGCGACTGCGGACTCGAGGTCGAGCGAGGACTCGTCGAGCCACCGCACCGGCCGGCGCGCGACCCACGTGACCGCGGCGGCGATGCCCTCGAGTTCGAGCACGAAGCCGATCGCGCTCGTACCCCCACCCACCACGACGACGTCCTGGCCGCGGAACTCCTCCGCGCTCCGGTAGCCGGTGGTGTCGAGCTGACGGCCTGCGAACGTGTCGTGGCCGGGCGACCACGGTACGAAGGGCATCCCCCAGGTCCCGGTGGCGCTGACGAGCACGGACGTCCGGACCAGCGGAACGGCCGGTGTCGGACGGTCGTCGCCGACCCGGACCTCGACCGCGAGGCCGTCGCCGTCCTCCCGGACCGCTACAGCCTCAACCGGTCGTTCGACGACGATGTCCGCGCCCTCCTCGTACCGGCGGTAGTACTCCTCGACGACCTCCCGAGCCGGCCGGTCCCGATCGGCGTCGTCGAACCGCAGCCCGAGCGCGTGCATCCCAGGGAGGTCGTGGACCCGGTGCGCGAGACCGAGCCGGAGCGCCTCCCACCGGAACTGCCAGGCGCCGCCCGTGGACGGTCCCCGGTCGAGCACGATCACGTCGGAACCGGTCCGGAGCCCCCTCCGTTGCAGTTCGTAGGCGACCGACAACCCCGCCTGACCGGCACCGACGACGACGACACGCGCGTGGGTGTCATCGGTCGGGTGCAACACGCTCGCAATTGTGCTGTGCGCGGAGCGTTCTAGACGTGAGGGAATCGGGGTACATGGTAAAGTGATCGGCAGATTTCAAACCACGCACCGCATCGGTTGACCTGTCTCCAGCCCGTTCGCTCGGACTCGCCAGTTCCGCCGGGCCGATCACACGAGGGGGTCACGCATGGGGCGCGGCCGTCAGAAGGCGAAGCACACCAAGGTCGCTCGGGAGCTGAAGTACTTCAGCCCGGAGACGAACTACGGTGCGCTCGAGCGCGAACTGGCCACCGGTCACGAGTCGGAGAACGACTACGTGGACAAGTGGGCGGATCAGTACGAGGACGACGAGTCCGACGTGGACCAGCACGACAAGTCCGCGTAGGCGGACTCCCCAGCCGGTTCCCGGCGCCGACGCCGCGTGGACATCGTCCACGCGGCGCTCTGCTGCGTTCGCGGCGTCGGGCGCCGGCCCCGGCCTCCGGCCCCCGCCCCCCGGCCCCCGAGCGTGCAGTTCCGCCCCGTGGACCGAGCGAGAACGGGGCGAAAATGCACGCTCGACCTCCTGCTGGGCGCGCGCCGGGCCCTTCGGCCGTGCGCGGGGCCGGGCGGGGCCCCGGCCGCAGCCCGCGCCCGCGGCCTGGCGGCCGCGACCGTGCAGTTCCGCCCCGTACCTCGGCAAGCGACAGGGCGGAATCGCACGCTCGCGAACTCCGGGCGGGGCGGACGCGGGCCCGGCCCGCGCCCGGCCGGCCCGAAGCCGCTGGGCCGCGCGGCCGCACAGCGGCCCGCGGCCGGGCGGACGCGAGCGTTCAGTTCCGCCCCGTACCTGCGCCGAGAACAGGGCGGAATCGCACGCTCGCGAACTCGTAGGGAGGACGGGGCGGGCGCGGGCCCGGCCTGCGCCCGGGCCGGCCCGGGGCCACTGGGCCGCCCGGCCGGCCCGGGGCCGGGCGGCCGGGCGGCCGCGACCGTGCAGTTCCGCCCCGTATCTCCGCCGAGAACAGCGCGGAATCGCACGCTCGCGTGCTCGAAGGGGGACGCGGGCCCGCGGGCGAGCGGCCGGACGGCCGGGCGCGAGAGTGCAGTTTCGCCCCGTACCTGCGGTCCGGACGGGGCGGAATCGCACGCTCGCGTGCGGCGCGCCCGCGGCCGCGGCCGCGGCGCCCGCGCTACGCCGCGTAGGTCCCGACGAGGCGCACGGCCCCGCCGTCGACGCCCTTCGCACCCTGCTCGAACCCGGTCAGGTCGTGCGCTGCCGTCGAGACCTCGCCGACCGGCCACGCGGCGAGCCCTGAGCGACCGAGGGCCTCCACCACCGCCTCGGCAGCACCCTGCGCGACGACGGCGAACATCCCGATGCCGAGGTTCCAGGTGCCCTCGGTGTCCTGGATCGCGGTGCCGTTCATCGACGCGAGCACCTGGAACACCGGCAGCGGCGTCCACGAGGCACGATCGACCTCGACCCACGACCCGATGGGCAGCACCCGAGCCAGGTTCGCCGCGATGCCGCCACCGGTGACGTGCGAGAGTGCGTGCACCTGCCCCGCGAACACCGGGTCGGCGAGCAGGTCGACGAGCGGCGTCGTGTACAGGCGGGTCGGCTCGAGCAGGACCTCGCCGACGACGCCGCCGAGGTCGTCCGAGTGGTCGGTGAAGGCGATCCCGCGGCCGCTCAGGATGTGCCGGACGAGCGAGTACCCGTTGGAGTGCAGACCGGACGAGGCGATCGCGATCACGACGTCGCCGTCCTCGACGAGCTGCGGACCGAGCTGCAGGTCGGCCTCCACGACGCCGACGGCCGCACCGGCGACGTCGTAGTCGTCCGGGCCGAGGAGCCCCGGGTGCTCGGCGGTCTCGCCGCCGACGAGCGCGGTCCCGGTCGCCGAGCAGCCACGGGCGATGCCGGCGACGATGTCCGCGATCCGCGACGGGACGACGCGTCCGCACGCGATGTAGTCCGTCATGAAGAGCGGCGTCGCGCCGACCACGACGATGTCGTCGACGACCATGCCGACGAGGTCGAGTCCGATGGTGTCGTGCTTGTCGATGGCCTGTGCGATCGCGACCTTCGTGCCGACCCCGTCGGTGGAGGTGGCGAGCAGCGGGTGTGAGAAGTCCCGCAGGAACGAGACGTCGTAGAGCCCGGCGAACCCGCCCACACCGCCCAGGACGGACGGGTTGTGCGTCGCGGACACCGCCGACTTCATGAGCTCGACCGCCAGGTCGCCCGCCGCCGTGTCGACGCCGGCCTCGGCGTACGGGTTCACCATTCGTTCATCCTCCGCGGGCATGGCAGACTTGTTCGGTACCCCCACACTCTACGGTCTGGAGCCACGTCGGCATGTGCGGCATCGTCGGTCTCGTCTCGCAGGGTCCCGCCAACCAATCGATCTACGACGCGCTCCTCCTGCTGCAGCACCGCGGACAGGACTCGACCGGCATCGCCACGAACGAAGGCCATGTCTTCCACGCCCACAAGACCCGTGGCCACGTGCGCGAGGCCTTCCGGACGCGCGACATGCGGTCGCTCCTCGGCACGATGGGCCTCGGACACGTCCGCTACGCCACCAAGGGCGTCGCGAGCAACGAGGAAGAAGCGCAGCCGTTCTACGTCAACGCGCCGTACGGGATCGTCCTCGTGCACAACGGCAACCTGACGAACACGCGGGAACTGACGCGCGAACTGTTCGACGTCGATCGCCGGCACCTCAACACGTCCTCCGACACCGAGCTGCTCGTGAACGTCCTCGCGCACGAGCTGCAGGCGCAGGTCCGCGGCACCGACCTCGACCCCGAGCAGGTGTTCGACGCCGTCGAACGCGTGCACGAGCGCGTCGAGGGGTCGTACGCGACGATCGCGATGATCGCGGGGCACGGGCTCCTGGCGTTCCGCGACCCGTTCGGCATCCGGCCGCTCATCCTCGGACACCGGTTCGCCGAGTCCCACCCGGACCGGAGCGAGTGGATCGTCGCGTCGGAGTCGCTCGTGCTCGAGTCCGGCGGCTACGACATCGTCCGCGACATCGCCCCGGGCGAGGCCGTGTTCATCACCCTCGACGGACAACTCGTCAGCCGGCAGTGCGCGGCGGACCCGCGCCTCATCCCGTGCTCGTTCGAGTACGTCTACCTGGCGCGTCCGGACTCGATCATGAACGGCATCTCGGTGTACGACGCTCGTCTGCGCCTCGGGAACCGTCTCGCCGACACCATCGCGACGCACGCACCGGCCGGCGACATCGACGTCGTCATGCCGATCCCGGACTCCTCACGACCGGCGGCGATGCAGGTCGCGCAGAAGCTCGGCATCGAGTACCGCGAGGGCTTCTACAAGAACCGGTACGTGGGTCGCACCTTCATCATGCCCGGGCAGGCGGAGCGCAAGCGGAGCGTCCGGCAGAAGCTCAACGCGATGTCGTCGGAGTTCAAGGGCAAGAACATCCTCATCGTGGACGACTCGATCGTGCGCGGCACGACGAGCAAGGAGATCGTCGAGATGGCCCGCGCGGCCGGAGCGAACGAGGTCACCTTCACCTCCGCCGCGCCTCCGGTCCGCTACCCCCACGTCTACGGCATCAACATGCCGACCCGCGCCGAGCTCATCGCGCACGGCCGGAAGATCCCGGAGATCAACCAGGTGCTCGGGAGCGACCACCTGATCTACCAGGAGGTCGAGGACATGCGCTCGGCCATCTGCGAGGGATCCGACGTCACCGAGCTCGAGATGAGCTGCTTCACGGGCGACTACGTCACCGGGACGGTGAGCCCGGAGTACCTCGCCTGGGTCGAGGCGAACCAGCTGAGCTGACGCCGGGCCGGGCCCTCGCGGCCGGTTCCGGGACCACGCGCCAGCGCTGGCCCGGCCATGCCGGTGACGGGAGGCGCGGCACCAGGTCGGGCCGTGCCTCCAGTCCGTCAGGGATTCGCGCCGGCGACCTCCGGCCTACCGACGGTCGTCGTCCGCCGGATCGGCATCGCCGTCGACCGTGTCGCCCGGCATCTGGATGTCGAGGTGCTCGGCCGTGAGGCGGGCCGCCCGCTTCGAGAGGCGCCAGTCGAGGACGACCGCGACGATCGCCCCGACGACCAGTCCCGCCGTGACGCCGTAGAGCCCGAAGTACCCCACCAGACCCCAGAACCCGACGTCCGCCGAGGTCGTCGTGCCGTCGTTCGTCGCCGCGGCACCACGGTCGAGGTCCATCGTGGCGGCGACCACGACGATCGTCGCGACGAGGCCGAGCACCCCACCGCCCAGGATGAACACGCCGAACTTCGGGGCACGACGGATCGAGATCTCGCGTGCGGACGCCGACTCCGCCGGAGCAGGGGCAGGCGTCACGGGACGGTTCTCCGCGCCGGGGAGGTCGGGTCCATCGGTGGTGCTCACGCTCCCATTGTCCCCCACCTTGGGACGTCCCCCGACCTGTCGCGGGCCCGATCCGCAGAGGAGAATCGACCGGGATGCAGGTCCGCGCTGACAGGGAGGAGCGGTCGTGGTCGAACCGGTGCACGAAGCACGCCGTGACGCCATGTCCGCGCGCCTCGACGAGGCCGACCGGGACCACGTCCCTGCCCGTCTGGCGTGGCCGGTCGTCGCCCGTGTCGAGGAACGGCGAGCTGTCGCCGTCGTCGCCGAGCACCGATGGAGCGTCGCGATCGTCGGGTCCCCGGGACTCGGCAAGAGCACCATGGCCGACCGCGTGGTCGAGCGGGTCCTCCGCACCGACCCCCAGCGACCGCGCGTGCTGCACGTCACGGCGACCGGCATCGGGTCCGGGGCCCCGTTCGACGCCGCGGAGGTCGGCGCGGACGTCGGCCCGGACGTCGTCCTCCACGTCGACGACGCCGACCGCCTCGACCTCGTGGCCGCGCACGAGGTGGCCCGGCTCGTCCGGACCCAGGGCACCCGCATCGTGGTGACCTGTCGCGACTTCACCACGCTCGCCGAGCCGCTCCGCCGCCTCTGGCAGGACGACCTGCTCGAACGGATCGACCTCGCGCCCCTCGACCGGGCGGAGACCGAGCAGCTCCTGGTGCTCGCCCTCGACGGCCCGGTCGAGTCCGTGTCGATCGACCGGGTGCACCGCGCGACCCAGGGCAACCCGCTCTACCTCCGCGAGGTCGTCCGTGCCGCGATCGCGTCCGGCGCCCTCGACCGGACCACCTCGGGCTGGTACTGGCCCGGAAGGATCCGTGCGTCGAACAGCCTCGCCGACATGTACCGGACGGAGCTCGCGAAGCTGCCCGGCGACCTCCGCGACGTCGTGGACATCGTCGCCCTCGCCGACCCGATCCCGCTGTCCCGACTGCTCCGGCTCGTGGGGGACGGCGACGTCGACCGGGTCGCTGCGCTCGGACTCGTCACCGTCGACGTCGAGACCGCCAGCGACGGCACGCCGATGGTCCGCCCGTCGCACCCGCTCATCGGCGAGGTGATCCGGACGCTCGTGCCGATCGCTCGTCGGAGCCGGCTGTTCGAGCGCGCGAACGCGTTCCGCGCCGACTCCACCGTCGGCGCGCCACCCGCCGCTCGGCTCCGTGCCGCGCTGTGGGCCCTCGAGTGCGGCGTGCTGCCGCCGGCGGACCAGCTGCTCGACGCCGCGCAGGCCGCCGTCCGGATGCAGGAGTACGAGAGCGGCATCGCCCTGGCGTCGTCCGCGTTGTCGAGCGTGGACGTCCCGACCCGGGTGTCCGTCGCGGCCCGGTGCGCCCGGGCGGTCGCGCTGACCTTCAGTTCCGGCCGGGAATCCGCCAGACACGACGCCGAGGAGGCCTGGCGGGTCGCCCGCGCCGCCGCGGCGCAGTCCGCCGCCGGGACCGTCGAGGACACGCCGGCCGTCGAGGACGCGCTGGTCGTCGAGGCCGCGGAGGTCCTCGCGAACCTGCTCCAGTTCCACGACGACGACGTCGACCTCGCGCTCACCGTCGTCGACGAGGCCATGACCCTCGTCGGCGCGGACGCCCGCGAGCGCCTGCGGATCCTCCGGTTGACCCACCTCGGTTGGGGCGGCCGGTTCCCGGACGTGCTCGCCGAGGTCGACCGGTCCCGGGTCCTCGAGGCGGAGGCCGTCCCGTTCGGGTTCCTGGCCCTCGCACCGTGCGCCGTCATCGCCCTCGCGGTCGCCGGGCGCGTCCCGGAGTCGTACGCGCTCGCGTCCGCCGCGTTCCGGACGGCGAGCGCCAACGTCGCGGACGCGCCGTGGAGTCTCGGCGAGATCGCCTCGGTGCTGCACCAGGTCCAGATGTGGGCGGGCGACATCCCGGGGCTGACGACCGAGGTGGCCCGGCAGTCGGACCCGTTCTTCAAGTACGACTTCACGCTCGAGCTCATCGGCGGCGGCAACCTCGCGATCGCGGAACGCCGCTGGGCCGACGCCGAGACGGCCTTCCGCGCGGCCTGCGAGCGGTTCGAGGTGGCGGACCACGGCGGGTTCGCCGCGTACCCCTGGACCCGGTTGTCGTTCGCACTCGCGATGCTCGGCCGACCCGCCGAAGCCGGTGCGGCACTCGAACGGGCCAGGTCGATCCCGGTCCGCGGCATGCGGATCACCGCCGAGGAACTCCCGTCGACCACGGTCGTCGTCGAGCACCTCCTCGGGCACCCGCTCGCGCTCGAACACGCCCTGGAGATCGCCGAACGGTCCGAGCGGACCGGCGCCTGGCTCCCGGCCCTCTTCGCGCTGATGATGGTCTACGAGATGGCGAACGCCCAGGGGCGCGACGTCTCCGGGACCGTCGACCGGATCCAGACCGCGGCACGCCACGTCCAGACCCCGGTGGCGCGGGCGTACATCGCGCACATCGACGCACTCGAGCGCGGTGACATGGCGGCGTCTCGCGCCGCGCGGACCGAACTCGCCGAGTACGGGTTCCCGCTCACCGCGGCGCACCTCGGGCGGACGTTCCTGACGCGGCGCGAGTTCGAGGTCGCCGAGCTCGCGGGCGACGGACGCAGCAACCGGCAGATCGCGGACGAGCTGGGGCTGTCGGTCCGGACCGTCGACGCGCACATGTCCCGGATCTTCGCCAAGTGGGACATCCACTCGCGGTCCGAACTCGCCGACCTCGTCTGACGGATCCATCTGGCGCGGCGGGTCGCGGGCACGACCGGTACTCCCGTAGTGTGGTCATGGTCGCCGGGTTCGGACCCGTTCGGGTCGGGTCCGAATCCCGGCGGCTCCCTCAGCGTAGACAACCGGTTGCGGGGCGGCATCGGTAGGCGGTACCTAATTCGTCGTCCCGGTCTCCCGAACTCGCAGACTCCCGGTCTCCCAGGCTCCCGGCCTCCCCGGCTCCCGGACCTCCGGACTCGCCCGCGGCTCATGCCTCCGTCGGTCGCACCGGCAGGAACTCCGTCAGGTCCGCGCGGGATCCCGAGGCGCTCACCCGTGCCTGCCGGACCGCCTCGGTCCAGGTGAGCTCGCCGGTCGCGAGCGCGAGCCAGGTCCCGGCGTCCATCTCGACCACGTTCGGCGGGGTCCCGCGAGTGTGCCGCGGTCCCGGGACCGCCTGCACGGCCCCGAACGGCGGCACCCGGACCTCGACGCTGTTCCCGGGGACCGCAGCGGCGAGCGACTGCAGGAGGAACCGCACGGCGGTCGCGGTCGTCGGCCGGTCGATCGCACCCCGGCGGACCGCGTCGAGGGCGGCAGTCCCCTCGTCCGGGTCGATGATCCTGGCTGGCACCGCCCCAGGCTAGCCCGCGGGCTCGGGTGGATCCCACGCGCTCGGTAGGCTGGCCGCGTGCGTATCCTCGTCCTCGGTTCCGGTGCCCGTGAGCACGCGATCATCACGGCGCTCCTCGCGGAGCGCGCCGACCACGTCATCACCTGCGCACCCGGCAACGCCGGCATCGCGGCCGACGTCGAGACGGTCTCGCTCGACCCGTCGAACGGCGCGCTCGTCGCCGAGTACGCGATCGAGAACGGGATCGAGCTGGTCGTCGTCGGACCGGAGGCCCCGCTCATCGCCGGCGTCGCGGATGCGGTCCGCACACGCGGCATCGCCGTCTTCGGCCCGAGCCGGGCCGCCGCGCAGCTCGAGGGCTCCAAGGCCTTCGCCAAGCGCATCATGCAGGAGGCCGCGGTGCCGACCGGCAGGCCGGTGTCGGCCGCGTCGCTGGCCGAGGCCGAGTCCGCGCTGGACGAACTCGGTGCGCCGTACGTCGTCAAGGCCGACGGTCTCGCGGCGGGCAAGGGCGTCCTCGTGACGGAGGACCGCGGTGCCGCGGTCGAGCACGCCCGGTACTGGCTGCAGCACGGTCCGGTCGTGGTCGAGGAGTTCCTCGACGGAGAGGAGGTCTCGCTGTTCTTCCTGAGCGACGGCCACGACGTCCTCCCGCTCAGCCCGGCGCAGGACTACAAGCGCCTGTCGGACGGCGACGTCGGACCGAACACCGGCGGCATGGGGGCGTACTCTCCGCTGCCCTGGCTCGCCGACCGCTGGGAGTCCGAGCGGGAGTTCGTCGCCGAGGTCACCGACCTCGTCGCCCTCCCCACGATCCGCCGGCTCGAGCACGAGGGCACGCCGTTCGTCGGCCTCCTCTACTGCGGCCTGATCGTCACCGAGCAGGGGGTCCGGGTCATCGAGTTCAACGCGCGCTTCGGCGACCCCGAGACGCAGGTCGTCCTGCCCCGACTGGTGACCCCGCTGAGCGAGCTGCTGTACGCCGCCTCGACCGGCACCCTCGGCGAACGCCCGCTGCCGGAGTTCCATCCCCACGCCGGGGTGACCGTGGTGCTCGCGAGTGCCGGCTACCCGGAGGACCCGATCACCGGACGTCGGCTGACGGGTGTCGACGACGCGGCAGCGGTGGACGGGGTCAGCGTCCTGCACGCGGCGACGGCGCTCCTGGACGGTGAACTCGTCGCGACCGGTGGCCGGGTCCTCAGCGTCTCGGCGGTCGGCGACGACTTCCGGCAGGCCAGGGACCGCGCGTACGACGGGCTCGGACGCATCGGGCTCGAGGGCGGTCAGTTCCGCACCGACATCGCCCGGAAGGTCGTCCGATGAACGCAGGGATCCCGCTCGACGGCTGGGACCACGTCTACTCCGGCAAGGTCCGGGATCTCTACGTGCCGACCGGTGACACGCTCGCGACCGCGTCCGAGCTCCTCCTCGTCGCGAGCGACCGGGTGAGCGCGTACGACTTCATGCTCGAACCGCCGATCCCGGGCAAGGGCTCGATCCTCACCCGGCTGTCCCGGTTCTGGTTCGCGCAGCTCGCGGACGTCCCGAACCATCTGCTCCCGGACACCGCATCCGCCACACCCGTCCCGGACGAGGTCGCCGACCGGTCGATGCGCGTGATGCCGTTGGCGATGTACCCGGTCGAGTGCGTCGTGCGCGGCTACCTCGTCGGCAGCGGCTGGGCGGAGTACCAGGAGTCCGGCAGCGTCTGCGGCGTCGCGCTCCCCGCCGGTCTGTCGAACGGCGACCGTCTCCCCGAGCCGATCTACACACCGGCGTTCAAGGCCGAGCAGGGCGACCACGACGAGAACATCACGTTCGAGCAGACCGTGGAGCTCGTCGGGGAGTCGGTCGCCACGACGCTCCGCGACCTCGCGCTGCACGTCTACGAGACGGCCGCGGCGATCGCCCTCGCCCGCGGTGTCGTCATCGCCGACACGAAGTTCGAGTTCGGCCAGGACGCCGACGGGATCGTCCGGATCGCCGACGAGGTCCTGACGAGCGACTCGAGCCGCTACTGGGACGCGCACGTGGACACCGCGACCGGCGGTGGGGACCGAACGGCGTCGTTCGACAAGCAGATCGTCCGCGACTGGCTCAGCGCGAACTGGGACCGGCAGGGCGCGCCGCCGGTCCTGCCCGACGAGGTCGTCGCGACGACGGCGGCACGCTACGCGGAGCTGCTGGACCGCCTCGGCGCCTGACGCCGGCGCGGCCGGGCGACCACCGCCTCCAGGCCTGGGCGCCCGTTCGTCCAGCGTCGGCGTCGTCACGCCGACGTAGGCTGAGGGGGTGTTCCGTCGTTCCCTGTCCCTCACCGCGATCGTGCTCGTCGCCGGGACGGCCCTCACCGGGTGCGCCGTCCACGACAGCACCGGCCGGATCACCGTCGCGCTGAGCACCGACGCCGCGGCGGACCACCACTACCTGGTCGAGGTGTTCGACGCGCAGCACCAGATGGTCGAGCACCAGTCGATGCTCGGGGGTCAGACCGCGGACTTCGCCGGGGTCCCGCTGGGTGCGGTGACCGTCCGGGCGAAGGGCCTCTGCGCGGTGCACTCGACGGTCTCGTACGACGCGGTCGCCCACGTCCGCCTGGCGACGACGGGCTGCTGACCCCGGCGGTCGGTCCGGGCGGGTCCAAGCGGGTCCGGGCGGGTCCGGGCGGGTCCGGGCGAGGATGCACGATCGCGGGGTCGGAACGCTCTGGCACCCCGGTCCGCCGCATTCTCGACGTCGGCACCGGCTGGCGGCACCGGCTGGCGGCACCAGCTGGCGGCCCGGCACCAGCTGGCGGCCCGGGAGGCCCGGCTACGGCTTCGGGACGTCGGCGAACGTGTCCGGGAACCGCCCCAGCCAGGACCACCGCGACACCGGCCAGGAGATGACGAAGGCCCGCCCGATGACGTCGGACTCCGGCACCGTCCCGTGGAACCGGGAGTCCGCCGAGTTCCCGCGGTTGTCGCCCATCACCCAGACCTGCCCGGCGGGGACCGTGACGTCGAAGGACTTGCGGGACCGTTCCGCCGGCCCACCGGAGTAGATCGCGTACGGCTCGTCGAGCGCCGCGCCGTTCACGACCACGTGCCCACCGGCGTCGCAGCACGAGACGTGGTCGCCCGGGAGACCGATCACCCGCTTGATGAGGTCGTTCTTGCCGGTCGCGCCGATCCATCCGCCCGGGTCCTCGAACACGACGACGTCGCCCCGTTCGAGCCCGAACACCTTCGGCACGAGTTCGTTGACGATGACGCGGTCGTTGACCTGGAGCGTGTTCTCCATCGACCCGGACGGGATGAAGAACGACCGGATGACGAACGCCTTCACGACGAACGACACCAGGAGGGCCGCGACCACGATGATCACCACGTCGCGCAGGAACCGCAGGTTGCGGCTCCCCCCGGACCTCGACCGGCCGGTGCGCTCGTCACCGGGACCGGAGGGATCGCCGGGGGCGGGGTGGGAGAGCGCGGGCATGGACTCATCTTGGCGTAGTCCGGGTCGCTAGCCTGGGGATCCGATCCACGGGAGGACGACGACGTTGCTCGAGCACAGACCGATCGCACTGGTCACGGGAGTCGGCCGTCGCGCCGGCATCGGGGCCGCACTCGCCGAACGACTCGCGACGGACGGCTGGGACCTCGCCCTCAGCTGGTGGGGCCCCTACGACGAGCGGGTGCACGGCGCGGCGGACCCGGACGGCGTCGACGCCGTCGTCGAGCGTTGCACCTCCGCGGGGGCCCGCGTCGCGCGGCTCCCGGTCGACCTCGCCGACGCGGACCAGGCGAGCGGGATCGTCGGTCGGGCGTCGGCAGCGCTCGACGGGCCGGTCAGCGCGCTCGTCATGTCGCACTGCGAGTCCGTCGACTCCGACTTCGCGACGACGTCGGTCGCGGCGTTCGACCGGCACATCGCGGTGAACGCGCGGGCGCCGTTCCTGATGATCCAGGCCTACGCCGCCGCGCTCCGCACCGCAGCACACGACACGACCGCCGCAGCCGACACCGGCGCCGGACCCCGCGACACCGCCGCCGCGCCCCGCGCCGACCACCACCCCCGACGCATCATCGCCCTCACCAGCGACCACACCGTGCGGAACCTGCCCTACGGCACGAGCAAGGGCGCACTCGACCGCCTCGTCATCGCCGCGGCGACCGAGCTCGGCGACCTCGACGTCCGGGCGAACGTCCTGAACCCCGGACCGATCGACACCGGGTGGATGGACGACGCCGTCCGTGCGTCGGGGATCGCGTCCACCCCGGCCGGCCGCCTCGGGACCCCGTCGGACATCGCCGCGTACGTCGCGTTCCTCTGTTCCCCGGAGGGCGGGTGGATCAACGGCCAGCTCCTGTTCGCCGACGGCGGCTTCTCCGCGAAGGGGTGACCGACCGCGACCATTTAGTTGACGCGTCAACCAAATCGGCGCACACTGGTCGGATGACCTCCATCGACGCCGACCGGCTCGCCGCGTCCACCGGCATGGGCGCCGTCACGCTCCGCGTGGCGGACCTCGACCGGATGATCCGCTACTACCGCGACGGCGTCCGGCTCGAGCTCCTCACGCAGGACGGCGGCCGGGCGGTCCTCGGCCGGCGCACCGTGCCGGTCGTCGTCCTCGAGCACGCGCCAGAGATGCAGCACGCCTCCCCCGGTGCCGCCGGGCTGTTCAACACGGCCGTCCTCTTCGACACGCAGGCCGACCTCGCCGCATCGCTGTACTCCGTCGCGACGCAGTACCCCGACACGTTCAGCGGCAGCGCCGACCACCTCGTCAGCAACGCGTTCTACTTCGCCGACCCCGAGGGCAACGGCGTGGAGCTCTACTGGGACCGCGACCGCACCGAGTGGTCGTGGACGCACGGCATGGTCGACATGGCGACCGTGTACGTCGACCCGAACCGGTTCCTCCAGGAGAACCTGACCGAGGACGCGCTCGACCGTGCGACGAGCCGGCCCGGTCGCGTCGGGCACGTGCACCTGTCCGTCGGCGACGTCGCGAGCGCCCGTGCGTTCTACGTCGACGGCCTCGGGTTCGCCACGACGGCGGCGATGGGCGACCAGGCACTCTTCGTCAGCGCCGGCGGGTACCACCACCACATGGCGATGAACACGTGGAACTCGCGCGGGGCCGGTCGGCGGCAGCTCGGGCTCGGCCTCGGGCTCGTCCGCATCGAGGTCCCGACCGCCGACGACCTCGGCGCGCTGGGCGAGCGGATGCGGCACGTCGGCGTCGACGTCCGGGACGACGGCCGGACGGTCGGCTTCGAGGACCCGTGGGCGAACCGGATCGAGGTCACCACCGCCGCCTGAGCGCCGCACGTCCGGTGGACGGCCCGCGACACGGCCTGGAGGCACGGGGCCCGTCGACGCGCCGCGCGCTCCGGCAGGATGGTCGGGTGCACACCGCGACACCGTCAGACCTCCGCTGGACCGTCGTCCCCGAGGGCGAGCTCGGCCTCCCGGACCACGAGGCGATCGCGGGGATGCTCGCCCAGGTCCACCCGGACGACGACCACTGGTTCATCGGCGCCCGGAGCTGGTCGGGGATGCAGCCCGAACGACGGATCCTCGCCACGACGGAGGACGACGTCGTGGTCGCACACCTCGGCATCCGTCGGCTGTTCGTCACCGTCGGCGGACGAGACCTGCTCGTCGGGGCGGTCGGGCTCGTCGGGGTCGCGCCGCGGTGGCAGGGCAACGGCATCGGACGGGAGCTCCTCCGGCGCGCAGCCGACGAACTCGCCGCGCTCCGCGTGCCGTTCGGGCTCCTCGGGACCGGCGAGGACCGCATCCCGTTCTACGGGGCGGCGGGCTGGCGGCTGCTCGACACGGTCTCCACGTCCTCCTCGTCGTCGTCGGAGGGCGTCGGGCTGACGATCGTCGACGACGAGGGCTGGCTCGCGCTGCCGGTCGCGGCGCCGTTCGAGGACTGGCCGGCAGGCGACCTGCACTGGAACGCGCAGCAGGTCTGAGTTCCCAGCCCGCGCCGTCCTGCCCCGCCGCCCGCCCAGGCCGCGAGTGAGCAGCAATCGTCGAGCCGCGGCACTCCGGCCGACGATTGCTGCTCACTCGACGTGACGCTAGGCCTGCGCGACGCCCTGCTCGGCCCCGTGCCGCGTCTCGACGCCGACGGCCTCCGGGTCCTCGCCCGAACCCGGCGCGCTCGGCTGCACACCAGCCCGGACCTGCGCGCCGAGGTCGGCGTCGACGTTCGTCCAGTACTGGAAGATCCGCTCGAACAGCTCCGGCCGGGTGACCTTCGACACGTGGGCGACGATGTTCGCGACGAGTCGTTCGCGCTCGTCGTCGTCCAGGACCTCGCGCACCATGGTGCCGGCCTGGCCGAAGTCGTCGTCCTCGGCGTGCAGGGACGCGGCAGCCCGGACGAGCTCGCCGTCGTTCTCCCAACCGCCCGAGGTCGCACCGGCGGCCTGCGGATCGGCCGCCGCACCGCCGACGGAGTTCGGCGCGTAGACGGGGACCTCCTCCTGCTGGAAGTCGAACCGCATCGCGCCGTCCTGCGAGTACGAGTGCACCTCGTTCCTCGGGGCGTTCACCGGCAGCTGCGCGTAGTTCGTGCCGACGCGGTAGCGGTGCGCGTCGGCGTAGCTGAAGATGCGCGCGAGGAGCATCTTGTCCGGACTGGCAGCGATCCCGGGGACGAAGTTGGACGGCTCGAACGTCGCCTGCTCGATCTGCGCGAAGTAGTTCTCCGGGTTCTTGTCGAGCGTCATCGTGCCGACCTCGATGAGCGGGTAGTCGCCGTGCGGCCACACCTTCGTCAGGTCGAACGGGTTGAAGCGGTACCCGGCGGCGTCCGCGTACGGCATGACCTGCACCTTGAGCGTCCAGACCGGGTGGTCGCCGCGCTTGATCGCCTCGGAGAGGTCGCGGATGTGGAAGTCCGCGTCCTCGCCGGCGATCCGGTCGGCGTCCTCCTGCTGCAGGATCTCGATGCCCTGGTCCGAGATGAAGTGGTACTTGACCCAGAACCGTCCACCGTCGGCGTTCACCCACTGGTAGGTGTGCGAACCGTAGCCGTTCATCGTGCGCCAGCTCGCCGGGAGGCCGCGGTCGCCCATCAGCCAGGTCACCTGGTGCGCGGACTCCGGGGAGAGCGTCCAGAAGTCCCACTGCATGTCGTGGTTCCGGAGGTGCGTGCCGGGCAGGCGCTTCTGCGAGCGGATGAAGTCCGGGAACTTGATGCCGTCGCGGATGAAGAACACCGGGGTGTTGTTGCCGACGAGGTCGTAGTTGCCCTCGGTCGTGTAGAACTTCAGCGCGAATCCGCGCGGGTCGCGCCAGGTGTCCGGGGAGCCCTGCTCGCCGGCCACGGTGGAGAACCGGGCGAGCATCTCCGTCTCGACGCCGGGCTGCAGGAACGCGGCGCGGGTGTACGCGCTGACGTCGCCGGTGACGCGGAACGTCCCGAACGCGCCGCCGCCCTTGGCGTGCACGACACGCTCCGGGATCCGCTCGCGGTTGAACTGGGCGAGCTTCTCGACGAGGTAGTGGTCGTGCAGGGCGATCGCGCCGTCGCGGCCGACGCTCAGCGAGTGCTCGTCGCTGGCGACCGGGGCGCCGTTGTTGCTCGTGGTGATGGGTGCGTGCTGGTCGGTCATGCAGTCTCCTCAGGTGGTGGTTGACGATGCATCGGGTTGGTCTCGTGGGACTCGTCGGCGGCGCAGCGCTCGCAGAGCCCCCAGTAGGTGACCTCGGCGGTCGCGATGGTGAACCCGTTCGCGGTCGACGGGGTCAGGCACGGCGCGTGTCCGACCGCGCAGTCCACGTCCGCGATGGTGCCGCAGACCGTGCAGACGACGTGGTGGTGGTTGTCGCCGGTCCGGCGCTCGTACCGTGCTGCGGACCCGGCGGGCTCGATCCGGCGGAGGAGGCCCGCCCCGGCCAGTGCCCCGAGCACCAGGTACACGGACTGCAGCGGGGTCGTCGGGAGCTCCCGTCGGACACGGGCATGGACGTCGTCGGCGGTCAGGTGCGCGGCGTCCGGGCCGGCCGCCGTCCCGTCGCCGTTGCCGTCACCGCTGCCGTCGCCGCTGCCGTCGCCGCTCAGCGCCCGGAGCACCGCGAGGCGCTGGGACGTCACCCGGAGGCCCGCACCGCGCAACAGCGCCGGGAGGTCCTCGGTCGTCGTGTCCACCGCCCCAGTGAACCACGGAGAATTGAACGGATCAAAACAGCGGGGTGTCGTCCCGGTGACGCAGAGGTGCTCACGCGGCCACGACACCCCCGCCAGCCGCGCCCCCGGCCACCCGCGGGGCTGAACCGACTCTCACCAGGCCGGGCCGCGCCTCCCGTCCGGCCGGATCCACAATGGGACGAGCGAACCCGTCCGATCCTGGAGGCCCCCGACGCCAGTCCCCGCCGTCTTCTGGAGCATCTGGCACCTCGACTCGGTCGCCGCGGCGATGATCGTCGTCGCCGCGTTCGTGTACGGGCGGTGGATCGTCGTCGCTCGACGACGCGGACATCGCTGGCCGATCGTCCGGACGCTCGGGTTCGTCGCCGCGCTCGTGCTCTTCGGCGTCCTGCAGTTCGGGATCGTCGGCCGGTACGACCAGGAGCTCCGGTGGGCGTTCACGCTGCGGCTCGCACTGCTCCTGTTCGCGGTGCCGACGTTCGCGGCCCTCGGCGCGCCGATCGCGCTCGTCCGGCTCGGTGCCGGGCCCGCGACCGTCGCCCGGGTCGACGCCGCCCTGCACGCATGGCCCGTTCGCCTGCTCGGGAACGCGATCGTCGCGCCGCTGGTCGCGCTCGCGATGTTCGCCGTGCTCCTGACCCCGGCGTCCGCGGTCATCCGCGAGTCCTCGGCGTGGGCGGTCGCGATCACGGTGCTCGTGCCGGTGCTCGGGTTCGCGCTCATCGCGCCACTGTCCGAGCCCGCGGTGCTGCGGTCGAGCACGTTCGTGACGGCGGAGTTCCTGCTCGCGTTCGTCGAGCTGATCCTCGACGCGATCCCCGGCATCGTGCTGCGGATCACGGGGACGGTCCTCGACGGCGTGACCGCGCGGGCCGTCGGTCCGTCGTGGTTCCCGACCGCGCTCCGGGACCAGCACCTGGCCGGGGACCTGCTGTGGTTCATCGCGGAGGTCGCCGACATCCCGGTGCTGATCACGCTGTTCGTCCGGTGGCAGCGGACCGACCGGCACGAGGCCCGGGCCGTCGACGAGCTCTCCGACGAGGAGGTCGAGGCCCTGACCCGCGAGCACCTGTCCCGAGGCCGGCGAGGGCCAGCCTGACGGAACAGGACACGGCCCTCCGGACGAGACACCGCCGTGCCGCGCGGTGCCCTGGGCGGAGGGCGGTGTCGTCCGCGGGCGGTGTCGTCCGGGGGGACGGGGCAGCTACTCCGCCGCGTGCCGACCGGCGTGGGACTCGGCGGCGAGTTCGGCCGCCGGGGAGGTCGGTGCCGGAGCGGCAGCGTGGGACGCGTGGTGCTCCGGGGCAGCCGGGGCCTCGGCACCGGCGGGCGTCGCGCCCCACGACACCGGTTGCGGCTTGGCGAAGAACACGGCCGCGACGACCGCGACGATGATGACCGCCGCGGGGAGCAGGAGGGCCTCGCCCATGGAGGTCGAGAACGGCCCGTGCAGGAACGACGGCAGGACGCCGAGCGAGCTGGTCGCGCCGTCGGAGCCCGTCGCGGCACCCCCGGTCGACCCACCCCGCGCGGGGAAGTTCGCCGTGATCCGGGCCTCCATGACGGCCGCGATCGCCGCCGAGCCGAGCACCGCCCCGACCTGCCTCGTGGTGTTGTACACGCCGGCTCCGGCACCCGCCAGCCGGGGCGGGAGGTTCCGGGTCGCGGCGACCGAGAGCGGCCCCCACATCGCGCCGGACCCGATGCCGAGGAGGACCGCGGGGGCGATGACGTCGTACCACGGGGCGTTGCCGCGGACGACGGCCGACAGCCAGAACAGCCCGCCGGAGAAGAACACCAGCCCGATGGTGGCCACCCAGCGCGGGTTCCAGCGGTGCAGGTTCTTGCCGACCACCGGGGCGACGCCCATCGAGACGACGGCCATCGGCGTGAGCAGCAGTGCCGAGGTCGTCGGCGAGAAGCCCTTGACGTCCTGCGCCCAGAGGATGAGCGGCAGCGCGAACGACGAGATCGACAGGCCGACCGCCGTGATCGCGATGTTGGCGAGCGAGAAGTTCCGGTCCTTGAAGAGCCCGAGCGGCAGGAGCGGATCGCGCTTCTGGAACCGCTGCCAGAGCACGAACAGCACGAGCACGACGATCCCGGCGATGATCATCCCCGGGACCGTGATCGGTCCGGTGATGGTCCCCCAGTCGTAGGTCTCGCCCTCCTGGATGCCGAAGACGAGGAGGAACATGCCCGCCGCGGACAGGAACACCCCGAGCCAGTCGAACGAGTGCGCGTGCGTCTCGAACTGCGGGACGAGGCGCACGGCGAGGACGAATGCGACGATGCCGACGGGCACGTTGACGAAGAAGATCCACTCCCAGCCGAGCGCGTCGACGAGCAGCCCGCCGGCGATCGGTCCGACGAGCGTCGCGACCCCGGCGACGGCGCCCCAGAGGCCCATCGCCGCGCCGCGCTTGTCCGGCGGGAACATCCGGGTGATGACGGCCATGGTCTGCGGTGTCATGAGCGCGGCGCCGAGCCCCTGCACGACGCGCGCGACGATGAGCATCTCGATGTTCCCGGCGAACCCGCACCAGAGCGACGAGAGCGTGAACACCGCGAGTCCGACGAGGTACAGGTTCTTCGGGCCGAAGCGGTCGCCGAGTCGGCCGGTGACGAGCAGCGGCACGGCGTACGCGAGCAGGTACGCGCTGGTGACCCAGATGACGGCGTTGATGTCGGCGTCGAGCTTGGTGGAGATCGTCGGGATCGCGACGGACACGATCGTGGAGTCGACGAGGATCATGAAGAACCCGATGACGAGCGCCCAGAGCGCGGGCCAGGGCTTCCGCTCGACGATCATGCCCCCGGGGAGCGACGGAGTGGTGGTGGTCATCGAGTGGTTGCTTTCTGGGAGTGGTGCATGGGACCGGCAGCGTGGTGGTACCAGGCCGGGCTGTGTTCGGGGAGGGCGGGACCGTCCCAGGGGAGGTCGCCCGTGCGGAGGCGGTCGACGAGGACCCGCAACCACTCGATCTGTGCGGCGAGCATGGCATGGACGTACGACACGTCGAGCCAGTAGCGCTCCGCGAGCTCCTTGCCGCGGACGTCGTCGAGGCCCTCGTGGTGGAACGCTCGCTCCGACTCGAGTGCGTCGATGCGCAGCTCGAGCGCCCGGACCGCGTCGAGCACCGGGAGGTTCTCGAGCTCGCCGAGCGCCAGGTGGAACACCGGGAACTCCTCGGCCGGCTCCGCGACGAGTCGGAACAGGCCGTCGCGGAGCACGGTGCGTCCGGCGTCCGTGATCGCGTAGGTGGTGCGCTCCGGGCGGTTGCCCTGTCGATCCGTCCCGGTCTCGACCGCGTAGCCGAGCTCGGTGAGACGTCCGACCTGGTGGTAGAGCGTCCCCGGTCGGACCTTGACGTTCCGGTCGTCGCCCCGGGCGATCATCGTCTGGAACATCTCGTACGGGTGCATCGGCGCCTCGGCGAGCAGTCCGAGCGCGGAGAACGCGAGTGGCGTGAGTTCCGGCACCGATCCTCCAGTCCGATTGTTCCGACGTGACTATTCCATGTGGAACATACGCCTCGACGGACCAGGACGCAAGCGCAACCGACGCCGGACTGGAGGCGCTGCCGGCGCCCGGCGCGCCGGCGCGCGCCCCGTAGACTGGTCCGGTCCCTTCCCCCCATCTGCGCTGGAGTGAACAAGGTGCCAACCATCGTCGTCGAGGTCATGCCGAAGGCCGAGATCCTCGACCCCCAGGGCAAGGCCGTCGGCAATGCCCTCGCACGGCTCGGCAAGGCCGACCTCACGGACGTCCGGATCGGCAAGCGCTTCGAGGTCCGGGTCGACGGCCCGGTCGACGACGCCGTGCTCGCCGAGGTCCGCGAGCTCGCGGTCGACGTCTTCTCGAACGCCGTGATCGAGGACGTCGTCAGCGTCAGCGTCGAAGGCGCCTGATGCGCATCGGCGTCATCACGTTCCCGGGTTCGCTCGACGACCGCGACGCCCAGCGTGCGGTCCGACTGGCCGGTGGCGATCCCGTCGCGCTCTGGCACGGCGACCACGACCTGCAGGGCGTCGACGCGATCGTCCTGCCCGGCGGGTTCTCGTACGGCGACTACCTCCGCGCCGGCGCCATCGCCGCGAAGGCCCCGATCATGGCCGAGGTCATCGACGCCGCGGGCCGGGGTGTGCCCGTGCTCGGCATCTGCAACGGGTTCCAGATGCTCGCCGAGGCCCGCCTGGTCCCCGGGGCGCACACCCGGAACGCGCACCAGCAGTTCATCCGACGCGACCAGCGACTCGTCGTCGAGAACGCGGACACCGCATGGACGACCGGGTTCGCGAAGGGCCAGGAGATCACGATCCCGCTGAAGAACGCCGACGGCCGGTTCGTTGCGGACGCCGAGACGATCAAGCGCATCGAGGGGCAGGGGCAGGTGGTGTTCCGCTACGCGGGCGTCAACCCGAACGGCTCCATCGACGACATCGCGGGCGTCGCGAACGAGCGCGGGAACGTCGTCGGCCTGATGCCGCACCCCGAGCACGCCACCGAGCCCGGGTTCGGCCCGGACACCCCCGCCGCGATGTCCTCCGGGACCGACGGCCTCATCTTCTTCACCTCGGTCATCGCGTCGACGCTCGTCAAGTGACGAGCGGACCGGACCGGCAGCAGCGACCAGGAGCGACCCACCAGTGACCTACACGCCCCCCGCCCCCGACACCGTCCAGGACGCCGCGGCCAGGCCGGACAAGGAGCAGCCGTACGAAGCGCTCGGGCTGAAGGCCGACGAGTACGCCAAGATCAAGGAGATCCTCGGCCGCCGCCCCACGTCGGGCGAACTCGCGATGTACTCCGTCATGTGGAGCGAGCACTGCTCCTACAAGTCGAGCAAGAACCACCTGCGGCAGTTCGGCGAGAAGGTCACGCCGGAGATGACGAAGAACCTGATGGTCGGCATGGGCGAGAACGCCGGCGTGGTCGACGTCGGCAACGGCTACGCGGTCACGTTCAAGGTCGAGTCGCACAACCACCCCTCCTACGTCGAGCCGTTCCAGGGTGCGGCCACGGGTGTCGGCGGCATCGTCCGCGACATCATCTCGATGGGCGCCCGCCCGGTCGCCGTGATGGACCAGCTCCGCTTCGGCGCGATCGACGCCGAGGACACCCAGCGCGTCGTGCACGGCGTCGTCGGCGGCATCTCGTTCTACGGCAACTGCCTCGGCCTGCCGAACATCGGCGGCGAGACGTACTTCGACCCGATCTACCAGGGCAACCCGCTCGTGAACGCACTCGCGGTCGGCGTGCTCCGGCACGAGGACCTGCACCTGGCGAACGCCTCGGGCACCGGCAACAAGATCGTGCTCTTCGGCGCGCGCACCGGCGGCGACGGCATCGGCGGCGCCTCGATCCTCGCCTCCGACACGTTCACCGAGGGCGGCCCGACGAAGCGCCCGGCGGTCCAGGTGGGCGACCCGTTCGCCGAGAAGGTGCTCATCGAGTGCTGCCTCGAGCTGTTCCGGGACGAGCTCGTCGAGGGCATCCAGGACCTCGGTGCCGCCGGGATCTCCTGTGCGACGAGCGAACTCGCGAGCAACGGCGACGGCGGGATGCACATCTCGCTCGACGACGTCCTGCTCCGCGACCCGACCCTCACCGCCGAGGAGATCCTGATGTCGGAGAGCCAGGAACGGATGATGGCGGTCGTCCAGCCGGCCAAGCTCGACGCGTTCATGGCGGTCGTCGACAAGTGGGAGGTCGAGACGAGCGTCCTCGGCGAGGTCACCGGCACCGGACGCCTGGTCATCGACTGGCAGGGTCAGGAGATCGTCAACGTCGACCCCCGCACGGTCGCGGTCGACGGTCCCGTGTACGACCGCCCGGTCGCCTACCCGACGTGGATCGACGCGCTGCAGGCGGACGACGCCTCCGGTCTCGACCGTCCGGACACCGGTGACGACATCCGGGACCAGTTCCTCCGGCTGCTCGGCTCCCCGAACCTGGCGAGCAAGGACTGGGTGACGAACCAGTACGACACGTACGTCCTCGGCAACACCGCGCTGAGCTTCCCCGACGACGGCGGCATGATCCGCGTCGACGAGGAGACCGGGCTCGGCGTCGCGATCGCCACGGACGCCAACGGCCGCTACTGCCACCTCGACCCGCGCCAGGGCGCACGGCTCGCCCTCGCCGAGGCCTACCGGAACGTCGCCGTGACGGGTGCGATCCCCGCAGCGGTCACCGACTGCCTGAACTTCGGCTCCCCGGAGGACCCCGAGGTCATGTGGCAGTTCGCCCAGGCCGTCGAGGGGCTCGCGGACGGCTGCATGGAGCTCGGCATCCCGGTCACCGGCGGCAACGTGTCGTTCTACAACCAGACCGGCACCACCCCGATCCACCCGACCCCCGTCGTCGGCGTGCTCGGGGTCATCGACGACGTCGCCCGGCGGATCCCCTCCGGCTGGCAGGACGACGGCAACAACATCTACCTGCTCGGCACGACGGCGCTCGAACTGGACGGCTCGGCCTGGGCCGGCACTGTGCATGGGCACCTCGGCGGCCGTCCGCCGCGCCTCGACCTCGCTCGCGAGAAGGACCTCGCCGTCCTGCTGCAGGTGGCGGGGGCCGAGCAGCTCCTGACGAGCGCACACGACCTCGCGGACGGCGGTCTCGGACAGTCCCTCGCCGAGTCCGTCCTCCGGTTCGGCGTCGGAGCCCGGGTGGTGCTCGACGAGCTCGAGGACCGCGACGGCGTCGACACCGCGACCGCGCTGTTCTCCGAGTCGACCGGTCGCGTGATCGTCACGGTGCGGCGCGAGGACGACGTCCGGTTCCAGAAGCTCTGCGACGTCCGCGGGTTCCCGGTCCTCCGGATCGGCGTCACGGACGCGGTGTCGGACGCGCTCGAGGTCCAGGGTGTGTTCACCGCGACGACGTCCGAGCTCCGCGACGCCCACACCGGCACCTTGCCGGCACGCTTCGGAGCGGTCATCGGCGAGCCCGCCGCATGAGCGAGCGGCTGCTCGTCACGCTGCCGTTCCAGGAGCTCGTCGACCGGTTCGGCCCGGTACCCGACGGCGTCGAGCTCGGGGTGTGGGACATGGACGCGCCGCACCCGGAGCCCGAGCGGGTCCGGATCGCGACGCTGCCGTTCTTCTTCCGGGGCGGACGACGCTGGGGGCACGTCGAGGCCCTGCCGGACCTCGCACTCCTCCAGCTGCCGAGCGCCGGGTACGAGCACGCCCTGCCGCACGTCCCCGAGCACGCGGTGCTCGCGAACGGCCGCGGCATCCACGACGACGAGACCGCCGAGCTGGCCCTCGCGATCACCCTCGCCTCGTTCCGTCAGGTCGACACGTTCGCGATCGACCGGACGCACGAGGTCTGGGACACCCGTCCGTCGCGCTCCCTGGCCGAGCGGCACGTGCTCGTGGTCGGACACGGCGCGATCGGCAAGGAGATCGCCGACCGCTTCGACGCGTTCAAGACGCACGCCACCGTGGTCGCCCGGACCGCTCGCCACCAGGACGGCCGCGACGTCCGGGCGTTCGCGGACCTGCCGTCGCTGCTCCCCTCCGCCGAGGTCGTCGTGCTCATCACACCGCTCACCCCGGAGACCGAGGGGATGGTCGACGCGGCGTTCCTCGCAGCGCTGCCGGACGGCGCGCTCGTCGTGAACATGTCCCGCGGCAAGGTCGTCGACACCGACGCGCTCGTGGCCGAGCTGACCTCCGGACGGCTCCACGCGGGGCTCGACGTCACCGACCCGGAGCCCCTGCCCGCCGGGCACGCGCTCTGGACGACCCCGAACACCGTCCTCACGCCGCACGTCGGCGGGAACACCGACCTGAGCGTCCCGCGCACCATCGAGCTCGTCCGCCGCCAGGCCGCGGCACTCGTCGAGGGTCGGCCGTTCGAGAACGTGGTGACGGCGCCGACCGCAGTCTGACGCGGCCCGCCTGCCGGGCTGCGGTCGTGCCTCCCGTCCGCGGTCCGGTCTGGAGGCGCGGCCGACGTCCGTCTCGCCCGCCCGGCCCGGTACGGCCCGATGCTGGTCGAACGCCCGGTCGGGCGCTCGGTCGGCCGCTCGATCAGGTCAGAGCGGGACGACGCAGGTCGGACTGCCGACGGCGATCGTCGCGGTCGGCGCCCCGGGGACCCCGTCCGGGCCGAGCGGCAGCACCGTGAGGGTGTCCGACCGCTCGTTCGCGACGACGACGACCGGGCCGTCGGTGCCGGTCGTCAGCGCGAAGTGCCGGGGCCACGCGCCGCCGCAGTCGACCTCGGCGACGAGCCGGAGGGGGCCCGTGGCATCGAGCACCGCGATGGTGTCACGGCCTCGGACCGCGACGTAGACGAGGCCGGCCCGCGTTACCTCGAGGTGTGAGAGGTACGACTGCCCGGTCGACCCGGTGACCGTGGCGGCGTCCGCGATCGCGCTGTCGTCACCGGCCGCCGCGGGCTCGCTCGTCGCCGCGCTCTCGACGGGCCCGAGCACGCCGTCCGTGACGCGGAGTCGGTGCACGCGACCGTCGAGTTCGCCGCTGACGAAGAGGTCGCCGTCGTGCCACGCCATGTGCCGCGGGCCGGTGCCTGAGTCGAGGTGGTGCACGGCGACCGGCTCGAGGCCGTCCGCACCGAACCGGTACTCGTGCAGGGCGTCGCCGCCGAGGTCGGACACGATGACGTCGCCGCGGAGTCCGGCGTCCGGCGGCACGCCGATCGACTGATGCGCGTGCGGGCCGTCCTGGCGGTCCTCGACGGGGCCCGTCACCGGGGGCATCGCCGCGACGGCCGGGTCGCCGCCGGTGGTGGTGACGACGCCGACGGTCCCGGACAGGTAGTTCGCCACGAGCAGCACGCCGGACGGGTCGACGCGGACGTGGCAGGGCGCGTCCCCGCCGCTGCGGGTGCTCCACAGGTGGCGAAGTTCGACGCCGTCGCGCCGGAATGCGTGCACGCCGCCGTCGTCGGTCTCGCTCACTGCGTAGACGGCGTCGGCGTCGACGGCGATGAACGAGGGGTCGTCGACCACCGCGATCGTCCGGACCACGTCGTCGTGGCCGCCGCGCGCGACGTCGTCGCCGTCGTCGTGGTGCTCGCTGTCGCCGGGGTGGTCCCCGCTGTCGTCGACGAACGAGATCCCGGTCGCGTGCCCGCCGCTCGTCGCCGTGTACGAGCCGACGAGGAGCCTGAGGCCGGTGCGGTGGCCGGTCACTCGTCGCCGCCGGCGATGCGTTCGTGGTGGTGGATGACCTCGGCGATGATGAAGTTCAGGAACTTCTCCGCGAACGCGGGATCCAGGTGCGACTCCGCCGCGAGCGACCGCAGCCGCGCGATCTGGACCTGCTCACGGGCCGGATCGGACGGCGGCATGCCGGCGTTCGCCTTGAGGTAGCCGACACGCTGGGTCCACTTGAACCGCTCGGCGAGCATGTGCACGACGGCGGCGTCGATGTTGTCGATGCTCTCGCGGATGCTCTGGAGCTCCTCGACGGCCGTCCGGTCGTACGGGGAGCCGGACCGTGGGCCGCTCCTGGCCGGTGTCGCCCCGGGCTGATCGACGTCGCTCATGTCGGCAGCCTAGCCGCGGCCCGTCCGGGGTCGCCCGAGTGTGACGACCGTCGCCGACCACGACGACGCCGTCCCGGGACGATCCGCCTACGATCGGTCGGGTGGTGGGCCGCGTCCGGCGGTCCGCGCGACGACGGGAGACGAACATGGCGATGGTGGTGAGCGCGGTGTGGACCGCGATCGAGGGGCACGAGGACGCGGTCGCCGAGGCGCTCCGGAGCCTCGCGGCGGCGTCACGGGACGAACCCGGGAACCACGTCTACGAGGTCTACGTCGACGACGCCGAGCCCCAGGTGTTCCGGATCTTCGAGCAGTACGAGGACGAGGCGGCGTTCCAGGCGCACGTGGACTCCCCGCACTTCGACGAGCACGGCACACGCGGTGGGATCCCGCACCTCGAGGGTCGGGAGCGCAGGACGTTCCGGTCCCTCTGACCGTCCCGGGCACGCGGCCGGACCCTGGCGGCCGCGGGGTCCCGGACCTGGGAGGATGGTCTCCATGACGATCGTGCTCGGCATCTCGTGCGTGTTCGCGGTCCTGGCCGGACTCGTGCACGTCTACATCTTCTTCCTCGAGTCCATCGCGTGGACGAGTCCGCGCGTCCGCAAGGTGTTCGGGATCACGAGCGAGGCCGAGGTGCAGGCCACCCGGGGGCTGGCGTTCAACCAGGGCTTCTACAACCTGTTCCTGGCGATCGGTGCTGTGCTCGGTGTGGTCCTCGTCGTGACCGGCAGCAGCGCCCCTGGCTGGACGCTCGTGGTGTTCTCGTGCGCGAGCATGCTCGGCGCGGCCGTGATCCTCGCCGGCACCGGCCGGAAGTACCTCAACTCGGCGTTCGTGCAGGGGTCGACCCCGCTGATCGCACTGGTGTTCGCGTTCGTCGGGTCGATGCTCGTCGTCTGACAGCCGCGCCACACGGCATCCTCCGGACATCGAGACGTCGCGCGCCACTGGTGCACCCGCACCGCCGTCGCTCGGGCACCCGACCGACCAGAGGTGCATGATCGGACCCATGGCGGACGATGACGACCAGACGACGCGCGAACGGTTCGACGACGCGGTGACCATGACGGCCGGTGCCCTGGAGAAGTGGCTCGACACGGACGAGTCGAAGTCCGTCGGCCAGAAGTCCGGCGGCTCGGAGTCGGTCGGCCACCGGAGCGGGCGCCGGATCGTCGAGATCCTGCGGACGAAGCAGGCGGACCTCACCGACGCGGACCACGACCACATGCGGAAGGTCGTCAGCTACGTCGCGCGGCACAGCAAGCAGCGCCCGGACGGCGACGTGCGGGAGACGCCCTGGCGGTACTCGCTGATGAACTGGGGCCACGACCCGCTCCAGCGCTGATCCGCGGACGAGCAGCACAGCGTGACGGACCATCGCCCGGGACGTCGCCCAGGTGTCTCCCGGGAACGCCGGCGTTCGATCGGACGATGACCGACGCCATCGCGACCCCGCTCGGGTTCTCCCACGTCCGACTCACCGTGACCGACATCGCCCGGAGCAAGGCGTTCTACACGCAGCTGTTCGGGATGGGTCCCGGCAGTGACTTCTCGGACCAGATCGATGACCCGACCATCCACGACGACCCGCAGCGCACCTACGGCGGATGCTCGTTCACGTTCGCGGGACAGACGCTCGGGCTCCGACCGGTCGCGGACCCCGGTGACCGGTTCGACCCGAACCGCGTCGGCCTCGACCACGTGGCCTTCCGCGTGGGGAGCGTCGACGATCTCCGCGCGGCGGCCGATCGACTCGACGCGGCCGGGGTCGAGCACGGCGACGTCACCGAGCTGCCCGCGTTCGGACTGTGGATCCTGTCCGTGCAGGACCCGGACGACATCAACCTGGAGTTCGCCGCGCCGCGCTGACGACCGTGCCGGGCTGCCGGGCCGAACGGCCGGAGGGCTAGCCAAGCTTCGCCGCGAACTCGTCCGGCAGTCGCTTGAGCGACCACAGGATCGCCGGGACGGTGCCCGCCGAGAACGCGTTCCCGATCTCCTTGTCGTCGACGACGATGTCGTGGCCGGCCTCGACCGACGGCACCTTCTGGAACAGCTCGGACTTCGACGCGTCGGCCGCGGTCGTGAAGATCGGCAGGATGACCGTGAGGTCGGCGTTCAGCAGGTCGAGGTTCTCATCCGAGAGCGACGCCGAGAACTGGCTGCCCGCGAGCTGGTCGATCTTGGCGGGCTGCGTGAACCCGAGCCGCTTCATGTACTGCACGCGTGTGTCGTTCGAGCTGTAGGCGCCGTACCCGTTCGACGAGAACGCCCCGATCACGGCGGTCTTGCCGGCGAACTCCGGGTGCGCCTTGCGTGCGGCGGCGAACGCGCTGTCGACCGACGCGAGCAGCTGCTTGCCCTTCGCGACCTCGCCGAGTGCCTTCGCGATCATCGTGACCTGCTGCTTCGTGGTCGTCGCGTAGTTCGCACCGCCCTTCGGCACGGCGACGGTCGGCGCGATCGCGGAGAGCTTGTCGTAGCGGGCCTGCTGCCCGGAGGAGTTCACGTCGAGGATCAGGTCGGGCTTCAGGGCGACGATCGACTCGTAGCTCGGCTCGAGCGTGCCGATGATCTTCGGCGACTTCGTGTACGCCCCCTTGAGCCACGGTCCGACACCGTCGCCGCCGAACCCGAGCCAGTCGCTCGCACCGACCGGCTGCACGCCGAGCGCGAGGGCCGTCTCGGCGTCGCCCCACCCGAGTGCGACGACGCGCTTCGGTGCGGCGTCGACCGTCGTGGTGCCGAACGCGGTGCTGATCTTCGCGGGGAACGCGCCGCCGTCACTCGTGGCACTGCTGGTGCTCGAGGACGGTGCTCCGGCGGAGCAGCCGGCGAGGACGAGGGTCGCGGCGACGGCGGCGCCGACGGCGGCGAGGACGGTACGGAGGCGGCGCTTGGCGCGGAGGTGCTGAGTCACGAAGGGTAGCCTAACCTAACGTTCGACGAGGCGGCGCTGTCACTCGTCGAAGAGCGCCCCGATCGGCTCGCGCTTCTCGGCCTGGAACCGGTCCTCCGCCCGCCCGAGCGCCCAGTACGCCGACAGGGACATCGCGCGCTTCTCGATCCCCCATCCGTCCTGGAGGAACCGACGGATCGCCTTCATCGCGGCACGCTCACCGTGTGCGAACACCGCGACACGGTCCGGACGGGAGGGACGCTCCAGCCCGGCGGTCGCCGCCAGCAGGAGTGAGCCCGGCTGCGCGACCGTCCCGCCCGCCGGGTCGGCGACGCTGCGGTGCAACCACGTCAGCGCGACCCCGGCCGGGTGGTCGAGGTCGAGTTCGTCGGCTGGACCGTCGACCTCGACGAGGGCTCGACCGCGTGCATCGTCGGACATTGCCTCGAGCGCCGACGCGATGGCGGGGATTGCGGAGTCGTCGCCGAGGAGGAGGTGCTCCGTCTCCGGGTCCGCCGACGGCGCATACGTGCCGCCCGGGCCGGACAGCGCGAGCAGGTCGCCGGGTTCCGCGGCGGCAGCCCAAGGTCCCGCCACCCCCTGGTCGCCGTGCACGACGAAGTCGATCGCGATCGTGGCCGACGCGTGGTCGATGCTCCGGACCGTGTAGGTCCGACGCACCGGTCGATCGGACTTCGGCAGCGCGTCCTTCAGCGCGTCGAGGTCGTACGGGGGCGTCAGACCGAGCTCCTCCCGGGCGACGAGGAGCTTCACGTAGCGGTCCGTGGCGGCGAGCCGATCGGGGTCCGCCCCCGCGATGAACGTGTCGAACGCGTCACCCCCGAGGTGCACGCGGACGAGGTGCGGGGTCAGCCGCTCCGTCCGTCGGACGACGAACACGTGCTGGAGGCGCTTCGGGCGCTGCGGGGACTCGACCATGGAGACGGTTGTAGCAGCCCGGCCCGGGAGCCGCTCGTCGCTTCGAACGCACTCAGGTGCGGGCGACTAGCGTCGGCCCAACTGCATCCCGTGGATCACCCAGACACTGTGACTCACTCGACCCCGGACCATCCGGGGGCTCGAACCCGTAGCGCTGTACCGTGGCCGACTCACCATCGGCCGGTCTGGAACCGATGAACTCGATCATCTCCGAATCCGCCACGGACGTGGACGACGTCGTCGCCGCGCTCGCACGGGTCGAGGTCGCCGATGCGCTCCTCCGCTCCCGTCTCCGGACGCGGCTGGGGATCAACACCACCGACCTCGCCGCACTGCAGTACATCGACCGGTGTGAGACGGCGGGCCGCGGCGCCTACGCGAAGGACCTCGCTCCGCTGCTCGGTGTGACGAGCGCTGCGATGACCACGATCCTCGACCGGCTCGGACAGGCCGGGCACGTGCTCCGCACCGCCGACCCCGCGAGCCGACGGACCCGCCTGCTCGCGTTGACCCCGGCGACCCGCCAGCAGCTCGCCGCCACGATCGGCGAGACCCAGCACCGACTGCGCGGCCTCGTCGAGACGATGAACCGACGCGACCGGGAACGTGCCGTCAAGCTCATGGAGGAGATCCGGATCGCGCTCGACGCCGGCGCCCCGGACGACGGACCCGACCGCAGCGTGCGCGGCCTGCTCGTCTGACGCGCACCGCCGCGCTCCTCATGCGCGACGGATGTCCACGAGACGCACACCGTGCCGCCCCAGGGCACGGATCTGACCTGATCGCACAGGAATCGTGCGATCGACCTGGCGTGGTGGCCCCCGCGGCCCCTAGGCTCGTCGAACCGAGAACGACCCGGTTCCGCGCCGCGGGACCCCGTCGTCCGCGAAGAACCGGGAACGACCTGGTTGACCAGGGGCGACGTGTGCAGCACTCGCCCAGAACCGACGACCGGAACGAACGACCCTCGGGCCCGTTCCTTCGTCACCAGCCCAGGTCCTCGTCCAGGACCCCCGAAGAGCTCTCGATCCCAGTCCCGCCCGGACCGGAACCCGCCGACACGTCCACCACGGAACACGCCCTCCCATGGCGTGGGCTGTGCACCGTCGTCCGCGTCCCCGCTGCTGCGCGATCGAGCCCCGATGCTCCGTCTGGAGACATGATGCGCACAGCACGACCACTCGATCTCGACTCCCTCCGCCGCTCGGCCTCCGAATGGCGCCGTCGTGGACTCACCCCGCCCGACGCGATCGCCGCCATGGTCGCCGAACGCGTCGGCGGCATGGCGCATGCGCCGCTCACGACCGGCGATCCCGCCTACGCGGACTTCTTCACCGACCAGGACGCCTGCTCCGAGCAGGAGGGCGTCGCCTGACCGGCTGCTACCACCCGACCACACCGTGGCGGTCGTGGAACTCGCCGTTCGGGCCGTCGGCGCCGATGGTCGCCAAGGCCACGATCGCGTCGGTGCCCTCGGTCACCGTCTGTGGCCCAGAGTTCCCGTTGAACTCCGTCGCGGTGTAGCCGGGGTCGACCACGTTCACAGCGATGTCCGGCACGAACTGCGCGTAGATCGTCGTGAGCATCGTCAAGGCCGCCTTGCTCGCGCTGTAGGACAGGGTCGGGAGCGTCGACTCGATCCGGTCCGGGTCCGACCGGACCGCGAAGGAGCCCAGGCCGCTCGCCACGTTCACGATGACCGGAGCCGTGGATCGCCGGAGCAGCGGCAGGAACGCGTGGATCATCCGGACCGGGCCGACCGTGTTCGTGTCGAGCACCGCAGCGATCGCCGGGCCGTCGACCGCCTCGAGCGGGACCATCCCGCCGGAGATGCCCGCGTTGTTGACGAGGACGTCGATCGCGTCGTACCGCTCTCCGAGCGTGCGTGCGGCGTCGGCGACGGACTGGTCCGACGTGACGTCGAGACGGATCCAGTCGACACCGAGCGATCCTGCCGCGGCCGCGCCACGGTCGGGATCGCGCGCTCCGATGACCACCGCGTGACCGAGATCACGGAGCCGCCGCGCCGTCTCGAGTCCGAGTCCTTTGTTGCCGCCGGTGATGAGTGTCGTCGTCATGTGTCCAGCCTGCACCCGGCGCCTCATGACACACGTCACCCTGCCGGTCACTGGGCACAGCAGTACCACCCCGTCGACCAG
This sequence comes from Curtobacterium phyllosphaerae, assembly GCF_049341865.1. Classification (NCBI taxonomy): domain Bacteria; kingdom Bacillati; phylum Actinomycetota; class Actinomycetes; order Micrococcales; family Microbacteriaceae; genus Curtobacterium; species Curtobacterium phyllosphaerae. The sequence goes on along the minus strand of NZ_JBMPIU010000001.1, from coordinate 258,404 downwards.
TTCGAGGAGGATGATCGCAGCATGGCCACCCGCGGTGAGTTCGCTGTCCTCCTCCGAGCGTGGCGCGACCGGCTGCACCCGACTGCCGTGGGCCTCCCAGCCGGTCCGGGCCGACGTGCATCAGGGATCCGACGCGAAGAGCTGGCGGCCCTGGCCGGCATCTCGGTGGACTACGTGATCCGGCTGGAACAGGGTCGTGCCGACACTCCCTCCGGGCAGGTCGTTGCTGCGCTCGCGCGTTCCCTGCAGCTCGACGAGGCAGAGCGCGAGCAGTTGTTCGTCGCGGCCGGCCTCGCAGCCCCGCTCCCCACGAGTGTGCCGACCCTCGTGCCACCGAGCATCCAGCGCCTCATCACCCGGCTCGGTGAGGTCGGCGTCGCGGTCTACGCGGCCGACTGGACGTTGCTGTCGACGAACGCTGCGTGGGACGCGATCCACGGTGTGCTGACCGGCGCAGGACGGGAGCGGAACCTGCTCTGGCGTCACTTCTCCGGTGCCCCGGAACGGCTGGTGCGCGTCGAGGCCGAGACCGCGCGGTTCGAACGAGCGATCGTCTCGGACCTGCGCATCGCGACCATCCGGTACCCGAGGGACCCGTCCCTGCGTCGTCTCGTCGGGGACCTGGTGCGGATCAGTCCCCGGTTCGCCGAGCTCTGGGCGGACGTCCGCGTCGCGCACCACCAGACGGAGCACAAGACGATCCTGCACCCGGACGTCGGACCGATCGCGCTCGACTGTGACGTCCTCTCCGCGTCGGGGACCGACCTGCGCATCGTCACCTTCACGGCGGAGGTGGGCAGCGAAGACGCCGTGAAGCTCGACCTCGCGCGCACGCTCGGGAGCAGCGTCGTCACGGGCTGAGGCACACGGTCGCTAGGGTCGGACCGTGCACCTCGCCGATCCGTCCCGCACCCGCCTCGCCGTCCTCGGGTCCCCCATCGGGCACTCGCTCTCCCCGACGCTGCACGCAGCTGCGTACGACGTCCTCGGGCTCCCGTTCGAGTACGGCCGGCACGAGGTCGGCGACGGCGCCCTCCCCGCGTTCGTCGAGCAGCTCGGCGTCGGCGCCCCGGGCTGGCGCGGCCTCAGCCTGACGATGCCGTTGAAGCGCGAGGTGCTCCCGCTCCTCGACCGCATCACGCCGCTCGTCGACGAACTCGGCGTGGCGAACACGCTCCGGTTCGTCGATGAGGGCGACGCCGTGCTGCTGTCCGGCGCGAACACCGACGTCGACGGCATCGTGCGACCGGTCCGGGCACTCGGGCACCGGCCGGGGACGGCGACGATCCTCGGCGGTGGCGCGACCGCGGCGAGCGCCCTGTCCGCCTGCGTCCGCCTGGGCGTGACCGCGGTCCGGGTGTTCCTCCGGGACACCGCGCGCGGCACGCACCTCGTCGAGCTCGCGACGCGGATCGGGGTGCGTCTCGAACTCGCGACGCTCGACGCGCTCGGGTCGGGCGGCGCGCACGGGTTCGTGGTCTCGACGCTGCCGGGCGGCACGGCGGACCTGCTGCCGGTGACGCCCGCCGGGAGCGACGCCGTGCTGCTCGACGTAGCGTACGACCCGTGGCCGTCGGCCCTCGCGGAGCAGTGGCGCGCGGACGGCGGCCGGGTGCTCAGCGGCCTCGACATGCTCGCGGAGCAGGCGGTCGGACAGATCCGGTTCTTCGTCTCGGGCGACGACGAGACCCTGCTGCCCGACGAGGACGTGGTCCGGCGGCGGATGCGGACGTCGGTCGGGCTCCCCCCGGTGATCGAGGGCTGAACCCGCTCCGTCACGACGCCTGGCGGCCGGTCGCGACGGTCAGCCCATGATCCCGTCGACGTAGAACCAGCGGCCGGACTCGCGCACGAACGAACTCGTCTCGTGGAGCGCCCCACGGTCGTCCGGACTCCGCCAGGACGCCCGGAACTCGACGACCCCGCTCGTGTCGAACGGTCCGCCCGCCTCGGTGCGGAGGACGTCGAGCACGAGCCAGCGCACGTCCGGGTCGAGGTCGAGCTCGGCCGGGCGGGTCCGCGGGTGCCAGGTCGTCAGCAGGTGTGCGGGGAGACCGCGGGCGAACGCCGAGAACCGCGACCGCATCAGACGTTCCGCCGTGGGTGCCGGCGCGCCGGCGTGGATCGGTCCGCAGCACTCCTCGTACGGGTTGCCACTGAGACACGGGCAGCGGGACATCGCCCCAGCGTACGAGACTCCCCCGAACACCGCGGCCCGACCACGCGGGCCTGCCCCCGCGCCCGCCCCGCCTCAGCTCCGGAACGCGAAGCGCTCCCGTGCCCGGCCCGGCAACGACCGGACCGGAGCACCGGGTGCGGCGTCCGCGGGGAGCATCGCGAGGTCCGCCAGGACGTCCCCGAGCAGCGGCGCGAACTTGAACCCGTGGCCGGAGAACCCGGTCGCGACCGTGACCGGTCCGGAGCGGTCGAGCACGAAGTCCTCGTCCGGGGTGGTGTCGTACAGGCAGCTGATCGGTTCCGGGTCCGCGACGGAGACCCCGGGCACGAACCGCTCGACGTACGCGACGAGGGCGGCGAGCTGCGCGGCGTCCGGTGCGGACGTCCGGTGGTCGGCCGACACCTCGGTGCCCGTGCCGTGGAACCCGACCTTGACGCCCTGCCCCGGCGTGCAGAGCCCGTACACGCTGTCGCTCCCACCCGTCCCGGCGACGTCGAGCGGGTAGTGCACCACGCTCGGCCACGCCTCGTCCGGGAGCGTCGTCCGGAAGTGCGCGGGCTGCTCCTCGGTGACGCGGACCTCCGGCAGGGCCGCCCCGCGCGCGTCGAGGACGGCGCCGACGAGCGGGTGGGTCCAGGAGCCGACCGCGACGACGACGCTCGGCGTGGTGACCGACCGACCGTCGGCGAGCGTGACGGTCGCGCCGTCGGCGTCCACGACGACACCGGACACCGGCGTCTCGAACCACAGCTCGGCACCGTCGGCCGCAGCACGGTCGAGGAGGGCCTCGACCGCGCGGTCGGACCGGATCCGACCGGCGCTGGCGTGGGTGAGGACCGAGCCCTCGAACACCAGTCCGGGCCACCGTGCCGTGGCCTCGTCCGGAGTGAGTCGCTCGGCGGGGATGCCGGCTGCGGCGAGCGCGTCCGTGATCGCGTCGACGGTCTCGGGCCGCCCGTGGTCGACCGCGCCGGTGAGCGTCAGCAACTGCTCACCCGACTCGGACTCGAGCGTCCGCCACAGTTCCAGGGCGCGCGAGGTCATCGCCACGTACTCGGGCGCGGTGTAGCCCTGTCGGAAGATGCGCGACGCACCGTGCGACGATCCTCGGTCGTGTCCTCGTGCGAACTGCTCCACGAGCAGCACGCGGCGTCCACGGGCAGCGAGCGACCGGGCGGCGGCCGCACCGACCACTCCGCCGCCGATGACGATGTGTTCCGGATGGTCCATGTCGACACGGTAGCCGCACTCCGTCAGGGACGATGTGCGGATGGACGCCACCGACGTCGTCCTCCGGTCAGCCGGCGCGTTCGTCGACCTCGTCGAGCGGTACCTGCAGCTCGACGATCCCGGCGCGGTCACCGGCCGTGCGGACCTGCCGGCTGGCTGGTCCGTCGTCGGACGAGCACGAGTCGGTCAGTCGACCGTCCCGTGCGCCCGGTCGGACGCGGACGCGTGCCGGAGCGCACCGGACAGCGCCGCTCCGAGCACACCCGCGACCATGATGACGATCGGGGGTGCGAGTGGCGCGTGCACCATCGAGCTGACGACGAGGAACACCGCACCGAGCACGACGACGGCGATCGATGCCCAGAGGATGTTCTTCCGGGTGCGGCGGCGTCCGCGGGGTGTGCCGGAGTCCTCCGTGTCGGTCTCGGTGGGGATGCGGTCGAGCGGATGGAGTTCGGGTGTGGTGGTGCGCGACGGGTGGGTGTGGTTCGCGCGCGGACGATCGTTGTTCGGGTCGATCATGGGGGTCTCTTCCGGGTGTTCGGCACGTTCGGGTGGTGTGTCGATCTCGGCACCTTCGGGGGCGACGAGGACGGCGACTCTACGTGGTCCGGCTGTACGCCAGATCGGTGCGGGGTGCGGGAGCGCCCAGAATGCGGCTTCCCGCAGTGGACTCGCGCGATCTCCGGGCCACCGATCCAGGGGTCGGCTCCGAATGCCTGCCGTGACTCCGAACCGTCGCCTCCGACTGGAGGGACGGCGCGCCTTCGCCACGCGTCTGCCGTCCGTGATGGGTCGCCGCCGGCATGCCGTGCTGACGATCGCCGCGTTGACCGTCGGTGCCGCGGTCGCCCTGGTGACGGGGATCGGCGTCGGCGCACAGGACGACGACCGTGCGGGCATCGTGGGCGTCGTCGCGGTCGCCCTCGGCGCCGCTGCAGGGTCGTTCGCGGCGTACGTCGCCGCGCGTGTGTTCCTCGTCCGCGACCTCCGGACCCTGCCGGAGCCGCCCTGGCGGCACGACGGGGTGCTCGAGCGCGCAGCGGACCCTGACGGGCCGGGTCTCGCGCCGTCCGATCTCGGACCACTCCGGGTCGCGATCGACCGTGCCGAGGTCCGGGCGGTCTGGGGTGTCCTCATCGGCTGGGCGCAGTGCGGCGTCGGTGCGGGCGTCGTCGTCGCATCGGTGCTGACCTTCCCGGCGACACCGTGGATCATCGCACTGACGGCGTTCCTGGTCGGCGGTCTCGGGCAGGACGGGGCGTTCCGGGCCTACCGCTTGCTCGGGCGGGCCACCGTGGCCGCGCGGGCCGTTGCCGCGCACACCGCCGACACCGCGACCTCGACCGTCCCGACGACCGATGGTGCTGCGACCGGCGGTGCCGCGGTCGACGGTGCCGCGCCCGGCGACCCGGTGTCCGGCGATCCGGCACCCGGCCCGCGTCGACGGACGTCGCGGCGGATGCCGCCCCGCCCGCCCGGCCGGGGCTCGGCGCTCGAACTGCCGGACGAGTGAACCGCGGCCCGGACGGTCAGCGGTCGCGACGCACGAGCCGGTCCGGGAACGAGTGGTCGTAGACCGACTGGATCGTGCGGAGTGTCTTCGCGGCCTCCGCGCCGTCGATCCAGAACGGTCGCCTGTCCCGCACCGCACCGACGAAGTCCTCGATGAGCGCGGCGTGCGAGACGCCCCAGTACGACCGCTCCCCCGCGACCAGCGGCGCCGTGACGACGGTGTCCTCGCGCCCGTCCGCCCACGTCACGACGAGGTCGTCCCGCAGCGACGCCACCGCCCGCTCCGTGACGACCTCGAACTCCACCGGGGCGTTGCGGCCGTGTGCGAGCGTCGCGAAGAAGGTCGTCGTGGCACCGCCCGCGTGGGTCAGGAGCATCTCGGCGGTGTCCTCGACCTCGATCGTGTCGCCGAGGAGCCGGGTCGCCGCCGAGCCCGTGACCCGGACGACGTCGCCGAGCAGCCACTGGGCGAGGTCGAGCGTGTGGATCGCCTGGTTCATCAACAGTCCGCCGCCGGCCGTCGCCCATCGGCCGCGCCACGGAGCGGCGTCGTAGTAGGCCGGGGTCCGGTGCCAGACGACGGTCGCCGCGGCCGCCGTCGGTGTGCCGAGCGAGCCGTCGTCGAGCATCCGCCGGAGTGCCTGGACCGGCGCGTTGTAGCGGTTCTGGAAGCACACGCCGAGCGTCCCCGTCGACCGCGCGGCGACGGCGAGGAGCGCATCGGCCGCGGCGTTCGAGTCCGCGAGGGGCTTCTCGGTGAGGACGCTGACCCCGCGCTCGAGCGCAGCGATCGCGACGGGGGCGTGTTCGGCGTGCGGGGTGCACACCGAGACCACGTCGAGCTGCAGCTCGTCGAGCATCCGACCCGCGTCGGTGTACGCCGCCACCCCGATCGTCGAGGCGGTGTTCGTCGCGCGCTGCTCGTCGACGTCGCAGACCGCGACGAGGTCGACACCGGGGAGGGCCTGCAGCGCGTCGATGTGCAGGGCGGAGATGTCCCCGCAACCGACGACGGCGGCGCGCAGTGCGCCGAGCGATCCGGGTTCCATCCTCCGACGCTATCCACTCCGGCGTCGGAGCGACAACCGTGCGGCACCGCCGTCGGACGGGAGGCGCGAGGCGGGCCCGCCCCGCGCCTCCCGTCCGTCCCGCAGTCACCCGCGGGAACCGCGGAGGTGTCCGTCCTGCAGCCACCCGCCGGCGCGGTCGAGGACGGCGAGCGAGCGCGACGAGCTCGTCTCCGGGACCGTCGGTGGCGGCCCAGGCCACGAGCCGGGCCGCGATGGGGTCGGACGACTGCCCGAGCTGCCGGACGAGCCACTTGCCGCCGCCGAGCCAGACCCCGTCGACCTGCAGGAGCAGCTCCGCCGTGGCGGTGAACACCTGGGCGCGCACGGCGAAGCCCTCGGCGGCCGTCCTCGTCGCGCGGAGGTCGTCGACGGCGGCGCTCAACCCGTAGCGCAGCGTGTCCCGCTCGGCCGGGGTCAGCGGGGCCGGGCCGGCGGCGAGGAGCGCACGGGCCTCCTCCTGCAGCTGCACCGCCCGTGCACCGCCGCGGAGCACCACCGACCGGGCGCAGAGCCCCGCGAGGATCGGCGTCCGCTGGGCGACCTCGCGGTCGTTCCAGGACGCGACGCTCTCCGGTGTCTGCACGAACAGCTCGACGAGCCGCCCCTCGAAGGTCGTGGTCTCGGCGTAGTTCGGTCCACCGCTCGGGAGCAGCAGGACGATGTCCAGGTCCGAGGTCGCGGTGTCGTTCCCGACCGCGACGCTGCCGCCGAGCAGGGCGATCTCGGCGTCGGGGTGGAGGTCGGTGACGAACCGGCGGGCTTGGTCGACGAGGTCCATGGAGGCATGGTCTCATCCGACGAGCTGGTCTCGTCCGACCGGGTGGCCTGCTCGACACCGTCGCGCGGCGTCCGTCGGCGGTTCCGGGCAGGATGGGGTGCATGTGTGGTCGCTTCGTCGTCTCCGACACCACCGCGGACCTGCTCCCGGAACTGCTCGGCGAGCTCGCGGGCCGGACCGAGCACGTGGACGAGGACACGGGCGTCGTCGGCGGTCTGACGGTCAGCTACAACGTCGCCCCCACGGATCGCGTCCACGCGGTCCGGCAGCACCGTGGTGACCGCGAACTCCCGGAGATCTCGTGGGGCTTCGTGCCGTCGTGGGCGAAGGACTTCGCCAAGCAGCGCCCGAAGCCGATCAACGCGCGCATCGAGACCGTCGCGACCTCGGGCATGTTCCGCCGTGCCTTCGCGTCGAACCGCTGCATCGTGCCGGCGCAGGGTTACTACGAGTGGGTCGTCACCGAGACCGGCAAGGAACCCCACTTCGTGCACCACCCGTCGGGTGCGCTCGCCCTGGCCGGGATCGTCAGTGCCTGGCCGGACCCGACCAAGCCGGACGACGATCCGGACAAGTGGCTGCTGTCGCTCGCGATCATCACGCAGGACGCCCACGTCGCCCCGGGCGAGGTCCACGACCGGATGCCGGCGTTCCTCACCCCGGCGGGCTACGACGCCTGGCTCGCTCCCGGTCTCGGCACCGACGACCTGCTGCACCTCCTCGACACGGAGTCCTCCGAGGTCGCCGCGGAGCTCGAGCAGTACGAGGTCTCGCGCGCGGTGAACTCGGTGCGGAACAGCGGGCCACAGCTCATCGACCCTGTCGCGTAGCAGGCGCTCGCGGACAGGACGAGACCCCCGGGCCGCAGCCCGGGGGTCTCGTCAGGAGTGTCGTTACGCCTTGGTGCGCTGCTGGCGACGCACGAGGCCCATGACGACCATGAGCGCGGCGCCGAGGGCGATCGCTCCGCCGGCTGCCCAGCCGACGAGGGCCGGCATCGTGGAACCGGTGAAGGCGAGGGAGCCGTTCGAGCCGGTGCCCGCCGCGGTGGCGGCGGACGGGGCGACGGAGAGCGCCGAGGTGGCGACGTTGCCGGAGGCGGCGCCGGTCGCGGTGAGCGAGTAGGTGCCGCTCGCGCCCTTCGGGAGCGTGACGGAGATCGAGAGCGCACCGGTGCTGGACGCGGTCTTGGTCTCGGTGACCGTCGTGGTCGGCAGTGCACCGAGCGTGACGGCCCCGGCGCCGGTGACGGACACCCGGACGGACTCGCTCGGGACGAACGAACCGGCCGCGATGCCGACGGTGGTGGTCCCACCGGGCGTGACGGGTCCGGAGACGCTGACGGAGCTGCTGGCGACGTACCCGGCGGCGTTGGCGGCGACCGGAGTGGCGATGATGGCTGCGGTCGCGATGACGGCAGCCGCGATGATCTTCTTCATTGGTGGTGATCCCCTGATCCTTGGACGCCCCAGCACCCGAGACCGCTCACCGGACGCCTGAATAGCGAAGTGACCTCAAGATAGCGGCTACTCACAGCTGATTGCCACCGGATTCGTGACGGTTTCGTGAACGCCGGGCGTCGCGTCCACGGCCACCGTCGCCGTCGAACTGCCCGCCGGTCCGAGGAACTGCACCCGCACCGTGGTGCTTTGCCCTGGTGAGAGCAGAGTTGGCAGCTGCACGACCGGGTACGCGCCGTCGAGTGCGGTCTGGGGTGCGGCCACCTGGGAGTCCTGAGTCGCACTCAGGAAGACCCCCGATCTGGGGGCATAGACGATCACGTTCGTCTTCACCTGACCGGGCGGGACGCCGTAGTCACCCCCGCCGGTGACGTACTCCGGCAGGCTCGTCGCCGCGTCGGCCGGAGCGGTGTTCGTGAGCGTGACCTCGACGGTCCACGTCGGCCGGCCGTCCGAGCGGCACACGGTGCTGCCGACCGAGATGTCCTTGGTCAGGTAGTAGTCCATCTTCGCGCCGGTGCCGTCGTTGAGGTACACGCCGAACCGCGCAGCCGACGTCGTGCTCGTCGGCAGGCCACCGGCGACGGTCGTGCCGTCGATGATCCGCTGCTCGGCGGCGTCCGCGCTCCACAGCTTGACCCGGTGCTCCTCGACACCCGTGCTCAGGGCCGCGATGAACGCCTTCGGGTCGAAGGCACCCGAGGACACCTTGGCGAACACCGCCTGCGCCGCCCCCGCGAAGAACGCGTCCTGCGCCGCCGGGTCCTGGTACCGCGCGTACACGCCGCTCAGCAGCAACGACGTGGCGTCGTCGGAGGTCAGGGTGCCCCCGGTCGGGAGCGACACCGGCCCGGTGGCCTCGAGGACGTACCCGAGCGTCACGGGGTCCACGGAGAGCACCCCGTCGACCTCCTGCCCGAACCGCTGTTTCCACATCTGCCGCGCGAGCCGTGCGCTGAGCTCGAAGCGCGGCGTCAGGGTGACGTCCTGCATGTACTCGCCGGTGATGTCGCCGTAGATGCCGCGGGTGTCGATGCTCAGCGGGAGCACCGGTGACTTCGCCTCACCGAAGCTCGCGCCGGTCGCCTGCCGGGTCAGGCTCAACGACCCGTCCGCCGCGTGGAGGAGCGCCACCGACCCGGGGATCCCGCCCCCGGCCCGCAGCTCGGCGTTGTTCTGGAACAGCAGCAGGTAGTCCTTCGGGCCGTCGGCACCGAGCATCGCCGGGGCCAACTGGACGGCCTTGTCCGCCACCTCGGCCTGGGCGGAGGTCGTGGTCAGCGTCCCGACCAGCTGCCCGACGGCGTCGTTCACCGCGTCGACCGTGCCGGAGGTGTCGATGGCCCGGGCATCGACGAGTGCGCGCGCGAGCGTCGTCGTCGCCCGCTGCACCGGCCCCTGCGCCTCGACCAAGGGCTGCAGGTCGACCTTGCCGTCCTTCGGCTTGAACTGCGACACGTCGACGTCGTCGAGCACACCGACCGCCGGCTGCACCGCGTTGTCGGACACGTCGGACACGATGGAGGCCACCTGTCGCACCGCCCGGAGGTTCGGACCGGCGAGCGGCAGGACCTCGGCCGCGCGCCACACCGGGTCGCCCGTCAGGCGCTTCGCCGAGGACGCCCGGTCACGGAGCTGCGCCACCGTCGCGGTGGCCGCCCCGGTGTCGTCCGCGGCGATCTCGGAGCGCGCCGTCGTGACCAGCGCGACCGACTGCCGCAGATCGCGCGCCGCGAGGGCTCCCCGGACGCCGATCCACAGGACGGCGCCGACGAGGAGCAGCACGAGCGCAAGAACCGTCCAGAAGACCGGGCCCCTCCGAGACCCCGCCCGGCGCCGCCGTGCACGTCGCGACTCGGTGAGGTCGGACATGGGGTCATCTTATGGCGACCGTGAGGACCATCGACGGCGCGGCTACCCTCGGAGCGTCGTCGTGTTCTCGCGGTACCAGTCGATGGTCGATCGCAGGCCGTCCTCGAGCCCGATCCGCGACGTCCAACCCGCGTCCGCGAGCTTCGACACGTCGAGCAGCTTCTGCGGCGTCCCGTCGGGCTTCGACGAGTCCCAGTGGGTCGTGCCACGGAACCCGACGACCTTCGCGATGGTCTCGGCGATCTCCTTGATGGTGACGTCGGTCCCCGTGCCGACGTTCACCTGCTCGGGACCGTCGTAGTGCTCCATCAGGTGCAGGACGGCCGCGGCGAGGTCGTCCACGTGCAGGAACTCGCGACGCGGCGAGCCGGTCCCCCAGTTCTCGACCGTCGTCGCACCGTCGCGTACGGCTTCGTCGTACCGGCGGATGAGCGCCGGGAGCACGTGCGAGCCCGTCGGCGAGAAGTTGTCACCGGGTCCGTAGAGGTTGGTCGGCATCGCCGAGATCCACGGCAGACCGTACTGCCGGCGCACGGCCTGGACCTGCATGATGCCCGCGATCTTCGCGACCGCGTACGCGTCGTTCGTCGGTTCGAGGTGTCCGGTCAGCAGCGAGTCCTCGCGGATCGGCTGCTCGGCGAACTTCGGGTAGATGCACGACGACCCGAGGAACATCAAGCGCTCCACGCCTGCATCCACGGCGGCGTCCATGACGTTGACCTGGATCTGCAGGTTCTCGCTGAGGAAGTCGACCGGGTAGGTGTCGTTCGCGAGGATGCCACCGACCTTGGCCGCCGCGAGCACGACGTAGCGCGGCCCGGTCGCGGCGAAGAACGCCGCCACCGCGGCGCGGTCCGTGAGGTCGAGTTCGGCGGACGTGCGGCCGATGAGGTCCGTGAACCCGAGCGACTCCAGGTGCCGCCAGACGGCCGATCCGACGAGGCCGCGGTGCCCCGCGACGTAGAAGGTCGCTTCGCGATCGAGCGCGCCGGCCTGGAAGTCGACGGTCTCGGTCACTTCGTGCCCCAGCTCTCGAGCTGCACGCGGTCGATCCACGGACGGCCCGCGGACTCCAGTGCCTCGATGTCGGCGTCCACCATGATCCGGGCGAGCTCGGCGGTGTCGACGGTGGCCTTCCAGCCGAGCTTCGCCTCGGCCTTCGAGGCGTCGCCGACGAGGGCGTCGACCTCGGACGGTCGGAGGTACCGCTCGTCGAACCGCACGTGCTCCTCCCAGTCGAGTCCGGCGTGCTGGAACGCCGTCTCGAGGAAGTCGCGGACGGTGAAGTTCCCCCCGGTCGCGAGCACGAAGTCCTCCGGCTCGTCGGCCTGCAGCATCCGCCACATGCCCTCGACGTACTCGGCGGCGTAGCCCCAGTCCCGGACCGAGTCGAGGTTCCCGAGGTAGACGTGTTCCTGCCGCCCGGCCCTGATCGCGGCCACCGCCCGGGTGATCTTGCGCGTGACGAAGGTCTCCCCGCGGCGCGGCGACTCGTGGTTGAACAGGATGCCGTTGACGGCGAACATGTCGTACGCCTCGCGGTAGTTGCGGGTCACCCAGTAGCTGTAGACCTTCGCGGCGCCGTACGGCGAGCGCGGCCAGAACGGTGTGTCCTCGTTCTGGGGCGGCGGCGTCGCCCCGAACATCTCCGACGACGACGCCTGGTAGAAGCGCGTGTGGATGCCCGACATGCGCACTGCCTCGAGCATGCGCATCGCTCCGACGCCCGTCGTGTCGCCGGTGTGTTCCGGTTCGTCGAACGAGACGCGGACGTGTGACTGCGCGGCGAGGTTGTAGACCTCGTCGGGACGGAGCTCGCCGAGCAGGGAGACCAGCCGCGCGCCGTCGCTGAGGTCGCCGTAGTGCAGGAAGAGCTTGGCGGTCGGGTCGTGCGGATCGACGTACAGGTGGTCGATCCGGGACGTGTTGAAGGTCGAGGCGCGACGGATCAGCCCGTGCACCTCGTACCCCTTCGCGAGCAGCAGCTCGGCGAGGTAGGAGCCGTCCTGGCCGGTGATGCCCGTGATGAAGGCGCGTTTGGTCAATGGGTCCCCTGGGTCGACGAGTCGTTCGCCCGCCTCGCGTGCGCGGAAGCGCCCCGGCGGAGGTCGGCGAGGATCCGAGCATATCCATCGATGGCTCGCTCCTCGGCGAGGAACTCCCGGCGGAACGCGAGACCGGAGCGTCCGAGTTCGTCGGCGTGCGCTGGGTCGGAACCAAGCGCCTCCAGTGCGACGACGAGGGCGACCGGGTCGCCGGCAGGGACGACCACACCAGCACCCGCGCGCCGCACCTCGCTCTCGGTGACGCTCCCCGGGTCGGTCGCGGCGACGACCGGACGCGCAGCGTTGAAGTACGACGTCAGCTTGCTCGGGACCGCCATGCCGGCCACGCCCGGCTTCTCGTTCACGAGCAGGACGTCGGCGGCCTGGAGCGCGGCCTGGAACTCCTCGTCGGGGAGCGAGTCGAGGATCTCGATGGTCGGCACGCCGTGCGCGCTCGCGACGAGGGCCGCCCGTTGACTCCCGCCGCCGATCATCACGAACCGGACGGCGCTCGACCGGGACGCCGCGAGTTCAGCGGCGTCGATGACGTTCGACAGGCCCTGTTTCACACCCATCGCACCGGCGTGCACGACGACGACGTCCGAGTCCGACCATCCGAGCCGATGCCGGACCGCCCTCCGGTCCACCGGCGGCCGGTCCGCCAGGTGCGTCCAGTTCCGGACGACGGCCGTCGAGTCCTCGAACCCGCCGAGCTCGCTCAGGACGTGGTCGCGGAAGCGGTCATGGATCACGGCGACGACGTCCGACTGCCGGACGGTCCACGATTCGACCCGGGCCATGGCCGCAGCCACGCGGCTCGACCCCTGTCCCGTCTCGGTGATGCCGAGTGAGTACAGGTCCTGGATCCACGTCAGCACCGGTGTCCGCTGGCCGGTCAGCCGGAGACGGAGGATCGCCATCGCGCTCGCGAACAGGCTCGGCGACACGAGCACCACGACGTCGGCCCGACCCCACCGCGCGGTGACGGCGCGGAGCCCGAAGCTGACCTCGGAGAGCAGACGGAGCACACCCCGTGGGCGCCGCGGGACGAAGTGCCGCCGACGGGACACCCGCACTCCGTCGACAGTGGCGTCCTCGGACCACGGTGCGGCGGCCGGCAGTGTCCAGCTCGGGTAGTGCGGGTGGGTCGTGATGACGCGGACCCGCCACCCACGCGCGGCGAGACCACGGGCCAGTGCACTCGTGTACGGAGCGATGCCGGTCGTCTCGGGCGCGTAGTTCAGACCGACGATGACGACGGACCCTCGGGTGTCCACTGGGCGACGATAACAGTGGAACGGCAGCCCGCAGGCGCGAGCCGCGCTCGTGTGACGATCGGAACGGCCGACGCCTCGTTCCCGTTGTGAGCGTTCTGACAGACAACTGGCGATATCGTCGGGCGTTCGAGCGGGGGTGGCCAACGTGCCTCAGGTGACTGTCGTGCAGCCCTACCTGCCCCAGTACCGTGTCCCGCTGTTCGAACGCGTCGCCGAGCAGCTCCGCGCGCATGGACACACCCTGACGATCGTCACCGGGACGCCGCACGGAGAACAGTTGCTGCGCGCCGATTCCGCCACGATGACGGAGCAGAAGCCGTCCCGACACGAACACTCGTACGGTTTCGGTCCCGTTCACGTCCGATCGGTGACGACCCGAGCCGATCTCCGGAACGCCGACGCGTTGGTCGTCGAGCTCGCAGCGGGTTCCCTCGACACGGTCCGAGCCCTACTCCCGCCGCGCCGCGTCCCCGTCGCGGTCTGGGGACATGTCGGCGACTACGTCGTTCCGGGTTCAGCGCTCGGCCGCGCGGTGAAACGGTGGCAGGTCCGAACCGCAGACCGGGTCTTCGCGTACACGCCGGCCGGTGCGCAGCAGGCGATCCGCTGGGGTGCCGCGTCGACAGCCGTCGACACGATGCACAACACGGTCGACCTCTCGACACTGTCGGCGGCGGTGCACGAGATCGAACAGATCGACCCGGGCGAAGTCCGTCGGCGTCTCGGCTCTCCGGAGCGCCCGACCTTCGCATTCATCGGCGGCATCGACTCCGCGAAGCGCGTCGACATCCTCGTCGGTGCGCTGGAGATCCTCCACGACCAAGGGGAGGACACGCACCTCCTGGTCGCGGGCGACGGCTCTGACATCGACCTCTTCGCACCTGCAGCGGCACGGGGACAGGTCACCCTGCTCGGCCGCGCGGACGACGACTGCAAGGCGCTCATGGCCCGCGTCTCCCTCGCGCTCCTCAACCCTGGTCGAGTGGGCCTGATCGCCCCGGAGTCCTTCGTCCTCGGACTCCCGGTCATCACGACGACGGGGGCGCGGCACGCCCCGGAGTTCGACTACCTGGACGTCGGCCGCGACAGCGACGTCGTCGACGGAGACGCCGCCGCGTTCGCGGCGGCCATCCACCGGCTCGTCCACGACTCCGCGCGAACCGCATCGATGCAGCGCGCAGCTCTGCACAAGGCCGGTCATCCGTCGCTCGACGCGATGGCCGAGACATTCGTCGGCGGGGTGCTCGCGCTGCTCGACACGCGTCCCTCGGCCCCTCCCCGCTGACACCGGCTCATCTAAGCTGCTGCCACCGCGCACGTTTCGTCGTCGCGGACGCAAGCAGGCCTGGGCAGGCCCAACGAGGGGGAACAGTGGACCCGGACGACTCCCGCGTCCCGGACGTGCCGGTGATCAGCCTCGCCGACGCTCCCGGAGAACGGCGGTCATGGGACCGTCCCGTCGTCGTCGTCTACCTCTGGTCGATCGTGGAACTGCTGCTCGTCACGAACCCCTGGCAGATCAGCTCGTCGGTGCGAGTCCGCGCACTCCGATGGTTCGGAGCGGACATCGGCGACAACGTCACCTTCCGACCCCGCACACGGGTCCGGTTCCCCTGGAAGCTGCACATCGGGTCCGACTCGTGGATCGGCGAGGGTGTCTGGTTCCACAACCAGGACCACGTCCACGTCGGCCACGACGTCGTGATCTCCCAGGAGACGTTCATCACGACGGGAAGCCACTCGCATCGACGGAACATGGCGTTGACCACCCGGCCGATCGTGATCGACGACGGTGTCTGGGTGACCTCTCGTTGCATCGTCCTCGGCGGGACACGCATGGGTCGCTCCTCCCTGGCGCGGCCGATGTCCCGCGTGAGCGGCGAGGTCGCACCGAACACCGTGGTCGACGGCGTCCCGGCGGTCCCGGTGGGCACACGGTTCACGGACGAGGATCGGCGTCACCGACGATGAGGATCGTGCAGTTCGTCTCGTACGTCTCGGCCGACGGGGCCTTCGGCGGCCCAGTCGCGGTCGCGGTCGCCCAGGCTCGCGAACTCGCTCGCCGTGGTCACGATGTCGTGTTGCTCGCCGGATGGGACGGGCTCGCCGAGCTCCGGGTACCCGGCGTGAAAGTCGTACTGGCCCGCGTCCAGCGCATACCCGGCCTCGGTTTCAGCGGGCTCCGGTCACGAGCAGTCCGCGCGTGGCTCCGTTCGAACGCCCGCAACATCGATGTCCTCCACGTCCACGCCGGTCGCCATCTGATCGACCTCGAGGTCGCGAGGATGGCCCGACGGCTCGGGATCCCTTACGTGATGCAGACGCACGGCATGATCATGCCCGGCGGCGCCCCCTCCGCGGTGGTGGACCGTGCACTGGCCGACAGAGCGATCAGTGGGGCCGTGGCCGTGTTTGCGCTGACCGACTCCGAAGAGAAGGCACTCCGCTCCCAGTTCGCAACCGCCGCAGTCGAGCGGATACGCAACGGCATCGGTGAGTACAGGGGCGAGCGGCCCGATCGACCAGGCAACGAGGTCCTCTTCCTCGCTCGTCTGCACCCGCGGAAACGCGTTTCAGCGTTCGCATCGATGGCAGCCATCGTCGCTGGAACACACCCCGGGACGTCCTTCGTGGTCATCGGTCCAGACGAGGGCGACCTTCCTGACCTCAGGACGTTCATGGAGGATCATCCTGACGTGCCTCTGACGTACGAGGGTGTCCTCGCACCCGGTGAGGCTGCGGTCCGGCTCGCCACCGCAAGCGTCTACGTTCTCCCGAGCGACGGCGAGGTGTTCCCGATGACGGTGCTTGAGTCCCTGTCGGTCGGCACCCCGGTCGTGCTCACCGAGGACTGCGCGATCGCTCGCGACCTCGAGGCTCATGGCGCCGCCCTGGTCACCGACGGATCGCCAGCAGCGCTCGCCCGAGCCGTCACGGACGTGCTCGATCAAGACCAGATCCGTTCGCGACTCGAGCGAGGCATGGAGCGCGCACTCGTTCAGGTCTTCTCGATCCAGGCCACGGTTGACACGCTCTTGGACCACTACCCACGTGCTGAACGGCCGCGCGACCGGCCGGCCGTCGTCTGGTTGACGAACGCAGCGCCGCCGTACCGTGTTCCGGTGTGGAACGCGTTGTCACGGGACGCAGATCTCGACGTCTGGCTCCTCGAATCCGACGACCACCTCCGACGCGACGACAACAACCGTGGTGACGACTGGGCAGTCGGCAACCGCGATTCGCCGTACGTGACGACGTTCCTGCGTGCCTGGGTCGTCCGCCGTGGCGAAGCTCGTCACTATCTGACGGGCTGGATCCGACCGGCCTCACTCCGAAACCGAGACGCAATCCTCATCGGTGGCTGGGACTCCCCGGCCTACTGGGTGGCCTCCTGGGCCGCAAAACTCGCAGGGGTCCGACGCGTCGGCTTCTACGAATCCCATCGGCTCTCGCAGGAGCACACTGGTGGTGCCGTGGCATGGTTGCGACGGGTTTTCTTCACGAGCATGGACGAGATCGTCGTTCCGGGAATCGCTGCACACGACGCACTCCTCATGGAGGGCATCGACCCGACTCGTATTCGTGTCGGGTTCAACGCGGTCGACGTCCGCTCAATTCAGGACCGAACGGCCGCGGCGCGCGCCCCATCTGATCAGGCCGTCACGGCAGTTGGACATCGCCTCCTGTGCATCGGACAGCTCATTCCGCGGAAGAACGTCGCCAGCCTCATCGAGGCGTTGTCCGCGCCGGAGCTCCGAGATTGCACTCTCTCCGTCGTCGGCACGGGACCAGAGCGCAGCGCACTGGAGCACCTGTCACGGTCATTGGGATTGGAAGGACGAATCCAGTTCATGGGTTACGTTCCATCGGAAGAACTGCCCCAGGTGTTCGCAAAGCACGACGTTCTCGTGCATCCCGCTGCGCAGGAGGTCTGGGGCCTGACAGTGAACGAGGCGCTTGCTGCCGGGCTCCATGTCGTCGTCAGCGAGGACGCTGGAGTCACACCTTCGATCCTCGGTATGCCGGGTGTACGCAGCACGGCCCACTCGGCACCGGCGCTCAGTCTCGCAATCTCCAAAACCGTCCCCGCGCACCCGATCGACAGCCCTGAGATCTTGGCCATGACCCCGGAACGCTTCGCGGGCACGTTCCGGGAAGCTCTCTTGCCGAATCATCTTCATTCTTCATGGGATTAGATCGATCGAGAGCGGAACTGCATCGGTCGCGAAGCGAGCAAGGCGACACCGGACGCATTCGTGCATCGTGACGCAAGTTGCTGAGTTAGGCGTCACCCATCGACGACCCTGTTGCAAGCTGGATGTCGTTCCACGACGCCGACTCGACTGTTCCGAATTGCGATGTGAACGGGCTACGCTCAGACCTCGGTGAGTTGCTCGAACAGCGCAACGTACTTCCTGGCCGCGGAGTCAGCACTGAACTCCTCACGCACGCGTGAGCTCGCCAGAACGGCCGAACGCTGAAATGAATCGTATGATGCGGCGACCTGCTGTAGGGCCGTCGCCGCGGCGTGCGCGTCGCCCGCAGCGAACGTCGACACCGGCAAATAGCATGGCAGCGTAGCAGCGACACTATCGGAGCAAACGATCGGAATTCCGACCGCGGCACCTTCGAGCAGTCCAACGCTGAGCGCTTCACGGTCGGACGATGAGAAGAGGATGTCCGCCTCGATCATTGCCGCACCCACGTCCTCGATCGGGCCAGGCATGCGCGACGGGTTCTGAGCTCGGTAGGACATCACCGTGTCCGGTGCCAATAGACCGTTCAGATCGATCGGACCGTACCAGGTGAGCGAAAACAAGCTCGGGTCCAGTTCGCCGCAGACGTCGATCCACAGGCGCGGGTTTTTTTGATCGGCAATGCGGGAGATCGAGACCACCTCCACCGGCCGGCCAAGCCCGCGAGACGATCGTACGGGCAGCGCATCCCGCACGCCGTTCGCGATCACCACAGGTTGCACTCTGGGGAAATGTGTCCTGTAAACGGAAGCCTGGCTCTGGCTCACAGACACCACTCCACCTCGCCGTGTCTGGAGGATGCGCTCGGAGACTCGCAAACGCCAATCCTGAAAATCGTCTCCGGCACTGTGCAGCACCGTCACAACCGGCATACGGGGTGGGGCCGCAGCTCGTGAGTAGAGGTTTGGGAGGGCCGAATGGGAGACGACGATGTCCGGTTTCAGCGCACGAATGGCACGCCGCAGCCGTATCCATCGTTGACGGGGCGAGTGACGCGAACCCTCATCCAGGTAATGGTTGGACACCGACGAACCCATCATCGTCCATCGGCTGGTCAGGGAGGCTGCGAGACTTTCCGCTCCTCCTATCCTTGGACTGAGGAGCACCTGCATGATTCTCATCGTTCAATTCGCCTCAGACTCGCGCGGCGGAGTCTCGACTGGTATTTCTCGTGCATTCACGATCGGCGAAGGAGCATGATCTGGCGTTGCCCGCTCCACCCCCCGTGATCGAAGCTGGCGGCCCGGACCGTCCTCGACGACAACTCTCTCCACAGTGGATTGCGAATGACCGTACAAGAAGACGAAGACCAACAGGCCCGGCAGGAGATAGATTCGCCCTGGTAGGGACGCCACCTCGGTCAGACCGGTGGCTATCCATGTCCCCAGGAACGCCAAGGTCAGCCCCCGTGTTCGTTCATCCTTGACTCCCCTCAAGGTCAATATGACGGCCAGCACGAGACACGACAAACCCCACACGCCCCCGCTGATCAACATCTCGAGCGCGGCGTTGTGGGTGGAATAATTGGCCTGTAGGTCAGAGGTGAGACTCTGGCGGACCCAGAAAGACGAGCCGTAACCGAACAGCCAGCTGCGCGGGAACAATTCATCTGCGCCATAGTTCCAGAGATTGCCGCGTCCTGTGAACGACTGTGATGGAAGATCGAGGAACGGGAGCACAAGCACCGTCAAACTCATTCCGAACACCAACAGGCCAAGCATGTGTCGCGGCTTCGTGATGCCCTCTCCCCGAAGAATGTTCTGGCTTCGCGGCAATCGGTCGACCGGGGAAGAACGCGTGCGCCTCCGCCAGCTCCCGACGGAGTAGATGCCCACGATCAGGGCCCCTGCCGCCCAGGAGATGAGTGCGGACCGGCTACTCGTGAGGTCCACCAACATCACACCTCCGAGAGCGCACCCAACCCATCTCCAGAATGAGGTCATGAGAGCGAGAGCAACGAGACTGACTGAGGCAAGGCACACGCCTAGGGCATTACCGGTGCCCAACGGCCCGAGAGCCTCACCCCAGAGCGAGCACTTGTCGCCGCGGCACGCCCCGAGGACTTCCTGATGGAAGACCAGAGCGCTGAGGAGGATAGTCACTCCGAAGAGCCCCACCGCGGTGAGCGCCCCTCGTCGGAGACTTGCACCGCTGTATCTGCTCACCGGGCTGACGATCATGGGTAGGAAGACGATGAAGGATGCCAGCGTCATCAGTGGTTCACCATTCGCAAGGCCGAAGGCGAACAATCCGGCAAAGAGCGCGAGCATCATTCCCCCGGCTGCAGACAACCTCGAGCCCTGTCGGATCGTCCGAAGCAACAGAAGCAGCGACGCCACAGCAACGGGACCAAGCCTCAACACCGTGCCGACGGTACCGAGTGACGGAACAGCAAGGGGCAGAAGCGTTCCAAGGCATCCAAAATACAAGGCTCCAAAGACCCAGCACTGTTCAAGGTCAAAGTGCGTCCGCAAACGCCCGTTTTGACCGAACGCTGCTGAAGAGAGGAGACAGCACCCCAAGATGAGCGCTGTGAGGGCTGGAGTCACGTCGGAACGTCCGCTCTGATCGGCGTCTGCCTCATGACTGATCCCCTCTCAGCGGAGCGGCGAAGTGTTGGGCCTCGTCAGCGATCTGCTCGTGCCCGACCTCGGCTGACTCGCTGTCTCGCGTCCAGACCAAACCGCCAACGAGCAGGAGGAGATTGAGCAACTGTAGGGCGAGGTAAGCCCAGCCGGCTCCAACGGCGCCGAACGACCCGCTGATGACCGCCACCAGTACCAGCTGGATGGCTACTGAACTCAAGGTGACGATGCCCACGTATCGATCGTGTCCGCGGGCTTGGAGGAACGACGACAGAGGTTGGTTTGCAATGGCCGGAATCGTTCCAACCGCGAGGAGCGACAACGTCGCGGCCGCTCCCGCGTAGCGTCCCCCGAGCAACGTCTCGACGAAGAACGGCGAGAGAACGGCAACGATCAGACAGACGCCTGCGGCGAGAGCGAGAAGCCAACTGGCCTTCATCGCGAGACGCAGCGCTTCACGGCGGCTGCGTGCACGAGCCATGAAAGGCACCGACGCCGACGAGAACGCCGACGCGAGGAGTCCCATAGGTTGCGTCCAACGGTTGACCGCACCATACAAGCCTGCTGCAGGTGCCCCCGCGACGATGGTCAGGAGTGGCAAGTCAAGAGCCTGGCCGCCGCTCGCGATGCTGATAGCGCCATAGTGCTTCGCCCCGCGCCATGGGAATCTCAAGCGGCGGAACACGAACCCCGGGCGGTCGCCGCGTTCGGTCATCAGGTATGCGACGCACCCTCCGACGAGCGGACCGACGATGAGCGAGATGGCGAGCGATGGCAACACTTCGGCGTGCAGTGCGAGCCCTCCGCCCATGATGAGGCCCGAGATCGCCTTGTCGACGATCTGACTGAATGCGGAGATATGTCCGCGCGCAGCGGCGCGAAGTGGAACTTGAAGTGACTGCGTGAAAATCGTCGAGAAGGCGATGCCCGGCCCGACCCACCACCACTCCATGGACGGCGCGATCAGGTATTGGACGAATGCCCATGAGAGGGCTGCCAAGAACGCCAGGATCAACTTCGAACTGAGACGACACGAGAACGTCTGCCTGTCGAGCTTCCCCCGGGCGAGATCACGGACCCACAACTCATTCGTACCAAAATTGAAGAATCCGGCGCCCGACTGGCCAAGTGCGATCGCTGCTACGACGACACCGTACTGCGCGGGGCTGCTCACCCGCGCCGCGACGAGGTACAGAACGGCGATCAAGATCTGAGCGATCGCGGATGCTCCGGCCATCGACACGATCTGGCCCGCCAAGCCTTGAAGTCGACGTTTCAATTCCCCTCCGACCGGCGAAGTAGAGGGTCCACGAACCCGTCGACCGCTCGCAGGACTGCAGAATCGGAACGAGGGCGATCTGCATTCAGAAAGACTTTCGAGACGACGATACTCTCGCGCAGGGCAGTAGCAGTGAGCGGTACCCACTTCATCAGTGTCGGACGCAGCTGCGAGTCGCGGCGGAGAGATTGAGCGCCAGCAGCGATGACCGGTATCCCCGCGACCATCGCTTTCCCGAGGATGCCGCTCGGGCCCTCGTTCGAGTACGCGAGTACAAGGCAGTCCGCTGCGAGCACAGCACTGTCGAGGTCGGCATCCGGGAGCACACGATCATCGACGACGATCTCGAGTCCTTCGGCACGACCGGACCGCACTGAAGCGTCGATGCTGCTCCTCGCCGAATCGGCGATGCGTCCTGCAAGGAGCAACACGAGGTCTGGGAGGTTTGCCCCAGCAAGGGCCTCCACGATCAGCGGAACGTTCTTCCGCTCGTCAAGGGCACCGACCACGGCGAAGACACGTTTTGCCGGGCCGATTCCGACCGCCTCGCGGTAGCGCGCCGCGTGTTGTCTCGTCGCTACGAACTCGATCGGGTCGACGGCCCAGCGCCCCCGCTCATCATCAGGAGGAACGAGGGCGGACCGCAGGAAGACGACACGGACGCGCCCAGCACGCCCGGCGGCCCAGAAGATTGACCGCCGAATCATGGTGATTGATCTCGTCAGCAGCTGCGATCGCCGAGGCTGTGAAACGGACCTCATGATGAGACAGACAAGCAGTGCTCGCCCCCGCCACCGTCTCGGGCCAAAAAGTGTCAGCACGAAGCGGTCCGCGTCTGGCACCGTCACCACGTCGCAGCCAAGTCGATCAGCGATCGCTCCGATGTTGGCCGACGAGAAGTCGGACTCGTCAACCACCTTGAGTCCCTCTTTGAGCGCAGTCCGCAAGAAATCCCATTGCGGAGCGGACCTGGCCTCAGACCGGGTGAGGAGTGTGACGTCGTCGCCGTCGGAGAGGGCCTCTCTTGCCAAGAGAGCCACGTATGAGAACCGATGACCACCAGGATTCGGCTCCACCAGGAGGTACGAGCGGTTCCCTGCCTGAGTTGCAGTCCGATTCACGGCAACGCCAAGAGAGTGAGTGTGTCGAAGGGACTCTTCTGGAAGATGCTCCCGGGGCGATCCGACCCAGCGCGAACACGTGTCCGCGACCCAGTGTCAGGGCGGGGGATCAAAACGCGCCCTGACTCAACAGGACCGCTCGCGTCGTCCGCCACAAGATGACGAGATCGCTCGTCATCGACCAGTTCTCCACGTAGTACAGGTCGAGCCGCACCGAGTCCTCCCACGACAGGTTCGACCGTCCGCTGACCTGCCACAGCCCGGTCATCCCCGGCTTCACGAGGAACCGGCGGTGGACGTGCGTGTCGTACCGCTCGACCTCGCGCTGCAGCGGCGGGCGCGGTCCGACGAGCGACATGTTCCCCGCGAGCACGTTGAAGAGCTGCGTCAGCTCGTCGAGGCTGTAGCGCCGCATGAACCCGCCGATCCGGGTCACGCGCGGGTCGTTCTTCATCTTGAAGAGCACCGCGTTCCCCTCGGCGCGGTCGAGCGCACTGACCTCTTGCAGCTGCGACTCGGCGTCGACGACCATGGACCGGAACTTGATCATCGAGAACGGCTTGCCGTTGAGGCCGACCCGCTGTTGTCGGAACAGGACGGGTCCATGCGAGCCGGCCTTGATCGCGGCAGCGAGCACGAGGAGCAGCGGCGAGAGGACCACGATGAGCAGACCGGAGCCGAGCAGGTCGAACGTGCGCTTCACGTAGAGCTTGCGGCCCTCGTACGTCGGTGTCTCGACGTGGATCAGTGGCAGGCCCTGCACGGGCCGGGTGTGGATGCGGGGTCCACCGATGTCGGTGAGACTCGGCGCGACGACCAGGTGCTGGCGTCCGGGCTCGAGCGCCCAGCTGAGCTCACGGACCCGGTCCGGTGGCAGCTCGTCCGAGCTCGTGATGACGACGGTGTCCGCGCCGGACCGGCTGAGCGCCGCCGGGATCTCGTCGAATCCGCCGAAGAACGGCAGGTCACCGAGGGCATCGGCGTGCACGCTCGGGACGGACGCCCCGACGACCCGGTACCCGGCTTCGGGCTGGCGTGCGAGCTGGCGGGCGAGGTGCTGCACGCTGCCGAGCGATCCGACGAGCAGGACGTTCGCGGAGTACCCGCCGTTCGCGCGCTGGACGACGAGCCACTGTCGCCACATCCAGCGGGACGCCAGGATCACGAGGATGCCGAGTGGGAACGCGATGATCACGTAGCCGCGCGCGAGCTCGACGTGGAACAGGAACGCGACGATCGCGAGCAGGCCGAACACCCGTGCGCTCGCGCCGACGACGAGGCGGTACTCGCTGCTCCCGACGCCGATCACGCGGTCGCCGCGCGAGTTCGCCAGTGCCAGTGCCAGCATCCACAGCAGGATGACCGCGATCGAGATGGCGGTGTAGCTGATCCGGTCGTCGTTGATGTTGGCGTCCTGCCGCGTCGCGAGGTTCGAGTCGAACCCGAGCCAGGCGATCTGCACCCCGAACACCACCCAGATGACGGCGAGCAGGTCCGTGACGACGAGCCGTCGCGCGTACGCCCGGCTCCACCCGATGGTGGAGGGGACGTCCTCGACCGTGCGTCGGCCGGCGGCAGTCGCGGTCATCGCCGCGCCGCGGTGCCGAGCGTCACCATCCCGCACCCCCGTTCGCCGACACGAGCACCTCGTCGCCGCTCCACAGCCACACCGACGCCCCGCTCTGCGCGAGCGCGACACCGCCGTCGCTCGCGACGACGGGGGCGCACCCGAGCACCGTCGTCCTCGATGCCGCGGTGACCGCGGTCGTGGCGAGCGACTCGATCGACACGCCGTCGCAGGAGGGACGCCCGACGCGCGCGACGGTGTCGCTCGCGCCGTTCAGCGCGACGGCGCGGAGCCCTGCCAACGGGACGGTCACCCAGGAACCGGAGCCGTGCCTCCAGGCCAGTGCGTCGGCACACACGACGGCGGTCGCCGACGATCCCTGGACCACCTGACGGGGTCCGGCGCACGGTGCGTCGACGACGCCGCCGGCGAGCTGGAGCCGGCCGTCGTGGGTGAGGCCCGCGGCCGCGTTCGACAGGTCCTTGTCGACGGCCCAGAACTGGCCGTTCGTGTAGGTCGAGATCGACTGGGTGATGCAGCCGGCCCCGGTCGCGGCGAGGACGGTCGTCCGCGCGCTGCCGGTGGTGATGGAGAGCACCCGGTGCACGGCGTACCCGGACAGGTCGACGGCCTTCCACGTCGCGCCGCCGTCGGTGCTCCGCTCGACGACGGCGTCCGGGCCGTCGCAGGTGCCACCGGTCGACCGCCAGGCGACCGTGCCGCTCGACGCCGCGATGACGCGGCCGGCGTCCGTCGTGTCCGTCGCGGCGTCCGCCGAGGCGCTCGACGACGGCGTCGCGGAGGGGGTCACCGCCGACGATGCCGTGGCGGACGGCGTGCCGGAGGAGGCCGGTGCGGGTTCGCTCGTGAACGTCGGGATCGGTCCGGGTCGGCCGTGGTCGCCGGGGGCGGTGCGGCCGACGGCCACCGCGACGAGCACGACGTCGACGACGACCAGGGCGACGACGCCGATCGCCACCCACAGCAAGGTGCGGCGGGTGAGCGTCCCGCCGAGCGTCCGGAGTCCCCTGCGTCGACTCACGACCGGCGCACCTCCGCCACGGTCGCCCGGAGCGCGTCGGCGATGACGTCGACCGCGTCGGAGATCCGGTCCGCGACCCGCTCGTGGGTGGCGGTGGAACGACGGTACGGGTCCTCGACGTCGTCGTCGGACGGGTCGAGGACGGGCGCGACGTACGACTTCGCGACCGCCATCGCCGCCACGAGCGACGGGACGTCGTCGACCGCGTCGCGGTCCTCCGGCTCGAGTCCGGCGATCAGGCGTGCGGCCTGCAGGATGGTGAACGTCGTCCTGGAGGCGCGGGGCACGTCGCCGACGACGGCTGCCCGATGGGTGCGGTCCGCGGTGAGCACGAGGTCGGCGGCGGCGATGCGCTCCGGGGACAGCGGCGTCGACGCGTGCGCCGCGGGGTGCCCGCCGAGCCGTTCGGACTGCGCTGCCGCGGCGGCGTCCATCGGGGCGCCGTCCTCGGCGTACGTGCCGGCGGACCGGACGTCGAACGATCCGGCTGCGTCACCGAGCCGGGCGACGAGCAGCTGCGCGCCGAGTGGCGACCGGCAGATGTTCCCCGTGCAGACGAACAGGACGGTCGCGGGCCGGGGCGACCCCGCACCTGCGGCCGTCATCGCGCCGTGTTCCGCATCGGGCCGATGCGTGCCGGCTTCTTCGCGGAGGGCTTCGGGGTGGTGTCGGTGTCGTCCGCCCCCTCGTCGAGGCCGTACCCGTACGCGTAGCCGTACCGCCCGTACCCGTAGGCGCCCGGGCCCTTCGTCGGCATCATGGTGAGCACGAACCCGGCGACGGGCGCGCCGACGTTCTCGAGCGCGCTGACGGCACCGGCGAGCTGGTTCTTGTGCGTCCGCCCCGCTGCGACGACGACGATCGCGCCTCCGGCCTTCTTCGAGAGGATCGCGCCGTCGGTGACGGGGAGCAGCGGCGGTGCGTCGAAGAGCACGTAGTCGTACTCCGCCTCGAGGCGTTCGATGAGCAGCTGCATGGTCCGGGAGCCGAGGAGCTCGGACGGGTTCGGCGGGATCGGACCGGCCGGGAGCACCCGCATCCGGCCGCGGCCCCACGGCTGCGCGACGTCGTCGAGCTCCGCGCGGCCGATGAGCACGTCGGTGAGGCCGGCGGCGCCCTCCACGTCCATGTAGGTCGCGATCTTCGGGCGGCGGAGGTCCGCGTCGATGAGGATCACCCGGTACCCGGCGCTGTCGAGCGCGATCGCCAGGTTCGCGACGGTGGTGCTCTTGCCCTCGGACTCCACCGACGACGTCATGACGAAGCTGCGGGCGGAGTTCGCCTCGAGGTCGAGGTACTGCAGGTTCGTGCGGAGCGTCCGGAACGACTCGGCGCGGGGACTGCGGGGATCGGCCTGCACGATCAACGGGCGGACCGAGGCCTTGCTGTCGTACGCGATGCCGCCGACGATCGGGGCGTCGCTGATCTTCTCGACGTCGGCCTCGGTGCGGACCCGGTTGTCGAGCGTCTCGCGGAGCACGGCAATGCCGACGCCGAGCGCCAGGCCGACGAGCAGCCCGAGGACCACGTTCACCGGCACGTTCGGGCTCACCGGCGCGGTGGGCACCTGAGCCTCCTGCACGCGGGTCAACTTGACGGTGGAGCCGCCGTCCTCGCTCGTCGCCTCGATCTGCTGCACGACGTTCGTGAGGCTCTGCGAGGTGGCGTTCGCGATGTTCGCCGCCTGCACCGGATCGGTGTCGGTGACGTTGATGGTGATGAGCGTCGTGTTGAGGGGCGCGTCCGCGCTGACCGTCTTCGCGAGCTGCGCGGCGGACACGTCGAGCTTCAGGCTGGTGATCACCGGCAGCAGCACGATGGGCGTCGTGACGAGGTTCGAGTACGTCAGCACGCGCTGCTGCGTGAACGTGTTGCCCTGGGCGAGGTCGGCGGCGCTGCCGCTCGTCTGGGTGGACACGAACACCTGCGCCGACGCCGCGTACTGCGGCTTCTTGACGATCGAGTAGGCGGCCGCGGCGGCGACCCCGACGAGTGCGAGCACCAGGATGAGGATCCATCCCTTGCGCAGCACCGTGATGTAGTCGCGAAGCTCCACGCCGCTTGTCCTCCCCGAACAGGATGCGCCGACACCCCTGATCGATCCTCGAGGACCGCGGTCGGCAGGGAAATACTGTCACACGCCTGAGTCCAGCTCGCGTCGGCGCGTCGGTGGTCGCCGTCCCGTGCTGCTCTACGGTGATGGGATGACCGGCGCGCAGGAACTGTCCCCGCAGCACCCGGCGCCCGGGAGTCCGGGCGACCGGCCGGGACCGAGGGTCGACGTCGCGATCGTCCTGGGGCTCGCACTGGCCGTGGTGCTCACCTGGTCGGTCGCCGGTGTCACCCGGACTGGGGTCATCGTCGACCCCGCGGCGCAGCTGCTCCTGCCGTCGATCGCCGTGTGGGTGCCGCTCGTGGCGGTCGTGGTGTGGGCGATGCCCCGTCCCGGAGCGGGTCCCGGGTCCGTGCTCGAGCGACTCGGCCTGCGGTTCCGGGCCGCGGACGTCGTCTGGGCGGTCGGGATCGCACTCGTCGCCCGCGGGGTGGACGCGTTGCTGAACCTCGGCGTCTTCGGGACCACCGGGCTCGGACCGCGGGCGGTGCTCGGCGGGACGCCCGGTCCCCTGTTCCTGGTGCTCCTCGTCGTCGGGCCCGTCGTCGTGTCGCCCGTCGTCGAGGAGCTGTTCTTCCGCGGGGTGCTGCAGCGCGAGGTCGTCCGGCGGTTCCGGGCGGCGGACTCCGGGTCATGGGCGGCGCCGGTCGGGGTGGTCGTGACGGCGCTGGTGTTCGCGCTGATGCACCTGCTCGTCGGCGGTGCTGCGATGCTCTCGGCCGGTGGGGTGTTCTCGGCCGCGGGGGTGTTCTCGACCGCGGGGGTGTTCTCGGCCGGGGGGATCGTCGAGTTCGTGAGCACGTTCGTCCTCGGGCTGCTGGTCGGCGGCGTCGCGGTGACGACGAACCGGCTCGGCGGTGCGGTCCTGGCGCACGTGCTGTTCAACGGGATCGCGGTCGTCCTCACCTGGTCGTACTGACCGCCCCCCCGGTCGTCGTCCCCCCGCGGTCCCCGTCCCCGGTCCCGTCCCCGCCCCCGTCGAGTGAGTAGGAATCGTCGAGTGCCTCGGGCCGACCCGACGATTCCTGCTCACTCGCCCGCAGCCCCCGGCCCGGACTCGCCCGCAGCCTCCGGCCCGGACTCGCCCGCAGCCTCCGGCCCGGACTCGTACGCCCGCGCCGGGATCTGCGTCGCGAGCTTGCCGCCCGAGACGTCGTGCAGCGTCCCGGTGATGTACCCGGCCCGGTCGCTCGCGAGGAACAGGAGCAGGTCCGCGACGTCGTCGGCCGTCTCCCAGCGCCGGAGCGAGAGCGTGTCGAGGAGCCGGTCCTGCGCCTCCTGTGGCATCGTCGCGAAGCCGTTCATCGCCGTCGGGACCATGCCCGGCGCGTACGCGTTCACCGTGACGCCCCACGGCCCGAGCTCCGAGGCGAGCACCCGGGTGAACGCGACCACGGCGGCCTTCGACGCGGCGTAGGCGGCACTCCCGACGCTCGGGATGATCGCGGCGAACGAGGCGGCGTTGATGATCCGGCCCCGTCCGGCGGCACGCATCACCGGGGCGACGGCCTGGCTCATCAGGAACACGCCCCCGAGGTTGACGTCCATGCAGCGCTGCCAGTCCGCCCAGCGCAGCGACTCGACTGGGCCGTCGACGTTGATGCCGGCGTTGTTCACGAGCACGTCGATCGTGCCGTGGTGCTCGACGACCGTCCGGACCGCGGTCGCGACGGAGTCCGGGTCGGCGACGTTCGCCTCGACGCCCTCGATGCCGTCGGCCAGCGCCTCGGGGAACGCCAGGTCGAGCGCGACGACGCGGGCCCCCTCGGCCAGGAACCGCTCCGCGATGGTGCGCCCGATGCCCCGGCCACCGCCCGTGACGACGACGACCCGGTCGGTGAGGTCGATGTGCATGTCCACTCCTTCGTGTGCGCAGCGCCGCGCGTGCTCAATGGTCATACCATTGGGGCGATCATACGACGACGACAGGAGGCCGGGATGACCGGACGCGTGCTCTGGACCACCGGTGGCGGCAGCGGCATGGGCGCGGCGAGCGCGGAGACGGCCGCGGCAGCGGGGTGGACCGTCGTGCTGAGCGGTCGCCGCGTCGACGCGCTCGAGACCGTCGCGGCGCGCATCCGTGCGGCGGGCGGATCGGCGGACGTGCTCCCGCTCGACGTGGGCGACGATGCAGCGGTCCGGACGGCCCGGGACACCGTGCTCGAACGGCACGGTCGGATCGACGGACTCGTGCTCGCCGCGGGCTTGAACGCCCCTGCGCGGCGCTGGGACGACCAGACGATGGCGTCGTTCCGGAGCATCCTCGCAACGAACACGACGGCGGTCGTCGGTGTCGTCGACGCGGCCCTCCCGGCGCTCCGGCGTGCCGGCGGCGTGGTCGTCGTCGTCTCGTCGTACGCCGGGTGGTCGTTCCAGCCGGGTGCGGGGGTCGCGTACTCGGCGAGCAAGACCGCGCTGGCGTCGATCACCAGGACGCTCAACGAGCAGGAGGCGCCGCACGGCGTCCGCGCGACCCACCTCTGCCCGGGGGACGTCGCGACGGACTTCCTCGCGCAGCGCCCGCAGGTCCCGGACGCAGCAGCTCGCGCGCGGATGCTGACGCCGTCGGACATCGCCCGGACGGTGCAGTTCGTGCTCGACGCCCCGGCGCACGTCCGCATCGACGAGCTCGTCGTGTCACCCGTCGCCCAGCACTGATGTCGGCGTTCCACCGGGTGCTCGACGACGTCGGGTCGGCGATCGTCGCCGGGACGCTCCCGGCTGGAAACGTCGACAGCACCGACGGACTCGTCGAACGGACCGGCGCCTCGCGGAGCATCGTGCGCGAGGCCGTCCGCGTCCTCGTGGCGCTCGGGATGCTCAGTTCGGGACCTCGGGTCGGGCTCCGCGTGCTCCCGGCCGAACGCTGGGACGTCATCGATCCGCTCGTCATCCGCTGGCGGCTCGACGGGCCCGACCGCCCGGCAGCGCTCGCCGACCTCCGCGAACTCCGGCGGGCGATCGAACCGGCTGCGGCGGCTGCGGCGGCGCGCGTGATCGGGGGCTCGGACGGGAGGCGTCGCCCGGCTCCGACATGCGCCCCGCCGCCCGGGGTGGCGGTCCTCGCGGCGGCCGACCGGCTGCGTCGTGCGGCGGATGCCCACGACGGCGACGCGTTCCTGGCTGCCGATCGGGACCTGCACGGCGCGGTGCTGTCACTCTCCGGCAACGCGATGTTCGCCCGGTTGCAGCGTGTGGTCGAGCAGGCCCTCGAGGAGCGTGCCGGCATCGGGCCCGACGAGCACGACGTCGACCTGCACGGGGTGCTCGCGCGGGCGATCGCCGCGGGTGATGCCGACGGTGCCGCTGCCGCGATGCGCGAGGTCGTCGACCGCACCTGACCCCCCGTCCCCGTCCCCGTCGCCGTCCCCCGTCCCCGTCGCCGTCCCCCGTCCCGTCCCCGCCCCCCTCCCGACGAGTGAGTAGAAATCGTCGAGAAGCGCCGGCCGACCCGACGATTCCTGCTCACTCGCGGAGGAGACGGAGGAGACAGAGGAGACAGCGGAGACGGGGGCCCGGGACAGGCCGGCCCGGACATGACGAACGCCCCGCGGCACGTGGCCACGGGGCGTTGCGAGTCGTGCGGACGTCAGCGCGCGGGGCGGATGACCCCGGGGAGCATGAGGTGCAGGTGCGCACCGAGCCGCTGCTGCGCGAGCTCGAGCGACGCGAAGTCCCCGACGTACTGCCCGAACGTGTCGGAGGCGAAGTAGTGACCGTTCTGCTTGTCGACCGTGCCGCCGTAGTACCCGCCGTAGCTCGCGACCCAGAGACCGGCGTCGGCCTCGGTCCAGACGATCTGCGCACGCGAGGCCCGCTCGGCGCCCGACTGCAGTGCGGCTTCGGCCTCGAGGATCGCGATCGTGTCGACCGTGTCGGTGTCGAGGGTGAGCTCAGTGGTGGAGATCGTCATGCTCATGATGCGGTTCCTTCTGCGTTTCGGGGTACGACTGCGTTGTGTTCCAAACGATACGGAGATCGTGCTGTCCGCACCACTCGGGGCCGCTCGTTCCCGGTTTTCTGGCAGGCGGCGCATGCGCGATCACAAGCACGACCCCGCAGGAACCGGGACCGGCGTGGTGTCGAGTGCCCCACGTCGGGGTACAGGGGTACAAGTCGGGGGACGCGCGAACAGACGGACGGGAGGCGCGGAGCCAGCTGACTCCGCGCCTCCCGTCCGTCAGGTGGTGACCATGGTCACCACCGCGACCTACGCGTCGTCGCCGCCCAGGAGGTCGTGGCGTACGACGATCGCATCGCGACCGGGGCCGACGCCGATCGCGGAGATCCGGGCGCCGGACATCGCCTCGACGGCGAGCACGTAGTCCCGCGCGTTCGTCGGCAGGTCCTCGAAGGTGCGGGCGCCGGTGATGTCCTCGGTCCAGCCGGGGAACTCCTCGTAGATCGGGGTCGCGTGGTGGAAGTCCGACTGCGACACCGGGATCTCGTCCATCCGCACCCCGTCGACGTCGTACGCCACGCACACCGGGATGGTCTCGAGCCCGGTCAGGACGTCGAGCTTCGTGAGCACGAAGTCGGTCACGCCGTTGATCCGTGCGGCGTACCGGGCGATCGGGGCGTCGTACCAGCCGCAGCGTCGGGGGCGACCGGTCGTCGTGCCGAACTCGAACCCGTTCGCCCGGAGGAACTCCCCGGACTCGTCGAAGAGCTCGGTCGGGAACGGACCGGCCCCGACTCGGGTCGTGTACGCCTTGACGATCCCGATGATCCGCTCGAGACGAGCCGGGCCGATGCCGGAGCCCGTCGCCGCACCACCCGCGGTGGCCGAGGACGACGTGACGAACGGGTAGGTGCCGTGGTCGACGTCGAGCATCGTTGCCTGGCCGGCCTCGAACAGGACGGTGTCGCCGCGTTCCAACGCCTGGTGGATCTCGAGGGCGGTGTCGGCGACCATCGGCCGGAGCCGGTCGGCGTACGACAGCAGGGACTCGACGACCTCCTCGGCCTCGATCGCGCGGCGGTTGTAGATCTTGACGAGCAGGTGGTTCTTCTGGTCGAGTGCCGCCTCGACCTTCTGGCGGAGGATGTTCTCGTCGAAGATGTCCTGGATGCGGATGCCGACGCGGTTGATCTTGTCCGCGTAGGTCGGGCCGATGCCCCGCCCGGTGGTGCCGATCTGGCGCTTGCCGAGGAACCGTTCCGTCACCTTGTCGATGGTGCGGTGGTAGTGCGTGATGACGTGCGCGTTCGCGGAGACGCGGAGCCGCGAGACGTCGACGCCGCGGGCCTTCAGGGCGTCGAGCTCCTGGAACAGGACCTCGATGTCGACGACGACCCCGTTCCCGATGACCGGCGTGACACCGGGCGTGAGGATGCCCGACGGCAGCAGGTGCAGGGCGTACTTCTCGTTGCCGACGACGACGGTGTGACCGGCGTTGTTGCCCCCGTTGAACTTGACGACGTAGTCGATGCGGCTGCCGAGGAGGTCGGTGGCCTTGCCCTTGCCCTCGTCGCCCCACTGCGCCCCGATGATGACGGCTGCCGGCATGTTGGTTCTCCTCGATGTCTGCGGAGGACCTGCCCGACCGGGCTGCCGGCCGGTGGTCCACCCGAGTCTATCGAGTCGGGCTCGGCGCGCGACCGGCGTCGGCCCCTAAACTCGCATCGTCCTGCCGACGCTGACGCGCTCAGCTCGCCCTGCCCCTCCCCCGAACGGTGCTCTGCCCTTGACCGACGCACAGCGGCCCCGCCTGTCCCGCCGCACCCTCCTCGTCGCGGCGATCGTCGTCGTCGTCCTCGCCGTCGTCGCAGCCGTCCTGATCCCGCTGGCGGTCCGCGCCGGAACGGGCCCGGCCGTCGCGCGGTCCACGTCGTCCGCGTCCGCGCGGCCGACCGCCACACCGACCTCCGCCCCGTACACCGCGCCCGCCGCAGCCGCCGTCGCCACGCTCCCGGAGGCCCGCTACAACGCCGTGCTCGCCGGACTGATCCCGTACACCGGGTCGACCGTCAGCGCCGCGTCCGCGCACGCTGCCACGATCGACGAGGACGCCCCGCTGTACGGCGACGACCGGACGGTGCCGGTGGCCCGTCTGGCGGCGAAGAACTTCCTCGGGAACCCGACGGTGATCGTCCCCGTCCGGGTCGACGGCGACTGGACCGAGATCCTGACGCCGAGCCGGCAGCAGCTCCCCTCCGCGGCAGGGGGCCACGCCGCCGCCCAGACCGCGGCGTGGATCCGGAGCTCACTGCTGCACGAGGGGACGGCGCTCACCGATCACCTCGCGATCTCGGTGAGCAAGCAGACCGTCTCGATCGTCGACGCGTCCGGCACCGTCTCGCAGTCGTTCCCCGCCGGCGTCGGAGCGTCCGGGACCCCGACGCCGACCGGGGTCGTCGGGTACATCCAGGCCCGGTACCTCGACCCGGCGCAGGGGCAGACGGTGCACGAGATCAACCTGACGTCGCTGCACTCGGCGGCGGCCGACGAGCCGTACGGCGGGAACGACGGCGGCCTGATCGGCGTGCACTACGAACCGCAGGCCACCGGGGACATCTCCCACGGGTGCGTCCGGCTCTCGGCCAGCGCGATCGACATCGTCAACACGCTGCCGCTCGGGACGTTGGTCGAGATCACGGCGTAGGTCGGGCTGCGGGCTGCGGGCTGCGGCATTGGGGGCTGCGGGCTGCGGGCTGCGGGCTGCGGGCTGCGGTCCATGCTCCCGTGCAGCCGTGCCGCGGGCGCGTCCGGACGCCGCGACGGGCGTCAGCCGGCGAAGAAGTCCGCGTAGCTCGGGTCGATCGGCGCCCCGAGACGCTCGGCCACCATCGCCTCGATCACCGACGGCGGAGTGAGTCCGCGGCGTCGCCACTCGATCGGGTTCTCGCGGAGCTGGTTGAGCGTCACCCGGTCCATCGTCGTGCGTCCCTGTGCCATGCGTCCATCGTTGCATCGTGTATCTAGTTCGTCTAACTACCTGTCCGACTTGCGCGTTGCGGGTGCACACGGACAGACACCCTCGCGGGACGCGCTCGCGGCGGGACGCGCCCACGGCCGGACGCTCGCGGGACGCGCGCACGCCACACGCGAAATGCCCGACCGTCGTCCGGCCGGAGCCGGCCCGACGATCGGGCACTGCACGCAGGGGCAACGGACCGGATCGGCCCGCGACCACCTACCGCTTCGCGATCACCGCACTCGGGGCCGAGGTGGCCGTCCCCGACTCGTAGCCCTTCGCCGACGCGGTCACCCGGACGGACACGGTGTGCCCCTTGTCGTGGTTCTTCAGCGTGTACGTCGGCTCCGTGGCACGGCGGATCGGCGACCCGTCGAGCAACCACTGGTAGGTGTACTGGACGTTCTTGGCGTCCCACGAGCCGTGGTGCGCCGTGAGCCGGTGCCCGACCTTCGGAACGCCCGAGATCGACACGGCACTCCCCGGCTTCAGCGTGACGGTCGGGATGACCGGCGCCGCTGTCGAGGTCGCGAGCACCTGCGACTGGTTGTCGGGAGCGTTGTGCAGGTGCAGCAGGAGGATGCGGGCATCCGTCGCCGCGGTCCGGGTCACGGTGATCGACCCGGCGTCCGTGAAGAGCGGACCGGTTGCGGTCCCCTGCGTGAACGACAGCGCCGGAGCGTACGGGTCGAACGTCGCGGTGTTCGTCGTGTCGACGACGTAGTCGCCGCTGGTGGCGAGCGACGGAGCGTACTGCGACTCCGTCTGCACCGAGTACGCGAACGAGGTGTTCTTCGAACCGGCCGTGTACCCGAGGGCGCTCAGCGCGACCGGCAGCACCTTGACCGCGCTGTCGAACGTGTTGACGTCCTGTCCGGGTGCCCCGCCGTTGAGCGGTTCGGCGTCGACGACCTTGCCGGTCGCCAGGTCGATCGTCGTCGCGAAGGTGGCATCCACGACCGCCGACTTGCTGTCGTAGGTCAGGAAGTCCGGCGTGCCGTCCTTGTTCGTGTCGATGAGGACCTCGACGTTCGTGACCGCACCCGGGTTGGCGTCGGGTCCGTTCGTCGCGACACCGAACGAGACGACGCCCGTCGACTTGTCCGCCAGCCCGGCCGTGTCGGCGCTGGCGCCGAAGGTCCGGATGTCGGCGGCCTCGAGCGACTGCTTCGCCGAGCCCTCCGGGAACGACTCGGCCGGGTCGGTGCCGCCGAGGACGAACGGCGCCGCGAGCGCGGTGTAGCCGCTCGTGCCGCTGCCCTGCGCGACGGACCGGCCGGACAGCGCGATCGTCCCGGTCGTGGCCTTGTCCTGGAACACCACGTCGGATCCCTGGACCGCACTCACCGGCTTCGGCGCCGCGAAGGTCGCGAGCCGCAGCGGGTTGTACTTCTTGTCGGTCGGGGTGAACGTGACGAGGCCGGTGGCGGCCGCGACGAACTCGCGGTCGTAGCCGGACTGCACTGCCGTCTGCGTCGGGTCGATCACCTTGCGGAGCATCGTCGGGTCCGGGATCGACATCGTCAGGGTGACGGTGGCGGTGCCGTGCGGGACGACCGTGATGCGCTTGGTGCTCAGCGAGAACGTCACCCCGGGCTGGTCGACGCGACCCTGGTAGGCGACGTCGTACGTGTGGGGCCGCCCGTCGGTGTTCCGGATCTGCAGGGTGCGGGTCTGGGTGGTCGCGGCCTGGACGCCGACGACGCCGAACGACGCCGTGACGAGCTGGTCGTTCTGGACCGAGCGGACCGTGGTCCCCGCGGTGACGGCCTGGAGCGCGTCGACGCGACCGGTGCCCTGCCGGAGCAGGTTCGCGTCCTGGTCACCGTCCTGCACGTCGTGCGTGGCGGTGTTCATGAGCGCGGCCTTGACGTCCGGTGCGGACCACGTCGGGTGCGACTCGAACGTCAGCGCCGCGATCCCGGCGGTGTGCGGGGTCGCCATCGAGGTGCCCGAGAGCGACAAGCGGCCGTTGCCGGTCCCGGAGGCTGCGGAGATCACGTTGACGCCCGGGGCGGCGATGTCCGGCTTGACGATCTGGTCGAACGACCCGTGCACGCCGCGGCTCGTGAACGACGCGAGCGTGTTCACGGCGTCCGCGTCGGTCGCGAGCTCGGAGCCCTTGAGGTCGGTGCGGAACTGCACGTGGAGCGTGCCTGCCGTCGCAGCGGCCTGGAGGCTCGTCACGGCGTCCAGGGTCAGTTCGGCACCCGGGATGGTCGCGTTCCCGGCGATGCCGGAGTCGAACGTGTTGACCGTGCCGGCGAGGAGCACACCGACACCGCCTGCGGCGGCGACGTTGCCGAAGCGCACGCCGGAGCCGCACTCGAGCGCGCCGTCGGTCCACTTCAGCCAGACGACCTTGCCGGCGATCCTGGCCGCGTCGTCAGCGCCGAACGCCGTGCAGCCGTCCGGGTCGGCCGCGCTCGGGACGACGACGTCGCCCTCGACCGGGAGCGTGCCCTGGTAGTTCTGTGAGTACTGCGCGCGGACGTTGCCGACCTTGTCCGACGGTGCCGTGACGGCGACCGCGTCGAAGAGGCTCTGCCCGGTGGCTGCGGCGGCGACGGTGAGGGCGCCCTCCGCGTTCCCCGGGCTCCCGCCGATGTCGGTGAAGTCGTCGGCGTTGCCGTTCGCGATCACGGGGAGGACCCCACGCGCCGTGAGGGCGTCGATCTTGGCGTTGTCCGGATCGTCCGGTGCGCCGTAGTCGGAGCCGAGCGACAGGTTGATGACGTTGATGTCCTTGCCCTCGGTGAGCGCCTGGCCCACCCAGTCGAGCGCGGCACCCGTGAGGTTCGTCGAGCCGCCGGCGTCGCCGAACACCTTGAGGGCGTAGAGCCCGGCCTCGGGGGCCGTGCCGGGACCGACGTACATGTCCTGGATCGTCTGGTTCGTGAGCTTCGTGTAGTCGCCGCGGTAGGTGCGCTTGTCCGCGGTCAGCCCGTAGCCGGCTGCCGTGCCGGACACGTGCGTGCCGTGCTCGCCGCCACGGCCATCGATCGGGTTGTCGTCCGGAGCCGGGATCGGGTCGTAGGAGGACGGGTCGGTGTCGTCGGCGTTGTACGTCGGACCGGCGAAGTCGTAGCCCCCGAGGAACTTGGCGCCGTCGTAGGAGCCCTTGGCCGGGGCCGCGGTGCTCGCGAGCGCCTGGTCGTACGCGGCGACGGTCCCGGGGCCTCCGAAGTCGGCCTGGGTGTAGTCGAGGCCGGTGTCGATGACGGCGATGTTCACGCCCTTGCCGGTCTTGCCGGTCTGCTGCCAGGCGTCGAGCGACCGCGTGTAGATGTCCGACGCGGCGTTCTTCGGGCTGACCCCGTCGGCGCCGGGCTTCGCCATGTCCGGGTCGACACCGCTCGGGGCGGCTCCGTCGGCGACCTCGGTCGGGTCACTGACCTGCTTGCTCGTCAACGGCAGGATGCTCTGCACGTCGGACCGCTTGGCGATCTCGCGGAGGGTGGCCGCGTCCGCGACGACGGCGACACCCGGGACCGTGTAGGCCGTCGAGTACAGCTCGTCGGCAGCGCCGTCCTTGCTCTTGACGGCGTCCGCGACGGCGGTGGTGGTCTTCTCGATCGCCGAGACCCGTCGGGTGGTCGCCGCGCTCGGGGTCGACGACGCGGAGAGGTCCCCGCCCTTGGCGGCCGCGTCGACCGCGAGTGCACCGTCGCCCGTCGTGCGGATGAAGGCCGCGATGGGTCCCTTCGCCGCCCGGAGCGGCGTCGACAGCTTCAGCGCTGCCGCCTCGCTGCTCGTGAGCGGTGCGGCGGATGCCGTGCCGCCGGTCAGCGCGAGCCCGCCGCACGCGAGGGCCGCGGTGGCGACCATCGTGGTGAGGGTCCGGGCGGTGCGACGAGCGGAGGAGTTGGTTGGTGTCGGGTGCTTCGGGTGTGGTGCTCGTGGTGCAGAGGTCACGGACGCTCCTGGACGGGTCTTGAGTTGCTGAACAGTCTTCGAAAACTATTCGCGTTCACTCAGGTTCCCCAGTCGGCACTTTGGGGGACGTCCCTCGAACGGGGGTGGCGAGACCCGACCTCCTAACTTGCACAACGGTGTGCAAGTTATTACGATGAGGGCATGACCGCAGTCCGTTCCCCCCGCCGCGACGCCACCGAGAACCGCGCCGCCCTCATCGACGCGGCCCGCGCAGAGCTCCAGGCGGACCCCGATGCCTCGATCGAGACCATCGCCGCCGCCGCCGGACTCTCACGGCGTGCGGTCTACGGACACTTCCCCTCGCGTGACGACCTGGTGGGCGAGGTCGTCACCTCCGGCGCTGCGCGGATCCTGGCCGCGATGCCGACCGCCGCGGACCTGGACCGACTCGACCCCGTGCACCGCCTGGCCACCATCGCCGCCGCGCTCTGGGCCGAGGTCTCGCACGTCCGCTCGATGGCGCGGATCGCGGTCCACGGGCCGTTCGCCACGCGGGTCGCCGAAGTCTTCGCACCGCTCCGGAGCTCGGTCCGCGACGCCTGTGCACTCGGTGCCGCGTCCGGTGTGCTGCGGGCCGACGTCGATGCCGCGACCCTCGCCCGACTCGTCGAAGGAGCGTGCTTCGCCGTGCTCGACGAGGCCACCCGGTCCGACACCGCGCACGAGGACGGCCACCGCATGGTGGTGCTCTCCGCGCTCGGCATGGCCGGCCTCGGCTGGCCGGCGGCGACCGAGGTCCTGGCGACCGTCCCCGTGCCCCCGCGTCCGGTCCGGGTCGCCGCCGGGGCACGCGCATGATCATCGAACTCGACGGGCTCGCCCTCGGCACCGACCCCGGCGCCCCGCTCCCCCCGGTGTCCGCGATCGCGGCGCCCGGTCGCATCGGCGTCGTCGCCGTCGAGACCGAGTCCACACCGACCGTCGCCTCCCTCGTCGCCGGGGGTCGGATGCGGCCGGACGCCGGACGCCTGCTCGTCGACGGGGTGCAGGACGCCGCCAGGGTGCGCGCACACACCGCGCTCGTCGACACCCCCGGCGTCGCCGAGCCGTTCCCCGTGATGACCGTCGTCCGCATCGTGCGGGAGGAGCTCGCCCTCGCCGGACTCCGCGCCTCCCGTCCCGCGGTCGCGACCGTCGTCGGCGAACTCGGCCTGACCGGGTACGCCGACACCGCGATCGAGCGCGTGCCGACAGCACAGCGGATCCGTCTGCTCGCCGAGCTCGCGCTCCTCCGGCCCGAGGTCGAGGCGCTCGTCGTGACCTCGCCGGAGCGCCACGGCGGGTCGGTTCCCGCGTGGTTCGCGGTGCTGCAGGAGATCGCGGACCGCGGCATCGCGGTCGTCCTGATCACCTCGGAGGCGGCCGCCGAGACCGTCGCCGCACTCGTGGCAGCGGCACCGCTGCCCGTCCCGGTCCACAACGGTGCCGAGCGGGACGCCGACGCGGACGGGGACGCCGACGCTGTCGCCGACACCGACATCGATCCCGACGCCGACCGACCGCTGCACTCGCCTGCGCACCGCCTGCCGGAGCCGAGCGTCACCCTGGACGGCGAGCCGCGCCTCCAGTCCGGTCCCCCTCCCACGGTGCCGACCGCACCGTCCGCTCCGACGCAGGAGACACACCGCTCGTGACCACCCCCGCCCTCGTCCGTGCCGAACTCGGCCGGCTCACCGCCACCCCGCTCGCCCGACTCGCGTTCATCGCGCTGATGATCGTGCCGCTGCTCTACGGCGGCATGTACCTGTGGGCGAACCAGGACCCGTACGCCAAGCTCGACCACATCCCGGCCGCCCTCGTCGTCCAGGACACCGGTGCGACGGTCGACGGCAAGGAGGTCAACTACGGGGAGAAGGTCGCCGACCAGGCCGTGTCCGACGGGGCGTTCGACTGGTCGATCGTGTCCGCGTCCGAGGCCCGTTCCGGCATCCGCGGCGGAGCGTACGATTTCACGTTCACGATCCCGGCGGACTTCTCCACAGCTCTTGCGAGCGCCGCCGGTGACGACCCGCACCGTGCCAGGATCGTCATGACGACGGACGACACGAACTCCTACCTCGCCTCGACGATCGCGGAACAGGCCGGCAAGACCATGCGCGCGGCCGTCACGGAGCAGGTCGGCAAGCGGGCCGCCGAGACCCTGCTCGTGTCGCTCGCGGACATCCGGTCGAACCTGCAGTCCGCGGCGGACGGCTCGGCGCAGCTCGTCGACGGGCTCGGCGCAGCGCAGTCGGGCGCGTCCTCGCTCGCCGCCGGGACGTCGCAGCTCAGCGCCGGGGCGTCGCAGCTGGCTTCCGGGACCGCTGACCTCCCGGCCGAGACCCAGCAGCTGAACGCCGGAGCCGCGCGGGTCGCGTCGGGTGCTCGGAGCCTGTCGTCCGGCCTCGGGACGCTCCAGACGTCGACCTCGTCGCTCCCGGGCGACACGCAGCGGCTCGCAGCCGGGGCGGCCCAGGTCGCGGACGGCGACCGGCAGCTCGCCGACGCAGCGGACCCGCTCGCGGCGCAGCTCGCCGGACTCACGCCGCAGGCCGCCGTCGACGCCGTCGTCAGCGCCCTGCCCGAGGGGGTCACCCTGACGCCGGACCAGCAGGCGGCACTCGTCGCCACGCTGCAGGACTCGACGTTCCAGCAGCGGATCGACGGCGCGAAGTCGCAGGTCGCGACCCTCGACGGCCAGCTCGACCAGCTCCGCGACGGGTCGGCGCAGGTCGCCGCGGGTGCGTCCTCGCTCGCGACCGCGGCGCCGCAGCTCACGAACGGGATCGCCTCGGCGGCGAGTGGCGCATCGACGCTGTCGTCCGGAGCGGGCCAGGTCGCAGCCGGGACCGCGACGCTCGCGCAGGCCGCGCCGGCGCTGTCGTCCGGCGCCGCGTCGCTGGCCTCCGGGGCGGCGGCCGCCGACAGCGGTGCGACGTCGCTGCGGTCCGGGCTGGCGCAGCTCGACGCGGGCGCCACGAAGCTCGACGACGGCCTGCAGTCCGGCGTCCGGCAGATCCCGTCCTCCACGGCGTCCTCGCGCGCGGACCAGGCGTCGGTGATCTCCGACCCGGTGCACGTGGCGAACGACGACATCGCCGACGCCGGGACGTACGGTGCGGGACTCGCGCCGTTCTTCATCTCGCTCGCGGCGTGGATCGGGATGTACGCCCTGTTCCTCATCCTCAAGCCGATCTCCAAGCGGGCGATCACCGCGGTCCGCTCCCGGCCGGTGCTCCGTGCCGTGCCGATCACGCTCGGGGCGTGGCTCACGCCGGCGCTCCTCGGTGTCGTGCAGATGCTCGCCCTGTTCGCGATCGTGAAGTTCGCGCTCGGGTTCGAGGTCACCCACGTCGCCGGCACGATCGCGATCATGGCCCTGGCCTCCGTGACGTTCGCGGCGATCATCATGGCGCTCAACGTGCTGCTCGGCTCGGTCGGCCAGTTCCTCGGGTTGGTGCTCATGCTCGTGCAGCTCGTCACGGCCGGGGGGACGTTCCCTTGGCAGACGCTCCCGGGGCCGTTGGCGGCGCTGCACTTCGCCCTGCCGATGAGCTACTCGGTGGACGCGATCCGGCAGCTGATGTACGGCGGGTCGATCGGTGCGGCGTGGAGCGACGCGGGGGTGCTCGCGTGCTGGTTGCTCGGGGCGCTCCTCGTGGCGCTGCTCGTCGCGGGGCGGCAGAGCCGGAGCCGCACGATGCGGGACCTGCGCCCGAGCTTGATCGGGTAGGCCGGGCCGGGCGGGGCCGTCGGTGCGCGGGTCGCGCGTCGGTGTCGGTGCCCGGGCGTCGAGTGCGGGCGTCGAGTGAGTAGAAATCGTCGCCCGCGCCGCTCCCATCCGACGATTCCTACTCACTCGCCGGGCACATCGGCCGGGCACATCGGCCGGCATAGTCGGCCGGGACGGGCACGGCTCGAGTGAGTAGAAATCGTCGCCAGGGCCGCTCCCACCCGACGATTCCTACTCACTCGCCGGGCACATCGGCCGGGCACATCGGCGGCGGACGTCGGCCGGGACGGGGACGGCTCCGTCGAGGGAGTAGGAAGCGTCGCCCGGGCCGCTCCGACCCGACGATTCCTACTCACTCGCCGAGCACATCGGCCGGACGAGGACGGGCACGGTCGGCCGGGACGGGCACGGCTCCGTCGAGTGAGTAGGAATCGTCGCCGGGGCCGTTCCCACCCGACGATTCCTACTCACTCGTCCGGCACATCGGCCGGGAACATCGGCAGCGGACGTCGCACGGCCGGCACGGGCACGGGGACGGGGACGGCGGCCCGCTCAGCGCCGGCGCGGGGCTCCGAGCGGCAGACTCGCCATGCCCCCACCGAGGAACTGCATGTCCTCGGGCGGCATCGCGTCGAGCTCGCCGGGTCGGAGCACCGCCGACGCGTCATCCTCGGGGTGGTACCCGATGAGCTCCCCCGCTCCGAGATCAGCGACCGATCCCCGGTTGCGCGACACGGCCCACACCACGTGATGTCCGGGTTCCGTGAGCGCCACCGTCGCGAGGACGAGCCGCGCGAGGTCGTCCGGGGACGACCACATCCGGAGCGCTCGCCGCGAACCGGGCGCCACACCGAACGCGCCGATCCTCGCCGAGACGATCGACATGCCGTAGCGGTCGGCGAACACACTGCCGAGCAGTTCCATCACCGCCTTGGACACGCCGTAGTAGGTGTCCGGTCGAGCGAGCCGGTCTCCCGCGACGCTCGAGGGTTCGTCGTCGTGCTCGGGAACCCGCCCGACGGCATGGATCGAACTCGCCTGCAGGACGCGCAGGACACCCGCAGCGGCAGCGGCTTCGAGGACGTCCTTGGTCCCGGTCATGTTCGCAGCGACGATGCGGTCCCAGACGTCCTCGGTCGGGATGCCGGCGAGGTGCACCACCGTGTCCACCCCTTCCATCGCGACGTCGAGCACGGGACGGTCGGAGATTGACCCTCGCACGAACCGCTCCCCGACCCCCGCCGGTTCCGGGAGCTCGAGCTCGTCGAGCAGCACGAGGACGTGCCCTGCGGCGAGCAACCGCGGCCGCAGACTCGATCCGATCCGTCCGGCAGCTCCGGTGATGAGCAACGTCGCCATGGGGCGACCCTACGGCGGACATGCGCGCCTGTCCGGAGGCGGTGCGGGGGCGATCGCGCCGCAGCCCGCACGTCATCGGTACCCGAGACGCTCGGCGAGGACCTCGAGCAGCGCGGCGAGATGGACGTCGAGATCGCGTTTCGTCACGCGGAGGGTCGACCAACCGAGCCGCTCGAAGTCCCGGTAGCGCCGGATGTCCGATGCCCATTGGAGGTCGTCGGTCCGGTGCTGGTCTCCTTCGTACTCGATGATCAGTCTGCGGCTCGGGTAGGCCATGTCGACGCGGCCGACCCGGTTGCCGCGCACGTCGAGGATCGGCACCTGGAGCGACGGCTCCGGGAACCCCGCCCGGACGATCACGAGTCGGAGCTCGGTCTCCTTCGGGGATCCGGAGCCGACCCGGACCAGCTCGAGGGCCGCTCGGAGGCGCACGGCCCCACGGCATCGGGGTCGGGCATCGAGTACCTCGTGGAGGTCCTCGATGCCCGTGTCGAGCTGGTGCCGTCCGACGATCGCATCCCCGAGCACGACGAGTTCGTCGAGTCCGAGCAGGGACCCGCACTCCACCCAGGTCGTC
The DNA here is from genome assembly GCF_049341865.1 of Curtobacterium phyllosphaerae. Classification (NCBI taxonomy): domain Bacteria; kingdom Bacillati; phylum Actinomycetota; class Actinomycetes; order Micrococcales; family Microbacteriaceae; genus Curtobacterium; species Curtobacterium phyllosphaerae. The sequence goes on along the minus strand of NZ_JBMPIU010000001.1, from coordinate 214,514 downwards.
GCCGGGCTGCTCGTCGGCACTCCCCATCGTGGTCGGACGGCGCGGTACTCGGGACGCGTGCGATGACCCACGAGACCCGGCCGCCGGGTCTGCGCATGCGGCTGGGGACTCGTGAGGTGGACGTCGCCGCCCCGGTGCCGTCGTGGGATCGGCAGGTCCCAGAGCTCCGCGGCCGACGTGTGGCTGACGAACCACCCGGGCAGCATCAACGGTGCGACGGCCCGGATGCGGTCGATCCCTTCCGGGGGTTCGTCTGAGCGCCAGCGGATGCCACGCGTCGGGAGCACGAGGTCCCGGCGTCGGAGTCGCTCGTCGGAGACCCCCAGGTGCCGCGCCTCGGCGACGTGGAACGGTCGGTGGCGGATGCTGGTCGGAAGCGGTCGTGGTTGCACGTCCACATCGTCCCCGTCCGTCCAGCGCCGCACGCCGACCCGTCGGACACCTGTGGAGCGCTGTGGTCCGTCGCCGCATTGTGCAGGACCGCGGCGTGCGCGAGTGAGCGGGAATCGTCGGGCGAGGCCCTCCGAACCGACGATTTCTGCTCACTCGCCGGACCTCGCCGGAGCCGGAGCCGGAGCCCGCGGGAGCGAGCTGGGACACGCCGGCCCGGTACGCTCTGGACCATGACCGGCCCGAGGACGAGACCGGCGACGATCTACGACGTCGCCGAACGCGCCGGCGTCTCGAAGTCCCTCGTCTCCCTCGTCCTCCGGGACTCCCCCCGGGTCAGCGACGCCCGCCGCGAGGCCGTCGTCCGTGCGATGGCGGAACTCGACTACCGCCCCTCCACCGCCGCGGTCTCCCTCGCCGGGACGCGCACCCGCACCATCGGCGTGGTGCTCGACGACTTCCGCAACCAGTGGTTCGTCGACATCCTGACCGGCCTCCGCGAGTCGCTCGAGGGGCAGGGGCTCCGTCTCGTCGTCGCCGACCGGTTCCTCAACACGGGCCTCGACGCCACACCGATCGAGGGCTTCCTCTCGATGCGCGTCGAGGGCATCGTGATCGCGGGCGAGCCCGATCCGGACCACGTGGTCCCGTCGCACACGCCCGTCGTCGTCGCGGGGGGCCGTGCACGCGTCGAGGGCGCCGACACGATCGCGAACGACGACCATGCGGGAGGTCGGCTCGCGACCGAGCACCTCCTGGCGCTCGGGCACCGCCGGATCGGGCACGTCACCACGACGGGTTCGCGCGCAGCGCTGGAACGACGCGCCGGTTTCGACGCAGCCCTCGCCGCCGCCCCGGCAACCGACCTCCCCGGCCCAGCAACCGATCCCCCCGCCCCGGCAGCCGACCTCCCCGCCCCGGCAACCCACCTCCGCAGCCCCGTAGCCGATCTCCGCAGCCCGACCATCGCGCTCGACGGCCCGATGACGGAGGCGACGGGCGCTGCCGCTGCCGCGCGCCTCCTGGCCGAACACCCCGACGTGACCGCGATCTTCGCCGCCAACGACGTGATGGCGCTCGGCGCCCTCTCGGTGCTCGCCGAACGTGGGCTCCGCGTGCCGGACGACGTCTCGGTCGTCGGCTACGACGACACCCCGTTCGCCGCAGCGCGCTTCATCGACCTGACGAGCGTCGACGACCGCAGCACGGACATCGGGCGGGCAGCCGGGGCGACGCTCCTCGCCCGCATCGCGGACCACACCCGCGAGCCGACCGAGACCCTCGTGGCGCCGACCCTCGTCGTCCGGGGGTCGACGGCACCACCCCGCGCGGACTGACCGTCACCGCGCACCCCGGGCGCACCGGCCGGGAGGCACGGGACACCCTCCGGGGACGGCCAACGCCCGGCGGACCGCCGGGTCACGCACCCCCGTGCCGGAGCACCCACATGTGCATGACGATCGCCGCGGCCGCCGAGGCGTTGATGCTCCGTGTCGACCCGAACTGCGCGATCTCGAGGTGGTGGTCCGCGGCGGCCAGGGCCTCGTCGCTGAGTCCGGGTCCCTCCTGCCCGAACAGGAACACGCAGCGCTCCGGGATCGCCGCCGTCTCGATCATCGCGGCCCCGGGCAGGTTGTCGATCGCGACGACCGGGCGCCCCTCGGCCTGCATCGCCGCGACGAACGACGCGATGTCCGGGTGGTGGACGACGTGCTGGTACCGGTCGGTGACCATCGCACCGCGGCGGTTCCATCGGCGGCGTCCGATGACGTGCACGGTCCCGGCGAGGAACGCGTTGGCGCTCCGGACGATCGACCCGATGTTGAGGTCGTGCTGCCAGTTCTCGATCGCGACGTCGAAGGCGTGCCGGCGGGTGTCGAGGTCCGCGACGATGGCCGCCATGGTCCAGTAGCGGTACCCGTCGACGACGTTCCGGGTGTCGCCGTGCGCGAGGAGGTCCGGGTCGAGCCGCGGGTCCTCGGGCCAGGGGCGGGGATGCGGGCCGACGCCGTGCGTGGTGAGCTCGTGCGTCGCGGCGGGTCCGGCCGGCGGTTCTGCCGACGTCGACGTCTCGGCGGGTTCGGTCACCGGTCGAGTGTAGGTCCGGGCCGCCGCGGGCAACGTGACCGGGTGCCGCGGGCGACGTGACCGCCCGCCGGGGCCGAGGGGCTCCGCGGAGCGCGGGCGTGCCTCCCGTCCGGCCTGTGGAGAACTCGGGGTGCCCATCGGAGCCGGCCAGTAGGCTGGCGGCTCCCGCACCGGAACGGGCCTCGTGCCCTCCGGTCGGGGTGGAACCCGCTCGCCGAGCCGGTCAGACGGAAGGGAACGCATGGTTGCTGCGACGCGCGACGAGGTCGAGTGCTGGCTGACCGACATGGACGGCGTGCTCGTCCACGAGAACCAGGCGCTCCCCGGTGCCCCGGAGCTCATCCAGCAGTGGCTCGACCAGGGCACCCCGTTCCTCGTCCTCACGAACAACTCGATCTTCACGCCGCGCGACCTCAGTGCACGACTCCGGCTGTCCGGGCTGTCCGTGCCCGAGGACCGGATCTGGACCTCGGCCCTCGCGACCGCGGACTTCTGCGCGTCCCAGATGCCCGGCGGCTCCGCGTTCGTGATCGGCGAGGCCGGCATGACCACCGCCCTGCACGAGGTCGGGTTCATCATGACCGAGACGAGCCCCGACTACGTCGTCGTCGGCGAGACCCGGAACTACTCGTTCGAAGCGATCACCAAGGCCGTCCGGCTCATCCGCGACGGCGCCCGGTTCATCGTCACCAACCCGGACGCCACGGGCCCGAGCGCGGAGGGCGTCCTCCCCGCGACCGGGGCGATCGCCGCGATGATCAGCAAGGCGACGGGCAAGGAGCCGTACGTCGTCGGCAAGCCGAACCCGATGATGTTCCGCTCCGCGATGAACCGCATCGGGGCGCACTCCGAGAACACCGGCATGATCGGCGACCGGATGGACACCGACATCCAGGCCGGGATCGAAGCCGGTCTGCACACCGTCCTCGTGATGACCGGCATCAGCGACATGGCCGAGGTCGAGAAGTACCCGTTCCGCCCGAACGAGATCCTTTCGGGGGTGCACGAACTCGTCGCGACCGCCCCGTTCGAGGTCGAGATGTGACCGGCGGCGCACCCGTGTGGGACCCGGCGCAGTACGCCGCGTTCGCGAGCGATCGAGCTCGGCCGTTCCACGATCTCGTCGCGCGGATCGGAGCGAGCGCACCCCGCCGCGTGGTCGACCTGGGGTGCGGCCCCGGTGCGTTGACGGCGACACTCGCGGCACGCTGGCCGGACGCCCAGGTGATCGGCATCGACGCCGCGTCCAGCATGCTGGACGAGGCCGCGGCGCTCGGCGAACGGTTCCCGAACCTGCGGTTCGAACGCGGCGACATCGCGGACTGGAGGCCCGACCACCGTGACGACGTCGTCGTGACGAACGCGGCCCTCCAGTGGGTACCGACGCATGTGGAACTGTTGCCGACCTGGCTCGCCGCGCTCGCCCCGGGCGCCTGGTTCGCGATGCAGGTCCCCGGGAACTTCGGATCGCCCTCGCACGCGCTCATGCGATCGATCGGAGCGCAGGCACCGTTCGCCGCGGCCCTCGACGGCGTGCTCCGCGCCGACCCGGTGCTCGACGCGCCCGGCTACCTGTCGCTGATGCTCGACGCCGGGTTCGACGCGGTCGCGTGGGAGACGACGTACATGCAGGTGCTCCAGGGCGAGGACCCGGTGCTGGAGTGGACACGGGGCACGGGTCTCCGGCCGGCCCTCCAGGCACTCGACGCCGCCGATGCGTCCGGGACCATGCGGCGTTCGTACGAGCAGGCCTACGCGGTCGCACTGCGTGAGGCGTACCCGGCGGGCCGGCACGGCACGGTGTACCCGTTCCGTCGGGTGTTCGCCGCGGGCGTGCGGCGCTGACCGGGCTCCACGCGGGCGTGCGGGCTCCACGCTGACCAGGCTCCACGCGGGAGTGCGGGCTCCACGCGGGCCGGCGGGCTTCATGCGTGCGAGCGGGCCTCGAACTCCTCGCGGGGCGGGACCGTGCGCCAGCGCTCCGCCAGACGCCGGGGCCGGTCGTCGTGCAGGGCGACGAACACCGCCGCGACGACGCCGAACACGAGGGCGACGATCGTCAGCAACCCGAGGATCCCGATCGCGGCGATGTTCCCGCCGATCCCGGTCGCGACGACGCCGATCGCCCCGAAGTCCCACAGCGCGTGCATGAGCATCGGCACCGCGATGCTCCGCGTGACCCGCCGGGCCACGTAGAGCACCGAACCGAACGACGCCGCGAACAGGACCTGGAGGATCGTCGGCCCGACTCCGGCACCGGCCAGGATGTTGAGCAGGTGCAGCAGTCCGAACAGCGCCGACGACAGCAGCCACACCCAGAACTCCGGCAGCCGCGCGCGGAGTCCGACGAGCAGGACACCACGGGTCAGCAGCTCCTCGAAGAAGCCGACGAGCAGCACCGCGACCGCGAGCAACAGGAAGTACCGGAGCGGACGCGCGTGCCAGTCGACGAACGGCAGGCGGGCGAGGGCCGCGACGACCACGACGACCGGTGCGATCGCTGCCCACGCCGGAGCACCTCGATGCCGGTCGAGGAGGACGATCCGCCACCAACCGACCGCGGTGACGAACACCGCGAGCGCGGCACCAGCGATGGTCTCGGGCAGGATGAGCCTGTGCACGACGCTGTCGATGGTGGTGCCGACGTCGGCGTAGTCGTCGCTCGGCCGGGAGTGGATCGCGCTGACGACCGCGAACGCGACGAGCGGCGCGAGGCCGAGGAGCACTGAGGGTCGGACGGGCCAGCGCCGACGGCGGGCGGGCGTGGTCTCGGGAGCGGTCATCGCCTCCCATTGGACCACGCGGGTACCCCGTCGAGTGGCCCCGTCGAGCCACCCCGTCGAGCGGCCTCGTCGAGTCACCCCGTCGAGCGGCCCGTCGAGTCACCCCGTCGAGTGAGCAGCAATCGTCAGGTCGGACGGCGGGACCCGACGATTCCTGCTCACTCGCGGCGTCGGCCGGACGGACGCGGCACCGGCCGCCGCGGCCTCGTTCACCTGCTGGACACGACGGCGTCGCCGGGCGGTCACAGGGTCCTCGTACAGTTCCGACGCTGAACCACCCACGACCAGAGAGAGCATCCATGCCCCGTTCGTCCCGTTCACGGACCCGCCGGCGGACCACCGCCACGCGGAACATCGCCATCACGGCACTCGCGTCTGCCCTGCTCGTGGGGACGCCGGTCGCCGCCTTCGCCGCGGCACCGTACCCGAGCGACTCCACCGCGCCGAACCTCATCCCGCTCCTGGCCGGGTACAACGACTACTGGGTGCCCGACGCCGGCAACACCCTGCACGGCACCGTGAAGGACGCCGCCGTCCTCGAGCACGACGACGAGCTCACGGTCTGGATCAACAACCATGCGACGAAGGCGCAGCAGTTCAAGGCCCTCCAGGACGCCGAGTACAACAACACCGCCGGCACCGCGTACGACCAGTCGATGACCATCGCCGACTCGCTCGGCTCGGTCCTCGGTCCGCTGTACCTCAAGGGCACGAACACCGGGGCGCTCCCGCTCACGAAGGCGCTCATCAACAGCTCGAACGGCACATCGGGCGCCTACGTCGGCACCGGTGCGGCCAAGGCGAACTTCAGCCACCCGCGCCCCTACCTGCCGACCGACCCGAACACCGCTCCGGTCGCGGGCGACGACCCCGCGTGCTCGCCGACGACGGTGAACGCGTCCTCGCTCGCCGCCACGCGCGTGGGCCAGCCCTACGCCGCGGCGAACGGCAACCTCGACATCGTGCGCGTGCCGGACCAGACCGACACGACCGGTACGATCGCCCCGAACGGCGCCGCCGTGCCGCTCTCCGCCGGCTACGCGCAGGCCGGGATCTGCAAGGGCGGCTCGTTCCCCTCCGGGCACACCACCACCGCGTACCAGGCCGGTGTGACCCTCGCGACGCTCCTCCCCGAGCTCGCACCGGAGGTCCTCGCCCGCGCGTCCGAGGCCGGCAACGACCGCATCGTGCTCGGTGTGCACTACCCGCTCGACATCATGGGCGGACGCATCGACGGCGAGGCCGCACTCGCCGCCCGCTGGTCCGACGCGAAGTACCGCACCGAGGTCCTCGAGCCCGCCCGTGCGGAACTCGTGAACTACCTCCAGACGCAGTGCGGTGGCACCCTCGCCGCGTGCATCGCATCGGAGACCGCCTACCAGAGCAACCCATACGGCGGACAGGCGATGCCCGGCGGGACGGCGCAGATCGTCACGAACCGTGCCACCGCGACGTCGGTGTACCGCGAGCGTCTGACCTACGGGTTCCCGGCATCCGGCACGACGGGGCTCGCGCCGTCGGTCCCGGCCGGCGCGTCGAACCTGCTCCTCAGCACGTTCCCGACCCTGACCGACGCCCAGCGCACCCAGGTCCTCGCACAGACCGAGATCGCGTCGGGCTACCCGCTCGACCAGTCCACGTCGTCCAGCGGATCGTGGGAGCGGCTCGACCTCGCTGCGGCGACGAGCGCCACCGTGCAGCTCGCCGCGAACGGTACGGCCACGGTCACCGCGACGGGTGGGACCGCCAGTGTCGTCCCGGCCGCCACGACCGACCCGGGCACCGGCTCCGGCTCCGGCGCGGGCACGGGCACCGGCACCGCTGCCCCGACCGCGACGGTGCACCTCCCGGTCGTCAGCGGCTGACCCCGGCCTCGGGCTCGGACCCGGCCTCTGGGCCCGGACCCGGCCTCTGGGCCCGGACCCGGCCTTCAGGCAGCTGAGTGAGCAGGAATCGTCGGGCGGGATCATCCCACCCGACGATTCCTGCTCACTCGACGGGTTCTGCGCGCATCGCCTCGGCCGTCCGGAGCGACAGTGCCATGATCGTCAGCGCCGGGTTCGCGATGAGCGAGCTCGGGAACACCGAGTTGTCGACCACCCAGAGGTTCGGCACATCGTGGCTCCGGCCCCACGGATCGACGACGCTGTCCGTTGGGTCGGCGCCCATCCGCGCCGTGCCGACCGTGTGCGCGGTCCGTCCGAGCACCGTCGTCGACGTCGCACCGGCGGCCTCGACGATCCGCGTCATCGTCGCGATCGCGTGCTCGTCGATCGCGTCCTCGTTCTCACCCGCACTGAACGACACCCGGGCGACGGGGATGCCGAACTCGTCGACCTCGTCGGACAGCTCGAGCACGTTGTCGTCACTCGGCAGGCACTCCGCGTTGATGCCGACCCCGGCCACGAACCGGTAGTCGTCCATCGCCTGCACGAGGTCCTGCCCCCAGAGCGCACCGCCACGGGCGAGCGTCGTCGCGAAGGTCAGCGGCACGACGCCGAGGCTCTGGATGAGGTACCCGCCGGCGAAGTCGACGCCGTCCGGGCGGACGAAGTCCTCCGTGATGATCGAGGAGGGGTACCCGCGGTGGCTCCGCATCTCGGAGTCGAACTTGCCCCACACCTGCGTGGCCCCGTGCGCCATGAAGTTCCGGCCGACCTGGCCGCTCGAGTTCGCGAGTCCCGTGTGCAGGAGCAGCCTCGGGGTCTCGATGCCGCCCGCCGCGAGGACGAGCGCCGCGCAGCGCTGCCGGTGGTCGACGCCGTTCCGCCGGTACACGACGGCCTCGACGTGCCCGCGGGCGTCGAGCTCGATCCCGTGCACCATCGACTCGGGACGGATCTCCGCCCCGGCGGCGACCGCGGCGGGCAGGTAGGTCGTGTCGGTGCTCGCCTTCGCGGCGTTCCGGCAGCCCTGGTGGCACGAGCCGGTGTTCGAGCAGGCGTGCCGGAGTCCCCACGACGGTTGTTGCCAGTCCTCGGTGACGACCGCGGCCGGGGCGTCGGTCGCGGTGATGCCGACCGCCTCGCACCCGCGGATCATCATGTCCGAGGACGCGTTCCGCCTGGTCGGCGGCAGGACGTAGCCGCGGGACGGGTCCCACGGGTAGTGCGCCGGGCCGGAGACGCCGATCGTCCGCTCGACCCGTTCGACGTACCGGATGAGCTCGGCGTGGTCGACCGGCCAGTCCGCACCGACGCCGGAGTCGCGACGGAGCCGGATGTCGTTCTCGGTCGGACGCGGCGTGAACGCTCCCCAGTGCAGGGTCGATCCGCCGACGCCGCGGCCGCTGTTGTTCTGGCCGAACGCGGTGGGGGTCTCGCCGGCGCTCAGGCGTTCGTCGGTCCAGATGATGTCCAGCGCGCCCGCCTCGTCCGGGGTGTGGTCGCCCGGCTCGGAGTTCGCACCGGCCTCGAGTGCGACGACCTTGAGGCCCCGCGCGGCGAGCGACGCCAGGAGGGGCGCCCCGCCGGCGCCCGTACCGACGACGACCACGTCGACGATCTCGTCGTCCGAGTACGTGCGCATGTCCGTCAGGTTCATCGGGTGCCCTCCATGGTCGGTTCCCAGCCTTCTCGTTGATCGGCTCCGAGCAGCTGGAACCCCTGCGTGCGAGCGCCGTCGCCGCCGTTCGCGAACCCGTCGAACCCGATGCGGGCCATCGTCGCCGGGTGCGAGAGCCACTGCCGGACGAGGTCGACGCGGGCGTCCTCGAACCAGATGGTCATGCGTGACGCGTCGAAGACGCGCCCGGCCGAGCCGTCCGAGCCATCGGAGCCGTCCGAGCCACCGGAGCCGTCCGACCGCCCGGAGCCACCAGCGCCACCGGAACCACCAGCGCCACCGGCATCGCCGGCCGAGCTGTCCCCGTGCGGCGGGACGAAGGACCCGTCGACGATGTCCGCGATCCGGGCGTCCTGCTCCTCCGGCGACAGGTCGGCGAACCCGGCCAGACCGTCGAGTCCGATGCGGTACGCCGCCGCGTCGGGAGGCAGGTCGGCGTTCCGCCACCCGTCGCCCTCCCCCGCCGCGATCTGCGCGTCGACCCGCGCCGCGAGGTCGATCGGCGCCGACCCCTGGGGCACGACCCGGTCGGCGACCGCCCGCAACGTCGTCAGCTGCGCGGCGCTCAGGACGGCGGGCTCGTAGTCCGGGTCGTCCGCGAGTGCGCGTCCGGCGAGGATCGCCCGGGTCCGTGCCGAGGTGTGTCCACCGGCGATCGTCGCGACGACCGGCTCGGGGATGACGGGCGCGTGGCCGGCACGGTCCGCCCAGAACGCGCGGATGAGCTCGGCGACCTCGTCCGGCCGTTCGAGCGGCAGCATGTGCCCGGCGCCCTCGAGTGTCGCGAAGCGCGCCAGGGGGTACACCGCGCCGTTCAGCTCGTGCTGCGCCGGAGCGCCGAGGTCGCCGTCCGCGCCACCGGCCACGATGAGCGCCGGCAGGCGGAGCACCCCGACCGCCGGCGACCAGTCCTCCCGGCTGCCGCGGGTCAGCCAGTCCGCCCATGCCTCGCCGCTGGCGCGCTGGACGTCCGTCGTCGCTGCCTCGTCGAGCGCGGCGGGGAGCGGCGACCCGACGTTGGCATCGACGAACGTCCGGGCGGCATCGGCGTCGAGGTGAGCCCGCAGTCCCCCGCCGTCGGCCGTGGCCCATCCGAGCATCTCGTCCCGTCGGGACTCCTCCATCGGTTCGGGGACCGGGGGCGATGCGGCGAGCAGGACGACCCCGGCGAGCCCGAAGACACCGGGCGCTCCGGCCATCACCGTCGCCGCGACCGTCGAGGCGACCTTGCCGCCCATGCTGTGCCCGACGAGGATCCACCGCGTCGCACCGTGCGCTCGGATCCGCCCGAGGACGTCGTCGCGCATCGCCTCGACGGTCGTGCCGGACGCGGTGCCGCCCTCGCCGCCGCGGTCCCCGAACCCCGGGAGGTCGAGTGCGACCACGTCGAACACGTCGGCGAGCCGCTCGGCGACCCCGTCGAACTCACGACGGCTGGACCCGAGGGCGTGGAGCATGAAGGCGGTGGGGAGACGCGGTGCGGACATGACATCGACGCTACGGATGCTCGATCACCGCTGTCCGCGATGTCCCCCGAGCGCTGTGCAGCGGCTGATGACGACCTGGAGCGGACTCGTCGCGCCGGGCATAGCGTGGTGCGGTTCCGGGTTGCGCAGGACCACGACCCACTTACCCCGTGAAAGGACTCGCATGACCCGCATCGGCACCTCCGACCTCCACGTGTTCCCCCTCGCCCTCGGCGGCAACGTCTTCGGCTGGACGGCCGACGAGCAGACCTCACACGACGTCCTCGACCACTTCGTCGCCGGCGGCGGCAACTTCATCGACACCGCGGACGTGTACTCGGCCTGGGCGGACGGCAACGTCGGTGGCGAGTCCGAGACCGTCATCGGCTCGTGGCTCGCGAAGTCCGGCAAGCGGGACGACGTCGTCATCGGCACGAAGGTCTCGCAGCACCCGGAGTTCTCCGGGCTCGGTGCAGACACCGTCGCGAAGGCGGCCCGGGCGTCGCTCCAGCGACTCGGCACCGACACGATCGACCTGTACTACGCGCACTTCGACGACGAGGACACCCCGCTCGAGGAGACGGTCACCGCCTTCGACCAGCTCGTCCGGGACGGCATCGTCCGGTACGTCGCGATCTCGAACTACACGGCCGAGCGCGGCGCGGAGTGGATCCGGATCGCCAAGGAGCACGGTCTCGCCGAACCGGTCGCGATCCAGCCGCACTACAACCTCGTCAAGCGCCAGCCCTTCGAGTCGACGATCGCCCCGTTCGCGCACGAGAACCACCTGTCCGTGGTGCCGTACTTCTCGCTCGCCGCCGGGTTCCTGACGGGCAAGTACCGCTCGGCCGAGGACTTCGCCGGCACGGACCGTCAGGGACAGGTCGAGGGGTACTTCTCCGATGCGGGCCTCGCCGTCGTCGACGCGCTCGCAGCGGTCGCGGAGGCGCACGAGGTCCCGATCGCGTCGATCGCCCTCGCCTGGCTGCAGGCGCAGCCGGACGTCGCCGCACCGATCGCGAGCGCCCGCAACCTCGACCAGCTCCCGGCGCTCCTGCAGTCCGCGGACGTCGAGCTCACGAGCGACGAGCTCGAGTCGCTCACGACCGCGTCGTCCGCCGTCCCGGCCTGAGTCCCGGCGGCTCGGGGACGCGGCCACGTGACGGACGGGAGGCGCGGGACGGGCCCGTCCCGCGCCTCCCGTCCGGTGCGCCGCGCTCTGAGTGCGACCCGGCTCAGGCGTTCGGCGCGAGCGACCCGGTGATCGGCTGGCCGGAGGACCGGCTCACGAAGCAGTAGTAGTAGTGGTCGCCGGTGTCCCACTCGCCGAGGTCGGCGGGGTAGGAGCCCTGCACCTGGATGTCCGAGTACGTCGCGGCTGCCGCCAGGTCGAGGGCGCCCGACGACGAACACGTCTCCGACATCTGCGCCTTGAGCGTGTCCGCACCCGGGTAGTCGGCCTGGTCGATCGCACCACGGATGGTCATCTGCGCCGCGTGCTGCGCGGCGCAGTCAACGACCGTGAAGGTCGACGCCCACGCGTCGGTGAACGGCGACAGGCACTCGCCGCCGGCCAGATCGCGCCAGGAGTGCTCGCCCGCACCCGCGGCGGACGTCGCAAACACGGCCGTCGCCGAGGGGACCGGTTCCGGGGTCGCGGTCCGCTGGAACGACGCCGAGGCCGAGGTCCGCGTCGGGGACGGCGCCGGCTGGTTCTGGGGATCGCCGCCGATGATCCACCGGGTGATGAAGAACACCGCGACGAGCAGCACGACGATGATCGCGATCGCGCCCCAGATGAACCACTGCTTGCCGCGCTGCCCGTGGGCGGCGAGACGACCGAAGCCCTCGTTCACGAAGTTGTCGTTCCCGCTCGACGCCGGGCGCGCGGCACCGTAGGTCGTCGAGGAGCGCGGCGGCTGGACGGGCCGGGCGTCCGCCGGCGCGGGACCGGCCGACACCGGTGGCGTGACGAACGGGAACCCGTCGGGGCGTCGGGCGTCCTGCGAGGCACCGACACCCGCCCCGCCGACCGCTGGCATCGCCCGGGTCCCGGTGTCGCCGTGGTCGCCGGTGTCGCCGTGGTCGCTCGTCTGCCCGTCGTCGCCGAGGTGGTCGTGCTCGACGGACTGCATCGCGCCGGTGCCGAACAAGGCGTCGATGGCGCGGGTGTCGCTCGTCTCGCGGCCCGTCCACTCGCGCTGGTCGACCTCGTCCGGGTCGGTCGACGACGCGCGCGGCGTCGACTCGTCCTGGTCCCTGCCGAGGAGCGCGTCGAGGTCCGCCGCGGCAGAGGTGGGCGGGTGCCCGTCGGGGTCCCCGGCCGGGACGTCGTCGCGGGCCCACCAGGGGACCTCCTCGGCGACCGGGTCGGTACCGGCGGGCGCGTCGGCCTCGGGCTCGGCTGCCTCGGGCTCGCGGGCCGCTGTACTGACCGCGGGTGCAGGAGTCGGCAGGGCCGCGGTCGGGAGGTCCTCGTCCCAGTCCTCGTCGTCCTCGTCGACGTCGACGCCCTCGCCGGTGCGGTCGGCGTTGCCCGTGGTCCCGTCCGCGACCGGGATCGCCGTCGTCGACGTGCTCGCGCCGAGGAGCTCCTCGAGCGTTGGCTCGGATGCAGCGGGAGCGCTCTCGCGGAGGAGTTCCTCGAGCGACGGCTCCGGTGCGGCGTCGCCGTCGGGGCGTTCGCCGCCGGAGAGTCCATCGCCGACGAGCTCGCCGTCGACGAGTCCGTCGTCGACGAGCTCGCCGTCGACGACCTCCTCGTCCTCGTCGGCGAGCGACCACGACCCGGCGGCGAGCGCCGTCGTGTCGGCTGACTCCGGCGTCGACCCCGGGTCGTCGGACGGGACATCGGCGGTCCAGTCGAAGGGCGCATCGGCGGGAGATGCGGTGGAACCGGGTGCGACCGGACCGGCACCACCGTGTGCGGCGTCCTCGGCCGTGGACAACCGGAGCAGTTCGGTGAAGCTCGGCGGCTCGTCCGGGCCCGGTGCCCCGGTGTCCCTCGGGTCGCCGGGGGCGGGAGCCGAGCCGGTCACGCGGCCGAGCCAGTCGACGTCGTCGCGGCCGAGCCCCTCCGGGTCGGTGCGGCGACGTTCGTCCTCGATCGCACGCGTCTCGGCGGCCCGGGCCTCGCGGCTCGTCGCGGCGAAGGGCAGCTCGATGGACATCGGGTGCGGCGCGGCCGAGGAGGGCGGGACCTCGGACGGCGGCGGGATGTCCGGACCGGAGCGCTTCGCGAGCTCCTCGGGCATCGACACGGCCTGGGTGCGGTCGTCCTCGTCGGCGGACATCGTCGGCTCGCTCGACGACGCCGACGCATCGTCGACCGGCGCAGCGTCGACCGACGCAGCGTCGACCGACGCAGGCTCGACCGACGCAGGCTCGACCGACGCAGGCTCCACCTCGCCGGACTCCGACGCGCGCTGCGCCGCCCGCATCTCGCGCCGGGTCGGCCAGTTCTCCGGCAGCCGTGCCTCGCCGAAGATCGAGGACGCACTCCGGAGCTGCCCGTCGAACGGAGCCGCCGGCGCGGCGTCGCCGGGCCCGGCCGTGTCGTCAGCCGCAGCGGACGCGTCCGACGGGTCCTGGGCCTCCCGGCCGTGGTCCTGGTGCCCCACGGGGTCCGGCGCGTCGTCCTCCGGACCGCGATCGGTCACTTCGCCAGCCCGAGGTCGGCCAGACCGATCGCCGCGAGGTAGGGGTACCCCGCGGCCTCGATCACCTCGCGCGCACCGGTGTCGCGGTCGACGACGACCGCCACGGCGGCGATGACCGCTCCTTCGCGCTCCAGCGCCTCCGCGGCTCTGAGCGGGGAGCCGCCCGTGGTCGAGGTGTCCTCGAGCACGACGACACGCTTGCCCCGCACGTCCGGACCCTCGACCTGCCGGCCGCGACCGTGGTCCTTCGGCTCCTTGCGGACGACGAACGCGTCGTACTGCTTGCCGAGGGCGGCGGCCTGGTGCAGCACCGCGGTCGCGACCGGGTCCGCGCCCATCGTGAGACCGCCGACCGCGTCGACGTCCGGGACGCCTGCGATGAGGTCGGTCATCACCTGGCCGATGAGCGGCGCGACCCGGTGGTCGAGGCTCACCTTGCGGAGGTCGATGTAGTACGTCGCCTTCTTGCCGCTGGTGAGGGTGAAGTCGCCGTGGAACACGGCTTCGGCGGTGATGTGGTCGATCAACTGCGCGCGGACGTCGTTCACGAGTCACCACAGTAACCGAGCGGTCCGGATCGGCACAGTCGGCAGGTGGACGGCGGCTGCTCGTGGGGTGCGGTGGGTACGCTCCATGCATGGTCCACCCGCCCATCCCGCGTGCGCGTCCGTCGCGCGGGGGCGGTCATGAACGCCCCGGTGGCCCCGGCCGGGAGGCGCGACTCCCGCCCGCCGTCCACGCGGCGGCGCTCGAGCTGGTCGGCCTGCTCACCGCGATCTCCCTCACCGTGGCGTCGCTCCGACACGTGATCGCCACCGATCGCGTGCAGCTGCTCTGGTACGACGGCGACTCGGTGCTCCTGCCGCTCGTCGAGCGGTCGATGCGGCTCGGCCTGCCGTTCGAGTGGGCCATGTCGCCCGCGCTGTTCTTCTTCCCGGAGATCCCCGTCTACCTGGTCTGCGCCGCCGTGACGACGACACCGCAGGCCGCCCTGGCCCTGAACGGCGTGCTCGTCCTCGTGGCGCTGTACGTCATCCTGCGGGTGGTCGCCGCGCAGCTGATGCCGGATGCCACCCGGGCGGTGCGGATCGGGGTGAGCGTGCTCGCGATCGGCGTCGTCACGGTGCTCGTGCTCACCGAGTCCGGCGCCGTCGCCTCGTCGCTCGAACTGGCGTCGCTCCTGCTGTTCAGCACGTACTACTACGGCGTCGTCCTCGCGATGCTCGGCACTGCCGCGATCGCCCTGCGCGTCGTGCGGGACGCCTCCCGCGCCGTCCCCCGCACCTCGTGGGTGGCGCTCACGGTCCTCGTCCTCCTGGCCGTCTGCACGACGGCGTCCAACCCGTTGTACGTCCCCTGGTCGGCCGGGCCGGTCCTCGTCACGGTCGGGTTGCTCGCGGTCACCCGACGCCTGCCGTGGCGGGTCGTCCTCACGCTCGCGGTGGCACTCGGCGGCGGCTCGACCGTGGGGTACCTGCTGCGGATCCCGCTCGGCCCGTTCGTGTCGCTGTCGCCGAGCACCTACGTCCATCCCGCGCAGGCCGCCGAGACACTCGGCTGGTTCGCGGCGCTCACCGACAGCCGCGCCGCGACGAGCCTCGGTGACGCCGAGCTGCTCCTCCTGTTCCTCGGGTTCGCCGCCGGGGTGGCCGGCATGGTGTGGGCGTGGCGGGTCCGGGCGTCGCGGACGGTGCTCGTGGCGTCGACGCTCTCCACGGTCACCGTGCTCGTCGTGTCCGTCGGGGTCGTCGTCGCGGGCTCGGAGACCCCCCGGTACCTCGAACCGATCGTCACCGCGCCGCTCCTCGCCCTGGTCGCGGTCGCCGAGCTCACCAGAGCGCACATCGGCCGGACGCGGCTGCACCGGACGGGGCGCGGGTTCCGCGGGGTGGTCGCCGTCGTCACGGCCGCGGTGCTCGTCACGGGGGCCGCGGTGGTGCCGACGACGATCGGTGCCGTGCGGGCCGCGACGTACGCACCCGCGGCGTGCCTGACGACCTGGGTCGACGGGCGCGACCTGCAGGGCGTCGGACAGTTCTGGACGGTCCGCCCGCTCGCTGCGTACGCGACACCCCGAGCCGGGCTCCTGCAGGTCACGGACACGTTCTCGACGTACGCGTGGATGACGAACCTGGCCGCGTACCGGGACGCGCACCCGACCTACGTGCTCATCGGGTCGCGGGACATCTGGCGGACCCCGGTGCAGGACGTCCTCGGGGACCCCGCGTCGATCGCGCACTGCTCCGGGTACGACATCTACGACTACGCCGGGACCCCGGGGGCACAGGTGCTGCGGCAGCGGGTCGTCGGGTCGGCGACGGAGATCCGGCTCGAGCGCGGGCTGGGCGGCTGACGGGTCGTCCGGGCGGTCCGCCGCTCCACCTGCGTTGTCCACAGCCAGGCGCGGCCACCACGCCGAGTCTGAGAGGACGTATAGGCTGATCGGATTCCGCATCGTCCCCGAGCGGGCCCCGCGCAGTTCCGGCACGACGCCGGACCGGCCGGCGGACCGTGATGCATCGACCGACCATCGACGATTGGGTTCTCCCCGTGCCGGTTCTCCGTGCCGACCTCCGCCGCGGCGTCCGCGTCCGCCGCGGCCTCCGCGTCCGCGTGCTCGCCCTGGCCGCCGTCGTGGCGCTCGCCGGCGGCCTCCTCACCACGACGGACCGTGCCGACGCCGCGACCTACCCGTCATGGGACGACGTCATGGCGGCGCGGGGGCAGACCGCCGCCACCCAGACCAAGGTCGGCGAACTCCAGACGCTCCTCACCGGACTCCGCGACCGCGTGTCCGCCGCGCAGGCCGAAGCAGACCGACTCGGTGGCGAGTTCCAGCAGGCGCAACAGGCCGCCGACGCCGCCGCAGCACGCGAGTCGGCCCTCCGCGCGGACGCCGACGAGCACGCCGCGATCGCCGAGGACAGCGCTGCCCAGGCCGGCCAGTTCGCCGCGCAGCTGTCCCGTGGTGGCGGCGCCTCGGTGACCGCGTCCCTGATGTCGGACGGGCGCGGGGCGAAGGACCTGCTCTACGACCTCGGAGCGATGAGCAAGCTGACCGAGCACGCGCAGAAGGTCGAGACCGCGGCGGTCGCGGACGCCGCCGTCGCACGATCGCTCACGGCGCAGGCCGATCGTGCCGCCAGTGCGCTCGACGCCCTGGCGACCGAGGCCGAGACCCGGATGGCCGCGGCCCAGCAGGCCTCGGACGCGGTGCAGGCACAGCTCGCCGAGCAGAACGACAACGAAGCCCGTCTGCAGGCGCAGCTCGCCACGCTGCGGACCGGACAGGAGCACACCGAGGCCGAGTACGCCAAGGGCGAGCAGGTCCGGATCGCGGCCGCGGCGGCCGAGGCCAAGCGCCAGGCGGACGCAGCTCGTGCTGCCGCGGCCGCTGCCGCTGCGCGCGCTGCCACGAGTGGCGGCAGCAGCTCGGCCGGTCCCGGACCGGGTTCCGGTGGCGTCGGGTCCGGGTCGGGTTCCGGATGGGTCCGCCCGGGCGGCGGGGGGATCTCGAGCGCGTTCGGCTACCGGATCCACCCGATCACCGGGGTGCGGACGTTCCACGAGGGCGTCGACCTCGCGAGCGGATGTTCCACCGCGATCGTCGCCGCGGCATCCGGGACCGTCGACTACGTCGGCCGCTACGGCGGGTACGGCAACTACGTCCGGGTGGACCACGGCGGAGTGAAGACCGCCTACGGGCACATCGTGGACGGGGGCTTCCGGGTCCGGAAGGGCCAGCACGTCGAGGCCGGGCAGCTCGTCGCCCTGGTCGGGTCCACCGGCAACTCGACCGGCTGTCACCTGCACTTCGAGGTCCGTCCGGGCGGCGGCAGCCCGATCGACCCGGTGCCCTACATGGCGGCCCGGGGCGTCTCCCTCCGCTGATCGACCGGCTGCGGAGTCGTGCTGGGTCCCCCATCGGTGCCGGAGTCGGCCATGATGACGGGGTGCACGACATCGATGGACTCCCCTCCCGCCCGGTCGACGTCCCGGCCGAGGTCCTGCGCATCGCCGCCGCTCGTGGGGTGCCCGCCGACGGTGTCGTCCCGGTCTGGGTGAACGCGGTCGGCGGACTCACCTTCCGGCTCGACGGCGGCGCGGCAGGCGCCGCAGGCGCGGGGGGCGCAGCCAGCGCGGGGGGCGCGGCCGGCGCGGGCGCCTACCTCAAGTGGGCGCCGCACGGAACGGGACTCGACCTGCGGGGCGAGATCGCCCGCCTGTCCTGGGCGCGCAGGTACACGGCGGTCCCCCGGGTCCTCGACCAGGGCGTCGACGACGACGCCCGATGGGTCCTCACCGCCGCGATGCCGGGTTCGAGCGCGGTCGACCCCCGGTGGCACGACGACCCCCGCCCCGCGGTCGTCGCAGCGGGCGTCGGACTCCGCGCGCTCCACGACGCGCTCCCGGTGGGCGAGTGCCCGTTCGAGTGGGCGGTCCCGACGCGGATCGCACGGTCCGGCGCGTCCGACGAGCAGATCGCGGCCCTCGGCCCGGCACCGTCGCCCGACCGCATCGTGGTCTGCCACGGAGACCCCTGCACGCCGAACACGCTCGTGCACGACGACGGCCGGTGGGCGGGACACGTCGACCTCGACGCGCTCGGCATCGCGGACCGCTGGGCCGACATCGGCGTCGCGACGATGTCCCTGGGGTGGAACTTCGGGCCGGGTTGGGAGGGGGTGTTCCTCGACGCGTACGGGATCGACCCCGACGAGGAACGCTCGACCTGGTACCGCGCCCTGTGGAACCTCGGCGACCCGAACCCGCCGTCCGACCAGTCCGTGCCCGCCGCCTGAGCACGCACCGCGCCGCCCCTGGCCGGTAGATTCGGACCCATGCGTGTCGCCTCCTGGAACGTCAACTCCGTCCGTGCCCGATCCGGCCGGGTCGTCGACTGGCTCGTCCGGCAGGACGTCGACGTGCTCGGCATGCAGGAGATCAAGTGCAAGCCGGAGCAGTTCCCGACCGAGGCGTTCGAGGCCGCCGGCTACACCGTCGAGGCGCACGGGCTCAACCAGTGGAACGGTGTCGCGTTCGCGAGCCGCCTGCCTATGGAGGACGTGACCCGGGACTTCCCGACCCAGCCCGGGTTCCTCAAGGGGCATGAGGGCGACGACCTGCCCGTCGAGGCCCGGGCGATGGGCGTCACGGTCGATGGTGTCCGCCTGTGGAGCCTCTACGTGCCGAACGGTCGCGAGCTCGGCGACCCGCACTACACGTACAAGCTCGACTGGCTGACGCGGCTCCACGACCAGACCGCGTCGTGGCTGGACACCAGGCCTGACCAGCCACTCGCGCTCATGGGCGACTGGAACGTGGCCCCGCTCGACGAGGACGTCTGGGACCTCGCGGTGTTCGAGGGACACACCCACGTGTCGCAGCCGGAGCGTGCCGCGTTCCGCGCCTTCGAGACCCTCGGCCTCGCCGACGTCGTCCGCCCCCTCGTCCCCACGGGCTACACGTACTGGGACTACAAGCAGCTCCGGTTCCCGCGCAACGAGGGCATGCGGATCGACTTCGTGATGGGGTCGGAGGCGTTCCAGGACGTCGTCACGGGAGCTGCCATCCACCGCGACGAGCGGAAGGGCGACGCCCCGTCCGACCACGTCCCGGTGACGGTCGACCTGGACCTCGACACGACCCTCGACGACGACCGCCCGATGATCTTCTGACTCCGCCCCGTTGCTCCCGTCCGACGCGTGGTCGCGAGTGCGACCTACGGGTGCAGCAGTGCTGCCACCAGGACCAGCACCGGCACGGCACCGATCGTCGACACGAGCACGACGTCGCGCGCGATCGGAACCGCGACGTCGTACCGCTGGGCGTAGTTGAACACGTTCTGCGCGGTGGGCAGCCCGGCGAGCACCGTCAGCACGAACAGGTGCTGATCGGACACGTGGAACACGAACCGACCGAGCACGAACGCGAGTGCCGGCATCACGAACAGCTTCGTCGCGGACGCCACGACGACGTCGAACCTGGTGCTCGGGTCGCGGAGCGGCGCCGCCCCGTGCAGGCTCATCCCGAACCCGATGAGCACGAGGGGCACCGTCGCGGCACCGACGAGCTCGAACGGCTGCATGACCGGGGTGGGGATCCGCACCCCGGTCACGGCGACCACGAGCCCGAACAGCGACGCGATGATGAGCGGGTTCGACACCGGCCCGAGGACGCGGCGGCGGAGGCTCCCGCCCGAGGACGTCGCAGTGTCGAGGATCGTCAGCGCGATCGGTGCGAGGACGACGAGCTGCAGCAGGATGATCGGCACCACCCAGGTGGCGGCACCGAGCACGTAGACGGCGACCGGCAGGCCGATGTTGTTCGCGTTGACGTAGCCGGAGCAGAGCGCCACGATCGTCGCGCGGGCGACGGACCGGCGCAACACGAGCGCGAACACGAGCCACGACGCGACCGCGACGAGCAACGCGGTGAGCAGCGACACGAGCAGCATCCGGGAGAACAGGACCTCGACGTCCGCCCGGGCGATGGTGCTGAAGAGCAGGCACGGCGTCAGGACGAAGAACACCAGCCGGCTCATCACGAACTGGGCGTGCGGACCGAGGATGCCGAGACGTCCGACCACGTAGCCGGCCGCGATCACCACGCCGATGATCGCGAACCCGATCAGGACGCCAGACACGAGAGCCATCCTGGCAGAGGCGCACGTCGGCCCGTCGACGGCCGGCGGGCTGCGAGCACGCACAGCCCGGAAATGCGGACGGGGCGAACGGTGTTGTGCCTGTCATGACGTCCTCCGCCACTGACACCCTGTCCCGATCGACCGACTCGAGCCAGCCGCTCGTGCCCCTGCTCGAGGAGCGGTGGAGCCCCCGCTCCTACGACGAGACGGCGACCATCGGCGACGACACCCTCGACGCACTCCTCGAGGCCGCACGCTGGGCCCCGTCCGCGGCCAACACGCAGCCCCGTCGGTTCATCGTCGGCCGCCGCGGCACCGAGACGTTCCGGGCGATCCAGGAACAGCTGATGGGCTTCAACCGCGTCTGGGCGCACCGCGCGTCGGTGCTCATCGTCGCCGTCGCCGAGACCGCGGCCGAGGACGGTGCGGAACGCCGCTGGGCCGAGTACGACCTCGGGCAGTCGATCGCCGCGCTCGGCGTCCAGGCCCACGCCGAGGGGCTGCACCTGCACCAGATGGGCGGCTTCGAGGTGGACGGCCTCCGCGCCGCGTTCGACCTGCCCGAGCGACTCGTCCCGGTGACCGTGACGGCGGTCGGCACCGTCGCGGACCCGTCGCAGCTCGACGAGAAGGCCGCCGCGCGCGAGACCGCCGAGCGGACGCGCCTCCCGCTCGACGTGCTCGTGCTCGCGCGCGACTGAGGTCGACCGCCCGACGGGACACTCCCGTCCGCACGGGACACCGTCCTCCGGGGCGGTGTCTCGTGCGTTCGGCGGTGTCGTGCACGGCCGTACGATGGACGTCCGCCGACGACCACACAGGAACGAGAACAACGATGTCCGTCCTCGAACGCTTCTCCATGACCGGGCGCACGTCCGTCGTCACCGGCTCCACCCGGGGGCTCGGCCGCGCGTTCGCGATCGCCCTGGCGGAGGCCGGGTCGAACGTCGTCGTGGTCGGTCGCGACGCCGCGGCCGGTGCCGTCGTCCAGGCCGAACTCGAGGAGCGCGGCGTCGGCGTGCTGACGGTCATGGCGGACGTGACGCGCCGGGACGACGTCGAGCGCCTCCTCGCCGAGACGACGGCCCGCTTCGGCCGCGCGGACGTGCTCGTCAACAACGCGGGCGCGTGCATCCACAAGCCGGCCCTCGAGGTCACGGACGACGAGTGGCACGACGTGATGCGCGTCAACCTCGACGGCCTGTGGATCGCGAGCCAGGTCTTCGGCCGCCACATGATCGCCGAGGGCGGCGGGACGATCGTCAACGTCGGGTCGATGTCGGCGTCCATCGTCAACCGTCCGCAGTGGCAACCGGCGTACAACGCGTCGAAGGCGGCCGTCCACCACCTCACGCGGAGCCTCGCCGCCGAGTGGGCGCCGATGCACGTCCGCGTCAACGCCATCGCCCCCGGGTACATGCACACCGACATGGCGCCGGTCGACGACCCCGCGTTCCACCGGTACTGGATCGAGGACGCCCCGCAGCAGCGCGCCGGCGAGCCGGACGAGCTCGGCCCGGCGATGGTGTTCCTCGCCAGCGACGCGTCGAGCTTCATGACGGGCTCGGTGCTCACCATCGACGGCGGCTACAGCGTGTTCTGACGGAGGTCGTCGTCCCGTCCGCACGCGCGTCGGGCCCACCGGTCGATCTGCCAGAATCGGGAGATGCCCGCACCCCGACTCGTCGCCTTCGACCTCGACGACACCCTCGCCCCGAGCAAGTCGCCGCTCGACCCCCGGATGCTCGACACGTTCGCGGCCCTGCTCGAGGTCGTCCCCGTCGCCGTCATCAGCGGCGGCCAGTTCGAGCAGTTCGAGCAGCAGCTCGTCACCCCGCTCCGTGAGCGCGACGGGCTCGTGCTCGACCAGCTCCACCTGATGCCGACCTGCGGCACCCGCTACCACCGGTGGGTCGGGAACGACTGGCACCTGGAGTACGCCGAGGACCTCACCGCCGACCAGAAGACGCGCGCGCTCGCGGCGGTCGAACGGCAGGCCCGCGGACTCGGCTTCTGGGAGTCGGAGACCTGGGGCCCGATCCTGGAGGACCGCGGTTCGCAGATCACGTTCTCGGCACTCGGGCAGGCAGCACCGGTCGACGCCAAGAAGGCATGGGACCCGACCGGTGCCAAGAAGGACACGCTCCGACGGGCGGTGCAGGCCGAGCTCCCCGACCTCGAGGTCCGCTCGGGTGGCTCGACGAGTGTCGACATCACCCGCAAGGGCATCGACAAGGCGTACGGCATGCACCGCCTCGCCGAGCTGACCGGGATCCCGCTCGACGACATGCTCTTCGTCGGGGACCGTCTCGACCCCGAGGGCAACGACTACCCGGTGCTCGCGATGGGCGTCGCCTGCCACGCGGTCGACGGCTGGGAGGACACCGACCGGTTCCTCCGGGAGCTCCTCCCGACGCTCCGCTGAGCCGCAGGCCCCGGGCCGCAGGCCCCGGGCCGCAGGCCCCTAGCCTGAGCCGCGGTCCGCCGCCGTCAACGGATGCTGCGGACGGCCTCCACGAACGCCCGGATGCGCGCGGGGTCCTTCACCCCGCGCGACGACTCGACGCCGCTCGAGACGTCGACACCGTCCGGGTCGAGCCGCGCGACGACGCCCTGCACGTTCGCGGGGGTGAGCCCGCCGGCGAGGATCCACGCTTCGCCGACGTGGCCCGCGAGTGCCGCAGGGTCGATCGCACGCCCACTGCCGGGGACCTCGGCGTCGAGCAGCAGCAGGTCGTGGTCGAACGACGCACGCTGCTCGGCCGTCTCGGCGAGGTAGGCCGAGGCGGGGAGCGCCCGGATCGTGAAGAACCCGGCGTCGCGGGCCCGGGCGAAGTCCGAGGTCGACTCGTTGCCGTGCAGCTGGAGGGTGGTGAGCCCGACGGCTGAGGCGATCCCGACGATCTCGTCGATCTCCTGGTCGCGGAACACCCCGACGGCGTCGACCCCGTCCGGCAGGCGCTCGACGAGCTGCTTCGCGAGGTCGGCGGTCACGACCCGCGGACTGCCTGCGGCGAACACGAAGCCGACCGCGTCGGCACCGGCCTCGACCGCGGCGTCGACGGTCTCCGGGGTCGAGAGGCCACAGATCTTGATCCACAGTGCGTCGGTCATGGTTCGATCCTGCCTGATCCCCCGGGGTGCAGGTACCGCCCCGCACCCACCACGAGCACCGCGCCCGCCGCGCTCAGTGCACCAGCGCGCCGAGCAGCCATGATCCCGCACAGGCACCGAGCGCCAGCACGACGCCTCCGGCCACCAGCACGGTGTTCCGGCGCCGCCAGCGACGGACCGCGACGAAGGTGCCGCGCTTGGCGTGTCGGTCCGCCCTGCGGTGCAGCTTGGTCCGCTCGCGGTGCGCAGCCCGACCGGGCCCGAGCGGCACCGGACCGGTCACCCGCGCGTCGCCGCCGCGGAGCACGCTGGCCACCACGACCGCGCTCGGCCGGTCGGCGGGGTTGCGAGAGGTCATCGCCAGGAGCATCCGTCGCCACTCGGGCGCGAGGTCGTCGGGGACGACGGGGTCGCGGGAGAGTCGCGCGAGCGCCGCCTCGATGACGGTGCCGCTGTACTCCTGGTGGCCGGTCAGGGCTTCGAGCAGGACGAGCCCGAGCGAGTAGATGTCGGTCGCCAGGCTGATCGGTTCCCCGGCGACCTGCTCGGGGCTGAGGTACGCCGCCGTGCCGATGATGGTGCCGTCGCCGGTGAGCCGGGAGCCGTCGACGAAGTGCGCGACCCCGAAGTCGGTGAGCTTGACGGTGCGGGTGAAGCCGGAGCTGCCCTCGTCGCTGATCAGGATGTTCGCCGGCTTGACGTCGCGGTGCACGATCCCGCGGGCGTGCACGTAGGCCAGGGCGTCGGCGAGCTGGGCGCCGAGCGAGGCCACCTCGTAGTTGTGCAGCGCGCCGTCGCCGAGCCGCACCAAGAGGGTCGGGTCGCCGATCAGCTCCATCACGATGAACCGGTGCGGGCCGTCCACGAGCACGTGGGTCCCGGCGTCGTAGAGCGGGATGAGCCCCGGGTGGGACAACATGCTGAGCAGCCGGATCTCACGTTCCTGGCGGACCTGGTCGGCGGCGGTCATGGACTGCGGGCTCGCGAAGAGCTTGATCGCGACGTCGCGGTAGGTGTGCTGGTCGCGAGCCTGGTAGACGGTCCCCATCCCGCCGGTGCCGATGACCTCGGTCAAACGGTAGCGACCGGCGAGCACCGTGTCGGCCGTCACCGCGCCGGAGGCCAGGGACATCGCGTCGCCGATCCATGAGGGGCCGCATCGATCACTGGGCCCTGCCGACCCAACGGTACAGATCTCGAACGGTCCGCGAACGCGTGTTATCCACTTGTGACCCGAACGAGGGGGCCGTCCACCCGCGTACCGTGTGGTCCATGAGTCTCGAAGAGGGCGACACCGTGCACTGGAACACCTCGCAGGGCCGAACGACCGGCACCGTCACGCAGAAGCGCGTCACGGAGTTCGAGTTCGACGGCCAGACCTTCAAGCCCACCGACGACGACCCGTACTGGATCGTCGAGTCGGAGAAGACGGGCGCGAAGGCGGCCCACAAGGAATCGGCACTCACCAAGGCCTAGCCGTCGTGCGGCCGCCGGGGTCGTGTCGGCCGCACGTCCGGTGGGGTCCGTGCACCGGACGGGAGGCGCGGCTCCCGTCCGCCCCGACGCTCCAGCCGGTCGCGGCGCAGGCGGCGGACGACGAACACCACGACCACCGTCGCGATGGCGGCGTACACGATCCGGTCGATCCAGCCCGACCACTGCTCGATGAGCTCGTACTGCGTGCCGAGCGCGGCGCCGACGAGGATCAGGACGGTGTTCCAGAGGCCGCTGCCGAGGATGGTGCAGACGCTGAAGCCGACCAAGGGCATCCGCTCCGCACCGGCAGGCAGGGAGATGAGGCTCCGGACGCCCGGGATCAGCCGGCCGAAGAACACCGCCGCCCGGCCGTGCCCCGAGAACCACCTCGCTGCGGTCCGGAAGTCGTGGTCGTCGACGAGCGGCAGTCTGCTGAGCCATCGGATGCTGCGCTCGAGGCCGACCCAGGCGCCGAGCCAGTACAGGACGAGGGCACCGAGGTAGGAACCGAGCGTCGCCGCGACGAGGACGAGTGCGAGGTCCATCGAACCGGCCCCGGCGAGGAACCCGGCCAACGGCAGGATGACCTCGGACGGGATCGGCGGGAACACCGTCTCGACGAAGAGCATCAGGCCGACGCCCCACTCCCCGAGTCGGTCGATGAGGTCGAGCACGAACCCGGTGAGGCCGCCGAGTTCGGTCCCGGGTCGGTGCGGTGCGGCGGACAGGGAGTGTGAGGCTGCCGGACGGGCGGTCGCGAGGGCGATCGTCATGCGCCCAGGCTAGGGAACCGAGCTGGGACTCAGCGGCGCGGGAGGAGCACCGCCGCGGCGACGGCGTGCCCGTGCTCGCGGTCGGCACGGTCGGCGAGGACCGCGTGGCGGAGCGCCGGGTCGACCTGGTCGGCGCGGACGTGGACGGCGGTGGCGAGCGTGCTGCCGCGACGAGCGGTGCGGTCCGTGCGACGGGTGCTCCAGCGGACCATGGCGGTGCCGACGCGGTAGACGACTCGGTCGACGGCGCCGACGGACGGCACGGATGTGGTGGCGGGGTGGGAGAACGCGGTCATGACTGCTGCTCCTGATCGGGACGGGTGTCGGTGTCGGTGGGGGCGTCGAGTCCCGCCATGGCGTGGAGCGACGCGATGTCGATGGGCGTGGTGCTCGTGTCGACCGGTTCGTCGGCGAGAGTGACCGGGATCGTGCGGTACTTGACGAACATGCGCGCGGTGCCCGGCCCCTCGGTCTGCTCCTGCCGGTACCGCTCCATCACTTGGTGCATGTCCTCGGCCAGGTGCATCGCCTGCTCGACGGTCAGGTTGAGGTAGGCCGTCGAGTCGTCCGCGGCGTCGGACCACTCGGTCGGCATGTCGGCCGCCCGGTAGTTGATGAAGTCCCGGACGAGCTGTTCCTCGACGCCGTTGAGGGCGCTGTACGCCATCAGGGCCGCGGACTGACCGGCCGGGGTCGCCGTGATCTCGGCCGATCCGAGCACCACCGGACCGGGGATGCGCTGCCAGTACCGTTCCCTCGCGGTCCCGCGCTCCGTGTCCTCGGACACCAGGCCGTGTTTCTCGAGCTGTCGGAGGTGGTAGCTGGTGGAACCGCTCGACTCCCCGATCCGCTTGCCGAGATCGGTCGCCGTGGCGGCGCCGTACACCGACAACAGGTTGAAGAGCCGAGCTCGCAGCGGGTGACCGAGTGCCTTGAGGGCCTCGATACCGGCGACGCGCTGTTCGTTCATGATTCGAGACTACGCTTGCAAACAGGTCTTTGCAAGCGTTTCTTTGCAACGACCCCTCTGCAAAGACCTCGCTGCAACGGCTGCGCCGCCGACGTCGCCCCGCAGGTCAGCCGAGGCCCATGTGCTCGCTCCGCACGTGGCCGAGCGAGTGCGCGAGTGCGCCCCGCGCCACCGCGTCCCGACCCACTGCGGACGGCACGATCGGCACCGTCGCGCCCGTCCGCGCCGCGACCTCGGTGGCGAGCGCGTCGGTGAACACGGTCCCGGCCGGCAGGACCTCGCCACCGACGACGACCCGCTCCGGGTCCACCGTGGCGACGAGCTGCGCGACCCCCGTGGCGACCGCGCCCGCGAGCCACTCCACCACGGCGACCGCGGCCGGGTCGCCCGCTCCGGCCGCACGCATGCACTGCTCGAGGTCGAGCCCGGCCGGGATCCGGGCCTCGAGCTCCGCCGGGACGCCGGGCCAGCCGGTCGAGGCAAGCCCGCCGACCTCGCCCGCCGCACCCCGGACACCGCGGGCGAGCGTGCCGTTGACGATCAGCGCCGCCCCGATCTGGCGTCCCATGACGAGGGACAGGCCGTCCTGGACGCCGACGAACCGTCCCCACATCGCCTCGGCGATCGCCGCGAGCTTGGCGTCGTTGTCGAAGAACGTGGCGGCACCGGGGAACAGGTCCCCGATCCGGCCGGGGATCCGCGCCGACACCCAGTCCGGGACCGCGATCGTGTAGTCGATCGCGCCGGAGCGGTCGACCACGGCCGGCACGCCGAAGGTCGCGGACAGGAGCTTCGTGACGTCGATGCGGTCGGTGAGGCGGGCGATGACCTCGCGGACCGACCGCCAGGCCTGCTCCGCGGACGCGAGCGTCGGGTAGGTCTCCTCGACCGTCGCGATCGGGGTCCCCCGCAGGTCGGACACGATGCCGACGATGGCGTGCAGTCCGAGGTCGACGCCGACCACGTACCCGGCGCTCGCCTCGGCGCGGAACCGCTTGGCGCGCCTCCCGGCCTTGTTCGGTGTCGCGATCGCGTCCACCTCGGTGACCCAGCCCTCCGCGACGAGGTCGGCGAGGGCCGCCTCGACCGTCGGGCGGGACAGGCCGACGGCCGTCGCGAGCTCGGTGACGGTGTGCGATCCCTCGTCGTGGAACAGCTCGCCGAGGATGGCACGGGAGTTGATCCGGCGCAGGGTCGCCGGCGAGCTGCCGCGTGCGTCGATGCTCATTGACACTGCCCTCCGGTCGCCATAGCCTCCATATTACGAAAGATCATTGAGAAATGCGGCAACACACGCATCGAAAGGTTGTCATGATCATCCCCAGACCCCGTGTCTCCACGCCGGGCTCCGGTGCGTTCACCCTCGACGAGACCACGACGATCGCGGCGACGTCGGAGACGGGGTCGACGGCCCGGTACCTGCAGGGCGTCCTCCGTCCGTCGACCGGGCTGCCGCTGTCCGACGCCGCTTCCCCGGCCGGTGCCGGCATCGTGCTCCGGCTCGCGGACGCCGCCGAGTCGGCGACGCTCCCGGCGGGTCCCGGCGGCGACCGCTCCGAGGCGTTCCGGGTGACCGTGACCACCGACGGCGTCGAGGTCGTCGGCGGCGGACCCGCCGGGGTCTTCTACGGCGCACAGGCGATGCTGCAACTCCTCCCCGCCGACGTGTACCGTCGCGGGCGCATCGCCGACGGTCCGTGGAGCATCGGCGCGGTCGTGGTCGAGGACGCACCGGCGTTCGCATGGCGCGGGTTCATGCTCGACGTCGCGCGGACGTTCCGGACCAAGCACGAGGTCCTCCGCGTCATCGACCAGATCGCCGCGCACCGCATCAACCGCCTCGACTTCCACCTCACCGAGGACCAGGGGTGGCGCATCGAGATCCGCCGGTACCCGCGCCTCACCGACGTCGGCGCGTGGCGGACGGAGTCCCAGGTCGGCGCGCACGTGCCCGGCCCGGACGGTGAGCTCGTCCCCGCGGCGTTCGACGGTCGTCCCCACGGCGGGTACTACACGCAGGACGACATCCGCGAGATCGTCGCGTACGCGGCCACCCGGTTCGTCACGGTCGTCCCGGAGATCGAGATCCCCGGGCACGTCCGCGCGGCGCTCGCGGCCTACCCGGAGCTCGGCGTCCACCCGGACCGACGGCTCGAGGTGTGGACCGAATGGGGCATCTCCGAGGACATCCTCAACACCGAGGAGTCGACCGTCCGGTTCTTCCAGGACGTCCTCGACGAGGTCATGGCGCTGTTCCCGTCCGAGTACATCGGCATCGGGGGCGACGAATGCCCGAAGGTGCAGTGGCAGCAGGACCCGCGGACGCAGGAGCGCATCCGGGAACTCGGTCTCCACGACGAGGAGGAGCTGCAGGCCTGGTTCGTCGGTCGTCTCGGCGCACACATCACCGCGGCCGGTCGGCGGATGTTCGGCTTCGACGAGATCCTCGAGGGCCGGACCCTGGACCGCTCGGCCACCATCGTGTCCTGGCGCGGACTGACCGGTGCCGTCACCGCGGCCCGGCGCGGCCACGACGTCATCTCGGTGCCGGACGACCAGGTGTACCTCGACTACCGCCAGTCCGACATGGCGACGGAGCCGATCCCGGTCTCGATCGTCCTGACGACGGCGGACGTGTACGCGTTCGACCCGGTCCCGGCCGGGCTGACCGAGTCCGAGGCCGCGCACGTCATCGGCGGGCAGGCGAACATGTGGACCGAGCACGTCGACACGGCCAGGCGACTCGACTACATGCTCTTCCCGCGGATCGTCGCCCTGTCCGAGGCACTGTGGTCCGCCGACGTCGCCGGGCCGCGGGACCCCGCGGAGTTCGAGGGCCGGCTCGGAGAGCACCTCGCCCGACTCGAGGCGATGGGCATCGAGTACCGGCACGAGTCCGGGCCGTTCCCGTGGGAGCAGCGTCCCGGGATCCCCGGACGACCGGCGTCCCGCGAGGACCGGCAGGCCTACATCGAGGCGATCACCGCGAACATCGCGGATTGAGCACCCGGCCCAGATCGCAGAACACGCCGCGAGCACCCGGCCGAGATCGCAGAACACGCCGCGATCCCGTCCGGGGTCGCGGCGTGTTCTGCTCCGTCGAGTGGAGCACCCGAGCGGGTCGCCCTAGACGGCGACGGGCTGACGCTGGTCGACGACCGCCGCGGCGTCCGCGGCCCGGGCGTCCTCGGCCGCGAGCGGGGTCCGGCGACGGACGAACCGCTTGAGGACGACGAGCACGAGTGCCGAGACCACCATGCCGGCGATGATCGCCACGATGAACATCCCGAAGTTCCCGATCGCGAAGAACACGAAGAACCCGCCGTGGGGGGCCCGCGAGGTCACGCCGGTCCCCATGCAGATCGCGCCGGTGACCGCCGCTCCGACCATCGAGGACGGGATGACGCGGAGCGGGTCGGCCGCCGCGAACGGGATCGCGCCCTCGGAGATGAACGACGCGCCGAGGAGCCACGCCGCCTTGCCGTTCTCCCGCTCGGCCATCGTGAAGCCCTTGCGGTAGAGGATCGTCGACGTCAGTGCGAGGGCGAGCGGCGGCACCATGCCGGCCGCCATCACGGCGGCCATGATCTCGAGCGGCGCCGGGTTCGCCGCCGAGCCGGCGGAGAGCCCTGCGACGGCGAACGCGTACGCCACCTTGTTCACCGGGCCGCCGAGGTCGAACGCCATCATCAGGCCGAGGATGACGCCGAGCAGGATCGCGGACGCACCGGTCAGCGAGTTGAGGAACTTCGACAGCTCGGTCATGAGCAGGGCGATCGGACCGCCGAGCACGAGGAGCAGGAGCCCCGACGCGAAGATCGAGCCGAGCAGCGGGATGATCACGACGGGCATCAGGCCGCGGAGCCAGCGCCAGACCGGGATGCGGCCGAGCCAGTACGCGGCCGCACCGGCGAGCAGGCCGCCGACGAGTCCGCCGAGGAACCCGGCGTTCATGAACACCGCGATCGCACCGGCGACGAACCCGGGTGCGATGCCCGGCCGGTCGGCGATGGCGTAGGCGATGTACCCGGCGAGCGCGGCGACGAGGAACCCGAGCGAGATCCCGCCGATCTCGAAGGCCGCCGCACCGAGGTAGTAGCCGAGCCCCTCCGGCGGCAGGTGCAGCAGTGTGGAGTTCTGCAGGGTGTACACGGCGTTGTTGACCGTGTGGCCCTTCGCCGTGAGGGCGATGCCGTAGCCCGAGAGCAGGAACCCGAGCGCGATGAGGAGCCCACCGCCGGCGACGAACGGGATCATGTACGAGACACCGGTGAGCAGCCAGCGCTTCAGCGCCTGGCCGACGTGCTCGCGGCCGGCGTTCATGACCGGACCGGACGCGACCGAGCCGCCGGCGACGCGGTGCGCGCGGGGGTCGTCCGCGGCGGCGAGCGCCTCGGCGATCATCGTGTCGGGTTCGTCGACGCCGCGCTTCACCGGGCCGCGGACGACGGGCTTGCCGGCGAACCGGCCCTGGTCGCGGACGTCCACGTCGACCGCGAACACCACGGCGTCGGCCGCGGCGATGAGCGCTGGGTCGAGCGGTGTCACGGACGACGAGCCCTGCGTCTCGATGTGCACCTCGGCACCGGCGCGCTTGCCGGCCGCGACGAGGGCGTCCGCCGCCATGTAGGTGTGCGCGATGCCGGTCGGGCACGCCGTGACCCCGACGATCAGACGGGGGCGCTGCCCCGCGGTGCCGGACCCGGCCGCCCCGGAGCCCGAGGCCGACGTTGCAGCGTCGCCCCCGGCCTCCCGGCCGTCGGTCCGCGCGCCGGACGTGCCGACGCCGGCGGACGCGACCTCGCCGCTGACCTCGCGGTCGACGAGCGCGACGATCTCCTCGCGCGTGGTCGCGGCGCGGAGCGCGGCGGTGAAGTCCTCGCGGATGAGCGCTCGGGCGAGCGTCGAGAGCACCGTGAGGTGGTCCTTGTCCGCACCCTCGGGCACCGCGATCATGAACACGATGTCGGCGTCGCCGTCCGGGGCGCCGAACGGGACCGTGCGGGCGAGACGGGTCATCGCGAGCGTCGGCGACGTGACGGAGGTGGATCGGGCGTGCGGGATCGCGATGCCGCCGGGGACGCCGGTGCCGACCGACGCCTCGCGTTTGATGGCGTCCTCGGCGAGGGACTCGGCGGAGCCCGCTCGCCCAGTCGCTGCGACGCGGCCGGCGAGGACGCGGATGACGTCCGAGGACGTGCCGCCGAGGTCCTCGTCGAGCCCGACGAGTTCCGTGTCGATGAGGTCGGGGCCGGTGCGGCCCGTGACGGGAGTTGCCATGGGGAGTTGCTCCTTTGCAAGTGCGCGGCGCGCGAGGACGTGCGGATGCTGCAGGGTCGGGGGTGGGGACGGTCAGGAGATGACGGGAGCCGCGATCCGGACCGGTTCGACGACGACGTCGCCCGGACGGGTCTGGTCGAGGGACGGGACGGTGCTGCCGGGGAGCGACGCCGCGGCGGCCCCGGAGGCGACGGCCTGTGCGAGGCACTGCTCGGGCGTGCCACCCGCGGTCTCGGCGAGCAGGTAGCCCGCGAGTGCGGAGTCGCCCGCGCCGACGGTGGACCGGGCCGTGATCCGCGGTGCCGCCGCCGACCACGACCCGGCGGCGGTGACCAGGACGGCTCCAGCGCTGCCGAGGGTGAGGAGCACGGCCCGGACTCCCCGGTCGAGGAGTCGCGCCGCGGCGGTCGCGGCACGGACCGGGTCCGCCTCGTACCCGTCGGGGTCGCCGCCGACGACCTCGGCGAGCTCCTCGGCGTTCGGCTTGAGGAGGTCGATCGGCACACCCGACGCGAGCAGCGCGGTGAACGGGACACCGGACGAGTCGACCGCGATGCGGGGCGCGTCCTGGCCGGCGTCGTCGGACGCGCTGCGGACCGCGCGGACGATCTCCGCGAGGGCGTCGTCCGCGAGCCCCGGCGGCAGGGACCCGGCGAGCACGAGCCACCGCGCTCCCGCCGCGCTCGTGACGACGAGGTCGACGAGCGCGTCCGCGTGCGCGGCGAGTGACGGCCCGGGCTCGTTGATCTTGGTGGTCGTCCCGGTCGGCTCGGTGATCGTGACGTTCGACCGGAGCGGCGCGCCGATCGGGAGCGCCGCGGTCGGGATGCCGAGGCCGGCGAGGGCGAGGAGCACCGGGTCGGTCGGGTCGCCGGGCAGGACCGCGACGGTGTCTCCGCCGGAGGCCCGGACCGCCCGGGAGACGTTGACGCCCTTGCCGCCGGGTTCGGCGGCGGACCGGGTCGCACGTTGGACGGCGCCGCGCTGGAGTTCGCCGCCGAGCTCGACGGTACGGTCGAGCGACGGGTTCGGCGTCACGGTGACGATGCGCCGGTTCACGCGACCACGACCTCGACGTCGGCCTCGGCGAGCGCCTCGGCGAGGTCGGCCGCCGGTGGCAGGTCGGTGACGATCGTGTCGACCTCGGCGAACGTCGCGAACCGCATCAGGGCCTCGACCCCGTGCTTCGCCGCGTCGACGACCACGACGGCCCGTCGTGCGGCGACCACGTAGGCGCCCTTCACCGCCGCCTCGTACTCGTCCGGGGTGCTCAGGCCGAACCCGGCGCTGAGGCCGTTCGTCCCGACGAACGCGATGTCCGGGCGGAGCGCGCCGATCTGCTCCACCGTGGCCGTGCCGACGGCGGCGCTCGTGACCCCGCGGACCCGTCCCCCGAGCAGGTGCAGCTCGACGTGCGGACTGTGCTGCAGCAGCGCGGCGATCGGCACGGAGTTCGTGATGACCGTCATGGTCTGTCCCGCGGTCGCCGGCACCCAGGTCGCGATGCGCGCGGCGACGGCGGCGCACGTGGTCCCGGCATCGATCGACACCGAGCCGGTGAACGTCGGCGGGAGCAGTCGCATGGCGGCGTCCGCGATCGCGGTCTTGGCGTCGCCGTGCTGGCCTTCGCGCTCGGCGACGCTCAGCTCGGCGACGCTGGCGCGACCGGCGGGGACGGCACCGCCGTGCACCCGGCGGAGGACGCCCGCGGTCTCGAGCGCGTCGAGGTCGCGGCGCACGGTCTCCGTCGTGACGTCGAGGGTCGCGGCGAGGTCGGCCACGGACACGCGGCCGGAGGCGTGCAGTGCCTCGGCGATCGCGTCCTGCCGTTCGGTCGCGTACATGTCCGACTCCTTCGTCCGTCTGTGCTTGGCAGGAGCATAAGCGCAGTTCCAACACGAACGCAAGGGGTGAAACCAACGAAACGAAGATCGGCGATCAGGTCGCCGCAGGAAGGTCCGGCGCGGCACCGGGACGGAGGGCTACCCCTTGACGGCCCCTGCCGTCATCCCCGCGACGAGCCGACGCTGCACGATGAGGAAGAACACCACGACCGGCAGCGAGAACAGCACCGACGCCGCCATGAGCGCCCCGTAGTCCGTGCCCTTGTTCGTCGAGAAGGTCGCGAGCCAGACCGGCAGCGTGTACATCGTCTGGTCCTTCAGCATGACGTAGGCGGTCAGGTAGTCGTTCCACGCCGCGATGAACGCGAACACGCTCGTCGCGATGACACCGGGCATCACGAGCGGGAACAGCACGCTCCAGAGGATGCGGAACGTCCCGGCGCCGTCCGTCTTCGCCGCCTCCTCGATCTCCACCGGCACCGCGACGAAGAACCCGCGCATCACCCAGATCGAGAACGGCAGGACGCTCGCGACGTACGCCAGGATGAGGCCGACGTAGCTGTTGAGCAGGTCGAGCGACTGGAACGACAGGAACAGCGGGATGAGCAGCGCGCCGGACGGGATCATCTGCACGAACAGGATCGCAACGAGGATCGCCCGACGGCCGCGGAACCGGAACCGCGACAGGGCCGCCGACGCCAGGAACCCGACCACGATCGACAGCAGCACGGCCGCCACGACGACGATCGCCGAGTTCCGCAGGTAGAGCAGGAAGTGCTCCTGCGAGACCGCGCGGACGAAGTTCTGGATCGTCGGGTGCAGCGGCACCCAGATCGGGGTCATCGTCGTGACCTCGTCCTTCGGCTTGAACGCCGTCACGACCATCCAGTAGATCGGGAACACCCACACCAGGCAGAAGAGCACCGCCAGCACGGTCGGGACGGTGCGGCGGGGCCGACGGCGGCGCGCACGCACACGGGCGTCCGTCGTGCTGCTGGACGCGGACGGCCGGGAGGCGCGGGTCGCGCCCGTCGCGCCGGCGGCAGCCCGGGGGCCGGTCGCGCCGGCACCCCCGCTCGGGATCGTGGCGGTCACAGGTCTTCCTCCCCGGAACGGATGAGACGGCGGATGTAGTAGCTCGTGAGCGCCCCGAGGATGACCGTCGAGATGATCGCGATCGCGGCACCCTGCCCGTACGCGCCGCTCACGAACGAGCGCACGAAGGTCCAGATACCGAGCGTCGTGGTCGACTCCTCGGGGCCGCCGCGGGTGAGCAGCCAGATCTGGTTGAACACGTTGAAGTCCCAGATCACGGAGAGGATCGAGACGAGGGTCAGCGTCGGGGACAGCGCCGGGAGCGTGATCGCCCGGTACATCGTCCAGTTCGACGCACCGTCGAGCGATCCGGCCTCGTAGTACGCGGGGTCGATCTGCGACTGCGCCGCGTAGAGCGTCAGCGCGACGAACGGCACTGCCTGCCAGATCACGAGGGACAGGACGATCGTGTAGGCCTGCGCCGGATGCGAGGCCCAGTTGTCCTGGGTGTGGTCGCCGAACACGCGCAGCTGCGTGATGAGCCAGTTGAGCACCCCGTAGAAGGGCTGGAACAACCACTGCCAGACGAGGCTCGACGCGACGTTCGGCATCGCCCACGCGAGCACCAGCACGACGCTGACGACGGTCCGCATGACGCCGCCGAGCCGCGTCAGGAGCTGCGACACCGCCATGCCGATGACGATCGTGCCGAGGACCATCGCCCCGGTGACGACCGCGGTGCGGGCGAGGACCGGCCAGAAGCTCGCGTCGGTGAGGACGTTCGTGTAGTTCGCGAACCCGGCGAACCCGGCGTGCCCGGTGAAGATCGCGCGCAGCCCGTACTCCTGGAACGAGATGACGACGAGCCGGATGAGCGGGTAGATCACCAGGACGAGCAGGATGACGGCGGCGGGGGCGAGCAGGACGAGCGGGGCCTTCGACCTGCCGAGGCGTCGGCCCGCGGTGCGGGCGCGACCCGGCTGCGGGGCCGGTGGCTGCATGCTCGACTGCAGCGTGCCTCCCGTGCCGATCGGCTCGGCTGCGGGCGTGATGCCCGGTGCGCCCTGCGCGGTGGTGGTCATCGGGTGGACTCCGATCCAGGCGGTGGTGACGGGTGGTCGGCAGCGGACGGCGGGGGCGGACCGGTCCGCCCCCGCCGTCCGGAGTCGCTACTGCGTGGCGTTCAGCGCCGTGGTGAGGTGCTTCGAGAAGCTCTCCGCCGCGGCCTGCGGGGTCTGGCGACCGGTGGCGATGTCCGCGAACATCGTCTGGAAGGACGCATCGCCCTCGATCGTCGCCCACCCCGGGGTCGCCGGCGTCGGCTGCGACGTCTTGGCCGCCTCGAAGTACGGCTTCTGCAGGTCGGAGAGCTTGCTCGAGACCGCGTCGATGAGCTGGGTGGAGTTCGGCTCCCAGCCGTCGACGCCGAAGACCTGGTCCTCCTGGAACTTCTTCGAGGTGAGGATCTTCATGTAGTACAGCGCGAGGTCCTGGTTCTTGCTCTTCGCCGGGATGCCGAGGTCGGACCCGCCGAGGAACACCGGCTGGGTCTTGCCCGCGGTCGTCGACGGGAGGGCGAACGTGCCGAGCTGGTCCTTGAGCTCGGGCTTCGCCGTCTCGATCGAGCCGATCTCCCACGCCGACCCGAGGATCGCCGAGGTCTGACCCTGCGCGAACACGTCGGACTCAGCGGGCTTGTCGGTGTTGATGTCCTGCGTCGACGACACCGAGTACTCGTTCTGGAACGCCTTCCAGGCGGTCAGGCCCTTGACGGCGGCGGCGGAGTCGATGGTGCCCGTCCACTTGCCGTCCTTCTCGGTCGCGATCGAGCCGCCGGCGTCCCACACCCACTGCAGGCCGCCGTACCAGTACTGTCCGGGCATGTAGAACGCGGAGAAGTCGGTCGCCGTGTTCGCGGCCTTGACCTTGTCGAGGTCCGCGGTGAACTCGGCGTAGCTCGTGGGGGCCGCGGTGACCCCGGCATCCGCCCAGATCTTCTTGTTGTAGATCACCGAGCGGTTGCCGGCGAAGAGCGGTGCGCCGTAGAGCTTGCCGTCCACGGTCGCCGGGCCTTCGAGCCCCTTGAGCCAGGTCTGCCCGTCGGCGAGCTCGCTCTTGTACGCGGTGATGTCCTTGAGACCGCCGGTCGCCGCGTACACCGGGACGTCCGTGTTGCCGAGGTCGACGATGTCGGGAGCGTCGGACTGCGCGAGCGCGGTGGTGAGCTTCGTGGTGATGCCGTCCCACTGCTGGGTCTGGAGCTTCACCTTCGCGCCGGTGGCCTTGGTGAACTGCTTCTCGGCGACGCTGAGGATCGCGGGGCTCAGGTCGCCGTTCATGATCCAGACGGTGATCGTCTTGCCCTTGCCGTCCGGGGTGCCGATCGATCCGGAACTGCTGCCGCCGCCGCTGCCGGCGGAGGAACCGCCGGCCGAGCAGCCGGCGAGGGCGAGCGCCGCGGCGAGTCCGAGTGCGCCGAGTGCCGCGAGTCGTGTGCGTTGCAAAGTTGCTCCCTGTGTGTGGCCCCGACATCGTCGTCGGGGCGGCCCGTCGTGCTGTGAACTGCTTTCCGAAAGGAACTTGTGTAATCGCAAGTGAACGACTCCGCGGCCGTTTTGTCAATCACCGCGACCGACTTTCTCGGAGGTGGTCGATCCGCTGCGATCCGCGTGTTTCCGGGCGGTAACGGATTTCGAACGTTTCTTGCAGAATGGCTTGACGGCGGACGGGAGGCACGGTATCGGCACGGACCTCCGGCGCGCGTCGGACGGCGGCGAGCGTGCGCGTCGCACGGGCGGCGAGGGCGCGCGTCAGACGGCGGCGAGCGCTGCCGTCGGCGGGACCCGCGCCGCCTGTGCCGCTGGGTACAGCCCGGAGGCTCCCCCGATCACGAGGGTGGCCCCGAGCCCGCCGCCGACGACCCACGCCGGGATCGCGACCGGCCAGCCCTGCGTCGCCGCGAACACCGTCGTGACCGCGCAGCCGACCACCACCCCCGCCCCGCCGCCGAGGAGCGACAGCAACAGGGACTCGACGAGGAACTGGTTGCGGATGTCGCGCCGTCGCGCGCCGAGGGACCGGCGGACGCCGACCTCCGCCCGACGCTCCAGCACGGTGATCACCATTGTGTTCGCGACACCGATACCGCCGACCAGGAGCGCCACCCCGCCGATGCCGACGAGCAGCCCGGCGAACGACGCGTCGGTGGCGTCCTTCGCGGCGAGCGCATCCGACGGCCGGCTCACGGCGACGTCCGAGGGCGACAACGGCGAGATCGACCGCGCGAGCCGGTCACGGGCAGCGGGGACGTCCGCCGGGTCCACACGCGCGACGATCGTCGTCGGGTGTCCGTCGAAGCCGAGCCCCGCCGCGGTCGTCGTCGACACGAACACCCGGGTGTCGAGGTCCGGTGCGAGCGGCAGCGGCGCGAGCACGCCGACGACCGCCACCCAGCGGCCGTCGATCCAGACCGTCGTGTCCGCGTCGACGGCGTCGATCCCGAGCCGACGCGCGGCCTCGGCACCGAGCACGACCTGCGGCGGTGCGTCCGCGCCCTGCTGGAGCCAGCGTCCGGCGGTGAACCGTCCGGCGAGCACGGCGGGGACGTCGCCGATCGCCGCCGACACCCCGATGCCCTTGGTCTCCAGTGCGCCGATCCGGTCGGTGCGGTAGACGTGCACCCCGTCGATCGTCCCGACGCCCGCGGCCCGCTCGACGTCGTCCTGCCGTCCGGCCGTCGCCACCCCGTCCGTCGGCAGCGGCACCGGTTCGCCGAAGGTCGAACCCGGCGCGGCGGTCAGCACGTTCGTCCCGAGCTCGTCGAGCACCCGGTCGAGCGCGGCCTTGCTCGACCCCGAGATGCCGACGACGGCGATCATCGCCGCGATGCCGATCGCGATCCCGAGCGCGGACAGCGCGACCCTCGTCGGACGGGTCCGCAGGCCGAAGACGCCGAGCCGGACCAGGTCGACGAACCCGATGCCCGTCGCGCTCATGCGGGCACCCCCACGCGGCACGCCGCCGCCCCGGTGTCCTCCTCGATCCGCCCGTCCCGCATCCGGACCCGACGCGGCAGCGCGGCGGCCAGCGCCAGGTCGTGCGTGACGACGAGCACGGTCGTCCCGCCGGCATGCAGTTCCCGCAGCAGGTCGACGACGGCCGCGCCCGACGTGGAGTCGAGAGCCCCGGTCGGCTCGTCCGCGAGCAGGATCGTCGGCCCGCCGACGATCGCCCGCGCGATCGCGACACGCTGCTGCTCGCCGCCGGAGAGCTCGTGCGGGCGGTGGTCGACGCGGTGCCCGAGTCCGACCTGCCCGAGCGCGTCGACGGCGAGCACGCGACGACGGCGTCGGGGCACCCCGCGGTACAGCAATCCGTCGGCGACGTTCTCGACGGCGGTCGCCCCGGTCGTCAGGTGGAAGTGCTGGAAGACGAACCCGATGTGCTCGGCGCGGAGCCGGGAGAGCGCGTCGTCGGACCGTTCCACGACGTCCTCGCCCGCGATGCGGACGGAGCCCGCCGTCGGCCGGTCGAGGGTGCCGACGACGTTCAGCAGCGTCGACTTGCCGGACCCGCTCGGTCCGACGACCGCAACGAGTTCACCGTGGTCGAGACGGAGGTCGACGCCCGCGAGCGCCGCGACGTCGCCGTGGCGCCGTTCGACGCCCCGGAGTTCCAGGACCGCCGCGGTGTCCGTGCGCGGGCTCATGCGGGCACCACGACCTCGTCGCCCGCGGCGATGCCCGACCCACGCACCTCGACCCGCCCCTGCGCGGCGAAGCCGACGGTGACGGGGACGCGCGTCGTGCTCCCGGATGCGGTGACCTTCTCGAGGACGTACCCGGACCCTCGACCGGCGAGCAGCGCGGGCACCGGGACGGACAGCACGTCCGCCTTCGTCGTCCCGTCCGCGACGACCCGGACGCCGGATGCCTCGGAGACGCCGTCGGGCACCGGCCCGTCGAGCCGCACGGTGACGGCGACCGTGCCGCGGTCCCCGCCGTCGTCGCCGTCCCCGCCGCCGCCACCGCTGCCGGGACTCGCTGCGTCGATGCGGTCGACGGTCCCGGTCACGTGGTCGGGCTGCCCGTCGAACACCACCTCGACCGATCCGCCGTCCGTGAACCGCGTCGCATCCGCCGCGGGCACCGTCGCCGTCACGACCATGGTGGTCCGCGTGTACCCGAGCACGGGTCCGTCGGCCGGTGTGCCGAGACGGCCGTCCAGCGCGGCCACCCGGACGTCGCCGTCGACGAACGCGACGGTCCTGCCGTCGACCGTGCCGTCGACCGTCAGACCTCGGTCGCGCTGGTACCGCCGCACGGCGGCCTCGGTCCGCGTCCCGAAGCGGTCGTCGACCGCGACGGCGTACCCGAGCGCCGACAGGTTCTCGTTCAGCTGCCGGACGTCCGGCCCGTGGAGCCCCCGGACGAGCGGGCGGAACAGGGGGACCGTGCCGTGCATCGCCCGCACCGGGACGTCGTCGACACGGTACAGCTCCTGGTCGCGCCCGATCACCTGCCCGTACCGCGGCAACCAGGTGATCGTGCCCGCGGCGGACGCGTCGAGCGGCGTCGGCACCCCGTACCCGAGCGTCGCCGAGAACGTCTTCTGCTCCGTCAGGGTGCCGCGCTCGACCCGCGCCGTCCGGTGGTGTCCGACGGCCGGCGTCGTGGCGTCGGACGGTGTCGGGTCGGTCATGACGGCGACCGTGGCGACGACCCCCACGACGACGAGCCCCACGACGACGAGCGCGGCGGCGCAGCTGCCGGCCACGACGGTCCGGCGCCGGACCCGCGCGGTCACCGGCTGCTCCCGGCGTCGGAGCGCGAGCCGGAGCCGGAGCCCGTCCCCGGCATGATCTCGTCGAAGCAGGCGCGCTCCGCCGCCGCGACCTCCTCGTCGGGCTCGCGCATCGTCCGGTAGGCGTCCTCCCCCGCCCCGGGGTCCGGGTAGTCCGCGATCCCCTTGCCCCGCACACACTCGGCGACCTCGATCAGGTCCGCCTGGTGACCGGGGTCGTCGTCGAGGCTCTTCGCACCCCCGCCGTCGCCCGCGCCGCTGCCCCCGGCGCCTGCGCCGGTCTTCGTCGCGCACGCGTCGGCCGCCTCGGCGAACTGCGCCTGGCTCACTCCCTCCGGCAGACGGGTGCGCATCGAGCGGTCATCGCCCGCGCCGGCGTCCATCATCGGGACGCCGTGCTCCCGCATGCACGACGTGAACGCGTTCGCCGAGTCGCCGGTGCCCCCGGACGGGTCGGTGCGGGCGCTGTCCTCGGTCGCCGCACAGCCCGTCAGGGCGAGCGGCACGAGCGCGATGGCGACGAGCGCCGCCAGGGTCTGGGTCTTCGTGGTGGTCTTCATGCACCCAGTCCAGCGAACAGGCCGTTTCCGCGGCGTACCGTTCGACGTCACATCATCGAAACACCGCTCGCCGGCATCCGGAGCCCGACGACGAGCCCGCCGCCGGACCGCGCGTCGACCGCGAGCGTCCAGCCGTGCACCCGGGTGACGGCCGCGACCACCGACAGGCCGATGCCGCTGTGCGGCCGTGACGGCCCCGCGGTCGACCCGGCCCGGTCGCGTCCTCCGCCGGCCACCCCGTCCGGACCCCGGCGGAACGGCTCGAGGAGCACCGGCACGGCGTCCGGCTCGATCGGGGTGCCCGTGTTCTCGACCTCGAGCACTGCACCGTCCGGCGCGACCCGGACCCACACGGTCCCGCCGGGACGGTTGTAGGCGATCGCGTTGTCGACGAGGTTCGTGACGAGCTGGTGGAGCAGCACGCGGTCCCCGCGGACGGTGGCCGACCCGGCGGTGTCGACGACGAGCTCCACCCCGACGGCCGCGGCGCTCGCGCGATGGAGCACGAGGACGTCCTGCACGAGTGCCTCGACGTCGACCGGGCCGATCCGGTCGCCGAGACCGCGGTCGGCCTCCGCGAGCACGAGCAGCCCCTCGATGAGCTGTTCGCTCCGCCGGTTCGCCGCGAGCAGCTCCTCCCGGGTCCGTCGGACGTCCGTCGGGTCGGCGTCGTCGTCGAGGCCGATCTGGATCGCCGCCCGTTGGACGGCGAGCGGCGTCCGGAGCTCGTGCGAGACGTGGGCCACGAACCGCCGCTGGCTCTCGAACGCGGTGTCGAGCCGCTCGAACAGGGCGTCGATCGTCCGGGCGAGTCGACGCAGTTCGTCGTCCGGGCCGTCGAGGCCGATCCGCTCGTGCAGCGTCGTCGCGGAGATGCGTCGTGCCGTGGCGGTGATGTCCTCGATCGGTCGCAGCATCCGCTCGCTGACGAGCCAGCCGACGCCGGTGGCGAGCACCCCGGCGATGCCGACGCCGACCGCGGACCACAGCCACTGCTCCCGGGCGGCGACCGCCTGCAGCGCGACCCCGCCGACGGCGCTGCCGCGCACCGGGGCCTCCTGCGCCACGGGGCCGCTCGGTTCCGTCGTCCGGTCCGGGTCCCCGACGTGCACGGCGCTCCCGCTCACGAACGTGCCGACGCCGTGCTGCGTGAGCACCGCGACGAACACCAGCACGAGCGCCGCGAGCGTCGCGGACACCGCCCCGAGTGCGAGCGCGGTCCGCGTCCGGATGCTCCACGAGCGTCGTCGCGGACCGCTCATGCCGCGCGGTCCGCGAGCGCGTACCCCTTGCCCGGTACGGTCGCGATCGGGTCGGGGTCGCCGAGCTTCCGTCGGAGCTTGCTCATGGTCACCCGGACGGCGGACGTGAACGGGTCGATGTTCCGGTCCCAGGCCTTCTCGAGGAGCTCCTCGGCGCTGACGATGCGTCCGTCCGCGGCGAGGAGCACCTCCAGCACGCCGAGTTCCTTGGCCGTGAGGTCGAGCGGCAGGCCGTCGCGGGTCGCCGTCTGCCGGTTCGTGTCCACCGTGATGCCACCGCGCTCGAGCACCGGAGCCACCGGCGCGACCGCCCGACGTCCGAGCGCGCGGACCCTGGCGACGAGTTCCGGGTACTCGAACGGCTTCGCGAGGTAGTCGTCCGCGCCGAGCTCGAGACCCTGCACCCGGTCGACGAGGCTCGTCGACGCCGTGAGCATCAGGATCCGCGTGAGGCCGCCGCGGGTCGACAGCCGACGCGCGACCTCGTCGCCGTGCAGCCCGGGGAGATCGCGGTCGAGCACGACGACGTCGTAGTCGTTCACCGCGAGGAGCTCGTCGGCGTCGTCACCCCGGAAGCAGACGTCCACCGCCATGTGCTGCCGCCGCAGGCCCCTGGCGATCAGCTCCGCCAATGCCCGTTCGTCGTCCGCCACGAGTACCCGCATGACTGCATGGTATTCCAGGATCCTGCATGCCGGTGTCGGTCACCCGGTGCGGACGGCCAGCGCGGAGGCCGGAGTGCGCTACTCCGCGAACGCGTCCGCGTCGGCCTGCACGACGGTGAGCCCGTCGCCGTCCTCCGCCACGTCCACGAGCACGGTGTCGCCGTCCCGGACGTCCCCCGCGAGCAGCGCCCGCGCGAGCTTGTCGTCGATCTGCCGCTGCATGAGCCGACGGAGCGGACGCGCCCCGTACGCCGGGTCGTACCCGCGTTCGGCGAGCCACGCCCGGGCCGACGGGGTCACGGCGAGTTCGAGCCGGCGGTCGGAGAGCCGGCGCGCGAGCCGGTCCACGTACAGCGAGACGATCTGGCCGAGGTCGTCCTCGGACAGGGCGTCGAACACGACGATGTCGTCGAGCCGGTTGACGAACTCGGGCTTGAAGGCCTGGCGGACGAGGTCCATCACGGCATCCTCTCGAGCCTCGGCAGGCAGGGACCGG
Organism: Curtobacterium phyllosphaerae; assembly: GCF_049341865.1. Classification (NCBI taxonomy): domain Bacteria; kingdom Bacillati; phylum Actinomycetota; class Actinomycetes; order Micrococcales; family Microbacteriaceae; genus Curtobacterium; species Curtobacterium phyllosphaerae. The sequence goes on along the minus strand of NZ_JBMPIU010000001.1, from coordinate 170,641 downwards.
TCGGTCAGGAACTGCGAGCCGAGGTTCGACGTGAGGATCAGGATCGTGTTCCGGAAGTCGACCGTCCGCCCCTGTCCGTCCGTCAGGCGGCCGTCGTCGAGCACCTGCAGCAGGACGTCGAAGACCTCGGGGTGCGCCTTCTCGACCTCGTCCATGAGCACGACCGAGTACGGGCGACGCCGGACGGCCTCGGTGAGCTGCCCGCCCTGCTCGTACCCGACGTACCCGGGGGGAGCGCCGACGAGCCGCGCGACGGAGTGCTTCTCGCCGTACTCGCTCATGTCGATGCGGACGAGGGCCTTCTCGTCGTCGAACAGGAACTCGGCGAGCGCCTTGGCCAGCTCGGTCTTGCCGACCCCGGTCGGGCCGAGGAACAGGAACGACCCCGTCGGCTGCTCCGGCTCGGAGATCCCGGCACGCGACCGCCGGACGGCCTCGGACACCGCGGTGACCGCGGCACGCTGTCCGATGATCCGCCGACCGAGCTCGGACTCCAGGTGCAGGAGCTTCTCGGTCTCGCCCTGGAGCAGCCGCCCCATCGGGATGCCGGTCCACGCCGCGATCACGGCGGCGATGTCCTCGTCGGTGACGCTGTCGTTCACCATCCGGTCGCCGGACTCGGCGCGTTCGGCGGCGGCGAGTTCGGCCTCGATCTGGGGCTTCTGCCCGTACTCGATCCGGGACACGGTCTCGAAGTCGCCTTCGCGCGCGGCACGGTCGGAGCGCATCTTGAGCTCGTCGAGCTGCGCCTTGAGGTCGCCGATGCGGTTGAGGGCGCTGCGCTCGGCCTGCCATCGGGCGTTCAGCTCGTCGAGGCGCTCCTGCCGGCCGGCGAGTTCGTTCCGCAGCGTCTCGAGGCGGGCCCGGGACGCGTCGTCCTTCTCCTTCTTGAGGGCGAGCTCCTCGATCCGGAGGCGGTCGACGGTGCGCTTCAGCTCGTCGATCTCGACCGGACTCGAGTCGATCTCCATGCGCAGCCGGGACGCCGCCTCGTCGATGAGGTCGATGGCCTTGTCCGGGAGCTGACGACCGGGGATGTAGCGACTCGACATCGAGGCCGCGGCGACGAGCGCCGAGTCGGCGATGGTGACCTTGTGGTGCGCCTCGTACCGCTCCTTGAGTCCGCGGAGGATCGCGACGGAGTCCTCGACGCTCGGCTCGCCGACGTACACCTGTTGGAACCGGCGTTCGAGCGCGGCGTCCTTCTCGATGTACTCGCGGTACTCGTCGAGTGTCGTCGCACCGATGAGCCGCAGTTCCCCGCGGGCGAGCATCGGCTTCAGCATGTTCGCCGCGGCGACCGAGCCTTCGCCGCCGCCGGCGCCCATCAGCGTGTGCAGCTCGTCGATGAACGTGATCACCTGGCCGTCGGACTCGTCGATCTCCTTGAGCACCGCCTTCAACCGCTCCTCGAACTCACCGCGGTACTTGGCACCGGCGACGAGGGACGAGATGTCGAGCGACACGAGCCGCTTGTCCTTGAGGGAGTCGGCGACGTCCCCCGCGACGATGCGCTGGGCGAGCCCCTCGACCACGGCGGTCTTGCCGACACCGGGCTCGCCGATGAGCACCGGGTTGTTCTTCGTGCGGCGCGTCAGCACCTGGGAGATCCGGCGGATCTCGGAGTCCCGGCCGATCACCGGGTCGAGCTTGCCGCTCCGGGCGATCGCCGTCAGGTCGACGCCGTACTGCTCGAGGGCGGTCTTCTGGTCCTCCTGCGAACCGGGAGCACCCTGCATGTTGGCCATTCAGGAACACCTTTCCAACTTGAGTCGATGTCTGTCAAGTTTACCGCCCGGATGGTCCGTACACAACCGACGGGAGGCGCGGGACCAGCCCGGGCCGCGCCTCCCGTCCGGCACGTCGACGGTCCGCGACCGGATCACGCGAGGTGGGCGCGGATTGCCTCGACGACCAGGGCGTGGTCGTCCGAGTCCGGCAGACCGGACACCGTCGCCGTGCCGACGAGGAGCCCGTCGGCGAGGCGGACCGGGACCGACCCGCCGGAGACCGCGTACGCGGTGGGGTCGAGCCAGGCGAAGGCACCCGAGCCCTGCAGGTCGGCCTCGAACCGGAGCGCCAGGCTCGCCCGGTCGTGTCGGCGGACCGACGCCGCCTTCCGCGCCGCCCAGTCGTCGTTCTCGGCACTCGACCCCGCGAGCCCCGCGTGGAACGCGATCTGCGCCCCTCGCCGGACCTGGACGGAGACGGGATGCCCACGCCCCTCGGCGAGGTCGGTGATGCGCTGCCCGAGGCGCCGGGCGTCGGCGTGTGTGAAGGACGGGAACACGAACGAGCGTTCCTCGGCGAGCGTGGCGGCGAGCAGCGCGGGGGTGGCGACGGCGGCGGACATGGTTCCCTCCCGGCGACGCCGTGGTGGCGTGCTCGCGCCGAGCCTATGCTCCGTCGGACCCCGCCTCCCGGGTCGCGGGGTTCCGGATGCCGACCAGGCAGACGATCCCGCCGACGACGAGGAGCACCGCCATCGTGACGACGGCACGATGAAAGCCCGCGACGGACATCTCGCCGCCGAGGACCACCCCGGCCAGCGCGACCACCACGAGGCTCGCGATGCGCGCGATCGCGTTGTTCACCGCGGACCCCACGCCGGCCTGCGTCCCCGGCACGGACCCGAGGATCGTGCTCGTCAGCGGCGTCACCATGAGCGTCAGCCCGAAGCCGAGCAGCAGCATGCCGGGCAGGATCCCCGACCAGTAGTCCGGGGTCGACGTGGCCGCGAGCATGAGCAGCGCGCCGATCCCGCCGAGGATCGGTCCCGCCGACATGAACACGCGGGGACCGAGGCGGCCCGACCAGGTCCCGACGGACGTCGAGAGCAGCAGGAGGAGGATCGTCGGCGGCAGCGTCGCGAGACCGGCGAGCCACGCCGGGAAGTCCCAGACCTCCTGCACGAAGAGCGTGACCGCGAACCCCATCATGCCGAGCGCCCCGTAGATGGTCAGGGTGGCGACGTTGCCGACGGCGAAGTTCCGGACGCGGAACAGCGCCAGCGGCACGAGCGGGGCCCGGGACCGGCGCTCCCACGGCACGAACGACGCCAGTGCGGCGGCACCGACCCCGAGGGCGGTGACGACGAGCGGCGAGCCCCACCCGAGTCGTTCCTGCTCGATCAACCCGAGCACGACCGCCCCCACCCCGACCACGGCGAGCACCGCGCCGACCACGTCGACGTGCTTCGGGCCCGGCGTCCGGACGTCGCCGGTGATCCGCCGGACGAGCACGATCGTCACGGCGATGGGGATCGCGGTCAGGACGAAGATCCAGCGCCACCCGATGCCGTCGACGATGAGCCCGCCGAGCACGGGACCCGCGATGACCGCCGCACTCGACCACGCCGTCCACGTGCCGATCGCCCGCGTCTGCGCCCCACCGCGGAACGCCGCGACGATGAGCGCGAGCGAACTCGGGGTGATGAGCGCCCCGCCGACGCCCTGCACGGCTCGGGCGACGATGAGGAACACCCCGTCCGGCGCCACCGCGCACGCGACCGACGCGATGCCGAACACAACGAGCCCCCACGTCACGATCCGGACCCGGCCGAACAGGTCCGACATCGAGCCCGCGACCAGGATCAAGGCCCCGAGCGTGATGAGGTAGGCGTCGACCGTCCACTGCTGCACGACGAGACCACCGCCGAGTTCGTGTCGGATCGCCGGGAGCGCGACGGTGACGACACTGCTGTCGAGGCTCGCGACGAACGACGCCAGGATCGCGACGACGAGCACGACCGACCGATCGCTCCGGAGGGGGGCGTCGACGTCGGCGACACCCGGCTCGGTCGTGGCCGCGCCCGGGTCCCCCGCACGGTCGGTCACCGGCGGGCCGGGACGGGAGCGATGGTGGCGCTGGACCTGCTCATGCGTTGGCGTTCCCTGCTGGTCGACGCGGTCGTCGTCGTGCGCGACCGTCACCGACGACGGTACGCGTCACCGGGACCCCCGGAACGACGAAGCCGCCGCACCTCGGTCAGGGTGCGGCGGCTGGTGTCCCGGGGCTGGGAGTCAGGAACGGTGGTCGGTGTTCGGCTGAACCGACGGACCGGGGTTCACGATCGGCTGCTGCTGCTGCGCTGCGTTCTGCGTGTACCCGGTGTTCTGCGTGTACCCGGTGTTCTGCGCCTGGTTCGGCGTCGACAGCGGGTCGTTCGGGTTGGACGTGGTGTCCTTGGTGTCCATCTCCTTCTTGAAGACGTTGATGGACTGGCCGAGACCCTTGGCGAGTGCCGGGAGCTTCGTCGCGCCGAACAGGAGCACCACGATGCCGAGGATGATCAGCAGGTGCACGCCGGTGAGGTTTCCGAGCATGGGTTTCACTCCTTGGTCTGTGGACTGCATGGGTGCGTGGTCGTCATCGACGGTCACCGCAGCAGCCCGGGTGCGTCAATGGTAACTCGGGTCGGCCCGGAAGCCCAGCGGACGCGGATGCTCCCAGTCCGCGCTCAGTCGTCCAGCCGCAGCACGCGGTCGAGCGTCCAGAGCACCGGTTCGTGGACGAGGGCGTCGTGGTCGTCGTGGTCGATGCCCGTCACCGCGAACTCGACGTGCTCCCCCGGCAACAGGGTCATGAAGCCCCGGTCGACGCGGCCGACGGGCGACACCCGGTCCGGTTGGACGAGGAGGTCCCGCACGAGCGAGCGCGCCTCGACGGTGAGCATCGCACCGTCGGCGGTGTCCTCGACCGTCGCGGTGAACGAGGCCGGCCGCCAGTGCATCCGCTGGTCCGGGAGCGGCGTCCAGACCGCACGGTGCCAGTCCATGTCCGCGACCACGAGCTCCTCGGCCGGGTCGGCGACGACCCCGACGTGTGCCGGGACCGCGAGGACGAGCACCCCGGGCCGGTCGAGCTCGACCGGCAGGACCGCCTCGGCGAGGATCGCTCCGGCCAGGTCGACCCGGCGGACGCGCACGGTCGTCGAGAGTCCGACCCGGCTCGACCGGATCGCGATCTCCACCGGTACGGGCCCGGGGATGCCCGGGTCCGCCTCGGTGTCCGCGCGGAGGCGCCGCACCGCGTCGGGATCGAGCACGGCCGTGTCGGCGAGCGCCCCGAGCACGCCCTCGTCGGAGAGTTCGTGGGCCGGCGGCGAGGACGCGGGGGCGGACCCGGCCACCCCCTGGACCGGCAGCGTCGCGGTCGACGGGTGCGGGCCTCCCGTGACGTCGTCGGTCACCGGGTCCGGTGCGCCGGACGCGACCGGGCGGATCGTCAGCAGGACGTCGTCGTACAGGCGGCGCAGTTCGTGGAACAGCGGCTTTGGCCGCCCGGCCCCGTCCACCGCCGCCCAGGACGACACCGCCCACAGGTCGTTGAGCTGCCAGACGATCGTGCCGGTGTTCCGCGGCCAGTGCGTCCGCCAGTGCTCGATGCCCGTCGAGACCGCACGCGTCTGCTGCAGCTGCGTCAGGTAGTGCCAGCGGTCGAACCCGGCGGCGTCGTCCGGGAACGACGCCGGGAACCGCGGCGCGAGACCCCGCGCCAGCTTGCCCATCCCGTCGGCGGCCTTCTGGTGGTGCACGACGCCGGGCGACGTCGGCGTCATCGGCTCGTCGGTCACCGCGTCGCGCATCGTCCGCCACTGCGGGGGCGCCTGCCACCCGAACTCGGCGACGAACCGCGGGACGGAGTCGCGGTAGTGCTCGTCGCCGAGCCGGTTCCAGACGTCCCACGAGTGGTGCGTCTCGTGGTCGACGTCGTTCGGCGGGACGTCCTCGTCGCCCGACCACGGTGACGCGACCGTGTAGAAGCGGGACTCGTCCACCGCGTCGACGATCGTCGGGAGCAGGTCGAGGTAGTAGTCGAGGCCGTACCCGCGGTCGCCGAGGTCGCGCGCCCAGTCGTCGACGTCGTGCAGCCAGATGTTCTCGTTGTTGCCGTTCCACACCACGAGCGAGGGGTGCCGGGAGAGCCGCGCGACGTTGTCCCGGGCCTCGGCGATCACCTCGGACCGGAACGGCTCGCCCTCCGGGTACGCCGAGCACGCGAACAGGAAGTCCTGCCAGACGAGGAGACCCTGCTCGTCGCACTCCTCGTAGAAGTCGTGCGACTCGTACACGCCGCCACCCCAGACCCGGACGAGGTTCGCGTTCATCGCCGCCGCCTGGCCGAGGCGCTCGTGCAGGTCCGCGCGCGTCACGCGGGAGACGATGACGTCGTCCGGGATCCAGTTCACCCCGCGCACGTCGACGAGCGTGCCGTTGACCGAGATCGCGAACGGCCGGCCGTCGGCGTCCGGGGCGGTGTCGACGCGGACCGATCGGAAGCCGGTCCGGAACGTCTCGCGGTCCAGGACGTCACCGTCGACCGTCTGCACCTGCACCTCGACGTCGTACAGCGGCTGCGCGCCGTACCCGCGTGGCCACCACTGCGCGGCCTCGGGGATCCGGACCGTGACGACCGCCTGGTCCTCCTTCGGGGTGATCGTGACCCGCGAGCGCTGCTTGGTGTCGTGGCCGGAGACCGTCACCACGAGGACGAGGTCGTCGTCCTCGCCGTCCTGGTCGAGGTCGGCGGTGTTCTCGCCGAACCGGTTCGGGCCGGAACGCTCGATCTCGATGTGCGCGTCGAGCACCCCCTCGCCCGCCTCGACGTCGACGAGCGGTCGCACCTCGCGGAGGCGTGCGGTCGACCACCGCTCGATCGCGACCGGTCGCCACGGGCCGCTCGTCACCGCCGTCAGCCCCCAGTCCCACCCGAAGTTGGACGCCATCTTCCGGACGTACGCGAACGGCTCGTCGTACGGGCCGGGCATCGTGCCGAACCGCCCCGCGAGCCGGCCCGCCTCGCGGTAGGGCGACTCGAACAGGATCTCGAGGTCGCGCTCGGCGTCCGAGACCGAGCCGTCCGTCACGTCCCGCAGGTCGAACCGGTAGCGGCGGTGCATGTTCCGGGTCGAACCGATCGGGACGCCGTCGACGCTCAGGGACGCGACCGTGTCGAGGCCGTCGCAGACCAGGTCGATGCGCTCGTGACCCCGTTGGTCGACGTCGACGCGGCGGCGGTAGGACCAGTCCGACCGGCCCACCCACGCGGTGTCGGCCTCGTTGCGGTCGAACGCCGGGTCCGGGATCAGTCCCTCGCGTACGAGGTCGACGTGCACCTGGCCGGGCACGGTCGCGGCGAACACCGCGCCGCGCACACTCGCCGGTGCCGCCGCCGGGACGCCGGACGCGCCGTCCTCGGCGATCGTCGCGGTCCAACCCGCGTGCAGTTCCTCGCGGTCGAGGGTCATGGGGGTCCTTTGCTCCGGCTCGCGCGTGGCGGTTCCGGCGGTCGGGACGCCGTCCCCGCGAGGTGCGGGGGTCCGGTCGTCATCACGTTCCGAGGCTGCCGATGGGGTCCGGCGCCGCGTCGGGTGCGCTCGCGATGGTAGTACGAGCGGGTCGGGAACCTCCAAGTGGCGCGAGTGGGCAGGGCATAGTGGAGCCATGATCAGCGTCGACCTCGCCCGCTCCCTCGCCGACGCAGGACTCCGGTGGAAGCCCGAGACCGGGGACCGGTTCGTCATCGACAAGCCGGAGGCGGACGAGGACGTCTACACGGTGTCCGAGATGACCGTCGAACGGCACGACTTCCCCACCGGGACCGTGCTCGGGTTCAACGGCACCACGGAGTGGGCGCTCGACTCCGTGTCCGCCTCCGAGGCCCTCTGGCTCCCCCGCGAGGACCAGCTCCGCGACCTCCTCGGCCGCGCGTTCGTCGGTCTGGCCCGCGTCGAGACCGAGACGACCGTCGTGCACACGGTCACCGCACGGATCGACGACGCCGACCGGACGTTCGCCGCGGCCGACCCGGCGATCGCGTACGGCGAGGCACTCCGGGCCTACATCGCGGCGTCGCTCGCGATCTGACCGCCAGCCGGACGGGAGGCTCGGTCCGGCCCGGCACCGCGCCTCCCGTCCGCGGCTGCACGGCTGCACCGCTGCGCCCCCCTGGGCGGCTGGACGTTGCCGGAACGTCCGCCGAGCGACCAGGAGTTGACTTGTCGAGTGCCGCGCAGACAGCGCGGACCCACTGACGACAAGGAGAACCGTGAGCGACACCTCATCCGTTCCCACGATCACCCTCAACGACGGCAAGGTCATCCCGCAGCTCGGCTTCGGCGTGTTCCAGATCCCCGCCGAGGAGACGAAGGCCGCGACCCTGGCCGCGCTCGAGGTCGGCTACCGCCACATCGACACCGCCGAGATGTACGGCAACGAGAAGGAGGTCGGCGAGGCCATCGACGCCTCCGGCATCCCGCGCGACGAGGTCTTCGTGACCTCGAAGCTCAACAACGGGTTCCACGACCACGACGCGGCGATCGAGAACGGCAAGAAGTCGGCGGCGCTGCTCGGCGGCTACGTCGACCTGTTCCTCATCCACTGGCCGCTCCCCGGCGTCGGCGACTTCGTCGAGACCTGGAAGGCGATGGAGGAGCTGTACCGTGACGGCACCGCCCGCTCCATCGGCGTCTCGAACTTCCAGACCCACCACCTGAACCGCCTCCGGGACGAGACGACCGTCACCCCGGCCGTGAACCAGATCGAGTTGCACCCGTACCTCACGCAGGACCCGCTCCGCGCCTACGGTGCCGAGCACGGGATCGCGACGGAGGCATGGTCGCCGATCGCCCAGGGCCTCGTGCTCGACAACCCGACGATCGAGCGCATCGCCGGCGCCGTCGAGCGCACGCCCGCCCAGGTCGTGCTCCGCTGGCACATCCAGCGCGGGGACATCGTGTTCCCGAAGTCCGTGACCCGGTCCCGGGTCGAGGAGAACTTCGCCCTCTTCGACTTCGCGCTCTCGGACGAGGACATGACGGACATCTCGACGCTCAACAAGGACGAGCGCACCGGGCCGAACCCGGACGAGTTCAACTACGTCCCGAGCTGAGTCGGCAGCACCGGAACGGGCGGGGTGGCTTCGGTCACCCCGCCCGTTCGGCGTTGCGGGCGTCCCTCGATCCGGTCAGCGCGGAGCGGTGGAGGCGGTCACGGTGAACTTCGGGGTGCGTGTCACCTGCCGCGTCGGGCCGACCGTCCGCTCGAGCACGTCGCGGTACCGCAGATGCGTGTTCCACACCACCCACAACGCTCCGCCCGGGCGGAGGATCCCCCGGGCGTTCCGGAACATCGCCTCGGCGGCATCGGTGCTCACGGTCGTGTCGGCGTGGAACGGCGGGTTGCAGAGCACCAGGTCCGCGCTGTGCTCGTCGAGTTCGTCCCCGGCGTCGGTCCGGACCGTCCGCACGCGGTCGCCGACGCCTGCGAGGTCCGCCGTGAGGCGTGTGGACGCGACGGCGATCGTCGAGACGTCGGTCGCGACGACCCGGACGTCCGGGCGGCGGAGCGCCAGCGCCGTCGCGACCACGCCGTTCCCGCACCCCAGGTCGACCGCGTCCCGTGCGGTGGGCACGGCATCGTCCATCGCCGCGACGAGCACACGGGTGCCGAGGTCGAGACCGGCCCCGGCGAACACGCCGCCGTGCGCGGCGATCGTGAAGGCGAGCTCGTCGGAGAACACGCGCCGCGGCCAGGGAGCCGTGACGTCGGCTCGGACCGCCTGGGCGCGGAGCGGGTCCATCGCGATGAGCAGCCGCGACTTGTGGCGTCCGCGGCTCGCGACCACCTCGCCGAAGGACCGCCGGAGGACGTCGTTCTGTCGCAGCGTCATGTACTTCGTCCGGCCCCCGGCGACGAGCACGACGTCCGGGGCGGCGTACCGAGCCACGGCACGGGCGACCTCGTCGAGCCGGTCGAGCGACTTCGACAGCCGGAGCAGCACGAGGCGGACGTCGCGGAACGTCGCCTCGAGCGTCGGCGGGTGGTGGAACCCCCGGCGGCCGAAGGTCCCGGCGTTCGCCTCGAGCGCACGCTCCCCCACCAGCGAGTCCTGCACGACGCGGACGTCGGACGAGCCGTGCAGTGCGATGAGGCCGATCGTCAGGACGCCGTACTGGTCGTCCACGACGGCGACGCCGCCCGGGTGCCGGAGCGCATCGCCGTGCAGGTGCGGCGCCTCGTCGAGGAGGAACCGGTCCGTGCCGTCGATCGACATGAGGTCGGGCCCACCCCCGGCGGGGTCGCGCCGGAAGTGGTCGACGAAGTCGGAAGCTGACACGGCTGCAGGCTACCGGGGTGCGCTGCACGGCTCCCGCGCCCGTCACTCCGCGCGGCCTCCGGCGCCGTGCTCCGCGCGACGAGCGCGCCGCAGCAGGCCGCCGACGCCCACCGCGCCGAGGGCCAGCACCAGCAGGACGATCGCCGACGTCCCCGCCGGTCCGGTGAACGCAAGCATCCGCTGCCCCGGTCCCGGCGGCGTGCCGTCCGGTGCCGTCCCGCCCGCCGAGGCGGACGGTCCGGTACCGACCTCAGGCCTCACCGGGACCACGACCTCGCCGACCTCGTCCGCGACGAGCCCCGCGTCGACCGACATGTCCTGCGTGACGCCGACCAGCCGTCCCGACGCTTCCACGCGCTCGAGCACCACCCGATCGGAACAGCCGTCCGGTCCGACGTCGGAGTCGCGCGTCCGGTCCGCGCCGACCCGGGGCGTGGTGAAGGTCGCCCCGTCGGGTGCGGCGACGCACACTCGGTAGGCACCGGGCCGCAGCCGGTCGAACCGGTACGCCCCGTGCTCGTCCGAGACGGTCGAACGCGCGGTGTCCGTCCCCGTGTCGTCGACCCCGGTGAGCTCGACGCGGACCCCGCCGACACCGGGCTCGCCGTCGTCCTGCAGGCCGTTCCGATCGCGGTCGTCCCACACGCGGTCGCCGATCGCGCCGGCGACCACGTCGATCCGCGCCGGACCAGAGGTCGTCGTCAGGACGAGCCCGTCGGCCGCCAACCCGAACCGGTTCACGACACGGTCACCGACCCGGGCGTCCGAGGCGACCGCGTGCAGGCCGAAGGTCACGGTCGCTCCCGGGGCGATCGGGGCACCCCGGACGATGCGGACCGCCGTCGCCGCGCCGAGGTCCGTCGGGCACCCGTCCGTGCCCAGGGCCTCCGCGGCGCACCAGACGGTCGACCCGTCCGCGGCGTTGCTCGGGTCCCGTGGGTCGAGCGAGACGTCGCGGGGCGGTCGAGCCGTGTACCGGACGGTGTCCCCGTCCGCCGTCCCCGCAGGTGCGGCGTCGAGCCGGAGCCGTCCGGTGAACGACGACGAGTTCCCGTCGCCGTCGGCCGGCAGGACGTCGACGAGGTCGACGCCGTCGAGCGCGCGTGCAGCGGAGTTCGTCACGCCGAGCGTCCACCCGAACCCGTCGCCGAGCACGACCACCGGCTCGACCGCGCGCTTGTCGACCGTCACGCCCGAACCGGCGATGATCTGGAGCCCCCGGGTCGCCTGCCGGATCCCCGGGTCGGAGACGTCGAGCGGGGAGGACACCTCGGCCGTGTTCACCACCTGGCCGCCCGGCGCGACCCCGGCCCCGATCGCGACGTCGTACGCGATCGGTGCGATGGTCCGGCCCGGTCGGACGTCACGGACCACCCACGTGACCCGCTGCGTGGTACCCGACGGTCCGTCGACGTCCTCGACGGACGTCGGTGCGATCGATCCGGACCCGTCGACGTACCCCGTGCCGGTCGGGAGCGAGTCCACGACCCGGACGTCGGCACGGTCGTCCGGCCGGGCGAAGGAGGTCAGCGACGGGTAGAGCGCGAACCGGACGGTGGTCCCGGCCTCGGCGTGGGCCGTCCGGTCCTTCGTGGTCTCCGGGTCCGTCCCCGGGTCCACGACCCGTTTGTCGATCCGCGCGAGCGCCGTGGTGACGACGAGGTGGTCCGCCATGCCGCCGAGCGCGAAGTCCGGATCGGTCTCGTCGCCGCGCCAGGTCGTGCCGCCGTCCGTGGAGAAGGACCCGAAGTTCCGGACCCGCGTGCCCTGCGGCGCGTCGAGGACACCCAGGTACGTCGCGAGTCGGGCGGTGGACCCGCCGTCGAGTGCACCGACGGCACGCACCATGCCGATCATCGCGGCCCCGCCCGGGACGTCGCCCGGCGCGTCGTACCAGCGGGCGTCCCCGTCGGCGCACCGCTGCGCCTGGGCGTCCGCCGGCGTCGTCCACGACCGGGCGGCGTACTGGATCCGGCCGCGGCCGGCGAACCCGTCGACGGTCGCCGAGGCGTCGATGCCCGGTCCCGGCTGGACCCGCTGGTACCGGTTGTCGAAGACGTCGCAGAGCACCGCCCGGTCGTAGCGCGTGAGCCCGGTGTTGCGGAGGCCGACGTCGGACCGCATCGGCGCCCCGGCCGTGACCCAGGGGTTGCCGGTCCGCGCCGAGTTGTCCGCGGAGGACCCGCCCGGGAGCGCACGGCGGTAGGTCTTGTACCCGGTCCCGGGCGACTCCGCGATCATCGGGAGGACAGCTCGGTTGTTCGCCGGGTCGTCCACGTTCGCCTGCCCACTGACCGAGTGCGCGTCGAGGGTGGAGAACGTGTCGATCGCGTCGAACCCGTCCGGCTGCGCGGGGAACGGGGACCAGAGCCGGACGAAGCCCTCGACGACGTGCGCCGCGACCCCGCCGACGATCGGTCCGCCGTTCTGGTTCTCGGTCGGGATGCCGGTCGGCGTGATCGCCGTGTCGGTGCCCGAGATCCGGACGGTCACCGGGGCGCCGGGTGCGGACTGCGAGCAGGTGATCGTGCCGGAGTCGCGGACGTTCCGAGCGCCACCGCCCGACCCGCCCGGGAGGGCTGGGAAGAGCGCCAGGGTGTTCGGCCCGCAGGCGCTGCCGCCGTCGCCCGGGAAGAGCACGGTCTCGCTCGACGATCCCCCGGTCATGCGACTGACGTCGTCGGTGAACGACAGGTCGCCGGAGAGCTGTTCGAAGCCGAGCAGGCGGTTGTCGTCGGGCACGATCGGCCGCCAGGTGACACCGATCGGGTACGTGGTCGTGTACCCGATCGTCGAGCCGTCCGGTCCCACGACGCCCGGGCGGACGATCGGGGCGACCGCGTCCTTCGTGAGGTCGTACCGCGGCGCGGCCGACACCCGCACCGGTGGCGCGACCGCGGTCGCGACGTCGGCACCGTTCCGGGTGAGCGTGCCGCTGAGCACGACGCGGTCGCCGTTCCGTGCCGGCCCGCTCACCGACACCACGACGGGCAGCGAGCGGACGGCGCCCGGTTCGAGGGACCCCAGCTCGCAGACCAGGGTGGAGCCACGGTTCTCCGAGCCCGCTCCGCACGCGTTCGGCATCGACGAGAACGTCGCGTCCCCCGGCAGCGTCAGCACGATGTGCGCGCCCGGAGCTTCGTCGCGGTCGGCACGGACCGTGACCTCGTAGGTGAGCGAGTCGTTCGTCCGGACGACGTCGTCCCCGGGGCCGACGTCGCCGCCCGGGGCGTCCGTGGTGAACGGCGCCGTCCCGGAGCTCGTCAGGGCTATCACGAGGGGCGCGTCCGCGGCGACGACCGGGTGGTCCGCGGGCGCAGCCAGTGGCACGGCCATCGCACCGTCGCTCGCCCCGACGACCAGCGCCGTCATCATCAGTGCCGCAAGGCAGCCCCTCGTCCGTCGCGACATGCGCACCGATCCTCCGCTCTCCGCGCCGTTCGGGCGTGGGACGCCGGTTCGGGCGTCGGCGAGCAACCTACGATGAGGTCGAGTGCGTCCGGAAATGTGCTGCATACCGTGTTCCGCACGTCGGGCAGCCGGTGGCTCCGACCGCGGAACCGATCAGGGGCGCGGCGGACGCCAGAGCACGATCTGCGTGTTGCGCTCGGGGCGGACCCCGGCGCGGAGCGGGACCGCACTGCCGAGCGAGTTGGCGGCGAACACCCGCGCGCCCGGCCGACTGATCAGCTCGGTCGCAAGTGCCGACTCCAGCTCGCGCACGCGTTCGCGGAGCGCGGCGTTCTCGTTCTCGAGGTCGAGCACGCGGCGGATGCCCTCCAGCGAGACGCCCTCGCCGCTCAGCCGAGCGACCTCGCGGAGCTGCCCGACGTCGTGCATGGAGTAGCGACGCGACCCACCCCGGGTGCGCTGCGGGACGACCAGCCCGAGACGGTCGTACTGCCGGAGCGTCTGCGGATGCATCTCCGCGAGCTCCGCAGCCATGGCGATGGCGAAGACGGGCGAGTACTCGTCCATGGCGACTCCTTTCCGACCGATCGGTCACGTCCCGCACGGGGTGCGGAACCGGACGGGAGGCTCGGCGTGCGTTCCTGACGGAGCCGCACCGAGCCTCCAGTCCGGTCTGCTACTCGCGCGCCCTGCTCAGCAGGTCGTCACGGGGGTTCTCCACGGGCAACGCAGCCGCGAGCGCCTCGACGGCGTCGCGCGCCTCGGCCGACAGGTGACCCGGCACCGCGACCTGCACGGTGGCGAGCAGGTCGCCGGTCCCCTTCTTGGTCGTGACCCCGCGCCCCTTGACGCGGAGCACGCGCCCCGAGGGCGTCCCCGGCGCGACCCGCAGCTTCACGGGCTGTCCGGAGAGCGTCGGTACCTCGATCGTCGCGCCGAGCGCCGCCTCGACGAACGTCACGGGGACGTCCACCCGGAGGTTCAGCCCGTCGCGCTCGAAGACCGGGTGCTTGCGGACCGTGACCGTGACCGTGAGGTCGCCGGCCTCGCCGCCGTCCGGGCTCGGCTCGCCGCGGCCCTTCAGCCGGATCTTCTGCCCGTCGGCGACGCCGGCCGGGATCCGCACCGTCACGGGGCGACCGGAGCCCTGGCTCAGCTTGACGGTGTCCCCGGCGATCGCCGTGCGGAAGTCGAGCGTGGTGGTCGCACTGACGTCGCGACCCGGGGTCGGCCCGCCGAACCCCCGGTACCCGCCGGACGACTGCCCGAACCCGCCGCCACCGCCGAACATGCCGCCGAGGATGTCCTCGAAGCCACCGCCACGGCCCTGCGCACCCGGACCACCCTGCCCGAAGCGGACACGCTGTCCACCCTGCTGGCCGCCGAACATGCCGCCGAAGACGTCCTCGAACCCGCCCTGCCCGCCGGGTCCGCCGGCGCCCGCCGTGAACCGCGCGCCGGACCCCATCGCGCGGATCTGGTCGTACTCGGCGCGCTGGGACTTGTCGGAGAGCACCGAGTACGCCTCGGAGATCTCCTTGAACCGGTTCTCGGCGGCGGCGTCACCGGGATTGGAGTCCGGGTGGAACTGCCGCGCGAGCTTCCGGTAGGTCTTCTTGAGGTCGGCCTCGGACGCGTCCTTCGAAACGCCGAGGACCGCGTAGAAGTCCTTGTCGAACCAGTCCTGACTGGCCACTGGTACCTCGTTCCTCTCCGCGCCGCGGCGATCAGGCCGGGACGGCGACGGCGACCTTGGCCGCCCGGAGGACACGCTCGCCGAGCTTGTAGCCCGGCTCGACGACGTCCGCGACCGTCTGTCCCGTCGCACCCGGGGTCGGGAGCTGGACGAGGGCCTCGTGCACGTGCGGGTCGAACGCCTCGCCCTTCTCACCGATCTGCACCAGGCCGAACTTGTCGAACCCGCTCCGGATCTTCTGCGCGATCACGACCATCGGTCCGTCGGTGAGGTCGCCGTGCGCCTCGGCACGGGTGAGGTCGTCGAGCGCGGGGATGAGCGCCCGGATGACCTCGGCGATGACGACGTCGCGGTTCGCGTCCCGGTCACGCTCGACGCGCTTGCGGAAGTTCACCAGCTCGGCCTGCGCGCGGAGCATGTCCTGGCGCATCTCGCTGACGAGGTCACGGTCCGCGTCGGACAGCTCGTCCTCGGCACCGTGCCCACCGAAGAGGGCCGATGCCGCGTCGTCGAGCAGCGCCTGGTCCTCGGGGCTGAGGTCGCTCGCGTCGGCCTGCGCGGCCTCCGCGGCGCCCGCCGGGGCGGGGTCGTCAGACCCCGCCTCGACGTCGGCGTCCTCGGCGTCCACGAGCTCTTCCGGCTCGGTCACGTCGGCGGTCGCGCCGTCCTCGGAGACCGGTTCCTCGTTCTCGTTGCGCTTGTCGTCCGTCATCGCTTACTTCTTGTCCTTGTCGTCCTCGTCGTCCACGACCTCCGCGTCGACGATGTCCTCGTCGTCGTTCGTGGTCTCGGCACCGTCGGCGGGTGCGCCGTCGGCCGGGGCGCTCGCATCGGCCTGGCTGTTCGCGTAGATCGCCTCGCCGAGCTTGCCCTGCGACTCGTTGAGCTTGTCGAACGCGGTCTTGACGGCCGCGTCGTCCTCGCCGTTCAGTGCGGACTTCAGGGCGTCGACGTCGGCCTGGACGCTCGTCTTGACGTCCTCGGGCAGCTTGTCGTCGTTGTCCTTGATGAGCTTGTCGATCGAGTACGCGAGCTGCTCCGCGGAGTTGCGGGTCTCGTTCGCCTCGCGACGGGCCTTGTCCTCGGCCGCGTGCTCCTCGGCCTCGCGCACCATGCGGTCGATGTCGTCCTTCGACAGCGACGACCCGCCCGAGATGACCATCGACTGCTCCTTGCCGGTGCCCTTGTCCTTGGCGGACACGTGCACGATGCCGTTCGCGTCGATGTCGAACGTGACCTCGACCTGCGGGACGCCGCGGGGTGCCGGCGCGATGCCGGTGAGCTCGAAGGTGCCGAGGGCCTTGTTGTCGCGGGTGAACTCGCGCTCGCCCTGGAAGACCTGGATCGCGACGGACGGCTGATTGTCGTCGGCCGTCGTGAAGGTCTCGCTCCGCTTGGTCGGGATCGCGGTGTTGCGGTCGATGAGCTTCGTCATCGCGCCGCCCTTGGTCTCGATGCCGAGCGACAGCGGGGTGACGTCGATGAGGAGGACGTCCTTGCGCTCGCCCTTCAGCACGCCGGCCTGGAGGGCTGCGCCGACGGCGACGACCTCGTCCGGGTTGACGCCCTTGTTCGGCTCCTTGCCACCGGTCAGCGAACGGACGACCTCGGCCACGGCGGGCATGCGGGTGGAACCGCCGACGAGCACCACGTGCGCGATGTCGTTCACCGAGACGCCGGCTTCGCGGATGACGTCGTTGAACGGCTTCTTCGTCCGGTCGAGGAGGTCGGAGGTCATCTGCTCGAACTGTGCACGCGAGATGGTCTCGTCGAGGTTCAGCGGGCCCTCGGAGGTGAGGGTCAGGTACGGGAGCTGGATGTTCGCGCTGGTCTGGCTCGACAGCTCCTTCTTGGCCTGCTCCGCGGCCTCCTTCAGGCGCTGCTTGGCGATCTTGTCCGTGGACAGGTCGACGCCGTGCGCGTCCTTGAACTTCTTGACGAGGTGGTCGACGATGCGCGCGTCCCAGTCGTCGCCGCCCAGGCGGTTGTCACCGGACGTCGAGCGGACCTGGATCGTGGAGAAGTCCTCGTCCTTGCCCACCTCGAGCAGGGAGACGTCGAACGTGCCGCCGCCGAGGTCGAAGACCAGGATGAGCTCGTCTTCCTTGCCCTTGTCGAGGCCGTACGCGAGCGCTGCCGCGGTCGGCTCGTTGATGATGCGGAGCACGTTGAGGCCGGAGATCTCGCCGGCTTCCTTGGTGGCCTGACGCTCGGCGTCGTTGAAGTACGCCGGCACCGTGATCACGGCGTCGGTGACGTCCTCGCCCAGGTACTGCTCGGCGTCGCGCTTGAGCTTGCCGAGGATGCGCGCCGAGATCTCCTGCGGCGTGTACTTCTTGCCGTCGACGTCGACCGTCCAGTCGGTGCCCATGTGGCGCTTGACGCTCGCGATGGTGCGGTCGACGTTCGTGACGGCCTGGCGCTTCGCGGTCTCGCCGACGAGGACCTCGCCGTCCTTCGTGAACGCGACGATCGAGGGGGTGGTGCGAAGCCCCTCGGCGTTCGCGATGACGGTGGGCTCGCCACCTTCCAATACGGACACGACGGAGTTGGTGGTTCCGAGGTCGATGCCGACTGCACGTCCCATGTGTGGGTGCTCCTTCTGCTCATGCGGGTTGGGGAAGTCTCTGGGACTTGCGTCCCGATGGCTCAACTTTACTCCGTCCCACCTCCATGTCAAGCGGGACGCGTCGGACTTGAGTCGAATCGACACAACTCGCCGTACTGAATTCAGTATTTAACTGTGATATTCTCGTATGGTCGTGTCTGCGACATCCCCGCCGCCGTGCTCGTCACGGCCGTCCCTGAAAGATCAACATGTCTCACACCAAACGGCCCGCGATGTGCCTGCGCTCCGTGGGCGCCGCTGGCTTGGCCGCTGCCACCGTCGTGTCCGGGCTCGCCTTCGGACCGGCCGCCGTCCAGGCGGCACCGGCTCCCTCATCCGCCACCTCTTCCGACAACTCGGTCAACGACCACGGCATGACCGCGGTCGACCTCGGACCCCAGACCCTCGTCCGTGGTGCGACGAGCGACGTCGCCTTCGCGGTGCAGCGCGTCGACGCCATCGGTCTCCTGAGCGGGTCGAAGATCACCCTCACCGCGCCGGCCGGAACGACCTTCCCGGCACAGTCGACGGCCGTCGGCCAGTACATGACCCCGTCACAGCTCGGATGGTCGACGGACTTTGCCTACAGCCTGAAGGACGGCACGGTCACGAACGGTGGCCGGAACCTCGAGTTCACGACACGCGGTTCGGTGTTGGGAGTCGGGACGAAGCTCCGCTGGACCGTCAAGCTGAACGTCAGCGCCTCGGCCCCCGCGTCCGGTCAGCTCGCCTACCGTGTGCTGAACACGGCGTCGAACGGCTACGACCTCTCCGCGAAGGCCGGGTTCGACGTCAAGGTCGACCAGGTCGAGGCGCGCGCCGAGAGCGTCAACCACGACGCCCGGACCGCGAACCTCGTCGGACGCGCGACCCCGTACTCCCGCATCGAGGTCGGCAACCGGAGCACGACCGCGAACTCCTGGGGTGACTGGTCGATGACCGTCACGGGTCTGGCGCAGGGTGCCCAGAACCTCGTCGTCATCCAGAAGGTCCTCGACCGCGAGGTCAACCGGACCTCGGTCGCGGTGACCATCGTCGTCGGCGGGACCATGCTGCCGGACGTCACCCCGCCGGTCGCGCTCACCCGGGGTGCGACCGTCGAGGTGCCGTTCACGGTCAAGAACGACCAGCTCCGGGACTCCGCGAGGGGGCAGGTCGTACTGACGGCTCCCGCCGGGACGACCTTCGCTCCTGGCCAGAACTCGATCATCGCGAACACCCGCACCGGCGCAGGCGAGGGAGACTGGTTGACCAACGACTACCAGAGTCTCGTCGGCCCGAAGCTGACCGACGGCAACCGCACACTCACGCTGTCCCTCACGACGAGCAAGAAGGTGTACTTCCTCAAGGATCTGCGGTACCGCTGGAAGATCAAGGTCAACGTGCCCCTCGACGCCCCGGGCATCTCGAGCGGCATGGGCTACATGTTCACCGGGACGAGCGACGTGGGCGACTTCAGTGCGCAGGGTGCGACGGCCACGACGCTCGCCGAGGCGCCGCTGACGGCCGACGTCGACTCCGTGGACAACGTCGCCCGGACCGCCGAGATCTCCGGGACCTCGCTCCCCGGAGCCCGCATCGACGTCAACGGACAGAACCGGTACGCCTCCACGGCCGGCAAGTGGTCCATGACCGTCGCAGACCTCCGTGTCGGCGAGCAGACGCTGCCGGTGGTCCAGTCGGTCAACGGCGTCGAGATCAACCGGACCGAGGTCACGATCACCGTCCTCGAAGGCGGTGGCATCCTGCCGGGGTCCGTCCCGAACGTCGCCCTCGAGCGAGGTTCGGCCACGGACGTGCCGTTCGTCGTCAAGAACACGGTCGACCGCAAGGACATGGTCGGCGACGTCGAGCTCACCGCGCCGGCGGGGACGACCTTCGCTCCCGGTCAGACCACCGTCGCCGCACAGTACCGCGCCGGAGACGACGGCGACTGGAAGGACTATGCGCGTCTCGACCTGAAGGGTGCCGCCGTCAGCAATGGCGGCAGGACGATCAAGGGCAAGATCGACGGGACCGGCGGGGACATGCGCGCCGGTGAGCAGTACCGTTACGTGCTGAAGGTCGACACACCAGCCGGTGCGACCACCGGTCGGGGCCAGATGCAGTTCGACTACACCGGGACGAGCTCGGTCGGCAACTACCGCGCCCAGGGCGGGACCGCCACGACCATCACTGCAGCCGCCCTGACCGCCGAGGTCGGCATCGTGAACAACATCACCCGGACCGCGATGCTGTCCGGCACCGGTGTGAGCGGTGCCGAGATCGACGTCAACGGCCAGACAGCCACCGTCCAGAGCGACGGCAAGTGGTCGCGAAAGGTCTCCGGCCTCGTCAACGGACCGCAGCGCCTGGCCGTCGTCCAGAAGGTCAAGGGCGCCGAGGTCAACCGCACCGAGGTCGACGTCACCATCGTCGAGGGCGGCACCGTCGTCCCCGGGTCGGCTCCGAAGGCCACGCTCGAGCGCGGCGCGACGACCGACGTGCCCTTCATCGTGAAGAACGAGGAAGACCGGTCGCGGATGGACGGGACGGTGGAGCTGACGGCCCCCGCCGGGACGACCTTCGCGAAGGGCACGACCACCGTCGCCGCGCAGTACCGCGTCGGCGACTCCGGCGCCTGGTCCCGGTACGCACCGCTCGACCTCACGAACGGCCGCCTGAGCGACAACGACACGACGCTCAAGTTCGACATGGACACCGGGAACGCCCGGATGGTCAAGGGCGAGCAGTACCGGTACCTCGTCAAGGTCGCGACCCCGGCGGCGGCTCCCGCCGCCGACGGCACGATGGGCTACGTCTACGCCGGCGACAGCTCGAAGGGCGACTACCGCGCCCGGGGCGTCACCGACACGGTCATCGCCGACGCGTCCGACGTCATCACCGGTCAGACCGGACCCGCGGCCACGCTGGTCCGCGGTGGCGACGCCGAGGTCGAGGCGCGGTTCACGCTGGGGACCGACATCACCCGGCCGACGTCGCGCATCGAGTTCACCGCTCCGGCGGGCACCACGTTCCCGGCCGGCCAGGACACGATCACCGGTGGGTTCAAGGCTCCCGGGTCCGACAGCTGGGACGGCGGCGGCATGCAGCTGACCAACGGCGAGCGTTCCGCGGACGGCACGAAGTACACCTTCGACTTCAACGGCGTCTCCTACATGGGCAACGTCGCCGACACCGTCTACCGGTGGAAGATCAAGGTCGCCACGCCGGACGACGCCACCGCCGGACCGCAGGTGATGCAGACGCACCTCAGCGGTCGGACCGCCCAGGGGACGTTCGACGCGACCTCCATCACGCCGGCCACCATCCCGGAGCCGGCCGGCACCAAGCTCGAGGCGAAGGTCGACTCGGTCGACCACGCGGCCCGGACCGCCACGCTCTCGGGCACGGCGACGAAGGGCGCGACGGTCTCGGTCGGGTCGCAGTCGGTCGAGGTCACCGCCGACGACGGCTCCTGGAGCATGACCGTCCGGAACCTCGAGATCGGCACCAACACGCTGCACGTCGTCCAGACGATCGACGGCAAGGAGTTCGACACGCAGGACCTCGAGGCGGTCATCGGCATCAACCTGGACTTCCGGGTCACGACGCCGGAGGCCGACTCCGAACACCGGAACGAGATCGTCCTGTTCGCGGGCGAGGGTCGCGCCGGTGAGAAGGTCACCATCTCCGTGACGAACTTCGACAGCGTCGACGTCACCGCCGTGGTGGACCCGACCGGGCACTGGAAGGTCGACCGGTTCATCGGCGGCGGTCCCTACGTGTTCGACGTCGTGCAGCAGAACGCCGCCGGCGCGACCACGGGCGAGATGCGCGGCCTCATGCTGAACACGCCCGTCGACGAGGACCCGGTCAACCTGCCGTGGGCGGTCACCACGCCGACGAACGGTTCGGAGCACCGCGGCGAGATCGTCTCCTGGTCCGGGACCGGGAGCGCAGGTCAGACGGTCGAGATCGACCCGAAGAACCCCGAGCTCGCCACCGTGAAGACCGAGGTCGACAAGACCGGTCACTGGCAGGTCAACCGCTACATCGGCGAGGGCTCGTACAACTTCGACGTCGTCCAGAAGAACGGATC
Organism: Curtobacterium phyllosphaerae; assembly: GCF_049341865.1. NCBI lineage: Bacteria > Bacillati > Actinomycetota > Actinomycetes > Micrococcales > Microbacteriaceae > Curtobacterium > Curtobacterium phyllosphaerae. The sequence continues at coordinate 148,726 of NZ_JBMPIU010000001.1, read as the reverse complement.
GGCGATCACCGGTGCCACGCGGAACATCCTCATCAACCAGGACGTGAACCTCGAGTTCGCGGTCACGACACCGACCGCGGGGTCCGACCAGAGTGCCCGCATGGTCACGTTCGAAGGCACCGGTCGCGCGCACGAGCAGGTCACCCTGCACGTGACCAACTTCGAGGCCGGCGACGTCACCGCACGGGTCGGGTCGAACGGGCACTGGTCCGTGAAGCGGTACCTCGGTGACGGGCCCTACGCGTTCGACATCACGCAGAAGAACCTGCGGACGGGTGCGACCACGGGCACGGTCAAGGACTTCCGTCTGAACCAGCCTGCAGTCGGCGCGGACAAGCCCTTCAGCGTGACCAGTCCGACCACCGGCAGCACCTTCGCGCCCGACACCTCCGTCCTGTTCCGCGGGACGGGGAAGGTCAACGCGCGGGTGGTGGTGAGCCCCGGCGCGGGTCTCGCCCCGGTCACGACGACCGTCGACGGCAACGGCGAGTGGTCGGTGTCGAAGTACCTCGGCAACGGCCCGTACACGTTCACCGTCACGATGACCCCGGTCGACGGCGAGGCGGAGGTCTCGGCGCCGATCAGCCTCACCCCGACGCGCTGACGTCGTCGGGCCGACCGGACGGCGAGCACCCTCGTCGTCCGGTCGGCCCGCCCCCTCCCGGCCGGTCCCGGCCACACCCCGACAGAAAGCGGAGAACAATGCGCGCCCCCACCCTCGTGCCGGCCCTCGGCGGGATGGCCCTCGCCGCCGTCGCCCTGGCCGGCTGCACGAATGCCAGCACCACCCACCCGACACCGTCCTCGAGCCCCACGGACACCACGGGCACGACCAACGGCCTGGCCGACCCGGAGGGCGCCTGCGTCGACGGCGTGGCCACACCGACCGGCAGCGGCGAACGGCGCACGCTGGACGACTGCGACCTGATCGACGTGATGGGCAGCAAGAACACGTTGCGCGCCGGCACCACGAAGCAGCTCACGGTCGAGGGCAGCGGCAACACCATCACCGTCGACGCGGTGACCACCGTCACGACGACCGGCAAGGACAACACCATCGAGTACTCCGGTGACGAGCCCACCTTCAACGAGCTCGGCACCGGGAACAAGGTCGTGCCGTCGCACCCCAGCCGGTAGCCCGGTCCGGACCACGCAGAGAAGCCCCGCGCCATCGGCGCGGGGCTTCTCTGCGTGCCAGGGACATCGGAGCCGACGTCGGACGGTCACCCGCGGCGGAGGCTCGCGGCGACGAGGTCGAGCGCGGGCCGCATCGCCCGCACCGCCTCGGCGAACACCGGGGCGGGACGTCCATGGGGATCGACGACGTCGTCGTCCTCGGGCGTGGCCGGCCGAGGCGCGAGACCGCGGACACGGGTGGCCTCGTCCACGAACTGCCGGAGTGCCGTCGTCGGGTGCGCCGACCTGGAGGCCGTGGGGGCGTCCGGCATCGAGAGGACGCGGCCGAACTCGCGCAGCGTGAAGGTCCGCTTCGCGGAGCGCGGATCGAGCCGCACGACCGCGCGACGCTGTTCGCGGGTCATCGTGAGGACGAGGTCCGCGCCCGCCACGTGGGCCGCCCGGACCGCAGTGCTGCGGTGATCCTGGACCAGCCCGAGGACCGCGAGCTGCGCCGCGGTCTCGGGTGGTGCCTCCAGTCCGTCGCGCGTCGCGGTGCCGGCGCTCGCGACGTCGACCCACGGGGAGTCGGCGAGCGCGCGTCGGAGGTACGCCTCGGCGACGACGGACCGACACAGGTTCCCCGTGCAGACCACGAGGACGGCGAACCGATCCGACGGCATCAGCGCGGTCCGCCGGCCGTCGTGGGCACGGCGACGCGGTCGACGAGGTGACGGCCCGGGGACTCGACGTCGCGTCGTCGATCGACGGACTCCCCGGTGGCCGCGTCGTAGGAGTAGCTGTACGCGTACGTCGACCCGCGCCCGGACCGGACCATCGTCATGACGGTCCCGACCGCGGACGCGCCCGCGTCCGTCAGCGCGGCCGCCGCCGCAGCGAGCTGCCGCCGTGTCGTGCGGTGCATCGCCGCGACGAGCAGCGCACCGCCGGCGATCGTGCTGAGGATCGCGGCGTCGGTGACCGGCAGGAGCGGTGGCGCGTCGACGATGACGACGTCGAACGCGGTCTCGAGTTCGCGCAACACGGCCTCCATCGCCGAGCTGCCGAGGAGTTCGGTCGGGTTCGGCGGGATCTGCCCCGACGGCAGGACGACGAGACCGCCGCGCCCCCACGGCTGCAGCGCGTCGTCGAGTTCGAGCCGGCCGATCAGGACGTCGGTCAGCCCGACCTCGCCCTCCACCCCCATCAGCTCCGCGACCCGCGGCCGCCGGAGATCGCCGTCGACGAGCGCGACGCGCGCACCACTCTCGGCGAGCGCGATGGCGATGTTCGACGCCGTCGTGCTCTTGCCCTCGCTCGGGACCGAGGAGGTGACCACGAAGCTGCGGTCCTCCCGGCCGACCTCGAGGAACTGCAGGTTCGTCCGGAGCCGCCGGAACGCCTCGGAGCGCGGACTCGCGGGGTCGACGTGCACCACCAACGGCGTCTCGCGGGCCGCCTTGTCGAACGCGATCTCGCCGATCGCCGGCGCGCCGCCGAGCGATTCGACCTCGTCGCGTTCCTCCAGCCGGGTGTCGAGCGAGAGTCGCAGGGCGGCGAGCGCGAACCCGACGAGCAGCCCGATGGCGAGCCCGCCGGCGATGTTCGTCGTGAGGCGCGGGGAGGCCGGCGCCGTCGGCGTGATGGCCGGCTGGATCGTCGTGATCGCGAACGGGCTCGATCCGTCCGCGGACGGCTCCTCGAGCTCGGTCGTGACGACCTTCGTGAGGCTCGCGCCGACCGCGTTCGCAATCTTCGTGGCCATGGTCGGCGACTCGTCGGTCACGGCGATGGTGACGAGGACGCTGTCGATCGGTGTCTGCGCCTCGACGCGTCGCGCGAGGTCGACGGAGGAGGTGTGCAGCCCGAGCTCCGCGATGACCGGGCCGAGCACGCGGTCGCTCGTCGCCACGTTCGCGAAGGACTGGACCTTCTGCTCGGCGGCGGTCCCACCCTGCATGAGGTCGGCGGAGGTGGTCGCGCCCTTGACCGCGACGTACAGACTCGTGCTCGCCCGGTACTCGGGAGTCGCGATCGTCGTGAGACCGACGCCCGCGGCACCGCCGAGCAGCGTGAAGCCTGCGAGGAGCAGCCATCCGCGGCGGAGGAGGCGAGTCAGCGTGTCGAGGTCCATGGGGTTCCTGTCGTCGGAGATGTCGGGGGTGTCGGCGATGCCGGGGATGTCGGGGGTGTCGGCGATGTCGGCGATGCCGGGGGTGTCGGCGATGCCGGGGATGTCGGGGTTGCCGGCGATGCCGGGGGGGGTGGTCAGGACGGGAGGCGCGGGACGACGGTCGGACCGGTCACGTCAGCGCGTGGTACAGGTCGATGTGCTCCCGGACCATCCGGTCGACGGAGAGCCGACCGCGCACCACCGGGGCGTTCGCGGCGAAGGCCGCCGCAGCCGTGTCGTACGCCGCGAACCGGTCGAGGGACAGCCGGAACCACCGCTCGACGTCGTCGACCGCGGGCAGCTCCCACCCGGGCGGGACCTGCTCGTCCGCACCGCTGACGTCGAAGAGGAGGACGGGCAGTCCGCAGATCGCGGCCTCGCTCGTCACGGTCGACAGCGCCTCGCGGTGCGACGGGAGCACGAGGAAGTGCGCCGAGGCCATCTCCGTGCTGATCTCGTCACGGGTCCTGGTGCCGACGTACTCGACGAGGTGGTCGACACCGAGGCGTGCGGCCGCGGTCTCGAGCTCCAGCCGGAGCGACTCGCGGTGCGACACGATCCGGAGTCGGGCGGGACGTCCGGTCGCGACGACCCGACGGAGCAGCTCGAGTGCGAGGTGGACCCGCTTGAACTCGACGAGCTGGCCGACGTAGAGCAGGTCCCAGGGCTCGTCGCCGGACGGGGCGGCTCGCCAGGTCTGGGTGAACCGTTCGACCGCGAGTCCGCTCCGGATGACGGCGACCTTGCGCTCGGGGACGCGGCCGCCGAGCCGACGGCGTTCGTCCTCGGTGAAGACCACGACCCGGTCGGCCCGACGCTCGACCGCGTCGCGGACCGCACGGTGGTGCCAGGGCTTCCACCCGCTCGTGTGGTGGGTGAACACCAGCCGTGACGACCGCGGGAGCACGGCGCGGAGGCAGGCGTTCGTCAGGTGGTTCAGGTGCACGACGTCGTACGACGACCAGTCGCCCCGGAACGTCGGCGCGCCCGTCGTGATGTCGATGCCCGCGGCCGCCAGACCGTCGGCGAGGAGGCTGTCCGGGGTCTCGGCCATGTGGGCCGCGCGGTACTCGGGTGTCTGGGCGAAGATGCCGGAGAGCATGAGGAGCTTCACGAGGTGGTCCTTCTCGGTTCGGGACGGCGGACGCGCGGCGTGGGCACGGCGCCAGCTGACAGCGGGTGCGCCCGAAGGGTCGGGAGCGGGGTCGTGGGGAGTGCATCCGGGCGGTCGCATCGTGCGGGCCCCGCGCCGGACCGCGCACCGGACCGCGCACCGGACCGCGCGGGCCAGAGCGCGGCGCCGGCGGCGAGCACCGACGGCGTGAGGACGAAGTAGATGGCGTTCTGCTCGATGACGCCGAACGAGGTCACCCCGGCCTGCGCGATCCAGAGCACCCCGAGCGCGGCGGCGTACGCGCCGAGGATCGACGAGAGCCGACGACGGAGGGCATCGCTGACCGCCTGCAGCACGCCGACCACGACACCCGCCCCGACGACGCCGAGCCCGCCGAAGCAGAGGTAGCCCTCGAACCACGTGGGGAGGAGCTGGTCCTTGCCGAGGAACGAGTGGTAGACGACGTTGTTGTACAACGCCGTGCTCGAGTCGGTCCGCGCGACGTCCGGCGCCCCGGGCACGGGCGAGAGCAGGGACAGGACGAAGCTCCGGAGGCCGAACGGGTTCGACGTCCGGACGGGTGGGAGTGCAGCCGCCAACTGCATCGGCGTCCCGAAGTACGGGATCACGGACTGGAGCACGGGGACGAGTCCGACCTGCGGTGCGTCGAGCGCGGTCCGGCTCACCCACAGCGTCGCGCGGACGGTCCCGACCGCGACGAAGAACGTCCCGAGGAGCGCGACGCCGGCGACGGTGGGCACGAGACGGACGGCGCGCTGCGCCCGTTCCGAACCGACCAGCACCATCGCGATGACCGCGTACGCCACGGTCGCCCGGTTGAGGCCGTACGAGGCCAGCCCGAAGACGAGGGCGACGAGGAGCGGCGGCACCAGCGGCAGCACCGAGCGGCCCTGGCGACGACGGTCGCGCACCATGATCGCGAGGCCGATGAACAGCAGTGGACGCAGCAGCATCCCGGCGAGGGCGAGGCCGGAACTCGCGACGACGTCGGTGCCCTGGAGGCCGGTGATGCTCCCGGACAGGAACGCCGTGACCGCGGCCGGACCGGGGAACCGGATCACCAGGCCGATGCATCCGAGCACCACCAGCGACCACGACGGGATGCGCGACCCGGTCAGCGGGACGACGCCGACGACGGGACGCGGTCGGTCGCCACCATGGCGCGGGTCGGCCCGGCGGCCCTGGCGCGGGTCGGCCCGGCGGCCGCGCAGGAGCGCGACGGTGAGTCGCGCGGCGATGACGGTGCCGAAGAACAGGATCGCCAGGTCGAGGACGAACGCAGCGTCCGCGTACGAACCGAGCCGGTAGTGGAACGAGGACCCGTTGCCGACGAGCTGGATGAGCAGCGGCGTCATGCACCCGCGCATGGCCTCCCATGCGCTGAACAGGGTCAGCGCGTCGACCCGGAGTCCGCTCGAGGTGGTCCGGGACACCTCGACGGCGATCATCACGAGCACCGCCTGGACGATGACCGGCAGCGTGAGCACGCCCGCCGGTCCCCCGACGAGCGTTGCGTAGCCGAGCGACACGAACGCGGGGACGATCGCCGCGGTGCGGACGAGCCAGTGCACGGTGCGCTGACTGTCGGCGAGCGCGATCGCCCGGTCGTCGGTGAGCGACCCCGGCCGGCGATCCGCGATCGCGGTCATCGAGCGCTCCCACCCGGCGTGCGGAGGAGCGACACCGCACGGACGGCCACCCCGGCGGCGAACCCCGCGGCCGACGCGGACACCACCGCGACGACGCCACCGCCCGTCGCTAGCACCAGCAGCACGCCGCCCACGACGACGACCACCCCGACCGCGTCCGCGGTGACCCACGTCCGCCAGTGGCGGCGCGCGACGCACACGTTGCCGACACCGATCAGGATCGCCCGGACACTGGCCGCGAGCAGCACGCTCATCGTCACCGGGAGGAGCCCCGGGTACCGGACGAGGAGGTCCGGGAACCCCAGCAGGAGGACCGTCACGGACACCGCCGACCCGACGACCGAGAGCACGGCGAGGACGCCGACGAACGAACCGGGCGTCCAGCGGTCTCGGCCTGGTCCGGGCACCGCGAGCTGGCCGACGACCGTCTTGCCGAGGAAGACCGGGGCGAGCGTGACGACCGAGGCGAACCGCGTGGCGACACCGTAGACACCGAGCCCGACCGGTCCGCCCACCACCTGGACGGCCCAGAGCACGATCCAACTGGCCACCTGTCCGAGCACGTTCGCGGTGACGCCGGCCGCGAGGCCGTCGCGCGCGGGTGCCACGACGGTGGGGGTGGGGCCGCCACCGGCGGTCGACGACCGTCCGAGGACCGACGTCGGCCGCGCCCGCCGTACCCCCACCAGGACGCCGAGGACGACCACCAGGACGACGTCGGCGACGACGAGCCCGGCCGCGGCACCGACCGCCCCGGCGGCGACTCCGCCGGCGAACGCGGCGACCGCCGCGACGACGGCACGGGCCGCGTCGACGCACGCCGCGGCCAGGGGACGCCCGGTCCCTGCGAGGACGGCGACGACGCCCTCGCCGATCGGGAGTGCGGCGCTCGCCGTCCCGATCAGGAGGAGCGGAACGGCCTCGGCGGGACCGCTCGGCCACATGCGCCCGGTGAGGAACGGGCTGCCCATCACCAGCACGAGCGACGACACGAGCACGTTGACGAGGAAGGCCCGTCGTCGGCTGCGCAGGAGCGTCAGGAGCACGGCGGTGCGGTCGACCGAGCCGGCGCGGGCGAGGCGAGCGGCAGCGGTGTTGAACGTGACCCCCGCGGTCGACCCGAGCACGCTGGCCGTCCCGACGACGAGCGTCTGCAGCACGACGAACCGTCCGTACTCCGCCGGCGCGAGCACCCCGGCGAGAGCTGCCAGGACGAGGAACTGGACGCCGCGGCCGCCGAGACCCGGGGCGCTGACCGCGATGAGGTGCGCCGAGCGTCGCACCACGGCAGGGAGTCCGGACGACTGCACGACGGCGCCTCTCTCCTGCTCGGGTGGTGTGCGGACCGCATCGAGCCGAACGGCCGTGCGCTGCTCCAACTATATGCACATCACATCTGATATGCAATACTTGCGGACATGGACATCCCCCGGAGTCGTCATGCCGTGCCGCCGCTCGTGTCGGTGCTGGTCCCGGTCGCGCGTGTCGACGACCACCTCTTCGTCGCGATCGACTCCCTGCTCCGCCAGACGCTCCGCGCGGTCGAGGTGGTCGTCGTGCTCGACGGGACGGGTGCTGCCTCCGACCTGCCCGACGATCCACGGATCACCGTCCACCGGTTCCCGGTACGGCGCGGCACACCCGCGGCCCTCAACCACGGCCTGGCGATGGCGCGGGCGGACCTCATCGCCCGTCTCGACGCGGACGACGTCGCCGAGCCCGACCGACTCGAGCGCCAGGTCCGAGTGCTCGCCGCGCGCCCGGAACTCCTCGGGATCGGGAGCGCCGTCGCGCTCGTCGACGACCTCGGTCGCGACCTGGGCGTGCTCGACGTCCCGCTCGGGGACGACGCGGTCCGGCGCCTGCTCACCCGGAACGTGTTCGTGCACTCGACGATGCTCGTCCGCCGGAGCGCGCTCGAGTCGGTCGGCGGGTACGACGTCCGGTGCCGACGGATGCAGGACTACGACCTCTGGCTGCGGCTCGGGATGACCGGACCGCTCGCGAACATGCCGGACCGACTGACGAAGTACCGCGTGCACGACGGGCAGCACAGTCGGCGGACGAGTCCGTTCGGCCGCTCCGCGCGCACGGTGCGACGGTCGCGCCGACGGCTCGCGCGGCACCTCGGCGAGCCCCTCCTGAACCAGCTCGCGCGGGATGCCGTCTGGACCGCGGCGCAGATCGTGCGGCACGCGGGACTCCGCGCCCCGCGGTACCTCCGGCGATGACGCCGGCCCCCGATCCCCGACCGCCCATCGCCGAAGGAGCACCATGCGACGCCCCCGAACCGGGACACTGATCGTCAAGACGAGCGACGCGACCGTCGACGTCGTCCTCCGCGACCAGCTCCGACACCTGTCCACCACGAGCCTCGCGCCCGTCACGGTCGCCGCGGGCGACACCGGGCGACTGGCGGGTGTCGGCCGCCGCGAAGGGGTCGCGGTGCACGCACTGCCCTTCACCCGGCACCCGTCCCCGCTCCGGGACCTCCACACCGTCGTCGAGCTCGCCCGTCTGATGGCACGCCTCCGGCCCGCTCTCGTCGTCTACGGCACGCCGAAGGCGACGCTCCTCGCCGGGGTGGTGGCGCTCTGCACCGGCGTGCCCGCACGCGTCCAGGTCCTGCACGGCCTGCGCCTCGAGACGACGTCCGGGATCGGCCGCCGACTGCTGCTCCTCACCGAACGACTGGCGATCAGGACGGCGACGCACACCGTCGCCGTCGGGCACGGCCTCCGAGCGCGGTGCGCCGAGCTGGGGCTCGACGTCCGGTCGATGTCGGTGATCGGGCAGGGATCGGTCGTCGGCATCGACGTCGACCGGGCCCGACGCCTCGCCGACACCGGGACCGCCCGTGCCGACGGGCGCGCGTCACTCGGCGCCTCCGACGACGAGCTCGTGGTCGGGTTCGTCGGCCGGGTCACCCGCGACAAGGGCGTCGAGGCGCTCGTCCGTGCCGCGGTGCGCCTCCGCGCCACGGGCCTCCCCGTCCGTCTCGCGATCGTCGGTCTCGACGAGGGTGTCGACGCGCTCGACGACGACGTCAGGGCCGCACTCCGCTCCTCCTGGGTCACGATGACGGGCAACGTCGCGGACCCGGCACCGCTCTACCCCGCGTTCGACGCCTTCTGCCTGCCGTCGCACCGCGAGGGCCTGTCGACGGTCCTGCTCGAGGCGTGGGCAGCCGGCATCCCGGTCGTGGTGAGCGACTGCACGGGGCTCGGCGACGTGGTGGAGGACGACGTCACGGGCATCGTCGTGCCCGTCGGCGACGTCGATGCGACGGTCACGGGCCTCCGAGCCGTCCTCACCGACGACGCGCTGCGCACCCGGCTCGCCGCACGTGCCACGGCCCACGTCACGGAGCACTTCGCGCGGGACGAGGTGTGGGCGCGATGCGTCGCGTTCTACGAGGCGGCTCGGGACGAACGCGCGCGCTGAGCCCGCAGTCCGGAGGACCTCGCCCGGGTCAGCACGACGGCCTCGCCCCGCTCGGGACACCGAGCGGGGCGAGGTCGTCGTCGTGGTCCGAGCTGCTCAGACGGGGACCGGCGTCCGCTCGGCGCCGCTGTCGGCGCGGACGGACCCGGGTCCGGTCCCCGCGGGACGGGAGTCCGCCGACCGGTCCCTGCCCTCGGACACGACGGTCAGGTCCGTCGCGGCCAGGTCGCACGGCGTCGACCCGGACGCCCCCTGCCGGAAGAGCACGGCCGGGATCGTCCGCAGGAGGATCGCGGCGTCGAGCGCGAACGACCGGCGGGCGACGTACTCGAGGTCGAGCTCGAACCGTGCGCCGTACGCGAGGTCGTTCCGGCCGTTGACCTGCGCCAGACCGGTGATGCCGGGGCGCACGTCGTGGCGACGGCCGTGATGGCCTTCGGAGTGGTGCTCGATGAACGCGGCCAGCATCGGGCGCGGTCCGATGATGCTCATCTCGCCGCGGAGGACGTTCACCAGGTTCGGCAGCTCGTCGAGGCTCGTCCCACGGAGGAACCGGCCGATCGCGGTGACACGGACGTCGTCGCTCGCCGTGCCGGTGCCGTCGCGGTCCGGCCGCATCGACCGGAACTTGACCATCGTGAACGTCGAGCCGCCGAGGCCGGTGCGGCGCTGCCGGAACAGCACCGGACGACCCTGGAGCAGCAGCACGGCGACCGCGATCGCCGCGAAGACGGGGGCCAGGACCACGAGGAGCGCCGCGGCGCTGCACAGGTCGAGGACCCGCTTGGTGCGGTCGTAGCGGGAGCCAGCGGCGACGTGCGGCGCGGGGCGGGGCGTGGAGGACGCGATGACCTCGGGCGCGCGGGGTTCGGTTGTTCGCATGATCGCCTTCCTGAGCGGGTGATGCGGGATGAGCGGGTGACGAGGGATGAGCGGGACGTGGTCGACGGTGCGCCGGTTCATCGCGGCCGGGTGTCGAGGTAGCGCCCGAGGTCGTCGTCGGTCAACGCGGACCGGAGGGACGCGAGCGACGCGGCATCGATCGACACGTACGACTGTCCGTCTGCGGCGGTCCCGCCGCCGGACGAGGCGAGCGTGAAGGTGTGGACGTCGTCCGCGCGGAGGTCGCGGAGGCTCCACCCGATGTCGACCAGCCGTCGGGACGTGAGCCCGGGATCGACCGACAGGTGCGACGCCGTGGCGGTCACGAGGTCGCCGATGCGCGCCGGGTTCGTCAGGGTGCCACGGGAGAGGACGGCACGGGCCACGCCGCGCATGAACGACTGCTGGTTCGCGACGCGCTGGTGGTCGGCGTCGGCGAACGGGTACCGTGCCCGGACGAACGACAGGGCCTCGGCGCCGTCGAGGTGGTTCCGACCCGACGCGAACGCATGACCGCCCCAGGTGAACGCCTTCGGCGCGTCGACGTCGACACCGCCGAGGGCGTCCGTCATCGCGGCGAAGCCCTCGAACCCGATCTCGGCGACGTGGTCCACCCGGACGCCGAGGAGCTGCTCGACCGTCTGCACGGTGAGCGGCACGCCACCCCACGAGTACGCGGCGTTGATCTTGGCCATGCCGTGTCCCGGGACGTCCACCCAGCTGTCACGCATGATCGACATCACGAAGACAGCGCGGCGATCGGCGCCGATGTGCAGGAGCATGAGCGAGTCCGAACGGCCGTTGCCGGCCGACGGCGACCGGGCGTCCGAGCCGATGAGGAGGACGTCGAGCGCCCCGCGTTCGTCGGCGACCGGACGGGGAGCGTCCGGGAACGCGGTGTGGATGGTCGTCGTGGTGCGGTCGTACGTCCGGGCGAGGGAGGTGACGAGCCCCGCCCCGACCAGGGAGACGACCACGGCTGCACCCGCCACCACGGCGGCGATGCCGAGGACGGCGCGGAGGACCGGGTGCAGTCGCTTGCCGAGCACGGTCACGCCGCGTTCTCCGGACAGTCGACGGCGCCCTGCTCGGCAGCCGAGCAAGCCGACCACGCCGACTCGACGATGTCCGCCACCGACCGCTCCGCGTGCCAGCCGAGCAGCGTGTTCGCGAGCGTCGGGTCCGCGACGACGGCCGCCGGATCGCCGGGTCGCCGCGGAGCGAGCTCGACGTGCGGTTCCGTGCCGCTCACCGCGGCGACGGCACGGACGACGTCGAGGACCGAGGCGCCGCCGCCGGTCCCCAGGTTGACGGCGTACGCGGCCGGCGCCGATGCCCGCAGGAAGTCGAGCGCCGCGAGGTGCGCCCGGGCGAGGTCGAGCACGTGGATGTAGTCGCGGACGCAACTGCCGTCCGGAGTGTCCCAGTCGCCCCCGAAGACGGTGGTCGCCCGACCGGCACGGACCGCCGCGATGACGATCGGGACGAGGTTGGTGACGGAGCTGTCCGCGAGGTCGCTCCACCCGGCGCCTGCGACGTTGAAGTACCGGAGGTTGGCGGCTCGGAGCCCCCACGCCGCGGCCGCGTTCTCGATCATCCACTCGCCGACGAGCTTGGTCTGGCCGTACGGGTTGACCGGGCGTCGCGGTTCGTCCTCGCGCACCAGCGTCGTGGCCGGCTCGCCGTAGACGGCTGCCGACGACGAGAAGACGAGCCGGGTGGTCCGGGTCGACTCCATCGCGGCCAGGAGGTTCGTGAGCCCACCGACGTTGCGGTCGAAGTACCGGGTCGGCGCGTCGATCGACTCGCCCACCTGTTTCATCGCGGCGAAGTGCATGACGCCGTCGACCGCGTGCTCGAGCATCGCCGCGACGAGACGGTCGCGCGCGTCGGGCCCGCTGAGGTCGAGGCGGACGAACGGGACACCGACGACGCGGCGCGGATCACCGGTGGACAGGTCGTCGACGACGAGGACGCGGACACCCCGCCGCAGGAGCAGGCGGACGACGTGGGAGCCGATGTACCCGGCTCCTCCGGTCACGAGCACGGTGCGCTGCACGGAATCCAAATGCATACGTACAGAATACTACATTTTGCGTTGCAAATGCAGGGCTGTGCGGAGCCGGGGCGTCATCGTGCGTGCAGCGACGTCCGTCAGGTGGTGCTCGTCGCGGTAGACGACGACGTCCCAGAGCACGGCCGGACAGCGGTCGGAGCACAGCCACGGGGTCGGGTCGACCACCCGGGCGACGGTCGCGCTCGCGGCGAAGTCGTCGACCATCCGCCGGACGTCGGCGGTGTGCGGGTCGGTGACCGGTCGCTCGCACTCCCGGGCCGCGTCGACGTGTGCGGACAGGCATGCGTTCGGGTCCGCGTCCCATCGCGGTGTCTCCCGGAGGAGCACGACCCGCCCCGCACCGAGGCGCCGGACGGACCGGTCCATGCCGCGCCGCCACTGCGATGCGAACGGACGAGGCCCGAGCTGGTGTCCCTCGTAGATCGAGGTGGCCTCGGCGACGACCACGACCGTCGGTCGGAGCGCGGCGATCCGCGTGAGCGCGTCGGCACGCCAGCGCTCGCACGCCGTGTACCGCTCGCGGAGCTGCGGGTTCCGGACCGCGATGTCGGCGGCGGGACAGGCCGCACGCGCGACGACGACGAGCCGCATGCCGGCGCCGGCCGCGATCGTCCGCAACGGTGACGCCCACTGCGCCGCCTGCGAGTCGCCGAAGAGCACGATCGTCCCCGCTCCGGTGTCGCGCTCCGTTCCGCACGCGTGCCGCGCATCGGCCGACAGCGTCGCGATGCACCCGTCGCGGTACACCGCCGGCAGGTCCTCGGCCGCTCCCGTCAGCGAGGGCCGCGCGTTCGCGGGGACGAACCGGGTCGCCGCCGGGCCGTCGAGGACCTCGGCCACCGTCGGTGCGGACGCAGTGCGACTGGAGGCGACGCGCTGCGGCACGGTCGCCACCCCCGCCACGGCCACGCAGACCGACACCGCGGCGAGCGCGGAGACGGCCCGGACGCCCCCGATCCGTTCCGCCCAGCGTCGGGGGGCACGCTCGAGGAACCGTTCGCTCGGGAACGACGCCGCGACGACGACGGCGACGGCGACGGCCCGCTGGACCGGCGGGAGCGGCGTCCCCCATGCGATGGCGGGCAGCACGAGCACCGGCCAGTGCCAGAGGTACACCGAGAACGACACGGCCCCGAGTCGGACGGCCGGACCCGACGAGAGCACCCGTGTGACGAGGTCGGCCCGCGCTCGCGCGGCGGGCACGACGATCGCCGCGGCGCCGAGCACGGGCAGCAGCGTCGCAACTCCCGGGAACGGCGTCGAGTCGCCGAGACACAGCGCGGCGGTCGCGATCGCCGCGACCCCGGCCAGTCGGACGGGGACGGCGGCCACGGCGGGGAGGGAGCGACGGCCGACACACGCCAGCGCGACGAGGGCGCCGACACCGAACTCCCACGCCCGCGTCGGTGCGGAGTGGAACGCCCATGCGCCGCCGAGGGTCGCCACCACGGGGATGCTGAGGAACGACAGTCCGCTGAGGAACCCCACGAGCGCTGCAACCCTCGCCCGGCCGTCGACGCCGCGGAGTGCGAGGGCGAGCAACGGCCCGGCGACGGCGTAGAACTGCCACTCGACCCCGAGCGACCAGAACTGTTGGAACAGGCCCGGTGACGTCCCGGCGAGGTAGTCGGACCCCCGGGCGGCGAGGACGACGTTCTCGACACCGGCGAGCGCTGCGACGCCGTCCCCGACGAACCGGCCGGACGCGAGTGGTGGGAGCCGCGACCGCGCGACGAGCACCGTGACCGCGACGACCACGATCGTGAGCGGCACGAGACGCTCGATCCGGCGACGGACGAACCGCCGGAGGTCGATCCGCCCGGTCGCGTGGTGCTCGACGAGCAGCATCCTGGTGATGACGAACCCGGACACGACGAAGAAGACGTCGACACCGACGTACCCGCCGGGCAGGAACGGGACGTGCGCGTGGAACCCGAGCACGAGGACGACGGCCAGCGCGCGGAGACCTTGGACGTCGGGGCGGCGCCCGGGGACGACCGGGTCGGACGCCGGGAGCGCCGCACGGCTGGGTGCGGGTGATCGAGAACGCATGCGACCAATGTTCCACATCCGGAACATCAGTGCGTCATCGGGGACCGTCTGTGGAGAACGTCGGTCAGCGCACCGGGGTCCGCCGAGCGGCTCGCCACGCGCGCACCTGCCGGAACGACACCTTCGACCCGTACTGGGCGACCGAGTGGCGGAACAGGAACGTCGCGAACTGGAGCACGAGGAACGCGACCACGAACAGCTCGACCACGCAGACGACCGACTCGAGCGGTGTCAGCGTGCCGACGGCGTTCCGGAGCATCGCGGTGACCGGCGTGAACGTCGGGAAGTACGTGAACACCGCCGTGATCGGCGAGTGCGGGTTCGTCAGGACGAAGAAGGCGGCGTAGAGCGGGATCAGCACCGAGAACAGCGCGACGGACTGCAGCGCACTGGCGTCCTTGATCGTCGGGACGGCGGCGCCGACGGTGACGAACAGCGACGACGCGAGCAGCACCCCGCCGACGAGCAGGAGCGCGCCGACGACCATCCGCCACGGGTCGATCGGGATCGGGCCGACGGACCGGGCGAGCACGGGCAGGACGAGCCCGACGGTCGCCAGCGCCGGGACCATGAACACCGCCGACTGCACGAGCCCGACGAGCAGCATCGCGATCACCTTGCCGCGGACGAGCACGGTGGCGTCGAGCGTCGTCAGGATCATCTCGGAGATGCGGTTCTCCTTCTCCTCGACCACGACCGTGACCATGCGCGCGGCGAGGAGCAGCACGAGTCCGAAGAACGCCGCCGCGAACAGCATCGGCGGGATGATCGACGCCCACCCCGGCGCGACCTGGCCGCCGGCGTACGCGGTGATGGCGGTCTCGGGCGTGGTCTGGAGCAGCTTGACGGCCTGCGGGTCCCCCACCTTCGCGGCGACACTGGCCTCCAGCACCTTCGTCGCCAGGTTCCCGTACTTCGCGTTCGCGAACAGTCCGTCGTCCTTCGCGGCGATCCGGATGGGGGACGTCGTCGGGGACGCCGGGTACTCCACGAACGCGTCGAGCGTGCCGGCCCGGACCCGCGCCACGGCGGCCGAGGCGTCGTCGGCCGGACTGCCGCCCCACTTCGCCGCGACCGTCCGCGACACGAGGCCGGAGTGGTCGACGTACGCGAACGGCACCTTCGCGGCCGCACCGGTGGTGGTCACGGAGTCGGCGCCGGCCGCGTTGCCGACCCCCACGAGCACACCGACGACGACGATGAGCAGCGGCAGGGCGAGCGTCCCGATCCAGAACGAGGGCTTCTTGACCGCGCGGACGAACTCGAACCGGATCACCGTGCCCAGGCGACCCGAGCCGGAGTCCCGCCGGCTCATCGGGACACCGCGGTCCCGGACGGCGCGGTCGGGGCCTCGGACTGCGGCGAGCCGGACGGGAGGCCCGGCCCGGCCCCGTCGGTCACGCCCACGTCCTCGGGGACCCGGCCCGGCCCTCCCGGTCGTGCTCCGTCCCCACGACGCGGCGGCGAGCCGTCCGCCGGGCGCGCCCCCGCTGCCTGCAGCGCGTCGACCTCGGCGTCGTGCCCGTAGACCTGCACGAAGATCTCGTCGAGCGGGATCCGACGCATCTCGAACCCGACGACGCCGACCCCGGCTGCAACGAGTGCCGCCAGGATGTCCGCGCCGTCCGTCGGGGCGGTCGGGAAGAGGTCGGTGGCGTGCCCCTCATGCCGCGTGATCGTGTAGAGCGGGCTGGGCGGGACCTCCCCGGTGGCGAGCACACGGGCGACGGCACCGCCGAACGCGTCCTGCACCTCGGGGATCGTGCCGTACGCGGCCGCGGAGCCGTCCTTGAGCAGCAGGATGCGGTCGCAGAGCCGTTCGACCTCGTCCATGTGGTGCGTCACGAGGATCACGGTCGCGCCGTCCGCCTTCCGTTCGTCGACGAGGTCGAGGAGCAGCCGACGGTTCACCGGGTCGAGGCCCTTGGTCGGCTCGTCGAGGATCATGAGGCGCGGACGGTCCATGATCGTGATCCCGAGCTGGACCTTCTGCTGCTGCCCGCCGGAGAGCTTGTCGACGCGGAGGCGCCCCTTGTCGGCGAGCCCGACGCGCTCGAGGTAGGCCTGCGACCAGGTGAGCGCGTACCGCGACGACATGCCCTTGAGCCGCGCGAAGTACGCCATGACGTCGAGCACGGTCTCCTTGCGGTAGAGGCCGCGTTCCTCGGGGAGGTAGCCGACTCCGCCACCTGCGCTCGCCCGGTAGCGTTCGCCGTCGATCGTCAGCGTGCCGGACGTCGGCTCGGTGATGCCGAGGAGCGCACGGATGGTCGTCGTCTTGCCCGAGCCGTTGCTGCCGAGGAGGCCGAACGTCTCCCCCGCGCCGACGCCGAACGACAGATGGTCCACGACGTCGCGATCGCCGAACCGCATGACGAAGTCATCGACGGCGATGACGGCTCCGGACATGCGACCTCCAGGGTTCCGGGCCGATCGTACTGGAGGCGTTCCGGCAGGACCCGCCCCAGTCCGAGGCGTCCGGCCCCGACACCGGTACAGTCATCGGCGTGATCGAGATCCTCACACCTGCCGAGCTGGATCGGGCCCGTGCATCGGGCGCGCTCGTCGGGAGCATCCTCCGGACGCTGCGGGAACGGGTCGCGGTCGGCACGAACCTGCTCGAGATCGACGACTGGACCAGACGGATGATCGAGGACGCCGGGGCGGAGTCCTGCTACGTCGACTACGCGCCGTCGTTCGGACGCGGGCCGTTCGGACACTTCATCTGCACATCGGTGAACGACGCGGTGCTGCACGGACTCCCGCACGACCGGGCCCTCGGCGACGGCGACCTGCTGACGCTCGACCTCGCGGTGCTGCTCGGCGGGATCGCGGCCGACTCGGCACTGAGCTTCACCGTGGGGTCGGGAACGCCCGAGGACTCGGCGCTCATCGACGCGACCGAACGGGCACTCGCCGCCGGGATCGCCGCCGCGGTGCCCGGGGCGAGGATCGGGGACCTGTCGCACGCGATCGGCACGGTCCTCTCCGACGCGGGGTACCCGGTCAACGTCGAGTTCGGCGGGCACGGCATCGGATCGACCATGCACCAGGACCCGCACGTGTCGAACACCGGGCGGCCGGGACGGGGCTACACGCTGCGACCGGGACTGCTCCTCGCGCTCGAGCCGTGGGTGATGGCCGACACGGACGAGCTCGTCGTGGACGCCGACGGCTGGACGCTGCGGAGCGCGACCGGCGCCCGGACGGCGCACAGCGAGCACACGATCGCGATCACGGAGATGGGCGCCGAGGTGCTGACGGCACGCTGAGCTCCGACGGACCGACCGAGCCGGTGCGGCAGTGGGCCGGTCGGTCCCGCCGGAGCGACATCATCGCGCGGAAGCGACGTCGCGATCGCCGCGCGATGTCGCTTCCCCGCGGACCACACGCGCGCCGCCGCCGCCGCACGCCCGCGGACCACACGCGCCCCGCCGCCGCACACCGGTGCGGACGACACGCGCGCCGTCAGGGACCGGACTCGCCGACGATCGACATGCCGGCACCGCGGAGCCGCCGCCGCTCCTGCGCGATGAACGCCATGAGCCGGTCGTTCGTGCCCGCGATGTGCGCCCCGAGGAGCTCCGCCGCCCGCTCGGCGTCCCGTGCCACGACGGCGTCGAGGACCGCGGCGTGCTCCGCCCACGCGGCGTCCCGGGCCTCCGGCGTCCGGACCTCGAGCCACCGGCTCCGTTCCAGCCGCGTCAGCGCGTCGGACACCGCCTCGGTCAGGAACGCGTTGCCGCCGAGCGAGGCCATGTCGAGGTGGAACGTGCTTCCCATCCGGAGTCCCGCCTCCTGGTCCGGGGTCGGCCGCAGCGCGTCGAGGTGCGCCCGGACCTCGGCCAGGTCCTCGTCCGAGGCACGGACGACGGCGAGGCGGGCCGCGGCGGGCTCCAGGATCGACCGGAGCTCGGCGAGCGCAGCGATCTCCTCGAGGTCGATCGGCGTGACGGTCCAGGAGCGTCCCTCGTGGAGGATCAGGCCCTCGCGCTCGAGCCGGGACAGTGCGGCACGGATCGGCGTCCGGGACGCGTGGAACCGCGCTTCGAGGCCCCGCTCGGAGATGCGCTCGCCCGGGGCGATGTCGAGCGTCAGGATCGCCGCCCGGAGGTTGTCGTACAGCTGCGCGGTCTGCGACACGGCGTGCACCGGGGAGGGACCCGGTGCATCGGTCGGAACGGTCACGGTCGATCAGCGTAGCCGAGCGCGACACGAGATGGTATACCGTTTTGGTATACCAATCGGTCCGTCCGAGTGCGCACCGGCTCGGCCATCCCAGGGAGGCGACCCGTGACGTCCGCCGCAGCCGAGCCTCCAGGCCGTGCCGTGCCTCCGGCCGCGGTGTCGAGCGGCCGCGCGTGGCGCATGCTGGCCCTCGGCGTGGCGGCGCAGGCCTCGGGCACCCTCGTCGTGTCGGCCCCGGCGTTCCTCATCCCGCTCCTGCGTTCCCGGGGCGTGGACCTCGCCACGGCGGGCCTCCTCGCCGGCGCGCCGACGTTCGGGATGGTGCTGACGCTCATCGCCTGGGGTGCCGTCACCGACCGGATCGGCGAGCGGGTCGTGATCGCCGGCGGGCTGGTGCTCACCGCCGGAGCGACCGTCGCCGCCTTCCTGAGTGCCGCCGACCCGGTCCTCCTCGGAGTGTCGTTCCTGCTCGCCGGGATGACCGCCGCGTCGACGAACGCGGCGTCCGGTCGGGTGGTCGTCGGGTGGTTCCCGAAGCACCGGCGGGGGCTCGCGATGGGGATCCGGCAGATGTCGCAGCCGCTCGGGGTGACCGTCGCCGCCCTCACCGTGCCGACGCTCGCCGAGGCGCACGGCATCCGCTCGGCACTCGTCCTGCCGATCCTGCTCGCCGTGGTGCTGGCCGTGCTCTGCGCGATCGGCATCGTCGACCCGCCCCGCCCGACGCGTCCGACGGGGGCCGCCTCGACGAGCCCGTACCGGTCGTCGTCGTTCCTCTGGCGGATCCATGCCGTCTCGGTCCTGCTCGTCGTGCCGCAGTTCACGCTCTCCACCTACGGCCTCGTGTGGCTCACCGGGGACCTCGGGTGGTCGGCCCTCGGTGCCGGGATCCTGGTTGGGGCGTCGCAGTTCGTCGGCGCGCTCGGGCGGATCGGCATCGGTGTCTGGAGCGACCACGCCGCGTCCCGGGTCGGACCGCTCCGCTGGGTCGCCGTCTCCGCCGCCGCCGTGATGGGCCTGCTCGCCCTCGTCGACGCGACGCACCTCGCCGTGGGCGCCGTGTTCCTCGTCGTCGCGACGACGGTGACCGTGGCCGACAACGGCCTCGCGTACACGAGCGTCGCCGAGGCGGCCGGGCCGTTCTGGTCCGGCCGGGCGCTCGGGGCGCAGAACACCGGACAGTTCATCGCGGCGAGCGCCGTCGGTCCGGGGATCGGGGCACTCGTCGGCGTGCTCGGGTTCGCGGGGAGCTTCCTGGTAGTGGCCGCGCTCCCGGTGTTCGCGCTGGGGCTCGTGCCGCGTGCCGACCGGGAGCACCCGACCGGCTGAGCTGGCTAGGCTTGCACCGGGGACACCGGATCGACGACGACCGTGTGCTGACGGCGACCACGCCACCACCGCGCTGCTCGCCTCGACATCCCGCCCGTCGTCACCATCATCACGCTGCTGTGCTCCCGGCGCCGCGGCCTCACGGAAGGATCGGTCACGGGCTCGCCCATGTCGGACACCACAGCACTCGCGGACACAGCACTCGCGGACACCGCCCTCGCAGACCTCCACTCGACCGCTCCCGGATCGGCCTCCCGGCTCGCGCCGCGGGCCTGGCTGCACACGGACGCACCGTCCCTGACCCTGAACGGGGACTGGCGGTTCCGCTGGTCCCCCGTCGCCGACGCGCCGGACGACATGGCGCTCGCCGACGCCGACGCCACGGGCGACGACTGGGGAACGCTCCCCGTCCCGGCGCACTGGGTCCTGCACGGACACGGCGCACCGATCTACACGAACGTGCAGTTCCCGTTCCCGATCGACGCCCCGCACCCGCCGGACGAGAACCCGACGGGCGACTACCGGCGGACCTTCGAGCTGCCGGAGTCGTTCGCCGCGTCCGCGTCGGGGGCCGGCCGGGTGCTCCTGCGCTTCGACGGCGTCGAGTCGCACTTCCGGGTGTGGGTGAACGGGTCGCTCGTCGGCTGGTCGACCGGGTCGCGACTCGCCACCGAGTTCGACGTCACCGAGCTGCTCCGACCGGGATCGAACGACGTCGCGGTCCGCGTGCACCAGTGGTCGGCCGCGAGCTACGTCGAGGACCAGGACCAGTGGTGGCTGCCCGGCATCTTCCGCGACGTCACGCTCCTCGCCCGGCCCGAGGCGCCGATCGACGACGTGTTCGTCCGCGCGTCCTGGGCACCCGTGCTCGGCACCGCCGCGACCGCGGGGACGGCGGCGTCCGGCCGGCCGTCCACCGGCAGCGGTGTCCTCTCGGTGGACGTCGACGGGGCGTTCCCGGTCCGGTTCACCGTGCCGGCGCTCGGTGTGGACGTCGTGTGGGCGACCCCGTCGGACGTCGAGCCGATCAAGGTCGACGGGGTCGAGCCCTGGAGCGCCGAGATCCCGCACCTGTACGACGCGACGGTCACGTCCGGCAGCGCGGCCGGCGGCCCGGCGGGATCGGACGGCTCGACCGGGAGGGCCGGGGTGGCGTCCGCCGCGTCTGCTCCCGCCGGCGAGACCGTCGCGCTCCGCATCGGCTTCCGCACCGTCGAGATCCGCGGGGACCGGTTCCTCGTCAACGGCGAGCGCCTGGTGTTCCACGGGGTGAACCGCCACGAGACGCACCCGGTCCGCGGACGGGTCTTCGACGAGGCGCACGCGCGGGCCGACATGGCCCTCATGAAGCGCAACAACGTCAACGCCATCCGCACGTCGCACTACCCGCCGCACCCGCGGGTCCTCGACCTCGCCGACGAGCTCGGCTTCTGGGTGATCCTCGAGTGCGACCTCGAGACCCACGGGTTCGAGGCCGTCGACTGGATCGGGAACCCCTCGGACGACCCGGCGTGGGAGGACGCGTACCTCGACCGCATCCGCCGCACCGTCGAGCGGGACAAGAACCACGCGTCGATCGTGATGTGGTCGCTCGGGAACGAGTCGCACACCGGACGGAACCTCGCCGCGATGAGCCACTGGGTGCACGGCCGCGACGCCGGGCGCCCCGTGCACTACGAGGGCGACTACACCGGCGAGTACACCGACGTCTACTCGCGGATGTACCCGTCGCTCGTCGAGACCGAGTCGATCGGCGGCGGACCGGTGACACCGCTCCTCGCCTGCGGGCCCGCCGAGGCCGCCCGGCAGCGCTCGAAGCCGTTCATCCACTGCGAGTACGTGCACGCGATGGGCAACGGCCCCGGCCAGATCAAGGAGTACGAGGACCTCGTCGACCGGTACCCCCGGTTGCACGGCGGCTTCGTGTGGGAGTGGCGCGACCACGGGCTGCTCACCCAGACCGCCGACGGCACGCCGTTCCACGCGTACGGCGGCGACTTCCACGAGGTCGTCCACGACGGCAACTTCGTGATGGACGGCCTGGTCCTCTCCGACGACACCCCGACGCCGGGTCTCGCCGAGTTCGCCGCCGTCGTCGCACCGATCCGCATCACCGTGTCGGGCGTCGTCGCCGGCGGGACGATCCTCGTCGAGAACCGGTACCACTCGGCCTCGACGTCCGGCCTCCGGTTCTGCTGGACCCTCGAGCGCGACGGTGTGCCGATCGCGAACGGCCGGTTCTCCCCGGGCATCGTCCCGGCGCACGGGTCGGCGACGGTCCCCGTCCCGGACGAGGCCGTCGCGGTGACCGCCGACGGCGGCCCCGAGGGCGAGGTCTTCCTGACGATCACCGCCGAGCTCGCCGGCCCCACTGCCTGGGCGGACACCGGGCACGTGGTCGCGCGCACGCAGGTGGCGGTGTCGGCGGTCCTGCCGGACGCACCGCGGGCCTCCCGTCCGGACGCGGGTGAGAGCCGCTGGGACGGGGACGCGCTCGGGAACGCGACGTTCACGGAACGCGGCACGCTCGCGTCCTGGAACGGGCTGCCCGTCGACGGACCCCGGCTCGAGCTCTGGCGCGCACCGACCGACAACGACCGCGGTGCGTTGCAGGGGTCGTACGAACTCGCCGATCCCGCGCTGACGGGCGGACTCGGCGTGCCGGGCCCCTCCTCGGCCGAGCGGTGGGAAGCCGCGGGACTGCACCGGCTCGCGCACCGCGTCGTGTCCGTCTCGCGGACCCCCGACGGCCTCGTGCAGCGGGTGAAGGTCGCGGCCGCGAACAGCGCCTCCGGAGTCGACGTCGTGCACCGGTGGACGCTCACCGACCGCGGGCTCCGTCTCCGCACCGAGGCGACGCCCTACGGGGTGCCGGACCAGACCTGGCCGCGCGTCGACGACCGGGACCGCTCCTGGCCGCCGATGCAGGTGCGGAACTGGACCTGGCCGCGGATCGGCGTGCGCATCGACCTGCCGGCGTCCGTGCTGTCGGACGCATCGGCGGTGCAGTGGTTCGGGACCGGGCCGCTCGAGTCCTACGCCGACTCGTCGCACGCGGCGACCGTCGGCCGGTTCACGGCGACGGTCGACGAGCTGTCGGCGCACTACTCACGCCCGCAGGAGACCGGGCACCGACCGGAGCTCCGGACGCTGACGGTCGGCCCGCTCACCGTGACGACGGTCCCCGCGCCGGGGTCGGGGCACCGCGTCGGGTTCACACTCTCGCGGTGGACAGCGCAGCAGCTCGGGGTCGCGGAGCACCCGCACGAGCTGCCGGCGTCGGAGCACCTGTACCTGTACCTCGACGACGCCCAGCACGGGCTCGGGTCTCGGGCGTGCGGGCTGGACGTCCTACCGAAGGACCAGCTCTGGCCGAGTGCCCGGGCGTGGGAGGTCCTGCTGTCCTAGCCGGCTCGGGGCGGGTCGGCTCGGGGCGGGTCGGCTGTGGGCTCGAGGATGCGGAGGAGCGGAGTGCGGGCATGCCTGCACCCCGCTTCTCCGCATCCTCGCCGCCGCCGGGGCCGGGGCCGCCGCCGGGGCAGCCTCCGGTCAGCGGTCCAAGGTGGGGATCACGGACCGGTCGGCATCGTCGAGGAACGCCGTCAGCCGCTCGACCTCGGACAGCTCGCCGATGCCCTCGGCAGCCCGTCGCAGGGCGTAGAGCGCGCGGAGGACGCCCCGGTTCGGCTCGTGACGCCACGGCACCGGACCCTGCCCGCGCCAGCCGCCCTTCCGGAGCGCGTCGAGGCCCCGGTGGTACCCGACCCGCGCGGCGGCGTACGACTCGAGCACGGCACCCCGGGCCCAGGCGTCGTCCGCGAGGAGCGCCCACGCCAGGCTCGACGACGGGTTCGCGGTGACGACGTCGGCGATCGGGACGCCGTCCGCGAGCGCGTCGGCGACCTCGGGTTCGGCGGGGAGGAGGGTCTCGGGCACACCGAGGAGATTGTCCGTCATGTCCACATTCTCCGGCATCGGCAGCGTGCCCACGTCGCGCGCCCACGTCCCGCGCCGGACTTCTCCGCTCCCGGCACGACTGCCCTCAGCGACGTCGTGTCGGACGGACCGAGAGCGTCTCGACCGTTGCGCTCGCCGGGAGGTCCACGACGAGACGGACGGTCGCGGCCACGGATTCCGGCGGCATCGTGTAGGTCGCGTCGTACTCCACCCCCTCGCGCGCGACGAGCGCCCGCTGCATGTCGGTGTCCGTCCGGCCGGGGTGCACACTCGACACCCGGACGCCGTTCGCCCGTTCCTCCTCGCGGAGGGCGTCCGTGAACGCGCGGACCGCGAACTTGGACCCGGCGTAGACCGCACCGCCCGGGCCTGCAACGAACCCCGAGCCGCTGTTCACCACGACGACGAGCCCCTCGGCCGCCCGCAGCGCCGGGAGTGCCACCCGGGTGAGCTCGGCGACCGCGAACACGTTCGTCGCGAACACCCGCTGCCAGACCTCGATCGGCGTCTCCGCCACGGGACCGCCCTCCTCGACACCCGCCGAGTGGACCAGGACGTCGAGCCTGGCCGGGAGGCGCGGTACGGCCCCGGCAGTCAGGTCGCCGACGAAGGGGGCCGCGCTGGGCAGCGACCCGACGACGGCCTCGACCGCCCCGGCGTCGCGTCCACCGACGAGGACGTGGTGGGTCCGCCCGAGGTCACGGGCGATCGCGAGCCCGATGCCGCGCGTGCCGCCGGTGACGAGGGCGACGGGTCGGTCGGGCTGGCTGGCTGGGGTGGTGTCGGTCACGCCGGCCAGCCTACAGAACCCGCCCCGTGCCTCCCGTCCGGATCGCTGACCGGTCAGTCGTGCCGACCGGCGGACTGCCGGATCTCGATGCCCTCGAGGATGTCCTTCGCGCGCTTGGCGTCCTGCTTCTCGATCTGCTTCGTGTCGCGTTCGGGGAGCTGGATGTCCTCCTCCGCGTGGATGCCGGCCTGCAGCTGCCGGCCGCGCTCGAGCTCCGCGTCGAACTCCGCCCCGAAGAGCAGCGCGTTGTTCGTGATCCAGATCCACAGGAGGAACACGATGACGCCGCCGAGCGATCCGTACGTCGCGTTGTAGTGCGAGAAGTTCCCGACGTAGAACCCGAACCCGACACTCGCCACGAGCCAGATCACCAGCGCGGCGATCGACCCGCCGCTGACCCAGGCGAACTTCGGCTGACGGACGTTCGGCGACCAGTAGTACAGGACCGCGATGACGACGATCGCGATCGCGGCGAGGACCGGCCACTGCACGATGCTGACGACCGTCACGGCGACGTCACCGAGTCCGAACACGTCCGCGAAGCTCCGGACGACAGGCCCGCTGACGAGCACGAGCAACCCGACCACGAGGAGCACGACGGTGAAGAGGGTCACCCCGAGCATCGTCGGACGGAGCTTCCAGATCGGTCGCCCCTCGCGGACGTCGTAGATGCGGTTCATCGCACGGCCGAACGCGCCGACGTACCCGGAGGCCGACCAGA
The DNA here is from genome assembly GCF_049341865.1 of Curtobacterium phyllosphaerae. Taxonomy (NCBI): domain Bacteria; kingdom Bacillati; phylum Actinomycetota; class Actinomycetes; order Micrococcales; family Microbacteriaceae; genus Curtobacterium; species Curtobacterium phyllosphaerae. The sequence continues at coordinate 123,213 of NZ_JBMPIU010000001.1, read as the reverse complement.
TCGCGCCGACGAGACCGACCACGAACGTCACGGGTGCCGCGGGTGAGCGCACCAACCCGTTGATCGGGTCCTTGAGCAGACTGGCGACCTGGTCCGAGCCGACGTTCCGCACCAGTCCGAGCAGCGTGTCGACCGTCCGCTGCCCGTCGCCGACGAGGCCGAGGATGGACACCACGGCGAGCAGTCCGGGGAACAGCGCGAGCACCGTGTAGTACGTCAGGCTCGCCGCGAGGTCCGTGCACTGGTCGCTGGAGAACTCCCGCAGGGTCTTCTTCAGCGTGTAGACGACCGTCGGCTTGGTGAGGTCCGCCGGGCTGTCGGGCTTCCTCGGGTCGTCGGGGTCCGGGCGGTGGTTCCGTGCCATGCGGGGGTTCCTCACCTGCTCATCCGGGCCCGCTGCTTGCGGAGCTTCTTCTGCAGGCGCTTCCACGCCTTCTTGTCCTGCTCGCGCGGGTTCAGCTTGTCCGGCTTGCGGGCGAACGCCCCGGCACCGCGGTAGGTGCCGTCCTTCCCGGTCTTCGCGGGCTTGTAGACGGGGAGCAGTGCCGGGGTCGCCGCGGCGCTGAGCCGACCGGCACTCGTCCGGCCGATGAGCACGCCACCGACGATGGCCGCCCCGCCCGCCGCCGCCGTCACCATCATGGCGACGAGCGGCGTCGGGTCGCGGTGCATCCGCTGGCGCGCCCGGGCACGGAGGAGCCGCAGGCGCTGCGGGACGTCCGCCCGGCGCCTGATGACCGCCACGGTCTCCTCGAGCTGCTCGCGGGTCCGCACGTTCCGGAGCTCGAGCTCCGGGAGGCTGTCGTGCTCGGCCAACGGATCAGCGCTCCCCGGCGCGGTCGTCCAGCGAGTCCGCGACCCCGGCGGCCTCGTCCTTCGCCGTCGCGGCGACGTCGGACGCCGTGTCCTTCGCCGTGGCCGCAGCGTCGGACGCCGTGTCCTCGGCCGTGCTGGCGATGTCGGACGCGTTGTGCTTGGCGTTGTCGACCGCGTTCGAAGCGACGTCCTTCGCCGATCCGGCGGCGTCCTTCGCCGATCCAGCGGCGTCGGCGACGTGGCCCTGGGCGTCGTCGAGCCGGTCCGAGGCGCTCGAGTCACCCGAGATCCGGTCCCGCACCGCGCCGGAGGCCGACACGGTCGCGTCCCGGAGCTTCTCGCCGACGATGGGCGCCTTGTCCTTGACGAACTCCTCGGCGTCGTGGAGCCCCTTCTGCACCTTGGGGTCGGTCCAGACGTCCTGTGCACGGGACTTGATCCGCTCGTACGATCCGCGTCCTGCGCGTGCTCCGAGCACGAATCCGAGTCCGAGCCCGGCGGCGAACAGCAGTCTGCCCTTCATGGTGTTCCTCTCGTCGTGCGTTGGTGTGGTTCTTGCGTACACGCTTCATCGCCGACCTTCATGCCGCTCGGACAGGTCTCCCAGTTCGGATGCGCATCGCGGCGCTCCGGCATGGGTGCGACGACCGCGTCAGCGGACGGCGACGTCCGCGATGAGGGTCATCGTCACGAGGAAGCCCGCCACGTAGTTGATCCAGAGGAACCGCCGCCAGCCGGCGTTGGCCGCAGCGGCGTCCTGGTCCCGAACGTTCCACCAGGGCAGCACGTTGAGTGCGTACGGCACGACGATCACCGCTGCGATCGGACCCGGGAAGTCGGTGAAGAGCATGGCGATCCCGGCCACCAGGTACGCCGCGAACGCCAGTCGCACGGTCGCCCGGGCCCCGATGACGGTCGCCACCGACCCGATGTCTCCGGCACGGTCCGCCTCGACGTCCTGCACGGCGCCGAACGCGTGACTCGCGACGCCCCAGAGGAAGTACGCGACGCACACCATGACGAGCGCCGACGTCCAGTGCGTGCCGGCCAGCGCGAGCCCGTAGACCGCCGGCGACACGAAGTGCGTGCTCGACGTCAGGGAGTCCAGGAACGGCCGCTCCTTGAACCGGAGCCCCGGCGCCGAGTAGGCGATCACCGCGAAGACGCTGATCGCGAGGACGAGCCAGCTCCCGGGACCGCCCGCGAGGACGAGCACGACGAGGAACGGCACGTTCGTGACGACCACCGCCCAGAGCGTCGTCCGGTGCACACTGCGGTCGAGGAGCGCGCCCTCGACACCGCCCTTCCGGGGGTTCCGGAGATCGGACTCGTAGTCGAACACGTCGTTGATGCCGTACATCGCGAGGTTGTACGGCACCAGGAAGTAGACGATGCCGACGACGAGCACCCACAGGTGGAACGTGCTCGGACCGCCGGTGAGCACACCGCTCCCGAGCAGGTACGCGGCCGCGAACGGGTAGGCCGTGTTCACCCAGCTGATCGGACGCGACGACACGAAGAGTGCGCGGGACGTCGTGGACCAGGACCGCGTCGGACTGGAGGCGCCGGTCGCGGTCATCGGGACACCGTCCGGTCGTGCGTCGGTCGCGTCGCGCCGTCGCGGGCGGAGGCGGGGGCGGCGCCGCGGGCGCCGCCGGAGCGCCCGCGGAACAAGACCCAGAGGCTCGGGAGGAGCACCACCGCGGCGATGGCGTAGGCGAGGTCCTCGATCGGCAGGAACCCGAGGTGCACACCGCTGATCCGGGACGGGTCGTACGCGACGATGCCGAGGCCGACGATGACGTTGTCGAAGACGATCGTCATGACGAGCAGCACCGCACCTGCGAGGAGCCCCGTCGCGAACGCCCTGGCGCGGGGGCGCACCACGACCGCCGCGACGACGGCGACCGCGGCGGCGACGGCCAGGAACACGGCGTCGAGCAACGCGTAGGTGCCGTGCGCGGCGGTCATGCGCGCTCCCGGACGTCGTCGGTCCGGTCCGAGGCCGCCGCGATCCGCGCACCGATGAACCCGATCAGGTCCATCGTGACGTAGCAGAGCAGCGCGAGGAAGAAGAGCTCCTCGACCGGGACCTGCGGCGCGATCATCAGCCCGGTGAGCAGGGTGGTCGGCCCGACGAAGAACACGCCGTGCGCGATCCCGACGAGGTCCCAGACGAGGAAGAACACGATCCCGACGAGCATCACCGCCGCCGCACGCCACGGCGAGCGCCAGAAGAAGAGCCGGAACCGTGCGTCGAGCACCGTCATCCCGACGAGTGCGACGACGAGCCCGGCGAGGTACAGCCCCGGCATCAGGCGCCGTCCTGCGACGGGGCGACCGGTACCGCTCCGGGCGGGGCGACCGGTGCCGCTCGGGGCGGGGCGACCGGTGCCGCTCGAGGCGGGGCGCTCGGGCTCCGCTGCAGCGGCGTCGGGAGCGGTTCGGTCGTGGTGTCGCCGTGGATGCGCTTGATGAGGACCTCGGCGCTGATCAGGCACATCGGCAGCCCGATCCCCGGGATGGTGGACGAGCCCGCGTAGTACAGCCCCTCGACCTTCGCCGACTTGTTCCGGGCGCGGAAGAACGCGCTCTGCCGGAGGGTGTGCGCCGGACCGAGCATCCCCCCGCTCCACGAGTTGTACTGCTCCGCGAAGTCCTGCGGACCGACCGTCCGGCGCACGGTGATCCGGTCGGCGAGGTCCGGGACCCCGGCGCGCTCGGCGATGGCCGCGATGGCCCGGTCTGCGATCCGCTCGACCTGCCAGTCCCCCGCACCGTCGACGCCACCGCGGCCGATGCCGAGGTCGGCCGGGAGCGGGACGAGGACGAACAGGTTGCTGCTGCCCGCCGGTGCGGTCGCCGGGTCCACCCCGGTCGGTGCGCACACGTAGATCGACGCCGGGTCGGGCACGTGCCGGTCCTTGCCGAAGATCGCGCCGAAGTTGGCGTGCCAGTCCTCGGTGAACACGAGCGTGTGGTGGAGCAGCCCGGGGACCGGACCGTCGACGCCGAGGTACACGAGCACCGCGCTCGGCCCGGGGTCGCGCTTGCCCCAGTAGGCCGTGTCGTGGGTCCGGTGCTCCCGGTCGAGCAGCTGCATCTCGGTGTGGTGGAGGTCCGCGGCGCTCACCACGACGTCGGCACGCTCGAAGCTCGAGACGCCCTCCTGGTCGCGGTGGTGCACGCCGACCGCGTGACCGTGCTCGACCTCGATGCGCTCGACCTCGGCCCCGGTGACGATCGTGACGCCCTCGGCGCGGGCGACCCGCTCGACGGCCTGGATGACCGCGGTGATGCCGCCCTTCGGGTAGAGCACGCCCTCCGCGAGGTCGAGGTGGCTCATCAAGTGGTACATGCTCGGCGCGGCGTACGGACTCGTGCCGAGGAACACGGCGGGGTACCCGAGGATCTTCTGGAGCCGGGAGTCGCGGACGGCGGAGGCGGCGAACGACGACAGCGGCTCGAGCAGCAGCCGGGCGAGCTTGCCCATCCGCGCGAGGACGTCCGGTGCCGCCAACCCGCGGAGGTCCTCGAACGTCGTGTAGAGGAAGCGCCGCACGGCCATCGTGTACGTGTCGGCGGCCGAGTCGAGGTACTTGGCCATCCGGGCGCCGGCGCCGGGCTCGACGGCCTCGAACACCGCGAGGTTGGCCTCCCGTGTCGCGGCGAGGTCGATCGGGTCCTCGTGTCCCTCGAAGTACACCCGGTAGCCCGGGTCGAGCGTCACCAGGTCGAGCTGTTCGGCCGCGGACGTGCCGAGGAGCTGGAAGAAGTGGTCGAAGACGTCCGGCATCAGGTACCAGCTCGGGCCGGTGTCCCACCGGAACCCGCCGGACTCCCACGAGCCGGCTCGGCCGCCGAGCTCCGAGCGCTGTTCGAGCACGGTCACGGCGTAGCCGTCCCGCGCCAGGAGCGCCGCCGAGGCGAGGCCGCTGATCCCGCCGCCGATCACGACCGCGCGCTGCACCGGGACCTGGCGCGTGGCACCCGCCGGAGCCGGCCGCCCCGTTGGGGTGGGTCGTCGTGTGGGACTCATGCCGTGCCTCCCGGCCGTCGTGGCTCGCGTCCACCGGACGCGGGTCGATCCGCCGCCCGTGACCCGGACGTCTGCCGGGAGCGTGACAGCAGAACCTGTGCGGCCAGCCGGGCCTTGACCGGGTTCGGCACCCTGATGCGCGTCTGCACCAGTGCGGACGCCGGTGTCCGACGGATGCGCTCGTTGAGTTCCTGGAACAGCGCGTGCGCGAGGCCGACCGCGTTCCTGGCGTCGGCGGGCAGCAGGGGGATCGCCCGCGCGGCCGCGTCGAGGTCGTCCTGGACGTCGGCGACGAGCCGGAGCTTCGTCGCCTCGTCGAACGAGTCGACGTCGACTCCGGGGAAGTACGAGCGACCGAGCTCCAGGAAGTCGGCGCGGAGGTCCCGCAGGAAGTTCACCTTCTGGAACGCCGCCCCGAGGCGTCGCGCGCCGTCGACGAGCACCCGCTCGTCGGACGACGGGCGGCCGGCACGGTAGACGAACGCCCGCAGGCACATCAGGCCGACGACCTCCGCGGAACCGTCGACGTAGGCCGCGAACGAGGCGTCGTCGTGCTCGGTCTTCGTGAGGTCCGCACGCATCGACCGGAAGAACGGCCGGGTCAGCTCCGCGCCGAACCCGGTCTCCCGGGCAGTGCGAGCGAACGCGTGCACGATCGGGTTGACGGAGAAGCCGACCTCCATCGCGCGCTCGGTGTCGTGCTCCAGCTCGTCGAGCACCACCCGCGCGAGATCCGCGTCGAGCCCCGCCTCGGTCGCGGGGCCGTCCACGATCTCGTCCGCGACGCGCACCAGGGCGTAGACGTGCTCGATGTGGTCGCGGGTGTCGGCCCGTAGGAGCCGTGACGCGAGACCGAACGAGGTCGAGTACCGGTGGATGACGACCGAGGAGGCCGCCGCGGCCGTGGCGTCGTAGAGCCCCAGCCGCGCGGTACCGCTGGTCGCCGGGGTGCTCGGGGTCTGCGCTGAGCCGGTGGTCCGCGCCGAGCCGGTGGTCCGCGCCGAGCCGGTGGTCCGCGCCGACCCCGGGGTCCGCGCGGTGTCGTCGTGCGGGCTCATCGCACGCGGTCCACGAGCTCGGTGACGAGACGCTCGAGCGGGGTCCGGAGGTCGTCGGGGACGTCGTCGAGGGCCGCGCACGCCAGCGTGGCGTACCGGTCGACCCGTTCCGTGGCCATGTCGAGCGCGCCGGAACGGCGGATGCTCGACCGGAGGTGCTCGGCCTGGTCGTCCGTCAGGTCCCGTCGGCCGAGGAACCGTTCGATCGCGGGCCAGTGCTCGGTCGTCGCGGCGTGGGCGATGAGGACGGTGCGCTTGCCCTCGCGGAGGTCGCCGGACGCGCTCTTGCCCGTCGTGTCCTCGTCCCCGAAGACGCCGAGGATGTCGTCCACGATCTGGTACGCGATCCCGATCTCGCGCCCGAACGCTCCGAGCGCGGCGACGATCGGCTCGGGCGCCCCGGCGAGCACCGCGCCCGACTGCAATGGTGCCTCGAACGAGTACACCGCGGTCTTCGCCCGTTCCATCGCGACGATCTCGTCGACGGACGGCATCACGCCGAGCGACAGGTCGACGTCGGCCATCTCGCCCGCTGCGCTCGCGAACACGGCCTCGTCGAGGATCGCGAGGAGCCTGCTCCGCCGTTCGCCGTCCACGCCGCTCGACTCGACGAGCCGCGGGGCGCCGGCCAGCGCCAGGTCCCCGGCGATCACCGCCGCACTCGTGCCGCGGTGCTCGGCGACCGGCGTCGGGATCCCCCCGGTCGCGGCCTGGTCGCGGAAGCTGCCTGCGACGTTCGGGACACCCCGGCGCGACCAGTCGCGGTCGATGACGTCGTCGTGCACGACGAGCGCGGTGTGGAGGAGTTCGTAGGCCGCGGCGACGTGCGCCGCAGCGCGGACATCGACACCGCCCAGCCCGGAGTACGCGGTGAGCACCATACGGGGCCGGAAGCGCTTCCCGCCGCTCGACGCCTTCCGGAGCACGGCGACGAGTTCCTCCGAGGGACGCCCGTACGACCGCGCGCGCTGTCCGGCTAGTCTGAAGAACCGGTCGAGGCAGTCGTCGACCGACGCCAGGCCCCAGTCGGCCACGGCAGTCGTCTCCTCGTCCATCATCCAAACCTAGCGAAGGCCATGACACAGTTCCCGGAAAAGGTCGTCCTGCTCGACGACGACGGCACGCGCGTCGGCACGGCGGACAAGTTCTCCGTGCACACGACGGACACCCCGCTGCACCTCGCGTTCAGCTGCCACGTCACGAACCCCGCCGGGGAGATCCTCGTCACGCGGCGGTCGCTCGCCAAGCTCACCTGGCCCGGGGTGTGGACGAACTCGTTCTGCGGACACCCCGGTCCGGACGAGTCGTTCGAGGACGCGATCGCCCGACGGGCGTCCCGCGAGCTCGGGATCACGGTCGAGTCGGTCGAGGGCGTCCTGCCCGACTTCCGGTACCGCGCCGTGGACGCGTCCGGGATCGTCGAGAACGAGATCTGCCCGGTGTTCCGCGCCGTCACGACGGACGTCCCGGACCCTGCCGCCGACGAGGTCGCCGAGTGGGCCTGGGTCGCCGAGGACGCGCTCCGCACGGCGGTCGAGGCGGCGCCGTTCGCCTTCAGCCCGTGGCTCGGCTGGCAGCTCGCGGCGCTGCCGGAGCGCGCGCTGAGCTGAGGGAGCAGGCGCGGCGGCTCCTGCAGGGCCGGGCTGCTGGGCGCGCTGCCGAGAATGCGGAAACTGCCAGTGCCCCCGCCCCGGGACTCCGGGAATCTGCATTCTCGGGCAGGCACCCGACCGGCCGGGCACCCGGCAGGGCACCCGATCGGCACCCGGCAGGCACCCGGCCCGCTCCGGGGACCCGGCTGGCGCTCGACCGCGAAGCGTGCATAATGATCTGGCCCGGAATGTGAACGTGCACATCGGCGTGATCAGCGTTGTCGCACCGGGCGGAGAGAAGCAGGCAATGGCGTCGACCAGAGCGCAGAAGTCCCGCGCGCCCAGCATCCGGGACGTCGCCCGGATCGCCGGGGTGTCGCACCAGACGGTCTCCCGCGTGCTCAACAACTCCGATGCGATCCGCGACGCCACCCGCGACAAGGTCGTCGCGGCGATGGAGGAGCTGCAGTACCGGCCGAACCGAGCCGCGCGCGCCCTCGTCACCAACAGCTCGCGCACGATCGGGGTGCTCACCGCTCGACGCGAACACTACGGGCCCGCCGCGACGATGCAGGCCATCGAGGACGCCGCCGTCCGGCGCGGATACACGGTCACGACGTCGAACCTCACCGACGCGACCGACGCCGCCGTCCGCGACGGACTCCGACACCTGCTCGACCAGGACGTCGAGGGGATCGTCGTGATCGCGCCGCAGCAACGGGTCTTCGACATCATCGCCGAGCTCGGTGTCCGGATCCCGTACGTGACGCTGCGCACCCGCGTCGGCGAGGACCCGTCCGCGCTCTGGGTCGACCAGATGAGCGGTGCACGACTGGCGACCGCGCACCTGCTCGACCTCGGACACGAGTACGTGCGGCACCTCGCCGGCTCACGGGACTCGCTCGAGGCGGATGCCCGCATGCAGGGGTTCCTCCGCGAGATGTCGGACCGCGAGATGCCGGTCTCCCCGCCGATCCTCGGCGACTGGACCGCGGACTTCGGCTACGCGGCAGGTCGGGAGCTCCTCCGGTGGCGGGACTGCACCGCGGTGTTCTGCGCGAACGACGCCATGGCGCTCGGCGTGATGCACGCGGCCCGGTCGTACGGGCTCGACGTGCCGGGCGACCTCTCCGTCGTCGGGTACGACGACATCCCCGAGGCGCAGCACTTCTGGCCGCCGCTCACCACGGTGCAGGTCGACTTCGCCGAGCTCGGACGCCGGTGCGTCGAGCTCGTCCTGCCCGACGGCGAGGACCTCCGCCCGGTCGACATCGTCCCACAGCTCGTCGTCCGGGGGTCGACCGCGGCGCCGCGGTCCCGCGCCTGACCCGACCCCCGTCCGGGGCACGCTCACCGACGGTCGACCGCACCGTTCCCCGACGGTCGACCGCACCGTTCCCCGCCGTTACCAAACCGCGACCGCGGGGAATTGACAGCCTGCGGCGACCTGTGCGTAATATTGCCCCCGTTCCACCCGATGTGACCGTTCACATCGAGTGGCACATCGGACGCGACAACGGAGTCCACACAGCCCGCCTGTGCCTGCTCCGGGATCGCGATCACCACCCGGAAGGACTGCCGAACACCCCGGCAGAAGGAGATGCACTGTGGCGTCAGACCCGATCGACAACGGACTCGAGACCCGTTCGATCACCGCACCCGAGACGATCCTCGAGATGCGGTCGATCACCAAGGAGTTCCCGGGGGTCAAGGCCCTCTCGGACGTGTCCATCGCCGTCCGCGCCGGTGAGATCCACGCGATCTGCGGCGAGAACGGTGCCGGCAAGTCGACCCTCATGAAGGTCCTGTCCGGCGTCTACCCGTACGGCACCTACGCCGGCGACATCGTCTTCGAGGGCGAGGAGATGCGGTTCTCCGGCATCAAGCAGTCCGAGGCCGCCGGCATCGTCATCATCCACCAGGAGCTCGCGCTCATCCCCGAGCTGAGCATCACCGAGAACCTGTTCCTCGGCAACGAGCCCGGCCGCTTCGGCGTCATCGACTGGACGAGTGCCCAGCTCCGCGCCCAGGAGCTCCTCGCCCGCGTCGGCCTCTCCGACGACCCCGACACGCAGATCAAGAACCTCGGCGTCGGCAAGCAGCAGCTCGTCGAGATCGCGAAGGCCCTGCACAAGAACGTCAAGCTGCTCATCCTCGACGAGCCGACCGCGGCGCTCAACGAGAACGACTCGCAGCACCTGCTCGACCTCATCGTCGGCCTCAAGGCCCGTGGGATCGCGAGCATCATGATCAGCCACAAGCTCAACGAGATCGAGCAGATCGCCGACGACATCACGATCATCCGCGACGGCAAGAGCATCGAGACGCTCAACGTCCTCGCCGACGGTGTCAACGAGGACCGGATCATCCGCGGGATGGTCGGCCGCTCGCTCGAGTCCCGGTTCCCGGACCGCACCCCGAAGATCGGCGAGACGTTCTTCGAGGTCCGCGACTGGACCGTCCAGCACCCGGTGGACGCGTCCCGCCTGGTCTGCAAGAACTCGAACTTCTTCGTCCGCCGCGGAGAGATCGTCGGGTTCGCCGGACTGATGGGCGCCGGTCGCACCGAGCTCGCGATGAGCATCTTCGGGCACTCGTACGGCAACTTCCTCGGCGGCGAGGTGATCAAGGACGGCCGCGAGATCAAGGTCAACAACGTCCAGCAGGCGATCGACAACGGTCTCGGCTACGTCAGCGAGGACCGCAAGGCGCTCGGGCTCAACCTGCTCGACACCGTGAAGCGCTCCACCGTCGCGGCCGACCTCAAGAAGATCTCCAAGGGCGGCATCGTCGACGGCCTCGAGGAGTACGACGTCGCGGAGAAGTACCGCAAGCTGCTCCGCACGAAGGTCCCCACGGTCGAGGAGAACGTCGGCAAGCTCTCCGGCGGGAACCAGCAGAAGGTCGTCCTGTCGAAGTGGATGTTCACCGACCCCGACCTGCTGATCCTCGACGAGCCGACCCGCGGGATCGACGTCGGCGCCAAGTTCGAGATCTACGGCATCATCCAGCAGCTCGCGGCCGAGGGGAAGGGCATCATCCTCATCTCCTCGGAACTCCCGGAGCTCCTCGGCCTCTCCGACCGGATCTACACGATCTTCGAGGGAGCCATCACCAACGACGTCCCGGCCGCAGAGGCGGACCCCGAAACCCTCATGCGAAGCATGACCTCAGCGCGGAAGGGCGCACTCACCACATGAACAACCTCAAGCTGCTCTTCGGCAAGGGCAACACGATCGGTTCCTACGGGATGATCATCGCGCTCGTCTTGATCATCATCATCTTCGAGTTCACGACCAAGGGCCTGACGCTCGAGCCCACGAACGTCATCAACCTGTTCCTGCAGTACTCGTACATCCTCATCCTCGCCCTCGGCATGGTGATGGTGATCATCGCCGGCCACATCGACCTGTCGGTCGGGTCGGTGGCCGCGTTCGTCGGCATCATCGTCGCCCAGTCGATGGCGCAGTGGCACTTCCCGTGGTGGCTCGCGATCATCCTCGGCCTCGCCGTCGGTGCCGCGGTCGGCGCCTGGCAGGGCTTCTGGGTCGCGTTCGTCCGTGTCCCGGCGTTCATCGTGACGCTCGCAGGTCAGCTGATCTTCCGCGGTGCGAACCAGATCATCGGCAACTCGACCGCCGTCCCGGTCCCGAACGACTACCAGACCATCGGCGCCGGCTTCATCCCGGACTTCGGTGGCGGGAACTTCTCGAACGGCACGCTCATCATCGGGTTCGCGACCGTCCTCGCCCTGATCCTCATCGAGATCCGTGGCCGTCGGCGTCGTCACAAGATGCACGCCGAGGTGCCCCCGGTGTGGGTGTCCGTCGTCCGCACCGGAGTCCTCGTGCTCGTCACGCTCTTCGCGACGTACCTCTTCGCCTCCGGCAAGCCGGGCACGTCCATCCCGGTCGTCGCGATCATCCTCGGCGTCCTGACGATCCTCTACGGCTTCATCACGAAGAACACCATCTTCGGTCGTCAGGTCTACGCGGTCGGCGGCAACTCCAGCGCCGCCGTCCTGTCCGGTGTCTCGGCACGCAAGATCAACTTCTTCGTCATGGCGAACATGTCCGTCCTCGCCGCCGTCGCCGGCATGGTCTTCGTCGCCTACTCGGGCGCCTCCGGCCCGGCCGACGGCACCGGCTGGGAGCTCGACGCGATCGCCGCGGTGTTCGTCGGTGGCGCCGCGGTCGCCGGTGGTGTCGGTACGATCACCGGGTCGATCATCGGTGGTCTCGTGATGGCGCTCCTGACGAACGGTCTGTCCCTGATGGGGCAGGAGTCGAACCGCGTCCAGATCATTCGTGGTCTCGTGCTGCTCGTCGCCGTGGCGTTCGACGTCTACTCGAAGTCGCAGGGCCGCCCGTCGCTCATCGGCGGCATGATGCGCCAGTTCCGCCGTCAGGAGACCGAGGCGACGACGATCGGGGCTCAGCAGCCCCAGTCGATCGACGACAACAAGGACAAGGTCCTCCTGCCCTAGCAGTGCCCCGCACAGACCCAACACTCCCAACACCGGGGACGGCCGGCACCGTCCGTCCCCTTCTCCCTCAACGAAGAGAAAGCAATTACATGCGCAAGAAGTTCCTGGTCGGCGCCAGCGTCGTCCTCATCGCGGGCCTCGCCCTCACCGGCTGCTCGTCCAACCGTGGCGGCTCGGGCTCGGGCTCGAGCTCCGACTCGATCAAGAAGGGCGACACCATCGGCGTCGCGCTCCCCGCCAAGACCTCGCAGAACTGGGTCCTCGCGGGCGCCGCGTTCAAGAAGTCGATCGAGGCCGCCGGCTTCAAGGCGGACATCCAGTACGCCGCCGCCACCGGCACCGTGTCCGACCAGCAGGGTCAGATCTCCGGCATGGTCACGAAGGGCGACAAGGCCGTCATCATCGGTGCTGCCGACGGTTCGCAGCTCGGCACGCAGGTCAAGGCGGCCAAGGACTCCGGCGCCGTCGTCATCGCGTGGGACCGCAACATCCTGAACACCAAGAACGTCGACTACTACGTCGCGTTCAACAACTACAAGGTCGGCCAGCTGCAGGCCAACGCGCTCCTCGACGGGCTCAAGAAGGAGAAGGGCGCCGGTCCCTACAACATCGAGCTCTTCGCCGGTTCGCCGGACGACGCCAACGCGACGGTGTTCTTCAACGGTGCGATGAGCGTCCTCAAGCCGAAGATCGCCGACGGCACGCTCAAGGTCGTCTCCGGGCAGACCGACTTCGGCAAGGTCAACACGCAGGGCTGGCTCGCGCAGAACGCCCAGTCGCGCATGACCGACCTCCTGACGAAGTACTACACCGGTGGCACCGAGATCCAGGGCGTCCTCTCCCCGAACGACACCCTGGCCCGCGCGATCCTGACCGCGACCAAGGCTGCCGGCCAGCCGAACCCGGTCATCACCGGTCAGGACTCCGAGACCGCGTCGATCCCGCTCATCATGAACGGCACGCAGTACTCGACCATCTACAAGAACACCACGGAAGAGGCGCAGGCCGCCATCGACCTCGTGTCCGACCTCGCCGCGGGCAAGACCCCGAAGACGACCAAGGACAAGAACAACAACAACGGCGTGAAGATCGTCCCGGCGATCGAGCTCACCCCGATCCTCGTCACCAAGGAGAACGCGGTCGAGGCGTACAAGGGCAACGACACCCTCGAGGCACTCGCCAAGCAGGGCTAGTCCGACACCGCAGCACTCGAGAGGCCCCGTCCGCGACGCACGTCGCGGGCGGGGCCTCTCGCCGTGTCCGGTGCGGGCCGCCTGCACGACGAGCGATCGCGGAACGAGGTCTGCCGAGCCTCCAGACCGGCCTGGAGGCCCGACCCGCCCTGGTCCGCACCCCGCGCGTCCGGCGGGCGGTCCGGTCAGTCGCGGGCGATCCGGTCAGCCGCGGCGGTCCGGTCAGCCGCGGGCGGTCCGGTCAGCCGCGAACGGTCCGGTCGGTCGCGAGCGGAGACGTCGGTCCGGTGGAAGTCGCGGGCCGACCGGGACGCCGTCGGGCCACGCTGCCCCTGGTAGCGGGACTGGTACTCCGCCGAGCCGTAGGGCTTCTCCGCCGGGCTCGAGAGCTGGAAGAAGCAGAGCTGGCCGATCTTCATCCCGGGCCAGAGCATGATCGGCAGCGTCGCGACGTTGCTCAGCTCGAGGGTGACGTGACCGGAGAAACCGGGGTCGATGAACCCCGCGGTCGAGTGCGTGAGGAGTCCGAGGCGTCCGAGCGAGCTCTTGCCCTCCAGCCGAGCGGCGACGTCGTCCGGCAGGGTGACCTGCTCGTACGTCGACCCGAGGACGAACTCCCCCGGGTGCAGGACGAACGGGTCGTCGCCGGTGGTCTCGACGAGCCGGGTGAGGTCGGGCTGGTCCACGGACGGGTCGATGTGCGGGTACTTGTGGTTGTCGAACAGCCGGAAGAACTTGTCGAGTCGGACGTCGATGCTCGACGGCTGGACGAGCGCACGGTCGTAGGGGTCGAGCCCGATGCGGCCGGTGTCGAGCTGGGCGGTGATGTCGCGATCGGAGAGCAGCACGGCTCCGATCCTACGGGCGCGGTGCGGTCCCTCGCTGTACCGGACCGCAGCCTGTGGACACGACCGGCACCGCGCCTCCAGACGGGCGGACGTACCATTGGATGTCCGCATCCCGAACCTCGTCGAAAAGTGCGATGACCGTCACCTCCTCGTCCGCTCCGGAACGTCCGTCGACCGCGCAGGACCCCGACGGACCGGCCGTCGCCGCACGCACCTCGACCGTCGCCACGGTCCTCGTGGTCGCGCTGCCGATCGTCGTCGCGTTCGCGGTCCTGTCGATGGTCTTCACCGGGGCGTTCACGACGAACCGCGCCCTCGTCGACGCCGGTGACTTCGTGGTCGAGGGCCTGCCGGTGGCCCGGGCGGTGCACGACGGCATGGCGGCGCTCACCGTGGGGCTGCTCATCGTGGCGGCGTTCTCGCTCCCCGCGCAACGGAAGGACCACGGGAACGTCTCGCGCGTCCAGCACCGAGCGCTCCGGTGGGCCGCGACCGCCGGCTCGATCTGGTTCCTCGCCGCGGTCGCCGGCATCGTCCTGACCGGCGCGAACACGCTCGGGGTGCCGATCACGAGTCCGGTCTTCGCGCGGAACTTCCTCCTCTTCGCGTTCCAGGTCGAGATCGGTCAGTCGCTCGTGGTCTCCGCGGCGGCGGTGCTCGTCGCGACGGTCCTCGCCGCGTTCGCCACCCGCGTCACGACGATCGCGGTCGCCACGGTGTCCGCGCTGTTCGCCCTGCTCCCCCTCGCGCTGTCCGGGCACGCCGCGGGGTCGCTCGAGCACGCGAACGCGGTGAACTCGCTCGCGTTCCACCTGATCGGGGTGTGCGTCTGGGTCGGCGGCCTCGTCGCCGTCGTCCTGCTCCGTGCGCATACGAAGGGCGCGACCGGACGCGTCGTCGCCCGGTACTCGACACTCGCCGGCTGGGCGTTCGTGGCCGTCGCGTTCTCCGGGATCATCAACGCCTCGCTCCGGATCACCGGGCCGCTCGACCTGGTCACGACGACCTACGGCTGGCTCATCACCACGAAGGCCGTCATCCTGGTGCTGCTCGGGACCGCGGGGATCGTGCAGCGCCGGAAGCTCGTCCCCGGGCTCCTCCGCAACCCGCTCGACCGCAGGCTCTTCGTGCGGTTCGCCCTCGCCGAGATCGTGTTCATGGCGATCGCGATGGGCGTCTCGGTCGGCCTCTCCCGGTCACAGCCGCCCGTGCCGCAGACGCCGGAGACCGGGGCGGACACCCGTGACGGCCTCATCGGGTTCACCTACCCGCCGACGCAGACCGTGCACTCGTTCCTGACGACGTGGCAGATCGATTGGGCGTGGCTCGCGATCGCCGTCACGATGGGCGGCTGGTACCTGTTCGCGGTCCACAAGCTCCGGAAGCGCGGCGACGTGTGGCCGATCCACCGGACGATCTGCTGGCTGCTCGGGTGCGCACTGTTCATCTGGTTCACGAGCGGTGGCCCGGCCGTCTACGGCATGATCCACTTCTCCAGCCACATGATCCAGCACATGGGCCTGATGATGTTCGTGCCGCTCCCCCTGGTCCTCGGCGGCCCGGTGCTCCTCGCACTCCGCACCCTGCCCGTGCGCAACGACGGCAGCCGCGGCGCTCGGGAGTGGCTCATGCTCTTCGTGCATTCCCGGTACATGCAGTTCATGGGCAAGCCGGCCGTCGCCGGGACCCTGTTCGCCGGGTCGCTCGTCGTGTTCTACTTCACGCCCGCGTTCCAGTACGCCCTGCAGTCGCACGAGTGGCACGTCGTCATGGTCGTGCACTTCGTCCTGAGCGGGTACCTGTTCTTCTGGGTGTTCGTCGGCGTGGACCCGGGGCCCCGGCGTCCGGCCTACCCGATCCTCATCATCGCGCTCCTGGCGACGCTGGCGTTCCACGCGTTCTTCGGGGTCGCGGTGATGACGAGCGAGTCGGTGTTCGCGGCCGACTGGTTCCACGCGCTCGGGCAGACGAACGACGCCGGGCTCCTCGCCGACCAGCACGTCGGCGGTGGCATCGCATGGGGCGCGTCCGAGCTGCCGATGGTGCTCGTGGCGCTCCTCGTCGTCCGGAACTGGGTGAACTCGGACACCCGGGACGCCAAGCGTCTCGACCGACAGGCCGACCGCGACGGCGACGCCGAGCTCACCGCCTACAACGAGCGGCTCGCCGCGATGAACGGGCGACGCGCGGAGTAGCGGTCAGTCCCCGTGGACGATGCAGACCGCACCGAGCGCCGGCGCAGCCGACATCGTGGCGTCGATGCCCTCCTCGCCGTCCGGGCCGAACGGGGTCACGACGTCCGCCCACCAGAACGGAGTCTGCACCACCGGCGCGTCCGGCAGGATGCGCTCGACCTCGTCCGAGGATTCGACCCGGTGCACCCCCAGCACCGTCACGACCGGGCGGTCGGCGTCCCGGCAGACCTGCATGATCGAGCCGTCGTCGAGCGCACGGACCCCCCAGCTGTCCTCGTGGAGGACGATCGCCTCGGCGACCTCGCGGACGTCGACCGGCCCGCGGCAGAGGAGCGTGACCTCACGCGGCACCGTGGCCCCCCGCGGACCCGAGGGTGTGGTCGTCGAGCACACCGTCGGCCACCGCGTCGTCGAGCGGGGCGCCGCCGACGAGCGTCATGAACCGGTCTTCGTCGATCCGGTCGAGGAACGACTCGAGCGCGTCCCAGCCGTCGTCGAAGCGGACGAGCAGGCCCTCGTGCCCGTGCTCGCCGAACACCTCGGTGCGGGTCCGTGGCGGTGGCCAGATGCCCGCCCGGTCGAGGAACTCGGTCGCTTCGGGACCCACCACGACGGCGCCGGGGTTCGGCTCCCCGTACGACACCGCACGCACGAGGTGGTCGGCGTCCCCGCGACGTTCCATCACGACACCGAACACCGGGACCACGTCGTCCGCGACATCGCGCACCGCGTCCAGCACACCCTCGACACCGCCCTCGGGAGCGGTCAGGATCGCGGACACCGTCTCGATCACCATGCCCCCGGTCATGTGTGCGGTCATCGTCGCCGACATCCCATCTCCGACCGCGAACGACGTGCTCACCGCCGGGGCCTCGTGCTTGGCGTACTGCGTCACGACCCAGCGGTCCCACGGGACGCCGAGCGGCTCGCCGGTGCCCCAACGACTCGGGGCGCACCCGGCCGCAGCGCAGAGCGCTTCGATCGCACCACCGATGTCGACGTTCCGGTGGGGATGATGCCGGACCGTGAGGTCGATGCTGATCTGCGGCACCGTGTCCGCGGCCACCCGGTGCGCCGGGGCCGGAGTGCCCTGCAGTTCGGGCCCGCGGGCGACGAAGTCCTCGATCGAGGCCGCCGCCACGCCGGTGCGACCATCGCGGAGCATGCCGTCGGGATCGGTCACCGCCCAGGCTGCGCCGTGCGCGCCCAGGGCATGCCGCATGGCGGGGGTGAGCGCCGCCTCCGCTCCGGTGCGGAGCAGGACCGTGCGGTGGGCGTCGGAGGCGCGCGTCAGCAGCGTCGCGAAGGCGTCGGTCAGCCACACGACCGGCGACGCGGACTCCACGACCAGCGCGGTGCCGACGACGTCGTCGATGAGCGGATGCCTGACCATACCTCTGCGCCTCCAGGGATCGTCGCGGTGGTGACGGTGATGCTCGATCCACCTGGACGCTACACACGCGTCCGACGAGGTGCCCGGGAGGCGACCGGCCTCCCAGCGGACCGGAAGGCGTGGGCGGCTGTGGGCGGGCGGCGGGTCCTGCATCCGGTATGGTGGTTGCAGCCGCAGGGCTTCGCGAGTGTAGTTCAATGGTAGAACTCCAGCTTCCCAAGCTGGTAGCGCGGGTTCGATTCCCGTCACTCGCTCTGGTTCCGTCACTCGCTCTGGCTCCCGGGTCCCTCGCCGCGTCGAGTGCCTGACCGGCAGTCGCGATCAGCCGGTGTCGTTCCGCAAGTCGGGGCACTCGGCTCCGGCAGTCGGGCGCGGGGTTCGCGTGGCCCTGGTCTCTGCGCAGTCCTTCTTCCTCGCATCGCTCCTCATCGGCAGGACGACGCCACTCTCCACGCGGGTCCTCCAGCCCCGTCCGCCGGGTCGGGCGATGGTGGCGTTCGTCTCGGTGCGGTAGACAGGCAGGACGGTCGACGAAGGGACTGAGGATGCTGGTCCAGGTGTGCGGGCTCCCCGGCGCTGGGAAGTCGACGTTGTCCGCTGCGATCGCCGAGCGACTGCCGGCGGTGGTGCTGAGGGTCGATGCGATCGAGGCTGCGATGTGGAAGTACGCCATCTCGCCCGAGCAGTCCGGCATCGCTGCGTACTCGGTCATGCACGCGATCGCGATCCCGAATCTGCGCCGAGGCCAGCTGGTCATCGCCGATGCGGTCAGCAGCGTCGAGCCGGCCCGTGCAGGGTGGGTCGCGACCGCTCAGGAGGCCGGGGTGCCGCTCAGGGTGATCGAGGTGGTGTGCCCGGACAGCAACGAGCACCGGCGACGCGTGGAGCAGCGGCCGAACGACCTTCCTGGCTTCACGCTGCCGACGTGGAAGCAGGTGCAGCGCACGGCCGATGAGTACGAGCCCCGCACCGATGAGCGACTCATCATCGACAGCACCCGGCCGTTGGACGAGACGGTGCGTGATGCGCTGCGCTTCATCGACGGCGCCGACCAGTGACGGATCGCTCGCCGGTACCGAGCGCTCACGGCCGCGCAGACGGCCCGTCCGTTCCTCGACGGTCACGCCACCGGATCGCTGACCGGCCGGGAGGCTCGACCTCAGTCCGGCAGGTCGGCCAGCGGCGCCTCCTGGTGGCGTCGATACTGAGTCGATGGACCATGCCCCAGTTGCACCGCCAAGGATCCGCGACGGGGTCGCAGCCGATGTCGATCGGTGCCTGTCGATCTGGGTCGCAGCATGTGCAGACCGCGACGGGAAGGCCCTCGAAGGTGTCGCTGAACGAGCTCGACCGAAGTTCGATCGGAGCGTCAGCTGGTTGCTCGCAACGGACGGAGACCACGTGCTCGGGTTCGTGCTCGCGACTCGTCCCGGGAGCGGTATGCAGACCGACCCCGAAGGCGCGGCAGTCGTGGGGCTCCTCGCGGTCGATCCCGGTCAGCAGACCGTTGGTCTGGGCCGGGCACTGCTCCGAGCCGTCACGGAGCGGCTCGCTGCGCTGCAGTACTCACGGGCCGTGCTCCACGCACTCGTTGACAACGTGCCTGCAGTGCACCTCTACGAGAGCGAGGGTTGGCGAGCCGACGGCGAGGAACACGACCACGCACTGTTGCACCGGCCCGTTCGGACCTTCGCCCGCACCCTGTGACGAGCGCGCCGGGTGATGGATGCTCCTCCGCACGCCGGTGCGCCGTCATCACTCACTCTTCTCCCGTGGCGGCCCACTTCTCCATCTGAATGTGCGAACAACGGCGCCCGTAAGCTCGCTTCATGGTCTCGACGATGAAGCGAACGGTGGTCGACGACGGGGTGACGATCGCCTACAGGGTCTTCGACGGCGTCGAGCCAGCAGTAGTCGTCCTGCACGGGCTCGCAGGCAGCAGCCGTGAGTTCATCGACACTGCGAACGGGCTGGCCGGTCGCCGGGTCATCCTGATCGATCAGCGAGGCCATGGGCACAGCACGACCAGGCCGGCCGACACCTCTCGTCAGGCGTACGTGTCCGACGTCGTGGCCGTCATCGGCAAGGAAGCATCGGGTCCGGTGATCCTCGTCGGCCAGTCGATGGGGGCGCACACGGCGATGCTCGTCACGGCGGCTCGTCCGGACCTCGTTCGGCAGCTCGTCATGCTCGAGGGGAACCAGGGCGGTGGGACGGCCGATGAGCACCGGACCCTCGGCGACTTCTTCCGGTCCTGGGTTGTTCCTTTCACCGATCGAGCAGAAGCCTCAGCCGCTCTCGGTGAGGGGCTCCTCGAACGTGCCTGGATCGATGACCTCGAAGAACGGGCCGACGGTTTGCATCCTCGCTTCGACGCGAACGTCATGCAGGCGACCATCGAAGCTGTCGGGGAGCCACGGTGGGCCGAGTGGGAGAGCGTCGAGGTGCCGACCCTGGTGGTCTACGCGGATGGTGGCATGTTCTCGGAAGAGCAGAAGACGGAATTCGTGAGTCGTGGGCGCACTGTCCGACGCATGGATCTCACGGGCGCATCTCATGACGCGCACCTTGACGCCTTCGATCAATGGATGTCTGCACTCCGCAGCGCCGTGGCCGACTCACCAGCGTCCTGAGCGTCCCGATCGACGATCGACCATCGCAGCCAGATGTCACGTTGCACCCGAGAGCACCATGCCAGGGCTTCGCCCCTCCGCCGAGTTCGCCGTCGTCACGTCGACGACGACTTCTCCCGGGCAGGGCTCCTCGAAGCCAGTGACGTTCGTCGTGACACCGTCCATCGAGACGTCGGAGGCGTCACCAGGATCAGAAGCCCTGCCCGAACCGGTCTCGCCGAGGGACGGCGCCAGGTCCTAGGCTCCTCCCATGTCCGGCGACGCCGAAGACTCCGCGTTCGTGATCGCCGCCGACGCCGGCGGCACGTTCTCCCGCGTCGCGTGCTTCGGCCTGGACGGCCGCCTCCTCGGCTCGGCGACGGGAGAAGGCGGAAGCCCGTACCACCAGGAGGGCGCGGCGGAGAACGTCGCCGAGACGACGACCCGTGCGCTCGAGGATGCCGGCCGAGACCCCGCCGATGCCGTCGCGCTCGTCGCCGGCCTGGCGATGGTGAGCCGCGCCGGATCGAACCAGGGCGATGGCGACAACAGCTGGGCCGCGGACTTCTTCCTCGTCCCGGGCATGACGTGCGACCGGCGCATCCTCAACGACGCGGTTGTCGCACATCGCGGCGCGTTCCTCGGCGGCCCGGGCATCATCGTCATCGCCGGGACGGGCTCGATGATCCTCGCGATCGACGAGGACGGCGCCGAGTTCGAGAGCGGCCAGTTCGATCACTACGCCGGCGCGGCCAGGCACCTCGTGTTCGAGACAGTGCATTTGATCCTGACCGGAGCCGCCGGGCCGGAAGACGATGAGCTGGTCGCTGCGATCCTCCAGGCATGGGGCACGGAGGACGTCCCTGGGCTCCGCCGCGTCCTCCTCGGCCTCGCCGGGCTCGATCGCAAGGAGGTCCGGCACCGTTTCGGCGCGCTCGCACCCATCGTCACAGCCGCCGCGGACCGCTCGCCCCTTGCAGATCGGGCGCTCCGCGACCTGGCCGCGAAGACCGCGCGCGGCGTCGAGCTGCTCGCGCCGCTCGTGCACAGCGATCCCGTCACCGTCTCGACCACGGGCGGTCTCGCGACGACATCCGGGTTCATCAGCAGCCTGGCCGCGGCACTCGCGGCGCCGCCGACCGCGTCGACCAAGATCGTTCCTCCGGCGCTCGACGCGCTCCGTGGAGCGGCGCTGATGGCGTTGCAGGACGCCGGATCGCAGGTCGATCGCGTCGTCATCGATCGTCTGCGCGCGAGCCAGGAGTGAGCCAGTGGGAGGCCCACCTCGGTGCGGCGTTCCAACGTCCGACTCAAGTGCTGTCCTCTGCTCCTCGCGGATGAGCAGGTCGCGGAGCAGCGGCGCGCGCTCGACGGAGCAGGACGCAGGTGACCGTCGACCCGTGCGAGGCCCGGACGCGCCTCACGGCACCGGCCGTGCCCCGGACTGGAGGCGCGGCACCCACCCGGCACGCGCCTCCAGTCCGTCATGCTGTCCGGATGGAGGAAGAAACGCCGGTCGCGAAGGCTGACGCGCTCTGGTACCGGGGCGACCGCGCCGCTGCACTGGCGCTCCTCCGAGACCGCGCCCGGATACGGCCGGACGATCATCGCCTCCGCCTCGCTCTGGCCGAGCGGTACCGCTCCATCGGTGCACCGGACCAGGCGGGGCGCTGGGGCATCACTGTCGAGGGGTGGACCACTGCGAGGGAACGGGACCGCGCGGCGCGGCTCGTCGCCGCGTCCGGTGTGCACGAAGCGGATCTCACGTCCTTCCTCGCCCTGCCCGAGGGCCCCCTCCCCGTAGCCGTGGCCGTGGCCGAACTGCTACCCGACGTCGACGCGTACCGCGAGCGGTTCCGGCAGACCGCTCGGGAGCGCCTCACTGCGTCTGCACCCGATCGGCTCGAGGACGCCTCCGACGTCGTCGGGATCATCGGAGTGCTCCTCTTCGCCCTCACGGTCCTCGCCACATGGGCGGCCTCGGCACTCGACGGCGATGCGACCGGCTTCGCCCGATGGGGTTCCGTCACCGCGCTCTGCGTGATGACACTGTCACCCGCGTTCCGCAGCGCCCGATGGGTCCGGGCCCGTCGGTGGCGGCGCGCGGTCGCGTACGCCGTCATCACCGTGGTGCTCGCCACGAGCGTCGTCGGGCTGATCGCGAACGGCGTCGCCCACGACGGTCAGATCGTGTTCCGCTGGAAGGACTGAACGCCCGACACCGCCAACACCACGTGGCGATCGTCAGGACCGTCGGCGCGAGCGGCACGAGCTGTCTCATGCGAGCGGCCGGCTACGGGACGCATCTGGCCGGCTTGCGCCCGCAAGATCCGT
Organism: Curtobacterium phyllosphaerae; assembly: GCF_049341865.1. Lineage (NCBI taxonomy): Bacteria > Bacillati > Actinomycetota > Actinomycetes > Micrococcales > Microbacteriaceae > Curtobacterium > Curtobacterium phyllosphaerae. Next base: position 100,647 of record NZ_JBMPIU010000001.1, on the reverse strand, counting down.
CTCCTGGTCGGCGATGGGCGACCTGGTGTGCGCGAGGATGGTGTGGTGGAGATCCAGGACCTCGGCCGCGAGAGCGTCCGACTACGCCTCGTGGGGATGGAGTGGCAAGCCCTCACGATCCCGGTGATCAGAACGAACGACCGCCACCATCCGCGCGGACACCCCCGTCGAGGCTGGCCTCGATGGCGTCGGTCCGCAGCGCATGGCCGGGACGCGCTCATCGCCACGATTGCAGAAGACCCATGGTTCACCGCCACGGTCGACGATCCCGCTGAGATGACGCTTCCGCGCGCCCATGTCCACGGCGTGATCGAGATACTGGAGCAGAACGCACGGATCGCTGGCGACGTCCCGGTTGTCTCGCCGGAACTCGTGGAACAGATGATCGCTGCCCTCCTGGCATGGCTCGAAGGTGATCCGATTCCGCCGGTCGACACGGGCCGTATCGAGCGGGAGTTCGCCGCGGGCGCGGACGCGGAATGGGGCCGCAACGAATGGGTCGTGCTGACGGGTGGCCTCACGCGACGGAAAGCGCAGCTGCTCCAGAGGCTCCTGCGGCTGATGCACATCGGCTCCTGGTCATCCGAGTTCGATCCGCGTCGGTCGATCGTGCTGGGGTTGGATCTCGCCACGGCTGCAATGCTCCGTGCAGCGCTCTCACGCGGCGATGAGCTGGCCGTCGCGTACGACGACGAGACGGACGAACCGGTTCAGCTCGACCGGGCGGACGCAGTCGAGCAGGTTGCCGGGATCCGCGAGGATCTGGATGAGTTCTTGACGCACGCGATCCCGCCGCGGCCGGAGCAGTCATCATGACTCGAGCGGCAGCGGACGGCCCTGTCACGCTGCAGGCTGGCGGAGACATCGGACCGAACTGAGGAGCGCAATGGACGATCGACCCGACTCGGACCTCACTGCCGGCACGTGGGTGCTGATCGATCGGCTCGACGAGAGGCCCTGTCTCCGAGGTCTCCACGGTGTCATCGCCGTCGATCAGTCAACCGCTCCACCTGGGCAGATGGCGGCGATCCTCGACCCCCTCGACACACATCACGCTCGGCACGTGCACCCGGCGCCGACATCGGGTCATTCCAGATGCCGTACACACCCCCGGTACTCACAGACCCGCGCCTCCGGCGCCACCCTCCGTGACTGCCCATCGCATCTCCCACCTTCGGGCCGGTCATCAAGTGCGGCACCATCACCCTGCCAGCTTCCGAACGGCAGTCATCTCCGCGTAAGCGCCGCGTGAGCGCCGCGTGAGCGGACCCGGGAATGGTGGCCGGAACGGAAGAAGGAGTGACCATGACAACGGTCCTGATCTCAGGTGCCAGTGTTGCGGGGCCGGCGCTGGCGTACTGGTTGCACCGCTACGGGTTCGACGTGACCCTGGTCGAGCAGGCACTCACCATCCGACCCGGCGGACAGGCGGTGGACTTCAAGGGTCCGATCCACATGCGGGTCCTGGAAGAGATGGGCATCCTCGACCAGGTCCGCGCGCGCGACGTCCGCGACGAGGACACCCCCATCGTCAACGCCGCAGGACGGCGGATCGGCACCGCGCCCGGCGCGTTCGGGTCGGGCGAGGTGAACATCCCGCGCGGCGACCTCGCGACGATCCTGTACGACATCACCCGCGACGATGTCGAGTACGTCTTCGGTGACAACATCACGAAGCTCGTCGATGACGGCTCGGGGGTGGACGTGACCTTCGCACACGGCGCACCGCGACGATTCGACGTCGTCGTCGGCGCCGACGGCAAGCACTCCAACGTCCGCGGGCTCGCCTTCGGCCCCGAGAGCAAATTCGTGCGGCACCTCGGTCACTACTACGTCCTTGCCGACATGGACACCGGCACCGAGGACGCGGTGTACAGCCAGCCCGGCATCACCGCGATGCTGGGCGGCTCGAAAGCGCCCACCTTCCTCGTCTTCGCCTCCCCCCTCCTGCCGCCGTCCCGTGACGACGTGCAGCTGCAGCAACAGCAGGCCACCCACGCGCTCCGGGACGGACGGTGGCGGATCCCCGAGCTCGTCGCCGGGTTCAAGGACGCGCGCTCCTTCTACATGGACTCCATCAGCCGCGTCACTGCAGACCACTGGTCCCGCGGACGCGTCGTCCTCCTCGGGGACTCCGCCTGGGGCAACGCACTCGGTGGGTTCGGCACCGGTCTCGCGCTCGTCGGCGCGTACGTCCTGGCCGGTGAACTCCGGCGAAGCGGCGGGGATCCGGATGCGTTCGTGACGTTCGAGGACAAGTTCCGGGAGTACGCCTCCGTCTCACGGAAGGTCAACGCCGGCAAGCTGCTCGCCCCGACGACCCGAGCCGGCATCGGACTCCGGAACGCGATGTTCGGACTCCTCACGGTGGCGAAACCACTGATGCGCATCATCGACAAGCCCGCCTCGAACCTGAATCTCGAACACTACGACGACACGGCCCAAGCGATCTGACGGTGAGCCGACCGTAAGTTACCGAGCGGTCTTGCCTCCTGATCAGACTCGAGACTCACGGGACGTTCGATTGGTGTCGACGATTGTTCGCCGAGACGTGGCTGAGCCCTTCCGTGATCCGTGATCCATGGTCCGTGGGTGAGATCTTGCGTCAAGCGAGGCCCCGCATGAGACGACATCTACAACCAGCTCTGACGCTGCTCGCGAACGACCTCCAGCACGATCGGCCGGACGTGATCGGCGTCGGCGTCGGCGTCGGCGTCTGGGACGATCCGGAGGCTGCCGCATCCTCCGGTTGACGCGGTCACGGCCCAGACCGAAAGGGGGAGTCCGACATGGCGGTCCCCCTCGGTCGAGCGGACACCGCGGGTGCTGCCGCTGCTGCCTCCAAGTCCGACGTCCGGTGTTCTGCCGATGAGCTCCACGTCGTAAAACCTCATCGCGCTGGATCGTGGGAACGAGCCTCATCGGCCGTCACTCTCGAGGACGGTCTCCGCGATCAAGAGCATCCGTGTGAGGAACAAGCGCGCGGGGTTCGTCGCACTCGGGATCGCGGCGAGTAGTCCGTCCGCGGCTCTCCGGATCACCACCCGATCCGCGTCACTCACGTCAGCGTCCACGAGGCTCCGGCGGGCGATCGCGAAGGCTCGATCCAGGTCGGGGATCGCGGCGGCGAACGCTGCTGCTGCTGCGGTCGTGCGGAACGGATCTTGCAGGATGTTGATCAGCGACGCTCGGAGATCCGACATCGGCCAACGGATGACCTCCGGGCGGGCGTCCTCGTCCTCCTTGTCCTCCTCATCGCCGTCGTCCTTGTCCTCCTCGTCGTCGTCCTCGTCGTCGTCCTCGTCGAGCACCTCGAAATGGGCGGTCCCGACGAGTTCAGCCTCAATTGCCCCGAGATCCCGCATCAGATCCGCTGGCAGCACGAACCCGCCGAACCCTGAGTCGGAGAACCCGGACCACGTGAGGATCACCTCATCTCCGGAGGCGGCCAGTTCGGCGATGGCCGGCATCGCAGTCCGCACGGTGTCCAGCAGCACGCGGACCGAGCCGAAACCCGACTCGTCGTCAGGATCGACGCGGGTCTGATCCGCGTCGACACTCCACTTCGTCTGCTCGTACCGAGGACGGCGCGCAGCATCGTCCATGATCCTTGCGCGCGTCGGATCGCCGATGTCGTCGCTGTCCGTCGGCCGCACGCCCAACCGGGTCGTGATCTCGTCGACGGTGTGCGTGTCCGACCAGATCGTCAGCGTGGCGAGGCTCCGACGGATCACCGAGAATCTCCGACCTCGGTCGGAGCGAACCCCACAGGACTGCCGTCGGCGGCACGCCGGAGGCTCTGCGTACACTGCGATCTGCCCGACGATTGCAGTGGAGAACTCAGCACGCCGGCCCGCCGGGATCAGTGTTCAAGGATCGTGTTCCCGCCGACCTGGTGGACGTCGAATTCGTCGAGGAAGTCCTTGCGCACCTCGCATCGAGTGACGTGTCCGATCCCGGACGTCTCCACGTTCTTGTCCCAGGCGATCCGGACGGCATAGTCCTCCTTGGGGACCGGGGGGAAGATCGGCTGGTCTCCGAGCCGCGGCGGCCACGCGTGCCCCTCGGACTCACCCACGAGTTCGAGTTCGCCGGTCCGGTCGGACGCCACGGCGTCACGGCCTCCTGTTCCCCGACCCCGACCCCATTCGATGCCATGCCGACATCATGGCAGCGGATGCCGGCGTCTTCGGCAATCGGTCAAACCGTGGGTGAGATCTCGCGTCAGGCGAGGCCCTGCATGAGAGGTCATGCAGCGAACGTGTTTGTGACGAACACGTTCGTTACAGTATTGATATGGCACAAGGAACGCGAAGCCGGAGAGAACGTCCGGCGAAACCAGCCCTGTCCCGCGAGTGGATCATCGCGGAGACGATCGAGATCATGCGAACGGACGGCCTGGAGAAGGCGACCATGCGCCGCGTCGCGCAAGCGCTCGACACCGGGCCGGCATCGCTCTACGTCTACATCGCGAACACAGCCGAGCTGCACTCCGCCGTACTGGACGAACTCCTCGCGCTGCGGTGGGAGCAGTCAGGCGCATGGAACGAGCAACTCGAGGCGCTGCTCCGCAGCTACGCAGACGTCCTCTTCACATACCCAGGCCTCGCTCGTTCAGCACTCCTGATCCGGCCCACGGGCCCGAATGCGATCCGCCTCTACGACCGCGTTCTCGGGTTGCTGCTCGAGGGTGGCGTGGCCGTCGACCGTGCCGCATGGGGCGTGGACCTGCTCTTGCAGTACGTCACCGCAAACGCTGCCGAACACAGCACCCCCTTCCCAGGCGACATCGACGCTCCCGCGGACGACGAAACGAAGATGAGCATCCTCGCCACCGCACTGCGAACCGCTGATCCCGCGGCGACTCCGCACATCGCAAACCACGTCGACGTCGTTCTCTCGGGAGAGCCCTCGCAGCGCGTCACATGGGCGATCCAGGCGCTCATCGCCGGCATCGCCGCCACCCCCACCCCGGTCGCCAGCGACCAACACTGACACCACCATCAACCAACAAGGAGGAGCCTCATGACCAAGCACCATCCGATCGTGATCCTCGGCGGCGGGCTCGGCGGCCTGATGACCGCCCGCGTCCTGCACGTCAACGGCATCGAGTCAGCCGTGTTCGACCTCGAAGCCGATCGCCACGCACGCGTTCAGGGCGGCATGCTCGACATCCACGACCACAACGGCCAGAAGGCCATCCACGTAGCCAACCTCTGGAACGAGTTCGAAGCGATCATCCACCGTGGCGGCGAATCGATGCGGATTCTCGACCACACGGCCACGGTGCTCCGCGAGGAACATGACCAAGGCCAGATGGAACGCCCCGAGGTCGACCGCGGGCAGCTCCGTGACATGCTCATCGACTCGCTCCCCGACGGCACCATCCACTGGGCCCACAAGGCCGTTGCCATCCGTGACGTCGAAGGTGCCCCCGGACGCCACGAGGTCGAGTTCGCCGACGGGGAGACCATCACCACCGACCTCCTCATCGGTGCCGATGGCGCCTGGTCCAAGGTCCGCCCGCTCCTCACGGACGCCGTGCCCGCCTACACCGGCATCTCCTTCGTCGAGGCAGACTTGTTCGACGGTGCCGAGCAGCACCCCGCCGAGGCTGCGGCAATGGGTGCGGGCATGCTGTTCGCGTTCCGGGACGACACCGGCATCCTCGGCCACCGAGAGACCGACGGCACCCTCCACGTCTACCTCGGATTCCGCGTCCCCGAAGACTGGGTCGACACGATCGACTTCACGGACACTCCCACCGCGAAGCGGGTGATCGTCGACCGGCTGCACGGATGGGACGACTCGCTCCGCGGATTCATCGCGAACGCGGACACCCCGCTCACCCCGCGCCGCATCAACGCCCTCCCCGTCGGGCTCACTTGGGACCGGGTTCCCGGTGTCACGCTCCTCGGCGACGCAGCGCACGTTATGAGCCCCTTCGCAGGGGAAGGCGCGAACCTCGCCATCTACGACGGTTCCCTCCTCGCACTCGCGATCGCCAAGCACACTGGTGACGTCGAGGCCGCTCTCGCCGAGTACGAAACTGACCTGTTCCCCCGCTCCGAGGGAGCAGCACAAGACTCGGCAGACAGCCTCGAAATGCTCTTCACGCCCGGTTCTCCGCGTGGACTCCTGGAGATGTTCAACCGGTTCGACGCAGAGGTCACCGTCGACTAGCACCGACCCATCGGTGAGGCCGTGCCGTCGGCGCGCGGCCTCACCTCTCAGCCCGGTGGAACCGACGAATCCGGAGGAGCACTTCCGAGAAGCCCGGTATTCCGAGCAGGTGATGGCGTCGAACGGCGTGGCCGGTCGGGCTGTGCCCGACGAGCCCTGCGACGACGGGTGTCCGCCTCACTGGGTCGGGGACCTGGTCGTCGGAATCAATGCCAGGAGTGCGATCGTCACCCTCGTCGAACGCACCACCCGCTCCGTGGTGCTGCTGCAGCTGCCTGATGGGCACAGCGCCGACGCGGTCCGCGACTTGATGATCCCCACCATCAGGACCCTGCGCGAGCATCTGCGTCGGTCGTTGACGTGCGATCAGGACACCGAGCTTGGCCGGCGCACCCCAGCAGAAGCGGTCCAGCAGCTACGCTCGGACCCCTGAAGACCACCCGTTGCAACGACCCCTTGAAACCGCCGATCGGCTACCAGACGCGGGAGAGACGGGGCACAGTGGTTCCATGTCCTGGCTCGCGGCGCAGATCTTCCGGCGGTACCAAGACCGTCGGGCGCGTCAGCGTGCAGCTCACAGCTCTGCTGCACCCCCGGCGCTCCACCCGATCCTGGGACTCGGAGGCCGCTCGATCGAACTCTCGATCGCTGCAGACGTCCCTCCCGACCCTGCCGCATTCGAACTCGCGGCCGAGCAAGTACACGCTCACCTGATGCAGCAAGATGACCGCCGAATCGAGCTCGTACAGGCGGCGCAGTGGCTTCGTGACCGCTGGCCTTCGAACGCACCCGCGTCAGTCCTCGCTCGACTCGACGACGACCTCGAAGAGCTTGGCCGCCGTTCGACGAACGGGTGACGGTAGCCGATTCCTCACCGAGCTCGTCGCCGGCAAGCTCCTCTAGAACCGCTGTCAGCGCTGCCGGGACTTCGTCACCCCGATGCCAGCGGCGCCGATGAGGACGAGGAGACCCAGAACGGCGAAGAACGAGCCGACGAGCGCAGGCAGACCGATGAAACCGACAAGCAGGCCCGACACGATCGCCACCACGAGCCCGACAAGCGCCACTGCATACCAACGACGGGCGCTTCCGGCAGGCGTCGGTTCCCTCTCAGCCATGGTTGGAGAATAACGGTTCGACTGCCATCTGAGAGCGTCCGGTAGCCGATCGATCATCGGGACCGGCCGAGTGTGTCTACTTGTTCTCGTAATCACGCCAGTAGCGCAACAGTGCCTCACGGCTCGGACGCGCTGTCGGGAACAGAACGAGAGCCACCCCGCCGAAGAGGACGAGGACCGCCATCAGTCGGTCAAGTCTGCCGTCTGAAGTCGCCATCAGCACGAAGCCCACAACGATCAGCACGCCACCGAGCGTAACAAGGAGGACGCGCCGAGTGGTCATGGCTGCAAAGCTACGCTGCGCGGGTCGGCCGGGATGTTGTCTTGAAGAACGATGGGCTACTGCGACCGGAGCGCCGCCACCCAAGCGCCGCGGTTGGCCCGGAGATAGGCCGTTACGGAGGCCCAGTACTCACCGTGGCCGGTCGTGTACATCGTCGCCCATGGCTCCCAGCCGTCCGCATGGGCTCGGCGTAGGACCGGCTGAACCCAAGAATCGGCAGCCGGACGCTCCTTGGCTCTACGAGACAAAAGCGCCAGGCCCGGGCCTGGCCCAACGCTGTATCGGCTGGGCCCGCTCGGTCTCTACCCTGAGCGTATGGATGAACAGCTCGTCGCACAGACGCGCGCCGGATACGACGCGGCCGCCTCGGCCTACGCCCAGAACCTCCGTGACACCAGCTTCGAGGCGGGCATCGACATGGCGATGATCGACCACTTCATCGCGCAACTTCCCGTCGCGCCGGCCGTGTTGGACGCCGGGTGCGGAAATGGCCGCATGCTCACCTACCTGCGCGAGAAGGTTGCATCGGCGACCCTTTCGGGAGCTGATTTGTCAGACAACATGCTATCCGCGGCCAAGGAGCGCAACACCGATGCAGACCTGTTTCAGGCGGACCTCGCGGCTCTTCCCTACGCCGATGACTCCTTCGACGGCATCCTCGCCTGGTACTCGATAATTCACACCCCGCCACACGAACTCGGCATGATCTTCGCGGAGTTTCGACGCGTGCTGCGGCCCGGTGGCGTCCTCCTCGTCGGTTACCAAACAGGAACAGGACAAGCCGACCGTGGGGCTCGCGGGAAGTCCAACCCGATCGATGCGGAGGCCGCGGCTCGTACCGTGCTGCGCACCGACACGGCGATACTTTCCTGGCCCAGGACCGGCCAGATCCGGTCGACGCTGCCCGTGCTGCTAGCGGCCCGGAGATCGATGGACGGTCAACGTACCGCAAACCGGAACGCGCTCACCGCGCTGCTGCGCACCATCGACCTCGGTAGCGACGCTTGGCGCCCGCTGACGGACAAGCAGATCGCCTCGATTGCAGCATGGCGGCACCACCCCAGCGACGACATCGACAGGCTCATCGCTCGTGGTGGAGCGGTTCGCCTCGCCCGCGACGTCATCGACCTGACCGGCAAGCTTCAAGCCAACCATGACGCGCTCCGACTGCACGTGTCCGCTCTCGCGCCGTCGGTGCTGAACATCGCCGGCGTCGGCCCCGTCTCAGCCGCCGTGTTCCTCACCGCGTACTCGCATGTCGGCCGAGTTCGCAGCGAAGCCGCGTTCGCGTCGCTGGCCGGCGCGGCCCCGATCGCCGCCTCCAGCGGCAACACCAGCAGGCACCGGCTGAACGGGCACGGCGACCGACGGCTGAACTCAGCGCTCGAGACCGTCGCCCGCGTCGGGCTCTCCTACGACCCCGACACCCGCGCCTACAAGCAGCGTCGTCTCGCCGAAGGGAAGACCACGAGAGAGGTCAAGCGCATGCTCAAGCGCTACATCGCCCGGCAGATCTACCGACACCTCACCGCTGCCCTGACCACCGGCTGGACCCACCCTGCTCAGCGAAGTGACCAGCAGTAGCTTGAGTGCCATGGTTCCGCTGATCTCGGGCACGCTCGTCCTGCTCTGGGGAGCTTTCGTCGTGTGCTTTCCGCGACTCGTCGCCGGGTGGGTTCGCTCTGCCGAGCGAGCCGGCCTGACTTGGAGTCCGCTCGCGCGATGGGGAACCGGGTGGGTGCGGATGCTAGGAGCGGCCCTTGGCGGCGTCGGCCTCATCACAGCAGTCATGGGGATGTTTGACCTCCTAGCGCCCTGAACATCGCAGGGCAGCGTAGAGCTCGCTCTCAGTGCTAATCCGCGACACAGATTCTCGACCTGAGGCATAGAAGGGTCGGACGCCGCCGTAGAAGGCTCCTCCCCATGGGTATCCCCAGGGCACGCAGCGAGGCGTCCGCTCGTAGCAGTGTTGATCGGACGGATACGGGAAAGCGTGGTTTGCTCGGATTCAACCCGAGGAGATCACCCATGCCGCGTCGCCGTCAGCCCTTCCGAGAGCATGCGTTCCGTATCATCACACCGCTCGTAGGTGCCATCGTCGGGCTCCTCGTCGCGTTCCTCCTCCCGCGACTCTTCGACGGTGACCACCCTCAGTCCGTGTGGGCGTACCTGATCGGCGGGCTGGTGTTCCTGCTGTTCGCGGGTGGTGGCATCTTCCTCGGTCTCGCCATCGGTCGGAAGGTCGTCGGCGACCGCATCGAGGCGGCTGTCCGCGAACCGGACGGTAAGTGGCGACACGGCCGGTTCGAGGTCGATCCGGGCGGTGTGACGTTCGAGCGGTACTGGTGGCAGATACGGATCCCGAGCGGCAAGAAGACCACGTTCTCCGGGGTGCACCTCGGTGACGACACCGGGCGGCGCCCGCCGCTGCGGCAGATCTGGACCATCAACCCGCAGGTGCACATCGTGTCGTTCGACTCTGACCAGGGGCACTTTGAGATCGCTGCACTCCCGAGCCGGATCGACGAGCTCAGGGACCGTCTCCCCGAGACGAACGTGCTGCAGTAGGGACCCTGTCGGCTACGGTCACCGCATGACCCAATGCCCGCACCGTGTGGCCCTGCTCGTCCTCGTCGGCGCGAAGCCCCTCGGCGCCGGCACCCCGCGCCGGCGTTCTCGAACCCGGTCGTCGACATGCCGGGCGGGGACCCGCGTCCGGTCCGGACCCGTCGCCGGCTTGTCCGTCGGGCACGGGTCACCGCGCGGCGCGCGCGTGGAACTGCCGTCCTCGACCGACAGATCCCCGCACGAACCTCAAGATGGTGCTCGACGCATCTCCCCGACCGCACACCCATCGGATTTCACCCGAAGGCCAACGCTGCTGACCGTCGAAACTCGCCACGTCCCACGAAGAGTGGCAGCGGTGACGCCGCGAGACTCCGCGGTCACCAAACGCCCGTCTCGATAGCCGATCAGTTTGTGGACGGCGCGGACACCGTCAAGCGAGCATGGTCGACGTCGAGGACGGCGTGCGTGCCGAGGGGCACGGTCACGAGGTCCTCGATGTGCCCGAGCGGTAGGCCGCCAAGGACGGGGACGCCGAGCGCGTCGAGGTGGTCTCGGAGGGTGTTGAGGATCGTCCAGCCGCGGTCCTCGTAGCCGGCGAACTGGTCGATGCTGCCGAGCGCGACGCCGGCTACGCCGTCGAGTGCTCCGGAGTACCGCAGCTGCGTCAGCGCTCGATCCACCATTCCCAGCCCCGCGGCACGGTTGATTTCGAGGACGAAGATCTTGTCCACGAGGTCGAGCTTCACGACCCCGACCGACCGCGCCAACATCTCGAGGTTGCCGCCGAAGAGTGCGCCCTCGACACGCCCCGCTGTGGTGAGCTCCGCCGAGAGGGCGTGAGCGTCGGCGTCGACGACGGTCTGGGCGCCTTCCATGAGCAGCCGTCGGACGTGGTCAGCGTGAGCGCCGGCGATCGCCCCGTGCAGGCTCGGAACACCGGCAGCGTCCCACACGCAGTGCAGAGCGGTGATGTCGCTGTACCCGATCAGTAGCTTGGGGTTGGTACGGAGCGCGTCGACGTCGACGTCCGGGACGATCCGGAAACTGCCGCATCCTCCAGTTGAGGCGATGACAGCTCGGACGGCCGGGTCGCGGATGACGTTGTTGAGGTCGGCGATCCGGTCAGCGTCGGTGCCGGCGAGGTAGCCGCGGTGGTCGAGAGCGTGCGGGGCGATGACTGCTCGAAGCTCCCACGACTCGACCTGCTGGGCGATCCAGCCTGGGACGGGGTCCTCCGGCCAGGACGCCGGCGAAACGATCGCCACGGTGTCGCCGGGGACCAGGGTGCGGGGTTCGAGCGTCGTTGCTTCCATGCTTCGGGACCCTATCCAGGACCTCCGTCACAGCGTCTCGATAGCCCATCGGCTACTGAGACACGGCTGCGTGTCCATGATGAGACTGTGGCCACTCACCCCCTCTGGCGTCCGTTCGCCGCCGACAGCAACACCGCCCGTCAATCTCAACGCGTCGCATTCCGACAGACCGATCCCGGAACCCCACAGACCTACGACCCGCGATGGAGTGAGTCATTCGTGCACGTGCGGAATCTCGTCACGGATGCGCTCGGCACTGATCACACCGTCCGGCACGTCGGCTCGACGGCCGTACCCGGCATGGTCGCCAAGCCCGTCATCGACGCCGACCTGCTCGTGCCCGACGTCCTCGATGAGCACACGTGGTTGCCGAAGCTTGAAGCGGTCGGGTTCTGTCTGATCTTCCGCGACGTCATCGCGGGTGATCCGCACCGGCAGCTCACCCTCGGTGATCCCAACACCAACCTGCACGTGTGGAAACCGGACGCGGTGGAACCGCAACGGCATCGTCTGTTCGTTGAGTGGTTGCAGGCCCACCCCGAGGACCGACAGGCCTATGCCGACGCGAAGACGCAGGCCGCGCACGCCGAGGAAGGCGAGCGCTACAACGACGCGAAGGCCGCGGCTGTGTACGACATCTACGAGCGAGCGTTCGCCGCCGAGTCGCATCACACCCACGACCCTCACCCTCGATCCTGAATTCGTATCGGACAATCCCCTGTCGAGACGCGTCAGGACCGTCGTTCGGATCGGCTCGTCAGGGGAGTTCGGCCGCGGTCACGATCGATCGAATGGGAGGAAGAACGTGCCGCACGTCCTCGGTCGCCTCGTCGATGATCACCGCAACGGCGGCCAGCTCGGCTCCAGCGGTCGCGATCAGGCGCTGCGCCGCCACGGCCTGGCTCCCGGTCTCTATCCAGTCATCGATCAGGCCAACCCTCTGGCCGGACGAGTAGTGGTCTCGTCGTGCTTCGAAGACCTGGGTGCGTCCGCGGTAGTCCGGCGTGCTCTGGTGCCCGATCACGTCGCCAGGAAACTTCGCACCGTTCTTGCGGATGGGAGAGAACCCGATGCCGAGGGCGATGGCGACGGACGGTCCGAGCACGAACCCTCTCGCCTCGATGCCGACGATCACGTCGAGCTCCTGGTCGGCCAGAAGGTCGGCCAGTGCATTCACGACGGCACGCAGCGCGGCCGGGTCGCGCAGCATCGTCCAGGTGTCAGCGTCGCCGTCGATCCATCGGAAGCGCTCGAGGACGTGCCGGCGGCCGAGGAGCTGCATCGCGGGATCGACCATATCGCCACCGTAGCGGCGGGGCGCGTGATCCGGCCCGGTGACCGATCGTTCGCGGGGTGGGCCTTGGCTGCCGGCCACTCCAGTCAGGTAACGACGGCAGGCGTCTGCGTTGCGAGGGACCATACGATCACGACGACGATGGCAACAAGCGCGGCTGCACCGCCCATGACGGCCGCTACCCGATCAGGTGTACGTTCACGATCGCTCATCGGCTCACTGTGCGCTCGATGACGCGGTACGGCAACGTTCGGGTACCCATCCCTTCCGCCTGTCGCAGTCGAACCGACGCCAGGTGGGGAGGTCTCACCAGCGGATCCACCTTCGGGTCTCGGCCGCGCAGCTCCGGATCATCCCGAGCGGTCCGTGGCAGTTCGTTGCCATCTGCGCCGGTCTGCGCGGAGGAGCAGAAGAATCAGCAGGGTCGCGGGTGCGGCGACACTCAGAGCCAGCCACCACTGCCGGTCAGATCCGTAGGCAACGAGCGCGATGAGTCCTCCCGCGCCCAGGACGCCGACGAGCACCCAGGTGGTGACAGAGGTGGTTCGCACGACGTCTCCTGGTGGCTCGAAATCGCTCTTGACGGATTGTGGCACGACGCCCGCCCGGCCGGTAGCTGATCGGCTACCGCGCCGACGTCGTGCCACGGGCCATCGAACGGCGATTCTCGCGTCCCGGTCTGTCATCTGACCAGCTCCTCCTGCTCGACGGCGTCCGACGGACCACCCCCGAGCGGTCGGCTGTCTGCCCCATCATGGAGTCGCGGTTGAGCGCGCGTTAGCGTGGCCGGGTGAGCGTGTTCGCGTCGACTGCCGAGTTCTACGGGGCGTACCGGTCCGACGTTCCGCCGATCGTCGTGCAGCGCCTGGCGGAAGCGGCGCCGTCGGCCGGACCCGACGGCGTGCGGCGGCTGCTGGACGTGGGAACCGGCACCGGCTTCGTCATCACCGCACTGACGGCGCACTTCGACGATGCCATCGGCGTGGACCCGGACCCGGACCTCCTCGCTGTCGCATCGCGGTCGCTCTCCGCGCAGATCGCGCAGCACCGGGTGGCGCTGATGCACGCCACCGCCGAGGACTTCACCGTGCCGTCCGGGTGGCGGCCGCAGCTCGTCACCGTGTGTCGGGCGTTCCACTGGTTCGACCGGGCACGGTTCCTCGCCCGTGCAGGAGGTGTTCTCGCCCCGCACGGTGTGCTCGCGATCCTGGGAGACCGCAGCGTGTGGGCGGCGAACGCGCCGTGGAAGACCGCCACCCTCGACATCGTCCGCGAGTTCCTCGGGGACGAACGTCGCGCGGGTGCTGGCACGTACCGGGCGCCGACCCACGACTACGCCGACGACCTCGTCGAAGCGGGCTACCGCGGGGTGGAGCGCGAGTCGATCCCGGTGCGACGGACCCGCACGGTGGAGAGTGTCATCGGGTACCTGCACTCGACGTCGTTCGCATCCCTGGCTGTGCTCGGCGACCGCGCCGCTGCGTTCGACGACCAGCTCGCTGAGCGGCTCACAGCGTTCGTCGACGCCGACGGTCTCCTCGTCGACGACAACGAATTCACCATCCTCACCGCCAACCACTGACACGGTGACGGCCAGACGGCCGCCGTCCGCCCGAGGCCCTGTCTCAACAGCTCCCAGAACCGCGCCTCCCGAGCACGGTGTTCCAGCCTCGATCCCATCTGCACCACTCTGATCCACGGTGGTGTTGCAACCACCGACTGAACCCAAGATCGGCTACTGAGAAGCGCTTCGAGGTCGTTGGTCCCCGAGTCGGACCGCGGTCCGCAGGTCTCCCGCGTACACCTCCGGTTGCTCCCATGCCGCGAAGTGGCCACCGTGCTCGTGCTCGACGTACGCCCGCAGGTCGACGAACCGTTCGGCGAACGCTCTGGGAGCTGGCTTCGTGTCATGACCGAAGACACTGAGGACCGTCGCGGTGTGGACGTACGGAACCGGTGGCACGAATGCGGCGTACGTGGCGAACGACGACCCGATGGTGTTGGTGAACCAGTAGGCGCTGATCCACTCGAGCGCGTGCTGCACCGTGGGGGCTTCGTCACTCCACGCGTGGAGCTTCTCGAGCAGCCACGCGGCGAGGCCTGCCGGTGAATCGCTGAGGGCCACTGCGAGCGTGGCGGGTTTGCTCGCCTGCGCGGCGATGTACGCCCCTTCCGACCGCGACCACCGGGCAACCAGTTCGAGGTACTCCCGTTCAGCACCGGTCATGGCCGCCCGGTCCGCGAAGACGGCGTGCAGGGGTGAGATGTTCGTCAGGTGCAGGGAGAGGACCTGGTCGGGGTGGAGTGTTGCGAGGTGTTCGGCCACGTCTGCGCCGACGTCCCCGGCCGAGACCGTGTACCCGCTGTACCCGAGTTGTGACATGGTCTCGGCCACGGCGTGCGCGATCGCCGCCGTGTCGATCGACCCCGACGACCACGGGGCGGCGAACGGGAAGCCGGGGAGCGCGGGGACGACGACGTTGACGTCAGTGAGGAGCGGCAGGACACGTTCATACCGGAGCACCGAGTCCGGCCACCCGTGTAACAGCACCACGGTCGGCGCATCGGTCCGCACGGAGGGCTGGTGGACGACGGAGAGCCTGCCGACGCGCTCCCACGGGAGCGCCCGGATCCGGTCCTCGACCGCGGGCCAGTCGAAGTCGGATCGCCAAACGACGAGGAGCTCCGCAAGCGCGATCTGGTCGACCCCCGCGGAACTGGGTCCGGGAACGAGATCGGGTGCGCGGTGGAGCTCCAATCGGCGCTGGAGGTCGACGAAGGCCGCGTCATCCACACGACGGAGGGGCAGATCCATGTGTACGAGCATACACATGGTGTGTGCGTGGGTACACACGTCTGTCGCAGCCGCTATCGTCGAAGCGTGGGGGCCCCTGGACGCGAGAAGGATGCGCAGAAGACTCGGGCTCGGATCCTGGTGGCAGCCGCGCGGGCATTCACTCAGGACGGCTTCCAAGCGACCACCGTTCGCGAGATCGCTGCTGCGGCCGAGGTGTCGCCGAACCTCATCACCCGCTACTTCGGGGGCAAGGAAGGGCTGTACGACGCCGTCGCCGACACCGACCTCGGCGTCGAGCGCTTCGCCCAGGGGCCGCTCGAGACGATCGGTGAACGTCTCAGCGAAGCCGTCATGACGCGATGGTCTCGGCTTGCAGGGACCGATCCGTTGGTCGCCTTGCTCCGCTCCTCGGGCGAGCACGCCGCCTCCGCCGCAAGGCTCTCGGCGTTCCTCGACGCCGAATCCCTCGCGCCGATGCGGCGCCAGCTCGAGGAACACGGAATGTCACCCGAGGACGCGGCGGCACGAGCTCGGGCCGTGGATGTGTTCATGCTCGGGATCACCGCGCGGTACCGAATGCTCCGAGACGAACTCGAGGACACTCCGGAGACCCGGTCGTGGATCGCGGACACCGTCCAACGACTCGTCACCGGCCCCTGAGGTAGCGCGATCGGCGTCACGAGTTGGTCACGCCGACGGACCGCAGGGAGGATCCGGCCTTCGGCACCACCGTCCGCGAGGCGATCCTCGGCCGAGACACCGACGCAACGGTCAGCACTCGAGCACTGGCCACTCCATCGGTGGCGTGCGGTGGGTCGCGAGTGCGGTGAGTCGTTGCTCGAGCTCCGGGTGAGGAGCTCGGGCACCGCGGACGGCGTGCCGCGGATCACATCGTGAACGTCGCCGTGAAGGTGCCGCCGTCCGCGCCGTCGACGTCGATTCGCAGGGTCACCGGGGAAGTGGACACGACGGTGACGCCGTCGTCCTTCGCCGTCAGGCTGGATGCGGACGTGTCGAGGGTGACCGTCACCTGGCCAGTGAGCGCCTGGGTCGGATCGGAGACGGCCACTGTGAGGGTGCCGCCGGAGTTGCGGACGACGACGCAGCCGGTCTTGTCGATCGAGATGCCGCCGACCGCGGGCTGACCGCTGACCCACACGTTCGTGGCGGTCACCCCGGTCGAGGCCTGACGAACCGTCTGGACGTCGGCGGTGTTGGACAGGACGGTGATGTCGTCCGACGCGGCGGCGGCGGAGGTCTGCGCCTGGGTCGCTGCGGGCAGCTGGAAGTACGCGTACGACTTGTTCGTCGGGTCGGTGCCGTGGTCGATGGCGAGGGTGATGAACCGTCGGGTGTGTTCCGTGTCGTCTTCGTAGGTGCCGCGGTTGTCCATGCTGGTCCAGTACCCGGACTGGTCGGCGCGGGTCGCCTGCACCGTGGTTGTGCTGGGGAAGACGTATCCACCGACGCCGGGGATGTGGACCCAGTCAGGGGTGAAGGTCGTCGGAGTGCTGTCGGGCGTGGTGAGCACGGTGCTGCCGTCGATCACCGGCGTCGTTGAGCCGTTCGGGCCGATGTTGCGGCTCTCGATGAACGTGATGACGTCGTTGCCGTCGCTGGCGGTGATGCCGGCACCGAGCGCGACGATGGTGTCGGCGAGGCAGAACCAGGACTTCTTCGCCCGCAGATCCTCATTCGTGGGCGCCAGGCCCATCCCGACGGCGGTGACGTCGCCTTGTACGACGCCGCCGGCCCACGTGTTGGACGATCTGCGGCTGGCACCGGAGGCGACGTGCACCGATTCGACGGTGGTTCCGGGGATGTGGTACTTGCTCGCGGTCGGCCAGTATTCGTTGGCCCAGTGCCCGTTGCTGGCGGGCAGGTAGAGGTAGACGGCTCCTTCGCCGGTGTACCAGCCGAGCAGGTTCTCCTGGTTCTCGCTCTCGTACGGGTGGATGGTGGCGGTGTCCATGGCGATGCCGAACGCGAACCCGGGCCGGCGGTGCACGGCGCGCGCCATGGAGGTGGCGATCACCGACGCCGTGGACTCGCCGACCGCGGTCACTGTGTTGGCCGTGTCGATGCCGTGTCCGCGAACGATGGAGGGGATCCGGACCTGTTCGACCGGGGCGGGGTCGTAGGTGAAGAACGGCTGGAAGGTCGCCGCGGCGATCCACCCCTTGATCTGCGCTTTCAAGGTGGCGGCGTCGGCGGTCGGCAGGACGGCGGTGAGTTGGGCGAGGGTGGCGATGACCAGCCGTCCTGTGCGGGCGTCGGTCTCGTAGAACCGCGACAGGGCACGACCGCGAACCATGTCCATCATCTCGCCCCGGTACAGCCAGGGCCGGTAGTTCTGCTGCACCCACGTGGTCACGAGAGAGACCGCGTTGCTGCTGAACGCGTAGGTGGTGCCTTGAACGGCGAGCATGCTGTAGGTGATGTACTGCAGCAGCGAGACGCCGTAGGCGCCGGTGTAGGCGTAGTGGTCGTGCTGGATGAAACCGCCGTCGGGGTAGAACCCGTCGCCCGAGGTGGAATACGCGAACAGCTTCGAGTACGCGGTCTTCGCGGTGGACAGCAGGGTGCTGTCGCCGCTGAGAGCACCGCGGACGATCGCGATGGAGCAGGCCCAGTTCCGGTTCGCCCCGGTCGACGTCCCGCCGTTGGTGATGTCGGGATCGGGCGCGTACTTCTTGATGGCGGCCATTGCGGTGGCGACGTCGGTGGTGCCGAGCTCGTCGAACATGAGGACGCAGACGTCGTTGAGGGCGAGGGGAATGCCGATCTCGAAGTCCCACCAGTTGTTGTACTTGGCGACCGTCCCGCCGTACTTGTGCGCCAGGAACCATTCCACGGCGGAGACGATGTCGTCGCTGAGATCGGCGTCCTGGTAGAGAGTCGATCCCGGCGTCTTCAACGCCAGGGCGAGGGTACGGATCCGGCCGATGGCGGTGGTCTGCACGGCGGAGATGGTGCTGCTGTCCAGGTCGGCCCACAGGTAGGTGCGATCGGAGGACGTGTCCAGCGAGTTCCGCAGGGTCTGTGCGGTGGCGGCGGCCGCTTTGACGTAGTCGGCGACGACGGCGACGCTGGTGTCGACGGAGCCGACCAGTGTCGCCAACCAGTTGGCGCGGATCCTGTCGTACACGGTCGGGGTGGTCGCCGCGACCGCAGCACCGATGGGTCCGAGTCCGACCGTGGAGGCGGCGGCGAGGCCGCCGATTGCGGCGGCGCCGACTTGCAGGACGGTGCGTCGCGAGGGACCGGAGGAGTGTGCCTCATTGCGTTGCATGGGTGGTCCTCTCAGAGGTAGCGGACAGCGGAGATGGTGATGCCGGCGATCGCGACGACCCACACGTAGGGCAGGACGCGGATCATGACCTGTTGGGGGGCGACGCCGGAGTACTGGGACGCCCACACGGTCTGGGTGCTGGTGGGGTCCGCGACGCCGAACACCTGGTTGTAGGAGGTCATCAGTCCCAGGACCGCCATCGGGGAGTAGAACCCGATCGCGGTCAGCGCGCCGGCGATGCCGGCGCCGAGGCCGTAGATGTTCAACGGTCCGCGGTACAGGCACAGCGGCACCAGGACCGAGAAGACGATGACGTACAGCCACACGTTCGTCGGTGCGACGGCGTCGACGATGGGTTTCAGGGCGGCGACGGAGCCGGGGAGGCTGACGGCGGAGAGCAGGATGCCGATGGCGATGAACAGCACGATCGGGGCGGCGGCGACCTTGAAGCTGTTGTACAGGGTGCGCAGCAGCACGGTGGTCCACAGCTTCGGGCGGGTGGTGGTGACGACGGCGAACAGCACCCCGGTGAGCAGTGACGGGATGATCGGGATCTGCAGTACAAGCGCCAGCACGATCGGGACCAGGGGGGTCAGCAGCGAGTACCAGGGCGCGTCGCCCAGGCGGACGCGGCGCTTCTGCTCAGGGCGGGTGGGAGCGGCGAGGGACCAGGCGTGCACGGTGCCCTTGCGGCGGCTTTCGATCAGGACGAACGCGATCGCGGCGGCCGCGGCGAAGGGGAACAGCACGATCATGAACGAGCGCACCTGCGGGATCGTCAGGTGCAGGGCGGTGGAGAAGAACTGCCACACGGGCAGTTCGAACGGCACTCCGGCGCCGAGACCCATCAGGATGGTGCCCGCGGCGGTGACCTTCGGGATGCCGACCGCGATCATTGCGGGGATGCCGATCACACCGGCGAGGAGCGCGGCGGGGGCGGAACCGGTGACGGAGCCGACGAGGGCGGAGATGACGAGGACGCCGAGGGCGACGACGACCGGGCGGTCGCCGGCGAACTCGACGGTCTTCCGCACCAAGGTCGCCGCGATCGCGGTCTCGCGCATCAACTCCCCGAGCCAAGAGCCCAGGAGGATGGCGATCATGGTCGCAGCCAGGTAGAACGCGCCGAGTTGCAGCACGGTGGTGAGGACGCTGTCGGTGGCGCCGACGAACGGCGCACCGCCGAGGAGCGCGATCGCGACGGCGATGAGGATCAACGCGAACGCGGTGGGGAGTTTGCCGGTGAGGATCAGACCGATCCCGATGGCCATGACGATGATGATGGCGATGCCCATGATCAGTTCTCCGATGGGGTGGAAGGACGAGACGCGCTCCGGCGCGTGGAGAGGGCCGCGGATGCCGCGGCGGTCAGCAGCAGGAACGACCGGCCCACGCTGGCGTTGGCGGAGGCGAACGCATGTGCCGCGACCTCGTCGGCGCCGGCGATGAACGCCAGCCGCCGCCACCGGCCGACGCGGAACGCGTCGTGGTCGAGGGCCCGGCGGAGCTCCCTCGCGTGGTTGCGTGTGACGAGGTGGTGAGCGTGTTCGTGATCGATCGCGGCTTGTCGTACGGACCCTGCCGGGTACCAGTGCCGCCACCCCATCTCGTCGATCAGCGAGTCGCAGAACAGGATGGTGTCGACGTACAGGTCCACCTGGTCGCTGCGGGAGTTGTACCGGGCGAGGACCCGGTCCTGGATGCCGCCGGTGCGCTCGGTGACCGTGGCCGGGGCGTCTGCACGGTCGTGGTCGTCGGCGAGTCCGGCGCCGTAGTCCAGGGCACGACCGGCATGCTGAGCCAGTTCGGTGTCCGACCGGTTCTCGTTCGTCGGAACGTTCCGGAGGAGCTGAACGGCGAGGGCGACGTCATCGAGCGCAGCGAGCTTGCCGAGCCGCTTCCGGGTGATGGTGTCGAGGAGGGCCGGGACGGTGGCGGTCATGACCTGACCTCGAGGACCGCGACCAGAGACTCGGCCCGGTCGCGGCCTTCCAGCTCCGTGCGGGCCAAGGAGATCAGCTGCGATTCGTCCAGGACGCCGGAGAGGTCGGCGATGCGCGGACCGATGAGCAGCTGCAGCGCCGGGGCGCGGGAGCCGCCGTCGCCGTACGAGGTGTGCTCGGCGACCAGCTGCGGGAGCCGGTCGATGCCGCTCCCGGCGGTCGACTGCTCCACCTGCGCGTTCGCCGACGCCACCCGCACGACGCCGTCCCGGTCCAGCACTCGTACGGGGTGCTGAACGGCCCGAAGGAACCGGCGGCGCTCTGGTCCGCCGAACACGACGTGGTTGTCGGTCGATGCGAGGACCGCGACTTGGGCGGGGTCGGCAGCGAGGCTCTCCGCGGCGATGCTGCGAAGGTCGGCGTCGGTGAGCCTGGCAGTGCGGTCCTGGGCGCGCAGCTCGGTGGCGCCGGTCGCGATCGCGCGGACGGTGTTCGACTGCGGGTCGACGGTGACGTCCACGGAGACTCCCGCAGGAGCGGCGCCCTGCGCGATGACGGCTTGCTCGGCTTCTCGGCGGACGGCGAGGATCTGCTCGTCGGTGGCGCCCGGGAGGATCCGCTCCACCTGTTCGCGGATGAGGGCGAGGGCGACGCCGATGGGGCTGATCACCTCGCTGTGCTCGGCGATCCGCCACGCGTACCCGGTGCTCTGCCCGGCGTGCGGGGTGACGGACGAAGCGCCACCACCTCCACCAACCAGGGTGACTCCGTCCTTGGGAAGGTCGTAGTCCTCGATCATCGTCTTCACCACGTCGAGGACCGGAGCGACTCCAGCATCCAGGACCGCGCGAGCGGCAGCGGGCACGTCGGTGCCCAGCGCAGCAGCCAGCGGCGCGAGAGCGAGCTTCGCGACCCGCTGGTCGGCGTGGGCGTAGTCCCCTTCTGGGATGAGGCCGAGCGCATTTGCAGCGCAGGTCATCGTGATCGCATACCGCCCGCCGAGGGCTTCGATGACCGTGTAGTCCGCAGGGTCCCCGGGCATCGGCGCGATGGTGGACAGTTTGGCCGTCCGCAGGTCCTCCACTGTGGCGAAACAGGCGTAAGGGAGGCCGGCGATGTGGGCGCTGCGGGGGCCCACGTGGGTGATCTCCCCGGAGCTGATCCGGGGCATGGAGCCGCCACCGACTCCGACCGTGCGCACGTCGAGCGCGGAGAGGTAGGTGGAGCTGCCGCCGAAGCGGGTGTACTGCATGGCGACGCGACCGCGGTGGATGACGGAGATGTCCGTGGAGGTGCCGCCGGTCTCCAGGAAGACACCTTCGGAGAGCTTGTCCTGCATGAGCGCGCCGGCGACGCCCGCGGCGGGCCCGGAGAGCACGGTCAGCAGGGGGCGCCGGCGCATCTCATCGAGAGACATGACCCCTCCGTCGCAACGCATCACCATGAGCGGAGCGGTGATGCCGGCGGCGTCGATGCTGGACTGCACGAGGTCGGCGGTGGCGAACATGCGCGGCAGGATGACCGCGTTCAACACTGCAGTGCGAGTGCGTTTGCTCAGCCCGTACAGGGAGGTGATGTCGTGGCCCGCGGTGACGAGGAACCCGGCCGTGCGAGCCTGCTCAGCGATCTGCTGCTCTCCGATCGGGTCGTCAACGGAGAACGGTTCGGTGACGACGATGGACCTGATGCCGACGCTCTGGAAGTGCCGGAGCACGTCGTCGACGCGGGCCTCGTCGAACGGGTCCGGAACGTGCACGTGTTCGATGGGGAGCTTCTTGCCGTCCGCGATCTCGATCCGAGCGAGCTTCTTCAGCCTGTTCGCGAAGAAGCCGCTGGGTCCGGTGCCGACGCCGATGAGGCCCACCGGGTCGACGTCGCCTTCCAGGAGCGCGTTGGTGGCCTGGGTGGTGCCGTGCGCGAGGAACACCACGTCGGAGGCGTCGCGGCCGATGGATGCCAGGAGCTGCGTCAGGGCTTGCACGATGCCGTGGGCGACTCCGTCGGAGTGGTCGTGGCTGGTAGGGACCTTCGCCTGGCCGATGAGCTGGAGCGAGGCGGAATCGATGGCGACGGCATCGGTGAACGTGCCGCCGACGTCGATGCCGATGCGGAGGGCGTGGGGTTTCACGTCGTTGTGACCTTTCGGGAGGAGAGGTGGGGAAGAGGGGTCAGTAGCCCTGGACCTCGGGCCAGGTGCGTTCGATGCCGTCGTGGTCGAGAACCGCGGCGAAGTCGGCGAAGAGAGCGTCGTCGGCCTGCACCTGCTGGGGGGTGTGGGCGGTGTCGAGGCAGTGCGCGGCGAGGGCGCCGGCGACTTCGCCGATGTTCCACTCGACGGGGTGCAGCCGGTAGCAGCCGTTGGTGATGTGGGTGGTGCCGATGTTCTTGCCCGCCGGCAGGAGGTTGCATGCGGTGCGGGGGACGAGTGCGCCGAGCGGTATCTCGAACGGGACGCTGGCGATGTCGATGTAGTTGTCGCCACCAGTGGAGGGGTGCAAGTCGATCCGGTAGCTGCCGACGCCGATGGGGTCCCGGTAGCGGGTGCGGCCGGTCACGCCGACGATGTCTGCCGCGACGTCCTGCTCGACGACGGTGGTGACTGCCCGGATCCTTCGGGATTCACGGACGTAGGCCGCCTTCGCCAGACCGTCCGTCGTTCCGGTGACGTCTCCTCGAAGGCGGAGCCCCGGGAATCCGGCACCGCCGTCGGGGCGGGGCGCTTCGGTCTGCAGCCAGTACAGCACCGACAGGGACAGCTGCTTGGCCTCATGCAGTGCCTCGGCGGCGGTCCGCTCGTCGAGGGCGGGGTCGCCGGAGACACCGATCAGGGGCTTCAGCCAGTAGTCGTTCAACGGCCAGTTCACCAGGCAGATGTCGGAGTCGATCGCGCCGTCGGTGAACAGCTTGCGGGCGACGATGCGGCGGAATCCCCACAGCTCCTTGTCGCCGGCGTCGGCGCTCTGGTCTGCGCTGATGGCCAATGGGTCGGTGTCCGGGTTGGGGTCGAACGTGCGGGTGTCGGCGCTCGACGGGTCGCGGGGGTCGGGAGCGAGGAAGCTGATCAGGGGTCCTGGCCAGAAGTCCGGCTGGTAGGCGCGCCAGAAGTCGTACATCTTCGGCCGGGGGATGGTGTGGTCCTCGCCGTCGTGGTGGGACACGGCGAAGCAGAACGTGATGCCCTGCTGGTTCCCGGGGTCCGCCGCTTCCGGGGCGTGTGGTTCCTGGTGCTCGGAGTGCGCTTCTGCGCCGGCGACGAAGTCGATCCCGGCGAGCGGAAGCAGTTCCCCGGTCTCGGTGGCGTCGAGGACGAACAAGCCGAGCAGTTCGGTCCGGCGCCCGTCGGAGCTCTCGACGGTGACCGTGGTCACGGTGTCGTCATTCGCTGCTGCGGCGACTGGTCGGTGGTTCAACAGGACCTGCAGCAGCCCGGCCGTGCGGTACGGCTGCAGCATCTCCTCCAGGACGGCGAGGGCGACGCGGGGCTCGCTGCAGAGCTTCGAGACCCGGCCCGCGCCGGGGTTGAGGTCGCGCTGGCTGGCTGCCTCGGCTCGGAGAGGGTAACTGCGCCGGTAGGTGTCGCGGATGCCGTCGCGGAGCGCACGGTAGCTGCGGGTGACGCCGAACTGCTCGACCCAGGGGTGTTCGTCCGGAGGAACGGCTTGGCTGGTGAGTTGCCCGCCGATCCAGTCGGTCTCCTCGGTCAGGATCGCGCGCCGTCCGGCTCGGCAGACGGCGAGGGCCGCGGCGACGCCGCCGAGGCCGCCGCCGACGATGACGACATCCGCGGCGAGCGAGGACGAGGAATCGTGCATGGTTGGTACTCCTTGGGGTGGTTCTGACTACGCGATCAGGTGCTGCGCAGGAGGGGCGGTCAGGGTGCTGCCGGCGATGATCTGGCACGGCAGCAGCTCGTGTACGGCTCCCGGATCGTGTCCGTTCTGCGCGGCTGCGATGCGCTCGGCGAGGATCGCCACGGCACGCGCGCCGAGTTCGATGCGGGGCGCGCTGAGCCGAGTGACGTCGATCGCGCGGTCACGGGCATGCGAGTGCTCCCCGAGGACGATGACGGAGATCTGCTCCGGAACATGGACCCCGGTCTGGGCGAGGTACGAGAAGAGCGCATCACCGTGGACCGGGTCCTCGACGAAGACGATGCTCGGTTCACTCGCCCGGACCGCCTCCCACGCCTGCACAACGGTGGAGTTCGACGACATCTCGGCTTCGACGAGCCCGTCGTCGACGTCGATACCCCCGTCGGCGAGAGCTGATCGGATGCCATCTCGGCGGTCTCGGGACGCCTCAGCGTTCAGCGGCAGGCGAATCAGTCCGAAGCGTTCATGTCCGAGACGCAGCGCACGCCGTGCGAGATCACGGGTCGCAGCGGCATAGTCCACCCCGACGTACGGGACGCGTCCCTCCGCCGCGTCGCGGCGTCCGACAGCGACGAAGGGGTAGCCGGTGTCGAGCAGCTGTCCGAGCTCGTCAGGGTCCATCTCGCGTCCGAGGAGTACGCAGCCGTCCGCCAACCGCAGTCGGTTCCCTTCATGGAACAGGCGCCGCCGACCGTCCACCACGGGGGTGCTGGTGAAGACGAGCAGGTCTGCCGCGATGCCCTCCGCGGCGCTCTCGATCCCTGTCAGCAGCGGCGTGTAGAAGTCGGCTGCACCGCTCGGGAAGGCCGGCTCGTAGGTGAACACCCCGATCAGGTCGTTGGAACGACGCGCCAGGCTGCGGGCGACCGGGTTGGCGACGTAGGTCGTGTCCCGGATGGCCTCCAGCACGCGGTCGCGCGTCGCAACAGGGATGCGTCGTTCGCCGGTCGCCTTGCCGTTCAGGACGAGCGACACCGTGGACTGGCTCACGCCCGCCATGTCGGCGATCATCCGCTGCGTGACGCGGGTGCGAGGTGCTGCCATGGGACTCTGCTCCAGGTTCGTTCACCTCGTCGGCGAGGTCATACGCATGACCGTAGCGATTCAGAACTGCTCATACGTATGAGCGAACGATTTGCGTGAAACGGACCTCAGAGCGGTCCCAGCGAGCTCGAGCGTTGTGCAGTCGTCCAACTGGATCTCTTCTCCGAGCCCGAGAGTTGGGACTGCTGCAGGTTCAGTCGACTCACCGACGTGCCCCGTGGTTCGGTGGCCCGCGGTCGTTCGAGGATCGGGCCTGTTCTGCGAGGCTCCTGCCCCGCTCGGGATGGGTGTCACGGCCAGTGAACGGCTGCCGACGCTGAAGGCTCGACAACCGAGAGGATGCTCCGATGAACCGGAAGCTCACCGTCGCCGCGACCAGCGGCATCGTCGCGGTCGGCCTGGCCGGCACGGCCTTGTTCGCCTCGGCGGCGAACGCGGAACCGTCCGCAACACGCGTCAGCCGGGTGGCGTCCACACACATCTCCCGAACAGCACCCGCGCATGTCTCCGAGGCCGCGCCGGCGGTTGCGCACCCGACGAAGGAACGGTCGGCCCTCACGGAGTACGCCACTCCGCCGCGCGAGACCATCGGGCTCGCTCCCGCCGACGACCCGGCGAACGCCCGCCTCGACCGCTGCATCGCAGACCATTCCGCACCCGCCACTGCTGCCCCGTCCGGCAATGCGCTCGTCGGCCCGGCATCCGCTGCCGAGGCGTGCGCGCAGATCGCATCGAGGCATTCTGCGCTCCCCTCGCACCGAAGCCGGCGTGGGAGCTCGACCGGAGAAACCCGGACGCAGTGCCGTTCGCTGAGGCGGTCGTCGCCGAGCTACGCGCCGATGGCGTCGCCGAAGTCACAATCGCGCCCGACGACGGTGACGGTCGGATCGGGTTCGCGTTCGGCGGTGCCGCCGACGACACACGCTCGATCGAGCTCGGCATGGCGCTGCTGCCGAAGGTCGAGCGCACCGTCGCCAGCCGCTGAGGGCACGCCGGGGTGTGCGAGGCCACCGTCTGTCGCCGACGGGCGGCGGCCCCTGCCCGCGCGGCCGCGGGGCCTGCGAGGGTTTGCGCACGGATGAGATCCCGCTCGGACTCATCTGGCGCAGCGAAGACATGGAACACGATCCGACCGCCAGGCGAGGTGGTGTCGATCGTATGGTGCGGCTGCGCCGCGCTCCGCCTTCGTCCGTTCTCAGGACTTCCGTACAGAATTCGTACACGATCCTGACCGGTGACGCACCTGGCTGCGGAACGATCATCGGTATGGACTTCCCCGCAGCCGCACCCCACGCGCTGCCCACCCACACCGGCCGGCACGCATGAGCACCCGAGCATCGAGGAGACGGGTGCACACACGGCGGCAGCGGGCGGTCGTGCTCGGTGTCGCCGCAGCCGTCGTCGCGGCGGCGGCCGTCGTCGGGGTGTCCCTGACGCACGGGAGCACGATCGACCGAGCCGCGGCGGGCACCGACCGGAGCACACGCACCGCGACGACCGCTCCGCACTCGATGTCCGCGGCGCGACCTGCGCCGACGTCGACAGCGGCACCAGCCCGGACACCCGCGCCGACACCGCGGGCAGCCGACAGCGCGCCGATCGTCGACGACGACACCATGGTGACCATCGGGGACTCCATCATGGCCGGCTACGGGCTCGACGACGCGACCGTCGGGTCGTGGCCGGCACTCGTCGGGACCGCGACGGGCGCACCCGTCGTGAACGACTCCTGCAGCGGCGCGGGTTTCATCGCCGTCGGGGACTGCGGCACCGACTTCGCGGGCCTGCTCCCGACCGCCGTCGCAGCGCACCCCGGGGTGCTCGTCGTACAGTCCTCGGACAACGACCTCGGCCAGGACCCGGACGAGCTCGCCGCCGCGACGGCGCAGACCGTGCAGAGCCTGCATGCGGCGATGCCCGACGCCCGCATCGTCGGCCTGTCGACCCTGTGGGACCAGCCCGGGACCGTTCCCGCCGAGGTCGCCCAGTCCAGTGCCGACCTGCAGGACGCCGTGACGGCCGTCGGCGGCACGTACATCGACGTCGGTCAGCCGCTCGTCGGACAGGACACGCTCCTCCAGTCCGACAGCGAACACCCCACCGACAGCGGTCAGGAGGTCCTCGCCGCTGCGATCCTCGCCGATCTCCGGAGCGCCGGCGTCTGAGTCGACGTGGAGGACCGCCCCGGCAGCGATCCGGGCTCGCCGCCGCGTGGACCGGTCAGGACGTGTCCGCTTCTCGGGGCAGGATGCAGACATGACCGGAACGTCGTCGCGCATGCTCGTGCTGCTCTCCCTGCTGCAGTCGCGTCGCGACTGGCCGGGCCAGCTCCTCGCCGACCGCCTGGGTGTCAGCGACCGCACGGTCCGTCGCGACGTCGATCGGCTCCGGGAACTCGGCTACCGGATCGCCGCCGCGAAGGGACCCGACGGCGGGTACCGCCTCGAGGCGGGGTCCGAGCTGCCGCCGCTGCTGTTCGACGACGAGCAGGCCATCGCGCTCGCGGTCGCGCTGCAGACCGCCGCGACGAGCAGCGCCGGGTTCGAGGAGTCCGCCCTCCGGGCGCTGACGACGGTCCGGCAGGTGCTGCCCGCGCGACTCCGGCACCGGATCGACGCGCTCGACGTCACCGCGGTCCCGAACCGTGCCGCCGTGTCGGTCGACCCCGCGGTGCTCGTGGTCCTCGGTGCGGCGGTGCACGCGCACGAGATCGTCCGGTTCGACTACGCCACACCGGCCGACACCCACGCCACACCGGCCGACACCCACGCCACACCGGCCGGCGTCCCGCTCCCCCGCCGCGTCGAGCCGCACCACGTCGTCGCCCGCAACGGCCGCTGGTACCTCGTCGCATGGGACCTCGACCGCGCGGACTGGCGGACCTACCGCGTGGACCGGATCACCCCGCGAACGCACACCGGCCCCCGGTTCGACCCCGCCGCCCGCGTGCTCCCGGGCGGCGACGTGGCGACGTTCCTCGGCGCCCGGTCCAAGGGCGCGGACACGAGCACCCCCGCCGTCGCGGACGAGTGGCCCTGCCGCGGCGAGGTGCTCCTGACCGCGCCGGCTGCGGCGATCCGGCCGTACCTCACCGAGGGCCGTGTCGAGGACCTCGGGGACGGCCGCTGTCGCCTCGCCCTCGGCGCCTGGTCGTGGCCGGCCCTCGCCGCGCGGATCGGTCAGTTCGACGCAGACGTCCAGGTGGTCGGCCCGCCGGAACTCGCCGACGCGTTCGCCGGCCTCGCGCGGCGGTACGCTGCCGCCGGCAGCGTCGGCGACCGGACGACCTCCACCGGGGAGCCGACATGAGGACGATCGCGCTCGCGCAGCGTCGGACCCTGGTCGCACGTCGACACCATCTGCTCGGCGACGCGACGACCACGGAGCAGGTCGCCCGCGCCGTCCTCGCGCTGCACGCCACCGACCCGGCGAGCGTGTTCCTCGCCGTCCTCGCCCGGAGCGCCACGACGACCATCGTGGACGCGCTCGA
Organism: Curtobacterium phyllosphaerae; assembly: GCF_049341865.1. Lineage (NCBI taxonomy): Bacteria > Bacillati > Actinomycetota > Actinomycetes > Micrococcales > Microbacteriaceae > Curtobacterium > Curtobacterium phyllosphaerae. The sequence continues at coordinate 71,450 of NZ_JBMPIU010000001.1, read as the reverse complement.
CGCGATGTACGCCGAGCGCACCCTGGTCCGGTGGATGGCGATGCGGCGCACCCTGTTCGTGTTCCCCCGTGACCGCGTCCCGGTGTTCCAGGCCGCGGTGAGCCGTCCGCTCGCGGCGACGCTCCGCCGGCGTCTCACGAGCACGATCGCACGGAACGGCACCGTCCCCGCGATCGACGGTGATCCGGGCGCCTGGATCGAGTCGGTCGAGGCGGGCGTCGAGCGAGCGATCCGCACCCTCGGCACGGCGTCGGGCGCCCAGCTCAGCGCGGCCGAACCCCGGCTCCGCACGGCGATCACACCGCGCGCGCCCTCCGACCTGCCGATGAACGTGACGAGCCCGCTCCTCGTCGTGATGAGCACCGAGGGCCGACTCGTCCGCGGCGGTGCGGTCGGCACCTGGACGACACGTGCGCACCGGTGGGAGCCGGTCGACGCGTGGTGGCCGGACGGACTCCCGTCCCTCGACACCGCCGGCGCCCAGGTCGAGGTCGCCCGCGCGTGGTTGACGGCGTTCGGACCCGCACCGGTCGCCGACCTGGAGTGGTGGACCGGCTGGACGAAGACCGCCGTCCGCGCCGCACTGGGTGCGCTGCCGGTGCTCGAGGTCGACCTCGCGGGGACGGCGGGTGTGATGCTCGACGAGCCGGTGCTGCACGAGGAACTCGACCGTGCTGCGACGCCGGACGACCCCGTCGCGACGCTCCTGCCGTGTCTCGACCCGACACCGATGGGGTGGAAGGACCGGGGCTGGCTGTTCGGGACGGATCCCGATGCGCTGCACGACCGGAACGGGAACCTCGGTGCCACCGTGTGGTGGGACGGCGAGGTCGTCGGCGGATGGGGGACGGCGGCCTCCGGCGAGGTGCGGACCCGCGTCGTCGTGGACCGCGGTCGCGCCGCCGCGGACGCCGTCGAACGAGCCGCCGCCACGCTGCAGCAGCGGATCGACGGAGCGGTCGTCACGCCCGCCTTCCGGACGCCGCTGGAGCGTGCACTCACGGCGTGAGCGAGCGCCGGCCTGGAGGGACGGGGGGGCCGGACACCGCGCCTCCCGTCCGGTGGGCGGTGCGGCTACGCGCGACGGCCGCGGATCCGGAGCACCCGGACGCCGGCCGCGTCGAGCGCGGCGAGACCGGCACGGAGGCGGAACTGCCGCCACGGACGCCGCCGGGTGGCCGGCGTGATCGCCGACTCGACCTGGTGCAGGATCTCCCGGCTCAGGAGCCGTTCGAGCTTGTCCGGCGCGAGTTCGGTGACGCCCTTGACCGTCACCGCGATGACGACCGAACTCGGGGCGAGGAGCGGATCGAGTCGCGCGGCGAGCTCGAAGGCCCGTGCGAGCGGCGAGGTCGAGCCCCGGCGACGGATGGCGAGGACCCCGAGCCGTGCCGTGTGCGGTCCGACCGGGATGCTCGTCGCGCCGTCCTCGACGACGGCGACCTCGAGCCCCCGCCGGTCGGCTCCCGCCCGGAGCGCCGCGATGAGGTCGGTGGCGTCGCCCGCGAGGAGTGCTGGCGTCGCGAGGATCTGCTCCTCGGTCAGCTGGGCGAACAGTCCGGTCGGCGGGGCCGTGACGGGGACGGCTCCGGACTCGTCGGCGCCGGGGTCATGCGTGCTCATCGGGTCTCCTCCGGACACCCCCCACCATCCTCTCTCCGGCGGTGTCGTGCCCGGATCCGACTCAGCGGCGACCGTCCGGCTGCCCGGTCTCGACGCGACTCGGACGGAACCGCCGGAGCCGAAGACTGTTCGTGACGACGAACACGCTCGACAGCGCCATCGCGGCACCGGCGAACAGCGGGTTGAGGAGCCCGAGCATGGCGATCGGCAACGCGGCGACGTTGTACGCGAACGCCCAGAACAGGTTCCCGCGGATCGTCCCGAGGGTCCGCCGGGCCAGTCGGATCGCGTCGACCACGACCCCGAGCTCGCCGGACACCACCGTCAGGTCGCTCGCCGCGATCGCCGCATCAGTGCCGCCGCCCATCGCGATCCCGAGGTCGGCCGCCGCGAGGGCCGCCGCGTCGTTCACCCCGTCGCCCACCATCGCGACCACGCGTCCCTCGGCCTGCAACGCACGGACGGTGTCGAGCTTGCCGCGCGGCGTCGCCCCGGCGACCACGCGGTCGATGCCGACCTGTTGCGCCACCCGATCGGCCGCGCCCCGGTTGTCCCCGGTGAGCAGCACGGGAGCGAGGCCGAGGTCGCGGAACGCGCGGACTGCGCCGGCAGCACCGGGCTTGACGTCGTCGCCCACGCTGACGTACCCGCGCACCGCGCCGTCGACCGCCACCGCGACCACCGTGGCGCCGGACCGTTCGCACTCGGTGATCCGGGCCTCCAGTCCGTCCGGGATCGCGACCACCCAGTCGGACGCGAGCCAGCCGAGTCGGCCGACGAGGACGGCACGGCCGCCGACGACGGCCTCGACCCCGCCGCCGGCGGAGGCGTGGAACCCGTCCGCGTCCGGCAGCGGCGCGGGCGCGGCACCGACGATGGCGCGTGCGACCGGGTGCTCGGACCCGTGCTCGGCAGCCGCCGCGAGCGTGTGGAGCTCGTCGACGGTCCCGCTGAGCGCCACGACGTCCTGCACCGTCATCCGCCCGGTGGTGACGGTGCCGGTCTTGTCGAGCAGGATCGTGTCGACCCGCCGGGTCTGTTCGAGCACCTGCGGCCCGCGGATCAGGATGCCGAGCTGCGAACCGCGGCCCGTCCCGACGAGCAGCGCCGTGGGGGTGGCGAGCCCGAGGGCACACGGGCACGCGATGACGAGGGTCGCGACGGCGGCACCGAACGCCTGCTCGGCGCTCCCCCCGGCCACGAGCCACCCGACGAGCGCGACGACGGCGAGTCCGATCACCACGGGGACGAACACGGCCGACACCCGGTCGGCGAGCCGCTGGACGTCCGCCTTGCCGGCCTGTGCCTCGGCGACGAGTCGGCCCATCCGGGCGAGCTCGGTGTCGGCGCCGACGCGGGTGATCCGGATGACGAGGCGCCCGCCGACGTTGATGGTCGCACCGACGACGCGGTCGTCGACGCCGACCTCCACCGGCACCGACTCCCCGGTGAGCATCGCGAGGTCCACGGCCGACGAGCCGTCCACGACGAGGCCGTCCGACGGGATCGCCTCGCCCGGGCGGACCACCACCGTGTCGCCGACCTGGAGGCGCGACGCCGGTTCCCGACGTTCCGTCCCGTCGCGCAGGACGGTCGCCTCCGTCGCACCGAGTTCGAGGAGCGCGCGGAGCGCCGCTCCCGAGCTCGCCTTGGCGCGCGTCTCGATGTACCGCCCGGCGAGGATGAACACGGTGACCGCGGTCGCGACCTCGAGGTAGACCTCGCTCGCGCCGTCGCCACCAGCCGCGGTCGGGCTGAAGGTCATGTGCATGCCACGATCGCCCGCTCCGCCGAGGAACAGCGCGTACAGGGACCAGCCGAACGCAGCGACGACGCCGACGCTCACGAGGGTGTCCATCGTCGCGGCACCGTGCCGCGCGTTCACGGCTGCGGCACGGTGGAACGGCCAGGCACCCCAGACCGCGACGGGAGCCGCGAGGACGAGGGCGAGCCACTGCCAGTTCGCGAACTGGATCGCGGGGACCATGGACAGTACGACGACGGGGACCGTCAGGGCGGTGACGACGAGGAGGCGATGACGGTCGTCGCGGGTCCCGTCGCGAGCACTGGACGTCGGATCCGAGCCGGCCTCGTGCTCCGGCGGCAACGGGACGCTCGCGCCGTACCCCGCGGACTCGACGGTCGCGATCAAGGCGGTGTCGTCGGTGTCCGACGGCGCGAGGACGCTCGCCTTCTCGGTGGCGTAGTTGACCGATGCCTGGACACCGGGGAGCTTGTTGAGTCTGCGCTCGATGCGGTTCGCGCACGAGGCGCAGGTCATCCCGGTGAGGTCGAGCTCGACGGCGCGGGTCCGGGGGTCGGTCGACGCTGCGGTGTCGGTCATCGTGACGCCAGCGCGTATCCCGCTTCCTCGATGGCGGCGCGGAGGGCGTCGTCGTCCGGCGGAGTCGACGCGGAGACGGTCACGGCGGACTCACCGCCGGCCACGAGGTCGACGGCGACGGACTCGACGCCCGGGACCTCGGACAGTTCCTCGGTGACGCTCCGCACGCAGTGCTCGCAGGTCATGCCGGTCACGAGGAGGGTGATGTCGGTGGTCATGCTGGTTCCTTCCGGGAGTGGTGCGCGGTCATGAGCGGACGAGGCGGGCGATCGCATCGCCGGCTTCGCGGAGCTTGGCCTGCGCGACCTCGCCGCCCTCGGCGGTGGCCTCGGCGACGCAGTGCGCGAGGTGGTCCTGCACGAGGACGAGCGCGACGTTCTCGAGCGCCCTGGTCGCGGCCGACACCTGGGTGAGGATGTCGATGCAGTAGGTCTCGTTCTCGACCATCCTGGCGATCCCGCGCACCTGGCCCTCGGCGCGGTTCAGGCGCTTGAGCAGGGCGTCCTTGTCCTCGACGTACCCGACGTGGTCACTCATCGCTGCTCCTCGTGGACGTGGTGTGCCCGTGGTCCGATCGTATACCTCCCCGGGGTACCCTGCAACGGTCGGGCGGGGTAGCGTGCGTCGCATGCCGAACAACCGGATGAACGGGATCAAGAAACCCGACATGTACGAGGAGCTCCGCAAGGAGGGCAACTCGAAGGAGAAGTCCGCTCGCATCTCGAACGCGATGGCCGCCCGGGGCGAGGAGTCCGTCGCGGCCAAGGGCGGGGAGAGCGGCTCCTACGACGACTGGACCGTGGCGGACCTCCGCGGGCGTGCGAAGGAGCTCGGGCTCACCGGGTACTCGTCGATGCGCAAGGACGACCTCGTCGCGGCGCTCCGCGAGCACTGAGCGGCGTCCGTCGGAGCACGTAGACTCGGCCCTCCGACCGCCCAGCACATGCTGCGCGCGCGAACGACGACGAGGTGACGCCATGGCTGGCAGATGGCACGACTGGTACGCGCGGTGGAACCGGACCCTCATCGCGAAGATGGGGCCCGCGCAGGTCGGCGCAGGTCACCCGGAGGGGCCCGACGACCGCAGCGTCGACCGTCCGTGCCCGATCTGTCACGCTCCACTCTCCGAGCACCGGATCGAACGGCGCGACGGCCAGTACGCTTCCTCGACCCTGCACTGCCCGACGCGCTGACCCGGCACCTCAGCCGACGCGCGGCCCGGTGAGCGGCACCTCAGCCGACGCGCGTCTGCCCGGTGGCCGGGTCGCGGGGTGTGCGCGCGGCGTGGTGCAGCCCGTCCGCGAGCCACACCGCGAGGATCGTCGCGAGGACGCTCGCCGACGCCGCCATCCGTCCGGCGACGAGCAGCGACGGGTGGTCGTCCGCGCCGCCGTTCGTCAGCGTGACCAGGGCCGCACCGACACCGATCACGATCGCGATGCCGATCGCCGCGATCAACGCCGCGGTGACGAGCCGGCGTGGGCCCCTGGCGCCGTCACGGTCACCACGGAGGCCACGGTCGACACGGACGCCGAACCCCCGGACGAGCCCGAGCCAGAACAGCACGACCCCGCACGCGCCGACGATGTCGCTGACACGGTGCCACCCGTAGAGCACGGTCTGGTTCGCCACGAGCACCGCGTAGGCCGTGCCGACGAGCAGCACGGCCGGCCGGAACCGCCGCGGCGTGACCATCAGCACGGCGAAGAGCGCCGCGAGGGCGATCGTCGCGTGCCCGGACGGGAACGAGTTCGGGGTGGTGGAACCGGCGATCTCCGGGCGCGCGGCGATACGCTTGAGCAGGGTCGACGTCCCCGCGGACGCGAGCACCACGATCCCGGCTCCGAGACCGACGCCGAGACGCCGCCGTGCTAACCCCACGGCGACGACCACGACGACGAACAACAGGATCACCGGGACCGAGATGACGTTCAACGCGGTGTCCGACCCGAAGAGATCCGTGTCACGCACCCCGCTCAGCGCAGCGTCCTCGAGACGCTGGCCGGTCGGCGTCAGCACGGCCGCCACGTACACGAGAGGCACGATCACGAACCCGAGCGCCGCCAACCCGAACCAGCGTCCCCGACGAGCGCGGGGTGCGCGGACCGGTGTGCGGATCACGGGTGCCCTCCTGCTCGGTGCGGTCGTCGTCGCCGCGGTCGCCCGGCTCGTGGCCGCGCTCCGGCGGCATCGGAGCGGGCCCGGTTCGTCGGAGTCGGTCGGTTCGTCGGAGTCGGTCGGTTCGTCGGTTCCGGGTGGCTCGTCCGGCCCGGCCAGCTCGTCGGGGACTGCTGGACGCGGGTCGTCGGCGCGATTGGGTGCGCCGGGGCCGACCACGATATCGTTCAGTGGCCGGTCGGTTCCTGAGAGCGCCGTCGGGCGTTCCGTCGGCAGAACCGCAGTCCCAGAGGAGTCCGAATTGGCGATCACCGAGCCCGGCCTGGCCGCTTCCCCGAACCGCGGACTCGCCGTCACCGCGGGCACGATGTTCGCGATCTGGGGGATCATGGGCTTCTTCTTCGCGCATGAAGCCGGCCACGCGTTCCTCGGCTCCACCGGCGGCTACCTCTGGAACGCGTTCCTCGTCAACCCGGCCCTCGGAGCGATCTGGACCCTGATGGCAGCCCTGCTGTTCATCAACGCCCTCGCCACCGTCGCCGCGGCACGCAACGCGAACCTCTGGGTCGGCATCGTCTGCCTGTTCCTCGGCGTCTACGGCTTCGTGCTGATGAACACCAGCGCGAACATATTCGCCGCCAACACGACCGACAACGTGTTCCACGTCATCGTCGGCGCGATCCTGGTCCTCACCGCGATCGGCGCGGACAAGGCGAACCTCCGGGCGCTGCGCTCGGCGCGTCGCACGGCGTAGGCCCCGGCGCGGGCGGCTACTGCGCCGTCGACGACCCGGCCGCCGACGACCCGGCGGCTCACGACCCGGCCGCTGACGATCCGGCGGCTCACGACCCGGCCGCCGACGATCCCGCCGGGAGCTCGGTCGCGACGATCCGCGGCGCTTCCGACATGAACCGGCGGACGTCGTTGTCGACGATGATGTCCCTCGGCCGCAGGTCACGGGTCATGTACAGTCCGTCGAGCGTCGTGATGCGGCTCAGGGCGACGTAGGCCTGCCCCGCGCTGAACACCCGGTTCCCGAGGTCGACGACCGCTCGGTCGTACGTCTTGCCCTGCGACTTGTGAATGGTCACCGCCCACGCCAACCGCAGCGGGAACTGCTGGAACTCCCCCACGGTGTCCTTCCGGAGCTCCTTCGTCGATGCCGAGTACGAGTACCGGATCTTCTCCCAGACGCTCGGCTGGACCTCGAACTCCTCGTCATCGACCTCGACCCAGACGGTGTCGCGGATCTTCGTGACGACGCCGATCGTGCCGTTGACCCACCGCTGATCGGAGTCGTTCCGCAGGAACATCACGTGCGCACCGGGCTTCAGCTCGAGGGCCTCGTCCGCGGGGAAGTTCCGGCCACCGAAGTCACCGGACAGTTCTGCCTTGGCCGTCTTGACCTTGCCGGGGAGCTTGTCGAGGGCCGTCTTGTTGATCCGCGCCACGGTGTCGTTCCGCGTCGCCAGCGTGATGGCCCCGTCCGGTGCCGTCCGCGCACCCGCCGTGTTCAGCGCGCCGGCGATGTCGGCCGTCACCCTCCCGTGCCGCACGGCCGTGAGCATCGCGGCGAAGGCGTCGTCCTGTTGCCGGTGGATCTTCGCGAGCTCGATGATGTGCAACGGCGCCTCGACCCACACCGCGGCGTCGAAGAACCACATCGAGCGGTAGTGGTCGGCGAAGTAGGCCCGCTCGTCGGCGTCTCCGGGGACCGGCGGCAGCTGGTACGGATCCCCGAACATGACGACCTGGACTCCACCGAACGGTTCGGTCCGACGTTGCCGTGCCTTGCGGAGCGACCGGTCGATCGCGTCGAGGAGATCGGCATTCACCATCGAGATCTCGTCGATGACGAGGGTGTCGATCGTGTTGAGCAGCTTGCGTGTCTCGGAGTTCTGCTCGATCGCGGAGTCCGCGATGAGGCCGATCGGCAGGCGGAAGAGCGAGTGGATCGTCTGCCCGCCGACGTTCAGCGCCGCGACGCCCGTCGGCGCGCAGATGACGACCTGTTTGGCGGTGTTCCAGGAGAGGTGGTGCAGGAGGGTCGACTTGCCGGTTCCCGCCCGACCGGTGATGAACACGTGGTCGCGCGTGGACTCGATGTAGTCGAAGACGGCCTTCTGTTCCGCCGTCAGTTCGAGCGCCATCAGCGGGGCGCCCTCGTCGTGGTGGCCGGATCGCCGGCGCGGGCAGGACGGGCGGCTCCGGCAGTACGCGCAGCTTCGGCTGTCCCGGCGACCCCGGCTGCCCCGGCGGGTCCAGATGTCCGGGCCATCCCGGCAGCTCCGGCCGTCCCGGCGGCTCCGGCCGGGTCCGCAACGGCCAGGTCGGCGACGTCCGGCCGCGCGGACTCGCGATCTCGGCGGACCACCGTCCACGACACCACGGCGACGAGCGCCGCGAACGCGATCCCGGTGACGATCAGCACGACCCCGCCATGCGCCTGGTCGACGAGCGGCTCGGGACCCCAGGTCCGGCCCATCGCTCCGAACCACCCGGCGTCGACGAGTCCGAGCGGTCCCCGCAACGCGACACCGAGACCGACGAGGCTCGCTCCGACGATGACCGCGCCCCCGATGCGGTACGCTGCCGACCCGCTCGGGCGCCGTGCCCCGGCGGCGACCGGCCGCAACAGGGTGGGCACCGCGACGAGCCCGACGATGAGGAACACGACGTCGACGACGGTGCGGCCGATGCCGTCGCTCGTCGACCACCGGAGCGCCTGGGTGTCGATGTAGGCCCACCACACGCCGGCCAGCAGCACGACCGCCGGGAACGGTTGCGACAGGTACCGGACCGCCGCGTTGTCGACGAGGATGCCGGTCCACTCCCGGACGCCCGTGCTGTCGTCGTCGCGACGATCCACGGCGGTCCGGATCAGGCGGACCGGGGCGGCCGCGTTCGCGAGGACGGGCACCGCGAGCCCCAGGAGCAGGTGCGCGGCGATGTTCGTCGAGATCAGGAACCGGTCGTACAGGTGCAGCCAGCCGTTCGTGGCGACGAGCAGCACCAGGACGCACGCCCCCGCCGCGACGATCCGCGACACCGGCCAGCGCTCCCCTCGACGGCGGAGGCGGACGACCCCAGCGATGTACGCCCCGACGAGCAGGACGGCGAGGAGCAGCCACAGCAGGTCGATGTCCCAGCCCGTCACCCACGTCCAGGGACCGGGTGCGTGCGGCAGCGAGTCGTCGGTGAGGAGCTCCGCAGGTGTCGGATCGGAGGTCTTGCTCAGGGCGATCTGGTCCACCGGCGTCGCCGTCCGCGCGAGCGCCGCGGCGAACCCCGATGCGATGCCCATCACCGCGAGCTCGACGACGACGAGCGTCCAGAACGGGCCCCGCCGGCGCGGGTCCGCCGCGAGCGCACGGATCGTCCGCCGGCGCTGCACCACCCCGAGCACGCCGATCGCGAGGATCGCCGCGACCTTGACCAGGACCAGGACGCCGTACGGACTGAGCAGGCCGCCCCATGCCCCGATCCGGATCGCGGCCGAGGCGTACCCGGACACCGCGACGAGCACGAAGCACCCGAGCGCGATGCTCGAGTACCGACCGACGACCGCGGCGATGCGCTCAGCGGGGAGGAGGTCGCGGACCAGCACGAGGAGGAGCAGCCCGCCGACCCAGAGTGCGGCGCCGACGAGGTGCAGCCCGAGCGCCGTGACCGCGGCGTCGTGGCTGGCCGTCCCTGCTGCGTGGCCCTGCTGTGCCAGCGGGACGAGGCCGATCATCGCGACACCGGCGGTGACGGCGACCATCCCGCGCGACCGCACGGCGAAGCACAGCACCGTGACGACGGCCGCGACGAGCACGGCGACGATCCAGGCGAGACCGAGGTCGGTGCCGGTGAGGAACACGGCGAGCGTCTGGCCGAACTGGGCGTCGACGCCGACCGAGACTCCGGCGACGCTCAGGAAGGTGAGGAAGGTCGTGGCGGCGGCGGCGACGGTCCAGATGCCCGCGGACGCTGCCGTCACGTCGATCGCACGGTTCCACTCCGGCGCCGAGCGGGAGAGGCCGACGACGGTGAGCCCGAGACCGCCGATGGTCGCCGCGGCGCTGAGGTCGAGGACGAGCCGCGCGATCGGCAGCCCGAACCGGACGACCGCGCCGGGGTCCGAGATCGCCGGCGCGTCGGCCGCACCGCCGATGAGCAACGCCACGAGCACGGACACGAACGCCACGAGGAGCAGCACGGCGGGGCCGGTGATGCGGGCGATTCGAGTCACCCGACAAGCCTACGGCCCGCCACCCGGACCACCTGCCGGACGGCGGCGGCCTGTGGAGGGTGCGCCGTGCCTCCAGTCCGGACACGAAGAAGGGGACGGCCGTGGCCGTCCCCTTCTGTCGCTGCGAGCGGAGTTACTTGACCGCGGCCTTGAGCTTCGAGCCCGCGGACACCTTGACGCTGTCCGACGCGGCGATCTCGAGCGCGGCACCCGTCTGCGGGTTGCGGCCCGTGCGCGCGGCGCGGTGGGTCTTCTCGAAGGCGATCCAGCCCGGGATCGTGACCTTCGTGCCGTCGCTGACGGACTTGGAGACGACGGCGAAGAGCGCGTCGACGACACCGTTCACGGCGGCCTGGCTCTGGCCGGACTCCGCCGCGACAGCGGCAACGAGCTCGGTACGGTTCAGTGACTTGTCAGCCATTAGTCCTCCTCGGACTTCTCTGCGGTTGTGAACGGAATACGAGGCGCATCCGATCGGTACAGACCACCAGGCCGAGGGCCCGTGGAACCGCTAGAAACCTACCAGCCACATCGGGCACTTCCCGCCAACTCGCCCGGATCTCCGGGGTTCTCAGGGGTCTGTGTGACTCGTGGGGCGGAAGTGACCGACAATGCGCCTGCATTCACGGCGAACATGGCGAACGCCCTCCGACCAGTCGGTCGGAGGGCGTTCACGACGATCATCCGCGCGTGGTCACCAGGAGCTCTTCGTGATGCCGGGGAGCTCGCCGCGGTGGGCCATGTCGCGGAACCGGACTCGGCTGATGCCGAACTCGGTGAGGACGCCGCGGGGGCGACCGTCGATCGCGTCGCGGTTGCGGTAGCGGATCGGGGAGGCGTCGCGAGGGAGCTTCTGCAGGCCGAGGCGGGCGGCCTCGCGGCTCTCGTCGGTCCCGTTCGGGTCGATGAGCGCCTTCTTCAGCTCGAGACGGCGGGCGGCGTACCGCTCGATGATGACCGCGCGCTGGTTGTTCTTGGCGATCTTGCTCTTCTTGGCCATGCTTAGCGCTCCTCGCGGAAGTCGACGTGCTTGCGGATGACCGGGTCGTACTTCTTCAGCACGAGGCGGTCGGGGTTGTTCCGGCGGTTCTTCTTGGTCACGTAGGTGAACCCGGTGCCCGCGGTGGAACGGAGCTTGATGATCGGACGGACGTCCTGACCTCTCTTGGCCATCAGATCTTCTCCCCACGTGCGAGGAGGTCCTTGACGACGGACTCGATGCCACGAGCGTCGATGACCTTGATGCCCTTCGCGCTCAGCGTCAGCGTCACCTTGCGGCGGAGCGACGGAACGAAGTAGGTCTTCTTCTGCACGTTCGGGTCGAAGCGGCGCTTCGTCCGGCGGTGCGAGTGCGAGATGCTGTGCCCGAAGCCGGGGGTGGCTCCGGTCACCTGGCAGACTGCTGCCATTGTGTCCTCCTGAGATGGTTACCGTGCAGTCGTACGACTGCACCCAAGGTCACTTGCCTGGCGCGCACGCGCTGAGCCTCGATCGACGTCCTTGCGGACGACATCGGGGACCTCGCGAGGGGGTGTGCGCGCCGCCCGACGAGCCGCGGCGTGTGCGACGGCAGGTGGGCGGAACAACGATCCGACGCGCGGGCGCGGCGGACCAAGGGTCAAGCCTACGCGAGGCACGGCCCCGGTCGCAACCACAGGCGGCGCGTGCGGGGCGCGGCCCGGCCGGGGGGGCCGGGCCGGCATCGAGCGTGCACTTCCGCCGCGTTCTCGGGCGGTGGACAGGGCGGAACTGCACGCTCGCGCGAGCGGAGCCTGGGCGGGGGCGCGCGGGGGCTGACGGGCCGGGGGCGGTGCCGACACTGAGTGCGGCCGCCGAGCCCGGCTGCCGGCCCCGCGCGCGGGGGCGGCCCCGCCCGCAGCGGCGGCGGGCCCGACGTCGAGCGTGTAGTTCCGCCGCGTTCTCACGCGGTGGACAGGGCGGAACTGCACCCTCGCGTGGGCGGCGCATGGGCGGCGCTCGAGAGGGGGCGCGCGGTGCCGTCGCTGAGTCCAGCCGCTGGGCGGCGGGGCCGACGCCGAGCGTGCGATTCCGCCGCGTTCTCGGGCGGCGGACAGGGCGGAACTGCACGCTCGCGCAAGTGGCGCCTGGGCGGGGGCTCGCAAGAGCGGCCGGGCCGCGGAGCTGGCCCGGCCGCGCGGCCGACGCGGCGCCGGCCGCGTGGCCGACGCCGAGCGTGCAGTTCCACCCTGTTCTCAGGCGGCGGGCAGGGCGGAATCGCACGCTCGCGCGAGCGCGGCGCGGCCCGCGAGCCCGCACTCAGCGAGCCCGCGCACCCCGGGCGCGCGTCAGGCGCCGCGAGCGGGGCGCGGCGCGATCGCCTCGACGATGCGCGCACCGAGCTCGTCGGGCCGGGTGAACATCGCCCAGTGCCCGGTGGGGATCCCCACGATGCGCAGGTCCTCGGTCGCGACGAGCTCTGCCGCCCACCCAGCACGGGACACGATGCCGGCGGTGATCTCGTCCGAGGCCATCTCGCTCGCCAGGATCGTCGTGGGGATCGCGTGCCGTGCCGGGTCGGTGAACCGGAACGACTGCTCGACGATGCCACCCGGGACCGGGATCGCCCGCGCGGTCATCGTCGCCCAGAGCTCGTCGGTCATCTCGCGGAGCATCGCGTCGCCGAATCCGGAGCGGTCGGGCCACGGGATCTCGCCGTCGACCACCGGGAACTCGTCGTCGACGTGGTCGCCCTCGGGGAACGGTGCGCTGTCGACGTACACGACCGCGGCGAGGCGGGAGGCGCGGCGGTCGGCGGCGACCGACACGACGGTACCGGCAGCCGAGTGGCCGACCAGGGCGATCCCCTCCGCACCCGAGGTCGCACGCGAGGCAGCGTCGACCCGGTCCACGACGGCCTGCACCCAGTCGTCGAACCCGATGCCCGCACGGTCCGCGTCGACGGACTCCTGACCGGGCAGGGACATCGTCTCCACCTCGTGCCCGGCGCGTCGGACGATCGGCACGACGTCGTCCCACGCGCTCGCGTCGAGCCACATCCCCGGGACCATGATCACGTGCATGCGGGCACGATACCGGCGTCCCGCGCCGACGGCGAGGGTCGCGACAGGGCCGTGTCCCGGACGGGAGGCGCGGGGCGGGCGGGCCCTGCGCCTCCCGTCCGCGAGCACGTGGGTCGCGCGGTCGAACGGCTGACCACGGCGGGGCGGCAGCCCGCCGCCGACGGCCCCGCGGGGCGGCAGCCCCGCCGCCTACAGACCCGCGCGGGGCGGCAACCCCGCCGCCGCACGCGCGGTGCACGCGGCGCACTCCCCGAAGACGTCGACCACGTGGTTCGCCCGCGTGAACCCGTGCTCGGCGGCGACGCGGTGCGCCCACTCCTCGACCTCGTCGGCCTCGATCTCCACGGTCGTCCCGCACACCCGGCAGATGAGGTGGTGGTGGTGCGTGCCCGGCGTGCAGGCGCGGTAGAGCGACTCGCCGTCCTGCTGGAGCGAGTCCGCTGCGCCGTCCGTCGCGAGGTCCGCGAGGGCCCGGTAGACGGTCGCGAGGCCGATCGGCGAACCCTCGTCGCGGAGGTGCGCGTGCAGGGCCTGCGCACTGACGAACCCCTCGGTGGAGCCGAGCGCCTCCCGGACGGCCTCGCGCTGCCAGGTGTTCCGCTTCTTGCCACCCGCTGCGGGCTGCGCGACTGCGTTCATGCGACGACCTCCTCGGGGTGTTCGGCGTGCTGCTGTCGGTGGGCGATGCGGTCGCGACCGCGGGCCTCCCGGCGGGACCCGACGATCCGGCACACGACCCAGATGAGGAACGAGATCGTGGTGACGTACGGGCTGATCGGGAGACCGCCGCCGAGCGCGAGCAGGATACCGCCGACGACGCTCGTGACCGCGAACGCCATCGACAGGACCGGTACGAGCACCGGGTTCACGGTGAGCCGGAGCGCCGCGGCGGCCGGGGTGACGAGCAACGACAGGACCAGCAGCGCACCGACGATCTGCACGGAGACGGCGGTCGCGAGTCCGAGGACGAGCATGAACACGATGGCCAGGGACCGGATCGGGATCCCCGCGGCCGCGGCGACGTCGGGGTCGACGCTCGCGAACATCAGGGGACGCCACACGACGATCAGCGTCACGACGACGATCGCGGACACGACGAGCAGGAACCCGAGCTGCGGGTTGTCCACCGACACGATCTGGCCGGTGAGCAGTCCGAACTTGTTCGCCGCCCGCCCGCGGTAGAGGGCCAGACAGAGGATGCCGAGCCCGAGCCCGAACGGCATGAGCACCGCGATGATCGAGTTCCGCTCCCGGGCGCGCGACCCGAGCACGCCGATGAGCAGCGCGGCGAGCAGTGAACCGACGAGCGACCCCGTCACGACGTTCACCCCGAGGAGCAGCGCGGCCGACGCGCCCGCGAACGACAGCTCGCTGATCCCGTGCACGGCGAACGGCATGTTCCGGGTGATCACGAACGGCCCGATCAGTCCGCCGACGATCCCGAGGACGGCACCCGCGATGATCGAGTTCTTGACGAGGGCGACGAGTTCCGGGAAGTCCTGGAACGAGAAGATCGTCGACAACAGGTGCTGTGTGTCCATCAGCGCACCAGCTCGTCGTCGCCGTGCGGGTGGTGGTCGGTGTGGTGGTCGTGCGCATGGTGGTCGTGCGCGCCGATCTCGCCCAACGGGTCCGCAGCACCGACGATGACGATCCGGCCCATCGTCCGGACGACGTCCACCGGGGTCCCGTAGAGGTCGGAGAGGACGTCCGCTCGGAGGACCTCGTCCGGGCTGCCGATCCGGAACCGACCACCGGCGATGTAGAGGACACGGTCGACGACGTCGAGGATGGGGTTGACGTCGTGGGTGACGAAGAGGACCGCCGCGTTCCGCAGTCGACGTTGCCGGTCGATGAGCTGCGTGACCTCGCGCTGGTGCCGCAGGTCGAGCGAGATGAGCGGCTCGTCGCAGAGCAGGAGCGCCGGGTCCGCGGCGATCGCCTGCCCCACCCGGGCGCGCTGCTGCTCCCCACCGGACAGCTCGGCGACCGGGGCGTCGGCGAACGTGGCGGCCCCGACCTCCGCGACGAGCTCGTCGATGCGGGCGCGCTCCGCGGGTCGCTCGCGTCGGATGCCCCAGCGGTGCCCGGTCACGCCGAGCGCGATCATGTCGCGGGTCCGCATCGGGGTCCCGGACTCCATGAGCCGTTGCTGCGGGATGTACCCGATGCGCCGGTGCCCCCGGGTGACCGGCTTGCCGAGGAACGACATCCGGCCGCTCGTCAGCTCCTGCTGCCCGAGGACCGTGCGGAGCAGACTCGTCTTGCCCGCCCCGTTCGGCCCGAGCACGGCGACGAACTCGCCCGGGGCGACGTCGAGGTCGAGGCCGTGCCAGAGCTCGCGGGAGCCGTAGGCGAGTCCGGCGTCCCGGAGTGCGAGCACGGCGTCGCCGCCGCCCCCGGTGGGGGCAGCGGCGGACGTCGTACCGGGTACCGTGGCGGTCACTTGGCCAGCGCCGCCGACACCGCGTCGATGTTGCCCTGCTGCCACGAGATGTAGTCCTTGCCCTTCGGGAGCGTCTCGGTCACACCGACCACCGGGACGTCGCCGGTCTGGGCGGCCTTCTTGACCTGTTCCGTCTCGGGGCTCGAGGTCTGCTCGTTGTAGGCGAGGAGCTTGACCCGGTCGCTGCCGGAGAACAGGGCCAGTGTCGCGCTGAGCGCCGACGGCGGGACATCGTCGCCCTCCTCGATCGCCTCGGAGAACGCCGGCGGGGTCACGTTGTCGAGACCGATCGCGTCGAAGAGGTACCCCGGCACCGGCTCGGTGTACGAGACCCGGTCGCCCTTGTACTTGCTCGCCAGCGCGGCGGTCTCGGACTCGAGCTTCTGCAGCTGGGTCGTGAGCTTCTCGGCGTTCGCGGCGAACGTGCCGCCGTCGGCGGTGTCGCGCTGCGTGAGCTCCGCCTGGACCCGGGACACGAACTTCACCATCGTCGGGTAGCTGTAGAACACGTGCTCGTTGAAGTCCGCGCCGCCGGACTTGTCGAGTCCGGACAACGTGACGACGTTCAGCAGGTCGGCCTTGGACCCGGTCGACTTCATCAGGGTGTCGATGTAGGTGTCGTAGCCTCCGCCGTTCTCGATGACGATGTCCGCCTTCGACACGGCGAGCTGCGTCCTGGCGTCGGCCTCGAACGAGTGCGGGTCCTGCGACGGGTCGTCGAGGATGCTGGTGACGTCGACGTGGCTGCCGCCGATGGAGGAGACGATGCCGCCGTAGACGTTCGTGGACGCGACGACCTTGATGGTGCCGCCGGCGCTGTCGGACGACGAGCCGGACGCCGAACCGGACGCGGACGACGTCGCACAGCCGGAGAGGACCAGGGCGGCCGCACCCACGATGAGCGGGACGGCGAGGAGGGAGCGGGTTCGCATGGGTCGACCGTAGCGCTTGTTGATAATGATTGTCAAAACCGCGACGGCAGGATCATGGTGGCGGGAGGTCCGTGCTGGTCACGCGCCGGTCCTGACGATCCTCGCGACGCCGATCTTGGAGTCCGCCATGCCGTAGAACACGTACTGCACGCCGTCGATCTCCTCGATCGCCGTCGGGAACACCACGTTCGGGACGATGCCCGACTGCTCGTCCTCGGTGTCGGCGGACAGCAGCGGCTCCGACGTCCGGGACAGGACCTCCCACGGGCGCTCCGCGTCGAGGATCATCGCCCCCGCCGCGTAGTTCACGTTCTGCTGCTGGGCGAGCGACCCGACGAGCTCGCCGGTCACGCCGTGGTGCAGGAGCAGCCAGCCCTCCGGGACCCGGATCGGTGCCGGTCCCGCCCCGATCTTCAGCTCCTCGAACGGCATCTCCGGCCCGGCGAGGACCCGGTGTCCGCGCCACTCGGCGAGCGCCCCGACGTCCTCGCGGACCCGGTCGAGGTGCACGAACGAGATCCAGATCGACGGCCGCGTGTCCTCGACCCACGACGGCGCGTGCACGCCTTCGCCGGCCCGGATCTCGGACAGGTCCCACCCCGGGCGCTGCAGCACCGCGATGCTCAGGGCGCCGTCCGGCCCGACCACGGGCTCGGGGAGGAACACGCAGTCCTTGTTGAAGTACATCCCGAGGTCGACGTCGAGGGCGTCGTCGTACCCGAACCGGACCGGTCCGAGCCGGCGCCAGTCGCGCAGGTCCTCGGACACGGCCACGGCCGTGTGCGGTCCGAGCGGCCCGTAGGCGACGTACGTCATCACGTGGATACCGAGTGCCGGGAGGAACGTGGTGCGCGGGTCCTCGACGCCCGCGTTCTGCGCGCCCACCTCCCACGTCCGCTCCGGCTCGAGCACGATGCCCTGTCGCTCGACGCCGACCGGCACGCCGTCCGCGACGACGACACGAGCGATGCCGATCCGTGAGACGTTCCCGGTCGCGACGAGCCGCGGGAGCAGGTACAGCTCGCCGTCCGGTCCGCGCCCGCTGCCGGGGTTGAGCACCCCCTCGGCCTCGAGGGGATCGTCGGCGAGCGGGGTCATGAGCAGGCCGACCCGCTCGAGTGCGTACGGGAAGTCGGCGGCGGCGATCGCGTCAGTCATGGTGGTCCTCTCGGTAGCAGTACATCTCGCGGCTCCCCCGGGGTGCGTCCCATCCCTGCGCGAACACGCGGTCGCCGTCCCAGCGGAGCAGTCCGCCCCACGCGAGGGAACCGCCCGGGTGGAGCGCGAGCTGGGCGAACGGGGCGTCGAGGTCGTAGAGCGCCTGTGCGGCGGCGAAGTCCCCGGCGGGGTCCTGGTGGAAGAAGTCGAGCACGAGTCGGTCGCCGTCGACGACCGCGCACGCGACCTCGTACAGCTGCGGCCCGAGCGCCGACATGTCGAGGTAGTCCTCGGCGGTGAACGTCCAGTGCACCATGTCGTCGGAGTGCCCGACGGTGAGCTGCCCGCCGCACCCCTCGGACACGTACATGAGGTACTCGCCGCCGATCCGGACTGCTTCCCCGCGGTCGTTCCGGGGGATGACGGCGCCCTTCGCCCAGAGCCCGGACACGTCGTACGGCACGACCTGCCCGAGCTTCTCCCAGTGCACGAGGTCGTCGGACACCGCGAGGTTGATGTCGCACCCGACCTCGCCGTCCAGGTGCTCGGCGGACGGGTACTGCGCGCGCTCCGGAGTCCCCGTGGTGTCCCAGATCCCGTTGTAGAACAGGAACCAGCGCCCCTCGGCCCGGTAGAGCTTCGGGTCCTCGACCCCGAGCGACTCGTTGCGGAGCGTCGGCCAGAGGATCGGACCGCCGTCGTCGACCCAGCCGTCCGCGGTCAGGACCGCGTGCCCGATCCGCGACGACGTGCTCTCCTTGCGCGGGGCGGCGCGGTAGACCAGGTGCAACGCGTGTCGTGCCTCCAGGCCGTGTCCGACGGTCTCGATGCCCAGCGTGGGGTTGAAGACGGATTCGGCCGTCCACCCGATCCCGGTGGGGTCCGCCCAGTCGGCCGGCTGCGTGAAGGTGAGTGACGGATCGCGCCGGAACGGCCCGATCATCCACGCGGGCGGGTCGTCGTAGACGGCGGAGAAGTCGTCCGTCGAGATCCGGTCCGTCAGTGCGTTCTCGTGGCGGAGTGCCCGTTCGTGGTCGGCGACGAGCTGCGCACGGTCGAGCTGCTGCGGTTCGGCGGTCACCCCTTGACCCCCGATCCCACATCGGTCGCGATGAAGTACCGCTGGAACACGATGAAGAGCACGACGACCGGTGCCGCCAGGACCACCGCCCCGGCGAGGATGGCCCCGAACGGGTTGGCGGTCGACTGTGCGATGTTCGAGATGTAGTTCGCGAGCGACACCGCGAGCGGCTGCATCGAGGCCTCCTTCGTGATGAGGAACGGCCAGAGGAAGTCGTTCCACGGTCCGATGAAGGTCACGAGCACCACGGTGACGAGCGCCGGGCGGACGAGCGGCAGGGCGATGCGGCGGAGCACGGTGAACTCCCCGGCGCCGTCGATCCGTGCTGCGTCGAAGATCTCCTGCGGCACCTGCAGGAAGTACTGCCGGAAGACGATCACCGCCGTCGAGTTGATCGCGAACGGCAGGATCATGCCGAGGTAGTTGTCGGCGAGCCCGTAGTCGCGCGCGATCAGGACGTAGAGCGGGATCATCAGCAGCTGGAACGGGATGACCTGCACCAGGAGCGCCAGTGCGAACGTGACGCCCCGGCCCTTCCACTGCAGGACGGCCAGGGCGTACCCGGCGAGCACCCCGAACACGACCGTGCAGATGAGCACACCGCCCGTGTAGATCCCGGAGTTCAGCAGGCCCTGCCACAGGTTCACACGCGCGTTGATCTCGGTGTAGTTGTGCCCGGTGATGTTCGAGGGGTTCGGGAACGCGCCGGCGATCGTGGTGTCGGGAGCGTTCTGGAGCGACCCGACGATCATGTACCAGAACGGGAACAGGAACACGACGGCGCCGATGAGCAGGACCACGAAGCGGAGCGCGGCCTGACCGCGGCTCAGTTGGATGCCGTCCATGCGGCGTTGCCGCTTGCTGCGCGGCCGGGAGGCACGGCCCCGGTCGTCCCCGCCGGCCCCCGCTCCGGGGACCGGCACGCCCGCCGCGCCCGCGGCGCCGGTTGCTGTCTGGCTCATCGTTCTCTCCCTCCGGCGAAGCGGTTCTGCAGGAACGCGATGACCAGGACGCCGATGACGAGGACGATCCCGATCGCGGACGCGTACCCCGGGTGGTTCTGCTCGATGCCCTGCTGGTACATCACGAGCACGGGTGACGATGATGCACCGTTCGGACCCCCGCCTCCGGTCAACAGGTACGGCTCTGTGAACAAGTTCGCCCCGATGACGGTGCTGAGGAGGAGGACCAGCACGGTCGCCGGGCGGACCCCGGGGACGGTCACGGAGAAGAACGACCGGACCTTGCCCGCCCCGTCCGTCGCCGCCGCCTCGTACAGCTCCTTCGGCACGTTCTGCAGCGCCGCCAGGTACAGCAGGATGTAGAAGCCGAGCTGCTTCCACGTGACGAACAGCGCGACGATCGGCATCGCCCAGTGCTCGTTGACGAGCCAGCCCGGGTTCGGCGCGAGCTGACCGAGGAGCTTCGACACGAGTCCGGTCTGGTTGAACAGGAACAGCCAGACGCCGACGACGGCGACGGACGCCGTGACGTAGGGCACGTAGTAGCTGACCCGGAAGAACGTCGACCAGCGGACGACGCTGTTCAGTGCGGCGGCGAGGACGAGGGACAGCACCACGGTGAGCGGCACGTTGATGATCAGGAACTCGCCGACGTTGACGAACGACTGCCGGACCTGCGGGTCCTCGAACGCCTGGACGTAGTTCTGCATGCCGATGAACGGGCGGTCGACGCTCGCTCCTGGTGCGGAGAAGAAGTAGTCGTGGAAGGACATGTACACCGCGAGGATCAGCGGGTACGCGAAGATCACCAGCACGAACACCAGGTACGGCGCGCTGAAGAGCCAGCCGAGGGGGTTCCTGCCGAAGACCCGGAAGCGCCAGGGGCGCCGGAGCTGACGGTGGTCGCCGGCGGGTGCGGCGGCCGGAGCGGTTGCCGTTGCGGTCATGGTCGGTCCTCCCTCACTTCTGGACGGCGAGTTGGCTGGTCTTCGCGGCGGCCGCCGCGAGCTGCGGGTCGAGCGAACCGTCTCCGGAGATCACGGCCTTCGTGTAGAAGTTCCGGAACGCCTGGAGCACCGCCGTCGAGTTCGGCCCGGTCGGGTCGTCGACGGTCCGCGCGGCCTGGGCGCCGAACTCCTGGTACGACGGGTTCTTCGCGAAGTAGTCCGCATACGTCGACGCGAGGTCCTTGCGGATCGGCATCTGTCCCGTGGTCTGGAGCAGCGCCTTGTCCTCGGCGGGGCTCGTCGCGTACTTCAGGACGTCCCACGCGGTGCCCTGGTTCTTGCAGGACGCGTACATGGCGGCGTTCTTGGCGTCCGGGAACGTCCACGTCCTGCTCGCCGCGGTGCCGTCCTTCGTCGGGACGGGGACGACCCCCCAGTCGACAGCGCCCTTGTAGCTGGCGACCGCCCACGGGCCGACCATCGCCATCGCGGCCTGCCCGGTCGCGAACGCGTCGCCCTGGAGCTGGTCCTTGCCGGCGTAGCCCCGCGCGTAGACCGTCTTCCAGAAGTTCGCGACGTCCTTGCCGGCTGCGTCGTCGAACGTGGCCTTCTGGTCCTTGTCCAAGAGCCCGGTCCCACCGGTCTCGGCGGCGTAGAGCGGCAGGAAGTCGAAGTTGGGCTGGAAGAACTCGCTCGTCGCCGCCGGGTAGATGGCGTACGGCGCGGCCTTCGCGGCCTTGATCTTCGCGGCGGCGGCCAGGAAGTCGGCGTACGTGCTGAGCTTCGGGTCGGTGGTGCTGAGGCCCGCCTTCGCGAAGACCTTCTTGTTGTAGAACATCATCACGGGGTTCGACTTCCAGGGCATCTGGTAGTAGTCACCGCCCGGCGACTCGTACTGGTCGGCGGTCTTCCCCGAACGGGCCTCGATGTAGGCGTCCGCACCGGGGAACTTCGACAGGTCGACGAGTCCGCCCTGCTTCTGGAACTGCCCGGTGGCCGCGGGGAGGTTGTTGAAGACCAGACACGGGGTGGTGCCGGCGGTGATCGCAGCACCGATGACCTCCTCCGTGCTCTTGCCGGCGGGGACCTCCTGGGCCGTGATCGGCTCGTCGGGATGGTCCTTGTTCCACGAGGCGACCATCGCCTTGCCCCAGGTGACCTCCTGGGCGTTGTTCGAGTACCAGATCGTGATCGGACCGTGCTTGGTCCGTGCCTCGGGTCCGGCCACCGTGGTGCCGGTGGCGCAGCCGGAGACGGTCAGTGCGAGGGCCGCCGCGAGGGCGGTGCCGATGGCGAGCATGCGACGGCGCATGTGACTCCTTCGTCGGGTGGTGCGGTGTTCCTGTGCAGCGCGCACCGCGCGGGGTCTGCTACCGGGTGGGCGCGCCGGTCGACTCGCGGACGATGAGTCCGGCGGGTGTCAGGGCACGGTCGACGGGTGTGGTGCCGTCGACGAGGTCGAGCAGCGTGGACGCGACGATGCGTCCCCACTCGGCCGGGTCGTTGTCGAGGGTGGTGAGTGCGGGGTGGACGAGCCGACCGATCTGCGAACCGTCGAGGCCGGTGACCGAGAGGTCGTCCGGGATCCGGAGGCCGCGACGCTGTGCGACGGACATGCCCGCGATCGCCATCGGGTCGTTCCCGTAGACGATCGCGGTCGGCCGTTCGCGCCCCGGTAGGTCGAGGAGCTGCTCGGTCGCCACGGCACCCTGCTCCGGTGAGAAGTCCGTCGGGACCACGATGGTGTCCACGCCCTGGTCGTGGGCGGCGGCGACGAACAGCTCGCGCCGCTCGTGGCCGTGCAGCATCGCGTCGGCGCCGGCCACGTGGGCGATCCGCTCGTGGCCGAGTCCGGCGAGGTAGGCGACGAGTGCGGCGATGCCGCCGGCGTAGTCGCGGCGGACGGCGGGGAACGAGGTCGGGACGTCCGGTTCGCCGAGGGTCACCGCACGGACGCCGAGTGTTGCGACGAGGTCGATCCGTGAGTCCGCGGCGAGGAGGTCCGTGAGGATGAACCCGTCCACTCGGCCGTCCCCGGCGAGCGTCCGGTAGGCGCGTTCCTCGGCGGCGCGATCGCTGACGACGCTCAGCACGAGCACCTGCCCGCGATCGGCGAGCACCGTCTCGAGGCCCGCGATGAACGCCGCGAAGAACGGGTCGATCTCGATGGTCCGGGCGTCGCGGCGCACCACGAGTCCGAGCGCGTAGGCCCGGCGGCTGGTCAGCCCCCGGGCGGCGGGGTTGGGACGCCACCCGATCTCGTCGGCGACCTGCTGGATGCGCTCGCGGGTCGCCGCGTTCACGCCGGGGCGGTCGTTGAGGGCGAGGGAGACGAGGCTCTTGGAGACACCGGCCTCGCGGGCGACGTCGACGATGGTGGGGCGTCGGGTCATCGTTCCCCTCCTCCGCATCGAGCCGTCCGGACATCTAAACCGGTTCAAACGCAGTTCTACCCCACCGTTGCCGGATCCGCAACCGGCCGTCGGACCCGGCAGCACGACGGACGGGAGGCACGGTGCCGCCTGGCACCGTGCCTCCCGTCCGTCACGTGGTCCGGTCGCGGACCTACGCCTTCGTGGCGGACTCCACCGACTCGGCGGAGTCGTCGTCCTCGCGGCCCGGCGTCTTCAGGTTCCACCGTTTGATGACGAAGGAGAAGACGAAGTAGTAGATCGCCGCGTACGCCAGTCCGATCGGGATGAGCCAGATCGCACCCTGCGCCTTGCCGAAGTTGAGGACGTAGTCGATCGCACCCGCCGAGAACGAGAACCCGTCGTGGATGCCGAGGGCGTTCACGAGCGCCAGGGACGTCCCGGTGAGGACCGCGTGCACCACGTAGAGCGGCCAGGCGACGAACATGAAGGAGTACTCGAGGGGCTCGGTGATGCCGGTGACGAAGGACGTCAGTGCGGCCGAGAGCATGATGCCGCCGATGACCTTGCGGTTCTTCGGCTTCGCGTGCCGCCAGATGGCGAGGGCGCCGGCGGGGAGCGCGAACATCATGATCGGGAAGAACCCGGTCATGAACGTGCCTGCCGTCGGGTCGCCCGCGAGGAACCGGTTGACGTCGCCGTGCGCGACGACGCCGTTCGGTCCGGTGAAGCTGCCGAGCTGGAACCACGGGAAGAAGTTGAGCAGCTGGTGCAGGCCGACCGGGATGAGGAGCCGGTTCGCCGTGCCGAACACGCCCCCGCCGAGGACCGGCTGCGCCGCGACCTGCTGGCCGGCCCACGTGAGCGCGATGTCGAAGTAGCGGTAGACGAACGACATGAGCACCGCGATGACGAGCGCCGCGACGGCGGTGAGGATCGGCACGAGACGTCGGCCGGAGAAGAAGCCGAGGAAGTCCGGCATCTTCGTCCGGTGGAACCGCTCCCAGAGGACCGCGGACACGAGCCCCATCACGATGCCGCCGAGGACACCGAAGTTGATCGTCTCGCCCTTCGGCAACACGATCGGCGACATCGCCGCGAAGACCTGGTACATGACCATGTAGCCGACGACGGCTGCGAGCGCGGTGGTGCCGTCGGACTTCTTGGCCCAACCGATCGCGATGCCGACCGCGAACAGCAGCGGCAGCCAGGTGAACACGCCGTTCCCGGCGGCCGAGATGATCGTGGCACCCTTCTCGAACCCGGGGATCGCGCCGAGCAGGTCGGACTGGCCGAGGCGGAGCAGGATCCCCGCAGCCGGCATCACCGCGATGGGCAGGAGCAGGCTCCGACCGAGCCGCTGGGCGTTGGCGAAGAACCGACTCGGCTTCTTCGGGGGCTTCGCAGCCGTGGTGGTGTCCGACGTGACGGCGGTCATCGGTGGTTCCTCTCGTCGTTGGGTGGAGCGCGCACGCGGAGACGTGGGTGCAGGCTTGTAGCCACTAGACCTGATCGGTACTGTCCCAGGAGAGCACCGGTACTGTCCGGTCATGACCAGTCCGTAGTCTCCCCAGACCGGGCACCCATGTCAACCTGCGCGCGCAGGTCGAAACGAGGAGGAAACATGTCGAAGGCAGAGGACATCATCGCCGGACTCGGCGGGGCCACGAACATCGAAGAGGTCGAGGGGTGCATCACGCGCATCCGCACCGAGGTGTCCGATCCGTCGCTCGTCGACCAGGCCGCGCTCAAGAAGGCCGGCGCGATCGCCGTCGTCGCGATCGGCACGGGCATCCAGGTCATCGTCGGACCGGAGGCCGACAACCTCGCGCAGGACATGCAGGACCTCATGGACGACGACGCATGACGGACGTCCTCACGCCGTTCGCCGGCCCGGTCGTCGCCCTGGCGGACGTCCCGGACCCGGTGTTCGCGGGCCAGCTCGTCGGCGCGGGCGTCGCGCTCGACCCGTCCGGCGCGCACGAGGCGGTGACGGCGGTCGCCCCCGTCGCCGGGACGATCATCAAGCTGCACCCGCACGCGTTCGCGCTCCAGGGTGCCGCGGGCACCGACGTCCTCGTGCACGTCGGGATCGACACCGTCACGATGCAGGGTGCGGGGTTCACGCTCCTCGCCGCCGAGGGCGACACGGTCGAGGCCGGGACCCCCGTCGTCCGCTTCGAGCCCGCCACCATCATCGCCGCCGGCCACTCCCCCGTCTGCCCCGTCGTGGTGCTCGGCTCCGCGCCCGACTCGGTCCCCCAGGACACGGTCGGCAGCACGGTCGCGGCGGGCCAGGTGCTCTTCCGCGTCTAGGCCGCCGCCCGCACGGGACACTGTCCCGCGCGGCGGTTCCGTGTGCGGGGTGCGTGCCGTCCGCATGCGGTACGGGAGGCGCGGATCCCGTGCGCGCGACGGCACGCGCTCAGGACGCGCGTACCTCCATCTGCACGCGGTACCGATCGCTGCGGTACCAGCTGCGGGTGTGCTCGACGGCAGTGGTCTCGGAGAAGGAGACCCGGTCGAACACGAGCACCGGCGACCCCGTGCGGGTCCCGAGGAGCGTCGCGACGTCGTCCGTCGCGGGGTCGGCGGCCACGGTCTGCTGTGCACGGACGATCGGCGTGCCGTACTCCCCCGCGGCGAGCGAGTAGATCGAGCCGCTGAGGTCGTGGTCGAGGAGGCCGGGCATCGCGGACCGGACGAACCAGGCGTCGTCGATCGACACCGGGACGCCGTCCGCGAGCCGGAGCCGCTTGACGTGGAACGCGGAGTCGCCGTCGGCCAGGCGGAGCGCGGCGATCGTGTCCGCGGGCGGGACGGCCTCCTCGCGCACGAGGACGACCGTCGCCGGGACGTGCCCGAGGGCCCGCATCTCCTCGGTGAAGCTCGCGAGGTGCAGCGTCGACTGGACCGGACGGTGGGCGACGAACGTGCCCTTGCCGCGCACGCGGGTCAGGTAGCCCTCGTTCACCAGCTGTCCGAGGGCCTGCCGGACGGTGATCCGGCTCACGCCGTACGCCTGGATGAGCTGCCGTTCGGACGGGATCGCCGCGCCGGGCTGCAGCTCCGCCGTGGCGAGCTCGAGCAGGATCAGGCGGAGCTGTTCGTGCTTCGGCACGGCTCCCTCGGTGATGCGCTGCGGCATCGCGACCGGCCTCCTCGTCCACTGTGCAGGAATCGAACTGGTCCTGTGCGGACATGACCAGTTGTTCCCAGAGTAGCCGGGAGGCCGGTCGGCTCCAATGCCCCAGACCGGGTGGTTCCTGCGGATCAGACCAGGGCGGTGAACGACGCGTCGCGGACGAGGAGCGTCTCGCCGGACCCGTCGACCTGCTGCCCGGCGTCGCTCGAGAGCCCGAGCCGCCACGCGTGCTCCCCGGCCCCCGGTCGACCCGGCAGCGTGAACTCCACCGTCGTGCCGGAGGCGTTGAGGAGCAGCGCGACGGTGTCGGTGCCGTCCGACAGCACGAGCGCGACGGCGAGGTTCCCGCCGTCGGCCCAGTCGTCGTCCTCGAACGGACGTGCGTCGGCGCGGAGCACCTGGACCGTCCCGGCTCCCTGGCCGTCCGGGGCGACCCGGAACCACTCCGGGGTCAGTGCGCTGTGCGCCTTGCGGAACGCGATGGCACGCGTCGTGAACTCGAGCAGGTCGGTGTCCTGCGCGGCCCAGTCGAACCAGGAGATCTCGTCGTCCTGGCAGTAGGCGTTGTTGTTCCCGCCCTGGGAGCGCGCGATCTCGTCGCCGCCGAGGATCATCGGGACGCCCGTTGAGAGCAGGAGCGTGCCGAGGAAGTTGCGACGCTGACGGTCGCGGTACTCGTTGACGCCCTCGTCGTCGGTCGGGCCCTCGACTCCGCCGTTGAACGACTTGTTGTCGCTCTCGCCGTCGTTGTTGTCCTCGCCGTTGGCGTCGTTGTGCTTCTCCGAGTAGCTCGTCAGGTCGGCGAGCGTGAAACCGTCGTGCGCGGTGACGAAGTCGATGCTGCAGAGCGGCGAGCGGCGGTCGCCCTCGTAGACGTCCGGGCTGCCGAGGACGCGCTGCACGGTGTCGCCGAGCGTGCCCTCCTCGCCGCCCCAGAACGAGCGGACGTCGTCGCGGAACTTGCCGTTCCACTCCGACCAGTCCGCCGGGAACCCGCCGACCTGGTAGCCGGCCGTGTCCCACGGCTCGGCGATCATCTTGACGTTCCGGAGCACCGGGTCCTGGTGGATGATGTCCAGGAACGCGGAGTGCTTCTCCGCCTCGCCGTCCTGGCGGGTCAGCGTCGTCGCCAGGTCGAAGCGGAACCCGTCGACGTGCATCTCCTCGACCCAGTAGCGGAGCGAGTCCATGATGAGCGCGAGTGCTGCCGGGTGCGACACGTTGAGGCTGTTGCCGGTGCCGGTGGTGTCGAAGTAGCTGTCCTCCTCGCCCTCGACCAGGCGGTAGTACGAGGCGTTGTCGATGCCCTTGAAGGAGAGCGTCGGGCCCATGTGGTTGCCCTCGGCCGTGTGGTTGTAGACGACGTCCATGATGACCTCGAGGCCCGCGGCGTGCAGCGCCTTGACCATCGTCTTGAACTCCTGGACCTGTGCGCCCGGGATGCTCGCGTACTCGTTGTGCGGGGCGAGGAAGCCGATCGAGTTGTAGCCCCAGTAGTTCCGGAGGCCCTTGTCGGCGAGGGTGGAGTCCTGCACGAACTGGTGGGTGGGGAGCAGCTCGACCGCGGTGACGCCGAGGTCGGTGAGGTGCTTGATCGCGGCGGGGTCGGCGAGCCCGGCGTACGTGCCGCGGATCGCCTCGGGCACGTCCGGGTGCTGCTTGGTGAAGCCCTTGACGTGGGTCTCGTAGACGATGGTCTCGGACAACGGCGTCCGCGGGGCGGCGTCGTCGCCCCAGTCGAAGTCGCGGTCGCTGACGACGCACTTCGGCATCGCACTCGCCGAGTCGGTCTCGTCGATCTGGCTCGGGGCCTCCATGTCGTGGCCGAAGAGCGCCTGCCCCCACTCGTAGTCGCCGTCGATCTGGGTCGCGTAGGGGTCGAGCAGGAGCTTCGCGGCGTTGTGCCGCAGGCCGTTGGCCGGGTCCCACGGGCCGTGGACGCGCAGGCCGTAGCGGGTGCCGACGGCGACGTCCGGGACGATCCCGTGGAACACGTACCCGGTCCGGTCCGTCAGTTCCGTCCGGTGCTCCGTGCCGTCCTCGTCGAAGCGGCAGAACTCGATGCGGTCGGCGGTCGCGGAGAAGACGGCGACGTTCGCGCCCCCGTCGACGAGCGTGACACCGAGCGGGTGTCGCGAAGAAGTGGTCATCCACTCATCCAATACGACCGGTGGTGGTCGCGCCTGGGAGCGTCGTCCCCCGTCGACGTCGCGGAACTGGCCGCTGCCTCCGAGCGCCCGCCGCGGACGGCGTACGGTCCTGGTCATGTCTGATGCCGAGCGGGACCAGCCGGGCGAACCGGACGATGCGCATTTGCGCCGTGTCCAGGACGAGGCCGCGCGTCTCGGCCTCGCCGTCATCGGCGAGGCGACGGCGATGTCCTCCGGGGACGCCTCGATGGTCGAGGCGAGCGAGGCGAACCTCCGTGAGGCCGTGGACACGCTCGTGGACCAGCCCCTGACCGAACGGCAGTCCGAGGTGTTCGAGACGCTCGGGGCGATGGGCGGCAGCATCACGGCCGGGCTCGGCTCGGCGCTCGCCCACGAGCAGGGTCGTGCGCCGGAGGACGTCCTGAGCGGCGCCGCGGCGAGCATCGTGTGGTCGCAGCGACTCGCGAGCGGCGAGCTCACCGACCGCCACGACGACGAGCGCTGACCGCCCTTGCGGTGACGCGCAGATCGACGCCGACCCGAGCGGCGCCGCGGACAAACGTCGCGACGAGGCATATGTTCCGGAGAGTCACTCACTTGTCGGGACCCGCCCGACGACCGGGGTGCCGATGTCGAGGGAGCAACCCATGTCCAACCAGTA
Organism: Curtobacterium phyllosphaerae; assembly: GCF_049341865.1. NCBI lineage: Bacteria > Bacillati > Actinomycetota > Actinomycetes > Micrococcales > Microbacteriaceae > Curtobacterium > Curtobacterium phyllosphaerae. Next base: position 42,236 of record NZ_JBMPIU010000001.1, on the reverse strand, counting down.
CGAACCCCCGGTGGCAGGCCAGTCCGGCGCAGGCCCCGACGCACGTGGTGGCGGTGTCCGGAACGGCATGGCGATCGCCGCGATGGTGCTCGGCATCATCGGCATCGTCCTCGCGTTCCTCAGCCCGATCATCGGGCTCATCCTCGGCATCATCGCCGTGGTGCTCGGCGTCGTCGCGCGACGTCGGGGCGAGGCGGTCCCCGGTCGCGGCCGTGGCCTGATCATCACCGGCATCGTCCTCGGAGCGCTCGCGATCGTCGTCGCGATCGTGAACTTCATCCTGGCCGCGGTGATCATCTCGCACTCCTGAGCGCGCTCGCATCCCGGCGGCGACCGGTCAGGTCGCCGCCGGGACCGGCTCAGTCGAGCAGGAGCGCGGGCTCCTCGAGCACGGACGCGACGTCGGCGACGAACCGGCTCGCGACGTCGCCGTCCACCACGCGGTGGTCGAAGCTCGCCCCGATCGTGGTCACCATGCGCGACCGGACCTCACCGTCGACCACCCACGGCTTCGGTTTGATCGTCCCCATCGCGACGATCCCGACCTCACCGGGGTTGAGGATCGGCGTTCCCGTGTCCATCCCGAACACGCCGATGTTCGTGATCGTCACCGTGCCCCTCGCCATGTCCTCCGGCGTCGTCCGGCCGTCGCGCGCGGTGAGCGTCAGCTGCTCGAGGGCCTGCGCCAGCTCGAACAGCGACATGTCCTGCGCGTTCTTGACGTTCGGCACGATGAGTCCGCGCGGGGTCGCCGCGGCGATGCCGAGGTTCACGAAGTGGTGCACGATGATCTCGGCGTCGGTCCACGTCGAGTTCACGGTCGGGTTCCGGCGGACCGCCCAGATGACCGCCTTGGCCATCACGAGCAGCGGCGACACCTTGACCCCGGCGAACGTCGGCGACTGCTTCAGCCGTGCGACGAACTCCATCGCGCGGGTCGCGTCGACGTCGACGAACAGGCTGACGTGCGGCGCGGTGAACGCACTCGTCGTCATCGCGGTCGCGATGGCCTTGCGGACGCCCTTGACCGGGATGCGCTCCTCGCGCGTCTCGCCCCACTCCGGCGTCTCGATGTTCCGGAAGAGGCTCGCCTGCGTCGCATGCCGGATGACGTCGTCCCGGGTGACCTCGCCCGCGAGCCCGGTGGCCTGCACGGACGCGAGGTCGACGTCGAGGTCCTTCGCGAGCTTCCGGATCGGCGGCTTCGCTACGATCGGCAGCGCCGACGCCGCAGGCACGCTCGACGGACGTCGTGCGGCGTCCTGCTCCTCCGAGGCCCGACGGGAGGCACGGCTCGCGTCGAGCGCGACGGCGGCGGCCCGGCGGGCGCCCGGCTTGCGGCGCGACGTGGCGCCGGTCGGCGACCCGTACCCGACGAGGTTCGCGCCGGACGTCTCGGTCGACGCGGGGGCGGCAGCTGCCGGGGCAGCGGGTGCGGGTGCTGCGTCCGCGGGTGCCGCGTCGGCCGGGTCGGGGACCGTCTGCGCGACGCTCGCCGACGTCGCGACCGGCGCCGCGCCTCCCGGCTGGTCCTGCGGCACGTCGGCGGAGTCGACACGGATGATCGGGACGCCGACCTCCACCGTCGAGCCCTCGTCCACGAGCAGGTGCGTGACGGTCCCGGCGAACGGCGACGGCAGCTCGACGAGCGACTTCGCGGTCTCGATCTCGACGATCACCTGGTCGACCTCGATGACGTCCCCGAGCGCGACACGCCACTGGACGATCTCGGCCTCGGTGAGGCCCTCTCCCACGTCGGGGAGCGGGAATTCTGCGACGGACATCCGGTTCCTTGCGTCTCGTGCCCGGGAGCCGTGCGGTCCCGGGTGGTGCGGTCGTGTCCCCGGCGGCGGTGCGTCGCCGGGAGCGGTGTGCGGTGCGGGTCCGCTCAGTACGCCAGCGCGCGGTCGACGGCCTCGAGCACGCGGTCGGCGTCCGGCAGGTGGAGGTGCTCGAGCTTCGAGACCGGGAACGGGATGTCGAACCCGGAGACGCGGATCGGCGGGGCCTGGAGCGTGAAGAAGGTCTTCTCGGCGATCGTCGCGGCGATCTCGCTGCCGAGGCTCACGAACTGCGAGGCCTCCTGGGCGATGACGACCCGGCCGGTCTTCCGCGCGGACACCAGGACGGGCTCCCAGTCGATCGGCGACAGGGAGCGGAGGTCGAGGACCTCGAGGCTCGTCCCCTCGTTCGCGGCGAGCGCGGCCGCGTCGAGGAGGGTCGAGACCATCGCGCCGTGGCCGATCACGGTGACGTCGGTGCCCTCCCGCGCGACCCTCGTCGTGTGCAGCGGGACCCGACCGTCGGCGAGGTCGACCTCGCCCTTCGGCCAGTAGCGGCTCTTCGGCTCGAAGAAGACCACCGGGTCGTCCGAGCGGATCGCGTCCTGCAGCATCCAGTACGCGTCGTTCGGGGTGCTCGGGCTCACCACGCGGAGGCCCGGCGTGTGCGCGAAGTACGCCTCGGGGCTCTCCTGGTGGTGCTCGATGGCGCCGATGTGGCCGCCGTACGGGATCCGGACGACGACGGGCAGCGACATGTGGGCCGGGAGACGGTTCGCCATCTTCGCGAGCTGCGAGGTGATCTGGTCGAACCCGGGCCACACGAAGCCGTCGAACTGGATCTCGACCACCGGACGGTACCCGCGGAGCGCGAGGCCGATGGCGGTGCCGATGATCCCGGACTCGGCGAGGGGGGTGTCCATCACCCGGTCGGTGCCGAACCGCTGCTGGAGCCCCTCGGTGATCCGGAAGACCCCGCCGAGCGTGCCGATGTCCTCGCCCATGAGCAGGACCTTCGGGTCGTCCTCCATCGCCCGGGCGAGCCCCGCGTTCAGGGCCTTCGCCATCGCGAGCGTCTGCACCGGCTCGCCCGCCGGCAGGGACCCGGCGCCCTCGTGCGCGCGGAGGGTGTAGTCGAAGAGCTGATCGACGTCGGTCGCCGTCGTGTCGGTCATCGGGTCGATCCCTTCGCTGCGGTGCCGTCCGCGGCCGAGGAGTCCCCGTATGACTCCTCGTAGGCACGGATCCAGGCGCGCTGTTCGTCGATGAGCGGGTGGGGCTCGCGGTACACGTGGTCGAACATCGCCTCGGCGTCGGGGCCGACGAGCCCGACGATCCCGCGACGTGCGTCCGCGGCGACGTCGTCGGCCTCCTGGTCGATCGCGGTCAGCCACGACTCGTCGACGCCGCGGGCGCGCAGGTGCTTCTCCGACCGGGCGATCGGGTCCCGGGCGACCCAGCCGGCCAGCTCGTCCTCGCCGCGGTACTTCGTCGGGTCGTCGGAGCTCGTGTGCGCGCCGATGCGGTACGTGTCGGCCTCGATGAACCGGGGGCCACCGCCGCTCCGAGCGGCCTCCGTCGCGGCGAGCGACACCGCGTAGGACGCCAGGACGTCGTTGCCGTCGACGTGGATGCTCGGGATGCCGAAGCCCCTGGCACGCTCGAACAGCGGGGTCCGCGACTGCACCGTCACGGGCACCGAGATGGCCCAGTGGTTGTTCTGCAGGAAGAACACGACCGGAGCCTGGTTGCTCGCCGCGAACACGTACGCCTCGTTGACGTCGCCCTGGCTCGTCGCGCCGTCGCCGTAGTAGACGATCGAGCAGGCGTCGACCGCGGGGTCGCCCGTGCCGACGACGCCGTCGAGCTTCTGCCCCATGGCGTACCCGGTGGCGTGCAGCGCCTGCGAGCCGATCACGAGCGTGTAGATGTGCGTGTTCCCGCGCTCGTCCGGGTCCCAACCGCCGTGCTTGTTGCCGCGGAAGACCTGGAGGATCTCGAGCGGCTCGACCCCGCGGGTGAGCGCGACGGCGTGCTCGCGGTAGGACGGGAAGACGTGGTCCTGCTCCCGGAGCGCATGGGCGGAGCCGACCTGCGCGGCCTCCTGTCCGTGGCTCGGCGCCCAGAGGCCGAGCTGCCCCTGTCGCTGCAGGTTCGACGCCGCGTGGTCGAACCGCCGCGTCACCACCATGTCGCGGTGGAGCGCGAGCAGTTGGTCGTCGGAGAGCGCACGCGCCACGGCGGCGAACTCGGCGTTGGCGTCGTCCTCGACGAACCGCCCGTCGGCGTCGAGCAGGCGGATCGGGGTCGTCGCGGTCTCCGCGGCGCTGAATGGCATGCCGACCAACCTAGCCGCCCCTACCGGACCGACTGTGTGAGGCCGCCGACAAGGTCGGCCGCGGTGCGGAGGAGCCTGTCCACAGCCTCGGCCTCGCCGATCGAGATCCGGATGCCCTCCGGGTCGAACGCGCGGACGACGATCCCGGCCCGGGCGAAGGCCTCCGCCGCGTGCGCAGTGTGCTCGCCCGTCGGCAGCCAGACGAAGTTCCCCTGCGCCACCGGGACGCCCCAGCCCTGGTCGACGAGCGACTGCCGCACCCGGTCGCGGAGCTCGACGATGCGGTCGACGCGTTCGAGCAGCTCCGACTCGCGCTCGAGGCTCGCGATCGCCGCGGCCTGCGCCTGCGCGGTGACGGACAGCGGGATCGCGGTCGACCGGACGGCGTCGAGGACGTATGCCGGTCCGAGCGCGTAGCCGACGCGGAGACCCGCGAGCCCGTACGCCTTCGAGAAGGTCCGCAAGACGACGAGGTTCGGGTACCGCTCGAGCAGCCCCGGCCCGCGCACGGCGTCCGGGTCGGTGACGAACTCCGCGTAGGCCTCGTCGAGCACGACGAGCAGGTCGCTCCGCACCGTGTCCATGAACGCGACGAACTCGCGCTCGCCCACGACCGTGCCGGTGGGGTTGTTCGGCGAGCAGACGATCACCATGCGGGTCCGGTCCGTGACCGCGGCCGCCATGGCGTCGAGGTCGTGACCGCCGTCGGGCCGGTTCGGCACCTGGACGCTCGTCGCGCCGGCCACGGTGACGAGCCCCGGGTACGCCTCGAACGAGCGCCACGCGTACACGACCTCGTCGCCGGGCGCGGACGACGCCTTCGCCAGCTCGTGCAGGATCGCGACGCTGCCGGAGGCGACGTGCACCTCGTCGACCGTCAGTCCGGACCGGTCGGCGAGCGCGCTGCGCAGGGACGTGGCCGAGGCGTCCGGGTAGCGGTTGAAGGCGGTCTCGGCCTGGACGGCGTCGACGACGCCCGGGAGCGGTGCGAACGGGTTCTCGTTGCTCGAGAGCTTGAAGGCGTCCGCGGCGGCCTGGCGGCCCTGGCGGTAGGCCGGGAGCGCGGCGATCTCGGGCCGGAGGCGTACGGGAGCGGTCACGGGGTCAGCCTACCGACCGGGTCGGCACGGCACCGGGCGGCGATCGGCCTCGGGCGGGCATCAGCATCGGACGGCATCATGGTCCGCATGCGCTTCCTCATCCGCCTCGTCATCAACGCCGTCGCACTCTGGCTCACGACGCTCATCGTCAGCGGGGTGCACGTCGTCGCGTTCGGCGACCGGACGGTCGTCCCGACGGTCCTCACGTTCCTGCTCGTCGCGTTCGTCTTCGGGCTCGTGAACGGGGTCATCGGCACGATCATCCGGGTCGTCGCGTTCCCGATCTACATCCTGACGCTCGGGCTGATCTCGTTCGTCGTGAACGGGATCCTGCTGCTCATCGTCGACGGCATCTCGGACGCGATCGGCTTCGGGCTCCACGTCGACAGCTTCGGCTGGGCGGTCGTCGGGGCGATCGTCCTGGCGATCTTCGCCTGGATGATCGGCCTCGTGCTGCGGCCGGTCACGAACCGCGGTCGCGCCTGACCTGCAGACGGCCTGACCCGCAGACGGTCTGACCCCGCAGACGGCCCGACCCGCAGACGGCCTGACCCCGCGACCTCCTGGCCGACGCCCGGACTGGAGGCGCGGTGCCGGGCTGGTGCCGCGCCTCCCGTCCGTCAGCCGGTCACGCCCGTCGCCACGCGCTCGGGCAGCGTGATCGGCTGCGGGGCGTTCGTCCGGAGCGACGCGGTCGCCGCCTCGGCGATCGCCTGCGCGCGGAGACCGTCGCGGAGCGTCGGCCCGACCGGGTGACGCCCGTCCAGCGCCCCGACGAAGTGGTCGAGGGCCGCGGCGTACGTCGGCTGCACCCGCTCGAACCAGCCGGCGTGGAACGGGCTCCCGACGAGTCCCGCGGCGCCGTACCGCACGACGTTCGCGGACTGCTGCCGTCGGGACTCCACCAGGCCGGTCGAGCCCATCGCCTCGATGCGCTCGTCGTAGCCGTACCCGGTCCGCCGCACGCTGTCGATCTGCACGAGGGCGCCGTTCGCGAGCTTCAGGGTGACGACCGAGGTGTCGACGTCGCCGTGCTCGACGAGCCGTGGCTCGGCGAGCGCCGACCCGGCCGCGTAGACCTCGACGGGTGTGGTGTCGCCGGTCCCGGCCTCGGCGATCCAGCACGCGAGGTCGAAGAAGTGCACGGTCTGGTCGCGCATCTGCCCGCCGGAGACGGCGATGTACGTCAGCGGCGGGACACTCGGGCCGCGGTTCGTCAGCTGCAGCAGCTCGACGTCGCCGACACCGCCCTCCAGGACGACCTGCCGGAGTGCCGCGTGGTCGCGGTCGAACCGCCGGTTGAAGTCGACCATCGCCGTGATGCCCGCGGCCTCGACGTGCGCGACCGTGCTGGTCGCCGCCGCGAGGTCGAGGTCGATCGGCTTCTCGCACAGCACCGCGAGTCCCGCGTCGGCCGCCCGGCGCAGGTGTTCCGCGTGCGTGTCCGTGCTGCTCGCGACGTACACCGCGTCGACCTCGTCCGGGTCGAACGCGTCCGCGAGGTCCGTCGTCGCCCGTGCACCGTGCGCCCCGGCGAGCGCCCCGGCGCGGTCGGCGTCGATGTCGACCACGAGTCGGAGGTCCACGTCGGGATGGGCGGCGAGGTTCGCGGCGTGCACCGCGCCGATGAAGCCGGCGCCGATCAGGGCGAAACGGTGGGGCATGGACGGGGACTCCTTCGGGACCGGGGAGGCAAGCATGTCAGGACATGATGGTCGATCACAACGGGTGTCGCGTTGGTTGCCGTCCTGCGCCATGATGTTCAGATGCCACTGGACGCCGACGCCACCGTGTCGTCGCCGTTCCGTATCTCATTCGTGTGCAGCGGGAACATCTGCCGGTCCCCGATGGCCGAGGTCGTGTTCCGCAAGGTCGTCGAGGACGCCGGGGTCGCGAACCGGTTCCACATCGAGTCCGGCGGGACCGGCGACTGGCACGTCGGGGAGCCGGCCGACGAGCGCACGATCGCAGCCCTCGCCGCGCGCGGATACGATGGCAGCAGGCATCGCGCCCGTCAGTTCGACCCGGACCGGTTCCCGGAGCTCGACCTGGTGGTCGCACTCGACCGCTCCCACGAACGCGTCCTGCGATCGTGGGCACCCACGATGGACGACGCCGCCAAGGTGACGCTCATGCTGCGGTACGACGCCGCCTGGCCACAGCACGCCGACGTCCCCGATCCGTACTACGCGGACCGGCGGGAGTTCGACCGGGTGCTCGCGACCATCGAGCGCGCGTCCGAGGCCCTCTTCCACCAGATCGAGCCGGCAGTCCGTCAGGGAGCCTCATGACACCTCTTCCCCCGCAGCCGATCAGCCCGCTCGACGGGCGGTACTTCCCGGTCGTGCACACGGTGGGAGAGCACCTCTCCGAGGCCGGGCTGAACCGCGCCCGCGTCAAGGTCGAGGTGGAGTGGTTGGTGTTCCTCACCGACCACGCGATGTTCACGACGTCGCCGTTGTCGATCGACCAGAAGGCCGCCCTCCGCGCGGTCGTCGACGACTTCGGGCAGCCGGCGATCGACGAGCTGGCCCGGCTCGAGGCCACGACCCGGCACGACGTCAAGGCGGTCGAGTACTACGTCCGCGCCCGGCTGTCGGAGCACGGTCTCGACAGCATCGCCGAGCTGACGCACTTCGCCTGCACGAGCGAGGACATCAACAACCTCGCGTACGCGATCACCGTGCGCGACACGGTGGCCGACGTCTGGCTGCCGGCGCTCCGCAGCGTGGTCGACCGGATCGCCGAGCAGGCCGTCGCGCTCCGCGCCGTCCCGATGCTCTCCCACACGCACGGTCAGCCCGCGACGCCGACGACGCTCGGCAAGGAGCTCGCCGTCGTGGTCCACCGGCTCGAACGGGTCGTCGCGCAGGTCGAGGACAGCGAGTACCTCGGCAAGTTCTCCGGCGCCACGGGGACGTTCTCGGCGCACCTCGCCGCGGACCCGGAGGCCGACTGGCCGGCGCTCTCCCGGGAGTTCGTCGAGTCGCTCGGGCTCACGTGGAACCCGCTGACGACGCAGATCGAGTCGCACGACTGGCAGGCGGAGCTCTACGACCGCGTCCGGCACGCGAACCGGATCCTGCACAACCTCGCGACCGACGTGTGGACCTACATCTCGATGGGGTACTTCACGCAGATCCCGCAGGCCGGTGCGACCGGGTCGTCGACCATGCCGCACAAGATCAACCCGATCCGGTTCGAGAACGCCGAGGCGAACCTCGAGATCTCGTCGGCGCTGTTCTCGACCCTGTCCGAGACCCTCGTCACGAGCCGGCTGCAGCGGGACCTGACCGACTCGACCACGCAGCGGAACATCGGCGTGGCGTTCGCGCACTCGCTCCTCGCGCTCGACAACCTGCGCCGCGGACTCGGCGAGGTCTCGGTGAACGAGACGCGGCTGGCCGAGGACCTCGACGGCAACTGGGAGGTGCTCGGCGAAGCGATCCAGACGGTGATCCGCGCCGAGGTCACCGCCGGCCAGTCCGACATCGAGGACCCCTACGCGATGCTCAAGGAGCTCACCCGGGGCAAGCGGGTCGGACGGGCGGACCTCGCCGCGTTCGTGAACGGGCTCGACATCTCCGACGGGGCGAAGGCGCGACTGACGAACCTGACCCCGGGCACGTACACGGGGCTCGCGGACGAGCTCGTCGGCTACCTCGACGCGTAGGCGCGGGACGGTCCCGGCCGGCCCCTCCCGGCCGTCAGGCGGTCACCGCGGACGCCTCGGCGACCAACGCGTCGAGCACCGTGCGCACTGCGGGCCGGACGGCCCGGTCCGGACGCACCAGCGCCTCGATCCGTCGGCCGGCCCGGACGTCGCCGAGGACCGCGAGGTGGAACCGTCCGGCCGCACGCGTCCGCGAGGTGTACCGCGGCAGCAGCGCGATCCCGTGCCCGGCGGCGACGAGGTTCTCGAGCAGGGCGAGGTGGATCGTCCGGAACACCACCTCCGGGACCACGTCGGTCCGGGCTGCCATGGCGGCGAGTGCCCGGTCGATCGGGTAGTCGACCGGGACGCCGAGCCAGGGGTCCCCGATGACCTCGTCCACCCCGACGCGCTCCCGACCGACGAGCGGGTGCCCGAGCGGCAGCGCCACGTCGAGCGGTTCCCGGAGGAGCGGGACCGTGGTCAGCGCCTCGCGGTCCGCCGGTGGCACGCCGTCCGAACGGTGCCCGATCACGACGTCGTGGTCGGCGGCGAGCGGGGCGAACGACGCCTCGGAGACGTCCTCGTCCGCGACGACGACCTCGATCCCCGGGTGTGCCCGCATCCGGGTGAGGAACCCGGGCAGGAGCAGTTCCGCCGCCGAGGGGAACACCGCGACGTCGACCGTCCCGCGCACCCCCGCCCGGTAGGTGTCCCAGGCGGCCTCGGCCTCGGCGATCGCGGTCGCCACCCCGACGGCCGTCCGGGCGAGTGCGTGTCCGGCCCCGGTGAGCCGGACCCCGCGACCGACCCGTTCGACGAGCGCGACCCCGACCTGCCGCTGGAGGGTCTGCAACTGCTGCGACACCGCGCTCGGGGTGCGGTGCGTGGCGGCAGCGACGGCGGTGACGCTCCCCCGGTCGGCGAGCTCGCGGAGCACCGGGAGCAGGGTGACGTCGAAGGCCCCGTTCATGCAGGAACACTACAAGGACCGTTCACGAATGTTCGCTGGTGCTGCAGCGTGACGCACGGGATGCTCGGGACATGGCTCCCCGCGACCGTCTCCTCGCCGCCCTCGTCGCCGTGGTCTGGGGCATCAACTTCCCGGCGACCGCGATCGCACTCGAGCACTTCCCGCCGTTCCTGCTCGCGGCCGTGCGGTTCTCGCTGCTCGCGATCCCGACGGTGCTGCTCGTGCCCCGACCCCGGATCCCGTTCGGCCGCCTCGTGCTCGTCGGGGTCGGCCTCGGCATCCTGCAGTTCGGCTTCCTCTACCTCGGCATCGTCGCGGGCATGCCGTCCGGCCTCGCGTCACTGGTGCTCCAGGCGAGCGCACCGTTCACCGTCCTGCTCGCCGGTGTGTGGCTGCGCGAGCGGCTGACGCTCCGGCAGGGCATCGGCATCGCGGTCGCGGTGCTCGGCCTCGCGGCGATCGCGGTGCACCGGTCCCAGGCCGCGGCGCTGCTCCCGGTCGTCCTGACGCTCTGCGGCGCACTCGGCTGGGCGCTCGGGAACGTGGCCACCCGTCGCGCCCAGGCGCCGAACCCGTTCCACCTGACGCTCTGGTGGTCGATCGTGCCGCCGATCCCGATGTTCGTCGCATCGCTCGTGTTCGAGGGCCCGGCGCGCATCGGCACCGCCCTCGGCACGGTGGCCACGGCGGCAGCGCTCCCCGCGGACCTCGGACTGCTCTACATCGTCGTGCTCGCGTCGCTCGTCGGCTACGGCATCTGGACGAACCTGCTGTCGCGCTACCCGTCGAGCACCGTCGCGCCGTTCTCGATGCTGGTGCCGGTCGTCGGCGTGCTCGCGTCGTGGCTCGCGTTCGGCGAGGTGCCGGACGTCGTGGAGGTGCTCGCCGGGCTGGTCGTCGTCGGCGGGGTGCTCGTGGCGAGCCTCTCGCGACGCGGGGTGCGCACGGAACCGGTCCCGGGCCTCCAGGCCGTGTCGTCCGCACCCCCGGCGGTCCCGGACCGGGTCTGACCGCGGGTCAGTTGCGCTCGGGCTGCCCGGCTCGCCAGTACCCCATGAACGCCACCGCGCGACGGTCGACCCCGAGGGTCGAGACGAGGTGTCGGCGGAGGAGCTTGATGACCCCGGCCTCCCCCGCGAGCCACGCGTAGAGCGGCACCCGTGCACCGTCGGACGCAACCGCGTCCGGGACCTCCCACAGGAGCTCGTGGTCGACGTCGACGTCGTCGAGCACGGTGCCGGCGCTCCGAGCGGCGTGCACGGCGGCACCCGCCGCCCGCTCGACGGCCGGTCGCAGGAGCGTCCCGACGGCGGCGGCACCACGCGCGAGGACGACCACCTGCACGCCGTCCGGGTGCGTGCCGAGCGCGGCCGCGTCCTCCGCATCCGGGACCTCGACGATGGCCGTGCCGACGGTCTCCGCCGGCAGCATCTCGAGGATCCCCGCGATCGCCGGGAGGGCCGTCTCGTCGCCTGCGAGCAGCACCCGGTCGGCGGACGCCGGTGCATGCCAGTCGACACCGCCGCCCGACACCGACGCCCGCGCGTCCGGGACGCAGACCACGACGCCGTCACCGACCGTCGCGTCCATCGCCCACGCGGAGGCCGGTCCGATGCGGCCGTGCAGGGCGACGTCGACGTCGAACTCCCCGCGATCGGCCCTGACCTCGCGGATCGTGTAGGTGCGGAGGAACGGGCGGACGTCGTCCGGGAGCGCGCGCCAGCCGGCGTACCAGTCGCCGTGCATCGGCATGGCGGCGAGGTCGCCGCCGGGCTGCGGGAAGAGGAGCTTGATGCGCTGGTCGTAGCGGTTGTCGGCGCAGTGCCGGACGTCCGGGCCGGTGAACGTCACACGGCGGTAGGTCGGCGAGAGCACCTCGACGCGGGCGACCGTGACGTGTTGGAGTGCGAACGGGCTGATCGCGCCGGTGGTCTCGGCGGAGGTCGTGCCGGAGGCCTTGCCGGTGGTCTCGGCGGAGGTTGCCGACGCGGTGTGGCCCATGCAGGTGAGGGTACCCTCACTCGCATCGGAGTCGTCGGGGTGTCGAGCAGCCGTCGTGCCTACGATTGCGTCATGGCCCACGACCATGCGCACCCCGGCGGACCGGCCTCGTCCGGTCGCGCGCTCCTCGTCGCGTTCTGCATCTCGGCCGCGATCCTGCTCGCCGAGGTGGTCGGTGCGGTCGTCACCGGCTCGCTCGCACTGCTCGTCGACGCCGGCCACATGGTCGTCGACACCGGCGGACTGGCGATCGGCCTCACCGCCGTCCGGCTCGCACAGCGCACCCCGACGAGCCGCCGCACGTGGGGGTACCAGCGTGCCGAGGTCCTCGGGGCCACCGCCCAGGCCGCGATCCTGCTCGCCGTCGGCGTGTACGTCATCATCGCCGCCGTCCAGCGCCTGTTCGTGCCCGCGGACGTCCCGGCGGCGCCGCTGCTCGTCTTCGGCGTCATCGGACTCGTCGGCAACCTCGTCGCGTTCAGCGTGCTGACGCGTGCCGAGGGCGAGTCGTTCACGTCCCGCGCCGCCCGTCTCGAGGTCCTGAACGACTCGCTCGGCTCCGTCGCGGTCATCGTCGCGGCGGTCGTCGTCGCCGCGACGGGCTGGCAGCGCGCCGACTCGGTCGCCGCGATCCTGATCGGCGCGCTCATCCTGCCGCGCGCGCTCCGCCTGCTCCGCGAGACCGCCGACGTCCTCCTCGAGTCCACCCCGCGCGGTCTCGACCTGGACGCCGTGCGCACCCACATCCTTCGACTCGACCACGTCCTGGCGGTGCACGACCTGCACGCGACGCTCGTCGCCACCGGCCGCCCGACCCTCACCGCGCACGTGGTGGTCGACGACCACTGCTTCACCACCGCGCACGCGCCCGAGATCCTCGACGAGCTGCAGCAGTGCGTCGCCGAGCACTTCGACGTGCCGGTGGCGCACTCGACGTTCCAGCTCGAACCCGACACGCACCGGCGCCACGAGCACGACGTGCACGCATGACCACGACCCGCCACCGTCACGGGGCCGCTGCCGTGACGGCCGGCCGCGGGACCGGGACCGGCACCGGCATCGGCACTGGCACTGGCACCGGCCCTGGCACTGGGAGGACTTCCGCATGAGTGTCGAGGTGACCGCGTTCCTCGCCGACTCCGCCGAGGCGGTGGACGGCAAGCTCTACGTGCTCGGCGGCGGGTGGGACATGGTGACCGTCCGGCAGCTCCCGGCCGTGCAGGCCCGTGTGGCGCTCGGTGTGCTCGTCCACATCGGGTGGAACGACACCGACACCGAGCACGACATCCGCCTGCACCTCGAGACCGAGGACGGCGCGCTCGTGCCCCTCGCCCGGCAGGCACCCGGCCTCGAGCCCGGCAGCGTGATCGGGGAGATGGGACACCGGTTCGTGGCGCAGCGGCCGCCGATGCTCCGTCCCGGCGACTCGCAGACACACCCGATCACGTTCACCGTGAACGACCTCGTGCTCGAGCACGCGGGTGGGTACTCGTGGGTCGTCCGGATCGACGACGTGGTGGCCAAGCGCCTGCCGATGCGGGTCGTCCTCACCCAGGGGTGACGTCGGCCGCCGGCAGCTCGGCGGTGCATCGTTGCGTACGCTGCGATCGCGTGGTTCCGCACGGCGTAGCGTGGCGGGGCGCCGACGGACCTGCCTCGACGCGGAGAGGTCGTCCCATGCCAGTCCCCGCCACCGGCTACGCCCACGTCCGGATCACCGTCACGGACATCGCACGGTCGCGCGCGTTCTACGACCGCGTGTTCGGGTTCGACGTGGTCGCCGAAGCACCGGCCGACGACGCCGACCAGGCGACGAAGGACGCGATGTGGTGGGTCTTCGGCGGCGTCGTCTACCAGTTCGCCGGTGGCGTGTTCGGGCTCCGTCCGGTCGCACCGGCCGACGACCGGTTCGACGAGGACCGCGTCGGTCTCGACCACGTCAGCTTCGCGGTGCCCGCACGCGCCGACCTCGAGGCGGCCGCGACGCTCCTCGACGAACTCGGTGTCGCGCACGGCGGCGTCAAGGACATCGGCTCCGGGCTCATCCTGGAGTTCCGCGACCCGGACGACATCGCGCTCGAGTTGTTCACGCCGGCCGCCGGCTGACCGACGGGTCAGCAGTCGGCGCGGGTCGTCGGGTACGCCGTGATCACCCGGTCGGTGGTCGCTGAGACGATGACCTTGACGAACCCGTCGGACGGCGTCGATCCGTCATCGAACCGGATGGCAGCCGAGTAGCACAGCTTGCCGTCCCCGGCGTCCGCCGGCAGTCCCACCGACGGCTGGGTGAGGGCGACCCGGACGGCGGTCAGCATGAGGTCGTCCCAGTCGCGGTCCGAGTGGGCGGCAGTGAGTTCGTCGTCCCAGTCGCGTTCGTGGCGGAGCGTGATGTGCCGGTACCCCTGGCCGGTGTCGCCGCACTGCATCACGACGGAGCCGAGCGCTGCCGTCGTGTACCGCGCCACGACGGCGCGACGATCGGTGTCGCAGCGGTCGAGGACGTCCGCCCCGGGCAGGTCCGGACCGTCGGCGTCGAACACGACGGTCCCCTGCGGCCCGGCGCCCGTCGTCGTGGGCGTTGCGGGCGTCGTGGTCGCGGTCGCCGCCGGTGTCCGATCGCTGTCGACGCCACGGATCGCGAGCACGCCCCCGACGACGACCACCGCGGCGATCACTGCGGCGATCACTGCGGCGATCGTCAGCCGTGACCCGCGGGTCGATCTGCTCGGTGCCATCGCGCTCCTCCGAGGCCTCAGTATGTCGTGCTCCGTGTCTCCCGACCGTCGTCCTCGGCGCCCGGGCTCGGCCTGGATCCGTGCTCGGCCTCACCGAGCGTGCAGGTCCGCCCGGTGGTCCGAGCGAGGACGCGGCAGAAGTGCACGCTCGCGGCGGTCCACCCGTGGGCACGCGTGGGCCCCCGATGGCTCCCCGGTGGCCGGTTCCGCCGAGCGTGCAGGTCCGCCCGGTCGTCCCGGGCGAGGACGCGGCGGAAGTGCACGCTCGACACCGCACCGGAGGACGTCGACCTCGCACGCACCGCGTCGACCTCGGGCGGACCGGTGCATCTCCTACGAACTCACGAAGTGCGACGGGCCGCGTCTGGCGCACGGCGTCTCCCGCTCGTACGATTCCCGGGCTGGGTCGTGGTCAGCTCCCTCGCGGTCGCCCTGATCGGTTCCCCGGTGTACCTGCCCCGCCCGCTACTGGTCCTGGTCGTCGCCCGCGTCCGGTCGGTCCGGGATGAACCCCGACCCGATCTGCATGCCCGCACGGAAGGTCATGCCGGAACCCGGGGCGAACGCGAACCAGCCGTCCGACGTCCCAGCTGCAGCCCCGAGGCCATCGGTCTCGCCGTCGAACTCCTCGGTGTCGTCGTCGAACCCCTCGGTGTCGTCGTCGATGTCGTCATCGCTGCCCTCGCGTGTCCCGAGCAGCTTGCGCGTCAGCGCGGACCGGGCGGTGAGCAGCGCGTCGAGCGCCCCTTCGAGGTCGTCGTCGGCCGGTTCCGCTCCGCGCAGGGCGGCTCCGAGCACGCTCCGCCGCATGAGCTCCTTCGCGAACGACCCGGTCGTGCCCTCGGCCCGCGCCGCCGCACCCTGCAGCGCACCCCCGGAGAACGGCAGCGACCCGGCGTACCGGCGGAACAGGCGGACCCGTTCGGCCTCGCCGGGCAGGGGGACCTCGACCGCCAGGTCCACCCGTCCGGGACGGTCCGCCAGGGCACGTTCGAGCACGGCGACCCGGTTCGTGGTCATGACGAACGCGACGTCGGCGTCGCCGTCGAGCCCGTCGAGTGCGTCGAGGACCTCGAACAGCAGCGGTTGCGGCGAGGTGTGCCGTTCCATCGCCACGAGGTCGATGTCCTCGAGGACCACGATCGAGGGTTGGAACGTCCGGGCGATCTCGGCCGCCGCCCCGATCGCCGCGATGCTCGAGCCGGTGAGCAGGACCGCGGTGACTCCCGGAGTCCGAGCGAGCAGATGCCGGATGGTCAGCGTCTTGCCGGTACCGGGAGGGCCGTAGAGCAGGACGCCGCGCTTGAGGTGCTGACCGGCCGCGAGCAGTGCGGCGCGCTGCTCGCCGATGCCGACGACGTGACCGACGACCTCGTCGAGCAGCCCGTCCGGGAGGATGACCTCGTCCGCACCGGTGACGGGTCGCTGGAGGAAGGTGGCACCGGCATCGGACCCGTACTCGGAACGGGCGAGCGACAGCACCTGGCCGCGGAGCACGCTGTGCTCGATCATCAGGGCACGGAGACGGTGCAGGAACTCGGTGGCGCGCTCCTGGTCGACGCAGAGCAGCTCGATGCCGGCCTCCTGCCGTCCGTACTCCGGCTTCGCAGCACGCTGGAGCACCACGACCGGGGTCCCGTCGACGGTGAAGAGCCGGAGGCCGAAGGACACCACGCGCCGGGTAGCGGTCGGGCCCACTGCCTTCGCGGCGTAGGTCACTGGGCCGATCGTCCACCGGTGATGCGGGTTCGCGACGAGCTCGCCGACGGAGGTCTGGAACCGGCCGTCGTCGCCCGCGATCCCGATCAGCGCGTCCGGGTCGTCGCCCGCGAGCACCTCGAGGGCGATGTCGGCGTCGACCAGACGGTGGTCGGCGAAGTCCTCGGTGACCACCGGGACGGACTGCGGATCGACGCCGAGGTGGTCACGAATCCGTTCGCCGAGCGGGGTGAGCACGGCACGCTGCTCCGCGGCGGCCAGTTCGTTCGCGTGTTCCAGGTAGCGGGTCAGCGCCCGCATCAGGGTCCGGTCGTCGTCTTCGAGCACAGTCGTATCCTGCCAGCGTGACCACGGGGCCGGTTCCGTCGCCGCCCCCGCCGAGCGTGCAGATCCGCCCGGTCGTCCGAGCGAGGACGCGGCAGAAGTGCACGCTCGACACCGCACCGGAGGACGTCGACCTCGCACGCACCGCGTCGACCTCGGGCGGACCGGTGCGTCTCCTACGAACTCACAAAGCGCGACGGGCCGCGTCTGGCGCACGGCGTCTCCCGCTCGTACGATTCCCGGGCTGGGTCGTGGTCAGCTCCTTCGCGGTCGCCCTGATCGGTTCCCCGCGGACCGGAAGGGATCTGTGATGGATGCAGCACGCGGACTGGTGGTCGTCGCCGAGGACGAGCCCGCGATCGCCGACGTGGAGCGGATGTACCTGCAGGACGCCGGGTTCACGGTCCAGGTCGTCCGTGACGGGCAGGACGCACTCGCGCTCATCCGCAGATCCGCGCCGGTCGCCGCCGTCGTGGACGTCGGTCTGCCGACCCTCGACGGGATCGAGATCGTCCGAGCGCTGCGCCGCGAGGAGAACTGGACGCCGCTCGTGCTCGTCACAGCCCGTGGCAGCGAGGTGGACCGGGTCCTCGGCATCGAACTCGGCGCCGACGACTACCTGACCAAACCGTTCTCCGGCCGGGAGCTCGCGGCGCGTGTCCGGGGGCTCGTCCGCCGGACCGGGGTCCGCTCGAGCGTCGCCGTCGTCGCGGGCGACCTGCGCATCGACCGGGACCGTCGGACGGTGACGAGGAACCAGCAGCCGGTGGCCCTCACCGCGACCGAGTTCGACCTGCTCGCGCATCTCGCCGCGGAGCCGGGACGGGTCTTCGAACGCGCGCAGCTGCTCAGTGCGGTGTGGGGCATCAGCGACTTCAGCGGCACCCGGACCGTCGACGTCCACGTCGCGCAGCTCCGCGCGAAGCTCGGACCGGACGCCGGCGTCCGCACCGTCCGGGGTGTGGGCTACGCCTTCGACCCGCAGCCGCCGCGATGACCCCACCGGGACGTCGCCGGGTGCTGCCGCCCAGTCTGACCGGGCGGATCGTGCTCACCACGGTCGCGGTCGCCGTCGTCGCCGTGCTCGCCGTCTCGATCGCCGGGTTCCAGCTGGTCCGGCAGGAGTCGCTGCAGCAGACCGGGCTCGTGCTGCGGGCATCGGCCGAGGTCGTCGCCGCGTCCTCGCCGGACGACCGTGCCCGGCTGGCAGCCCGGCTCGAGCGACGGAGCGGTGGGCGCATCGACATCGGGTTCGGCGGCACCGGCGGCGTCTCCGCGCTCGCTGCACCACTGCCGCGCAGGCTTGCGAACCGTCTGGCGACCGAGGACCGCGTCTCGGCGCGCGACGTCACAGGTCTGCGGACGGTGCTCGTCGAGGCGGTCCCCGCGCGGGGCGGCGGGTCGGTCATCGCGGTCGAGGACGTGTCCATCCTGCATGGCGACCGGGTCCTGGACCGGTTCGCGATCGCCCTCCTGATCGGTGTGTTCGTCGCCATCGGCCTGGGGATCGTCCTCGCTCGGTTCACGACGAGGCCCCTGCGGGCCATCGCGTCCACCGCGACCCGGCTCGCGCACGGCGACCGTGGACTCACCGCACCGAGGCCGGACACCGGGGACATCCGGGACACCGGCGACATCGGCGCGGCGGACGCCCCGGCCGCGAGGGAGATCGCCGAGATCCAGCGCGCTCTGCAGGTGCTCGACACCGAGCTGGCCCGGTCCGAGGGCGCGCAGCGGGAGTTCCTCCTGTCGATCTCCCACGAGTTCCGGACGCCGCTCGCAGCCCTGCGGGGCTACGCGGACGCACTCGCTGACGGTCTCGTGGCGGCGCCCGACGTCCCGCACGTGGCCGGTGTGATGCGCGCGGAGACGGAACGGCTCGACGCGTTCGTCGGCGACCTGCTCGCCCTGGCCCGTCTCGAAGCGGACGACTTCGCCATCCGCCGAGAGCCCTTCGACGTCGTCGCGCTCGTCGACCAGGCCGTGACGGCGTGGGGCGGTCGGGCCGCCACGATCGACGTGTCGGTCCGACGCGAGTCGGCCCCCGGGAGCGTCCGCATCGTCTCCGATCCGCTCCGGGTCCGTCAACTCGTGGACGGCCTGATCGAGAACGCGTTGCGGGTGTCACCGTCCGGCGGTGTCGTGCGCATCCACGTGCTCGCCGCACCGGACCACGTCGCGGTGTCGGTCATCGACACCGGCCCCGGCCTCGACGCCGGGGACCTGCAGCAGGTGTTCGTCCGGGGTGCGCTCCGCGACCGACACAGCGGTGACCGACCGGTCGGGACCGGCCTCGGGCTCTCGATCGCGGCACGCCTGACCGAGCGGCTCGGAGGCGTCATCGAGCCGGTCGCTCGACCGGCCGGGGCAGAGTTCCGGGTCACGCTCCCCCGCGAGTCGTCCTGACCACGCGCCGGGTGCCCGTACACGATCCGTACACACCACTGACCGTCGGCTTGCGTGCGCGGATCACAGTGCGGTCATGAACATCTCACCGATCCTCACCCCGCTGGCCGTCGCACTCGTCACCGCCGGCACCGTCACCGCATCCGCCACCGGCGCGTTCGCGGCCACTCCCGCCCCCACCGCTGCCGCATCGTCGTCACCGGCCCACCGAACCCATCTCGGCAAGGACGCCACGCTGCAGCAGATCCAGGCCGCAGCCGCGTCCGCCACTGCGAGCCGGATCACGAAGCTGAACGCCGCGATCACGAAGGTCGACGCGGACAAGACGCTCACCGCCGGCGACCGCAGCAGCGTGTCGTCGAACCTGCAGGGCGACCTGACGGGCATGCAGCACCTGCAGTCGACGATCGCCGCGGACACCACCACGGAGGCGGCCCGCTCCGACTTCCGGACGATCTTCCGCCAGTACCGGGTCATCGCCGTGACGCTGCCCCAGGAGCGGATCGTCCGGGAGGCGGACCGCACCACCGCGACCACCGTGCCGCACCTGCAGGCCACCGCGCAGAAGCTCGCCGACCGCATCGGCAAGCACCAGGCGAAGGACACCGCGTCGGCGAAGAGTGCCCTGGCCGACCTGCAGCAGCAGATCACCTCCCTGCAGTCGGGCGCGCAGGGTCTCGACACCGCGGCGCTCGCCGTCGCCCCCGCCCAGTTCGACCAGGCCCACTCCGCGATGGCCGCCGTGCGCACGAAGGCCCGTGCACTGCGCACCGCCGACGAGGCCGCCCGGAAGGACGTCCACGACATCCGCCAGGCCCTGCACGGCTGAGCGGCGTCCCGTCACGGAGGTCGGCGTGCGTGCCGACCGCGAGCGTGCAGTTCGACCGCGTGCGCCCGGGCACGGACCGGGTGATCCTGCACGCTCGGGATCGGAACCGGGGTCAGGGCTCGACGACGGTCACAGACCGGGGAACGCCGCCGTCAGGTCGTCGAGCACCGCATCCGCGCCGGCGTCGCGCAGTTCGTCCGCCGAGTAGTGGCCCGTCGCGACCCCGATCCCGATGGCCCCCGCCGCGTGCGCGGACGTGATGTCGTGCGGGGTGTCACCGACGACGAACACCTCCTCCGGCGTCAGGTCGTGCCCGACGATCAGGGACGCCTTCCGGATCGCGGCCCGTGTCGCCTCGTCGCGGTCGGGCGAGTCCGAGCCGTAGGCACCGAACACGAAGTACCGGCCCAGGTCACCCGGCTCCATCTTGGCGCGGGCAGCACCCTCCATCGCGCCGGAGATGACGCCGAGCACGATCCCCTCGGCGGCCAGGTGCCCCAGGAGGTCGTCCACGCCGGCCTCGACGCGGTAGCCCGGTGCCGTCCGGATGTCGGCGGCGAGGTGCCACAGGTAGCGGGCGTAGAGCCGTGCGAGCTCGTTCGGGGTCGGCTCGCGGTGGAGGACGCCCTCGAACGTCTCCCGCCCGACCTCCGGGTCGGTCTCGCCCGACGAGGTGTGCTCACCGATGTCGGCCGGGATCCCGTGTAGGTCGAGGAACGCCGCCTTCCAGCTGCGGCCGCCGGCCCCACCGGTGTGGACGAGGGTCTCGTCGATGTCGAACAGGACTGCGAGCGGTTTCTCCACGTTGTTCCTCCGGGCGCCGGTGGGCTGGGCCGGGATGACCCTCGCCGTGCGCACCAGCGTAGGACGCACGCCTGCGAGCGCACCACCGACGAGGTGCGCCGGCTGGACCGACCGAGTGGACCTCCCGGCCGCACCTGTCGGTCAGCCCACCGGAGGATCGTCGGTGAACGCGGAGCCCACTCCGATCGGCCCGAAGACCCCGATGACCAGGAGCACGGACACCCCGAGCGAGACCAGGCCGGCGACACCGACCGTGATCGCGCTCCACCTGGTCCGGCGGATGCCCGGGATCGCGTAGCTCATCCCGGCGATCACCGCCCCGAGGCCCGGGAACGCGATCGTCCCGAGCACGACGCCGACGAGGACGGCGACCGTCACCGCGGTCATGCGACGCGGCAGCACGGAGGTGTTCACGATCCCACCGCGGTCCCGGCCGCGGATGCTGCGGTCGGCGCGACGGCGACGACCACGCCCCGGGACGCCCCCGGCGTCACCGGCAGGTCTGATCGATGACGCATGCCGCTCCCTCAGTCCACGCCGCCCGAGACGGCAGTCCCTGAACAGTGTCGGAGACCGCTCCGGAAGTCAGCCCCCCGTTCGAGGGCCTGCACTCCGGCGCGCTCACCGACCGTCGGCGCGTTCCCCACCGTCCGTGCGCTCCAGGTCCGTCCGCCGTGGTCTCTCGCCGTCTCAGGCGGCGGCCGGCTCCTCGAGCAGGGGCGCGATGCCCTCGACCGACCGGCGCGCCCTGTCGGAGGTCGCCACGAACCCGATCGCGATGATCCCCGCGGCGATGCCGACGACGATCCACCACATCGCGTGCGTCGCGACGGCGAAGTCCGCGCCGACCGAGGCCACGGCGCTCGCCCCCGTCACCGTCCCGGCGAGTGCGACCCCGAGCGACACACCCGTCTGCCGACTGGTCGAGGCCACGGCCGCCGCGGACCCCGACCGCGCGCGGGGCATCCCGGACACCGCCGTGTTCGTGATCGGGGCGTTCACCATGCCGAACCCGACGCCGAAGAGTGCGAACGCGACCGCGAGGACCCACAGCGGCGTCGTCACATCGATGGTCGTCAGGACGAGCCCGCCCGCACCGATCCCGACCCCGGCGAGGACGAGGGGGACACGCGTGCCGACCGATCCGACGAGCCGACCGGACAGCGGCGACACGAGCATGGTCGCGACTGCGGCGGGCAGCGTCCAGAGGCCGGCCTCGAACGGGGACATGCCCCGGACCTCCTGCAGGTACAGCGCGTTCAGGAACAGGAACGCGCCGTTCGCCCCGAACGCCCCGATCGCGGCGATGACCGAGGTGGAGAACGGGATGCTGCGGAAGAACCGGACGTCGATCAACGGCTCCCGTCGCCGCTGCTCGACGGCCACGAGCGCGGCGAGGGCTGCGGCCGCGACGACGAAGAGCCCGAGCGCACCCGGCGAGGACCACCCGAGGCGTGGCCCTTCGATCAGCCCGCCGACGAGGGAGGCGAGGAGGACGATGACGAGCGTCTGCCCCGCCGGGTCGAAGCGCGCCGGACGCGCGGACCGGGACTCGGGCACGAACAGGGCGGTCAGGACGATCGCGCCGATGCCGATCGGCACGTTGATCCAGAAGATGGCACGCCACCCGACGGTGTCGGTCAGCGCCCCGCCGACGAGCGGGCCGAGACCCATCGAGACACCGACCACCGCCCCCCAGACACCGACCGCGCGCGCACGCTCCCGGGCGTCGTCGAACGTCGCCGTGATGATCGACATCGCGACGGGGTTCATCATCGAACCGCCGACCGCCTGCACCATCCGGAACACCACGAGCCACCCCACGCTCGGCGCGAGCGAGCACAGCAGCGACCCGACGGAGAACAGCGCCAGGCCGACCTGGAACGTCCGACGCCGTCCGATCCGGTCTGCTGTCGAGCCGGACAGCATGAGGAGGCTCGCGAGCACGAGGGTGTACGCGTCGATCGTCCACTGCAGCCCCGCGATGGTGCTGTGCAGCTCACGGCCGATCGACGGGAGGGCGACGTTCACGACCGTCGCGTCGAGCGACACGATGAACAGGCTGAGACAGCAGACGGCGAGGATCAGGGTCCGGTGCCGGTACCGGGGTGGGAGCGCGAGCTCGTCGCCGCGCCGCCCGGGGTCCCGTCGTTCAGTGGAAGCCGTCGCCGTCACCGTCCTTGTGGCCGCCGAGCATGTCGTTGTCGTCCTGGTCGCTCGTCGACGCGAGTTGGAGCATCGCGAGCACCACCACCACCACGATGAACGCGATGCAGAGGAAGATGCCGGCGAGCGCGACCTCCCGCGTCGACATCAGCACGACGAGCCCGACGAACACCGCAACGATCGCGGAGATCGCGAGGAGTTCGACGGGACGCAGGCGGTCGCGGCGGCTGGGGGTGGTCATGCGTGTGGTGCTCCGTCCGGGGCGACCGGCGTCGGCGCGGTCGTTCCCCACTTGTGCGAGAGTCCGGCGATCAGGTGGAAGACCGCGGTGAGGGCGAGGTAGGCGCCGAGGAGCCCCACCAGGATGATCGACGAATCGAGGGTCCCGGTGACCCGTTCCACACCGCCGAGCTGCTTGGAGTAGTCGGGTGGGGTCACGAGGAACGCGACGGCGAGGGCGACGGTGAGGCCACCGACCGTCATCCAGTCCCGCGCGAACGACGAAGTCCGCCGAGCGCGGACCCCCTGCAGGAGCTCGATGACACCGGTGACGACGGCGAAGACGGTGACGACCGCGATGAAGGCCGGGAGACCCGATCCGGCCAGGAGGAGCGCCACGACCCCGGCGACGATGCTCACCACGGACTGCACGAGCGCCATGCGCCGCGCGGACCGGTCGTCGAGTCGGCGGGCACTGCCGAGCCCGAGCAGGACACCCTCGACGATCGCGAACCCGCCGAACAGGAGCAGGCCGTACCCCGCGCCGTGGTTCGACGAGAACGTGATCACGAGTGCGACGACCGCCGCGGGGATCGCCCGGAGGACGGGGACCGGCCAGTACCGGGCGCGCAGTGCGGCGTCGTCCACGGTGTGGGACACGGAACCCCTTCCGGCGGTGATGATCGGACGGACAATGGTACCGCCCGGATCCGAGCCGGACGTCGGCCCGGACGCGACGACCGCTGAGGATGCTCGAACACGCCTGTCCAGTGCGCTGCGTGTCCACCGTTCAGCATCAGGAGAGCAGGATCGGAGCATGGACCGATCTCCTGCGAACCGCATGCACCCCGACGCCGCCGCCATGGGGAGCCCGATCGACACGGTGCCGCTCGCACGGGTGCCGATGGACCGCGTGGCGCTCGACACCGTCCCGCTCGACATCAGTGAGATCCGCGCACTGCTCGCCGAGGGCGGACCCTCCGGCGCGAGCGCGATCCTCTGACCGACCGGCGCTCCTCTGACCGAGCGGCGGTCCTCCGACCGGCCGGCGATCTTCCGGCCCATCGGCGATCCTCTGACCGACTGATCCGGGGTCAGCGTCCATCGAGGACGTCCCCGAGCCGCCCCGGGTCGTCCCCGCGCTCTCGCCGACCGATGCGGGACGCGAGCCGGCCACGTGCCGCGCGCGCTGCTCCGTCGGTGGTCTCGTCGTTCCGCTGCCGCGCGACGGTGGCGGCGCGTGCTGCATGGATCGCCGCCGCGAGCGTGACCCTGGCATCGAAGTCGGCCTCGTCCGGACCGACCTGCCCCCACGCGATGCGTGCCTGGTCGTCGACGTCGGCGAGGTTCCGTGCCGCGCGCACGCCCCGTCCGGCGAGGATCTGATCCGCCGCACGTCGGGTGCGAGCGCTGTCCGCCGAGCGTGCCCGTGCGACCCGTTCGTCGAGTGGTTGCTCGGGGACGACGGAGTCGCGTGGGACACCGCCGGCCGCCCGGACGCGCTCGGCATGGCGGGCGGAGGCCGCGGCGAGTTCCTCATCACGCATGCGGCGACCGTACCGCGCACGGCCGACACCGATGCCGACACCGACACCGACACCGATACCGATGCCGACGCCGACACCGAGGTCGAGGACGGGGCCGACTCTGGTGCCGGCGTCGGCCCCGTACCGTCAGTCCAGACCGCTGCCCGACATGATGCCGAGGTCGTCCTCGCCGAGGACGTCATCGACGTCCGAGCGCCGTGACCGGCGCCGCGCGACGACGAGCACCACGCCGCCGACCACCCCAGCAGCCCCGATCGCGAGGAGCAGCGCCGTCCCGACGGACCCGGTGAACGCCAGACGGTTCGGACCCGACCCCGACGACGTCCCGTGGCCAGCCGGACCGCTCGCGCCCGCCTCACCGTGCGGCGAGCCCTCGTCGCTCGGGTCGGCGCCACCGGAACCGTCGCCCGGCGTCGGCGTCGGCGTCACCGTGGGGGCGGGCGGTTCCCCGCCGTCCACGACGAGTCGTACCGGATCGGACGGATCGCCCCCGTCGGCGTCGTCGGGCGACGTGGCGACGGCGATGTTCACGACGTCCGAGCCGTCCCCACGGTAGTCGGCGGCGAGCTCCGCGCGGAACGAGAACCCGTGGGACTCCCCCGGCGCGACCGCGGCGTCCGAGGTGCAGCGGACGTGCCGCCCGTCCGCGGTGCAGTCGTCCGTGGAGTCGACGAACGTCACCGCCGACGGCAGGTCGTCCGTCGCACCGACCCGGGTCGCGGTCGACGGTCCCCGGTTCTCCGCGGTGATCCGGTACGTGAAGGTCCCACCCGGTGCGATGGAGGTGGCACCGTCGTCGAGGACCACCTGCTTGCCCGTGGCGAGGTCCGCCTTCGCGACCACACCCGCCCGGATGGTCGAGACGTTGTCCGACTCGTCGGTGTCGGTCCTGTTCGCCGGCGGAACGACGTCGGCCACGCTCGCGATCTGCCCGGTCGCGGCCGGACGGAGATCGCCGTCGATCGTGTACGTGACGCTCGTGCCCGGCGGCAGGTCGGCGGTCGTCGCGACGGCGTTCCCGGTCCCGGACCCCGCTCCGCACGCCGCTCCGGTCGAGGCGGTGCAGGTCCACCGCACGTTCTCGAGCTCCGGCGGCACCGTGATGCGCACCCCGCTGCCGTCCGCACCGTTCCGCCCGACGTTCGACACCACCGTGGTGGCGGTCACGCGCGTGCCGGCGGTGACCGGGTCGGGCATGGACTGCGTCACCCGGAGGTTCGTCGGGATCGACACCGTGAGGTCGTCGATCTCGTGGATGTTCGTGAAGCTCCCGGTCGACGCGGAGAACCCGAGGCGGAGGGTCGGCGGGAGTGCTGCCTGGCCCGGTCCCTGGAGGTCGACGCCGTCGAGCACCGTCCGCATCCGGGTCCCGGGTCCGGTGTCCGAGCGGACCGTCATCGCGAGGGTGCCGTCGGCGTTCGGCTCGACCGTGACCTGGACCGTCCGCGCCTGCGCCCGGGAACCGGTCTCGACGGTGCCACCGAGTGCCGGAGCCTCGTCGAGGAAGTGGTAGCCGTCGGTGCCGTTCCCGGAGCCCCGGAGCACGACCTGCTCGACCTTGCCCGGCCCCCCGGACTCGTTCATGGTCCGTGAGAAGTTGCCGTACCGGTCGAAGCCGAGCCCGACGAACGCCCCTGGCATCCCCGGGACGTCGCACATGCCGTACTGCCCGGTGTCGTCGTAGCAGGTGTACCCGAGCGAGGCGCCGGGACGTCCGACACCCGGCGCCACCGAGCCGTCCGACAGGGACATCAGCAGGCCGTCGGCCCCGGTGCCGCCGTGCATGGCGTAGCGGAACTCGATCTCGAGCCCGAGGTCCGACGGGAAGACGTCGTCGGTGAGCCAGGACCCTGCCTCGCTCTGGTCGGCGGACGTCAGACGGAGCCAGCCGTCGTCGATCGTGGCGTCACCGGAGAGCGTGCCGCCGTCAGCGCTGTCGAAGTCGGTGTGGAACGGGAACGCGAGCTCCGCCGCGGTCGCCGTCGCACCGGAGCCGAGCGCGCTGCAGGCCCCCACGATCAGCAGCGCGGCAGCGGCGACGAGCCGGGGGCGCCGCCGGGGCGGGGCGGTCGTGGAGGGATGGTCGGAACGTGGTCGTCGTGTCGTTGTGTGCATGCGACCATGCTCGGGATGCGTGCGCTGCCACGGGGCGGGCGGGACCGCGTCTGTGGAGAGCGGCCCCGCCCCTCCAGGCTGTGCAGGCCTGAGCTCAGTCGACCAGCCACACCGTCGTCTCGGCGGGCAGCGTGTCGCCGTCCACCGGACCGGAGGCGACGGCGACCGTTCCCGCCGGCATCGGCACCGCCGACGTGCCGAAGTTCGTGTACGACCGCCAGCCGTCGTGCCGCGCGAACGCGACGACCTGCGCCGGGGCGTCGAGCCACGTGAGCGACTCGCCGTCCTGCACCGAACGCCGGAACGCGAGTGCCGCCCGGTACATGGCCAGTGACGACCCGGCATCACCCGACTCGGCCTCGACGCTCGACGCGCCGAAGTCCGCCGGCTGCGGCAGGTGCGGCGCCCCGGACCCGAAGCCGAACGACGGCCCGGACTCGGTCCACGGGATCGGCACGCGGCAGCCGTCGCGGCCCTTCATCGCGTGCCCGGTGCGCTCCCACTGCGGGTCCTGGAGCTCGGACGGCGGGATCGCGGGCGCCTCGAGGAGCCCGAGCTCCTCGCCCTGGTACACGTAGGAGGAACCCGGGAGCGCGAGCATCAGGAGCGACGCCGCCCGGGCGCGACGGCGGCCCCGAGCGACGTCGAGCACTGGGGACGTCCCGTCGCTGAGCAGCCATGCGACGGTGTCGGTGCCGTCCGGGAGCCCGTACCTGGTGGCGTGTCGGATCACGTCGTGGTTCGAGAGCACCCACGTGCTCGACGCACCGGAGTGCTCGGCCTGTTCGAGGTTCTGGTCGATCACGGTCCGGAACCGGCCGGCGTCGAACGGAGCCTCGAGGAGGTCGAAGTTGAACGCCTGCCCGAGCTCCGTCGGCCGAGCGTAGAGGACGCGGCGGGGTGCCGGGGTCCATGCCTCGGCCACGGCGGTGCGCGGCGGGTCGTACTCGTCGAACACGGTGCGCCAGGTCGCGAAGATGTCGTGCACCTCGTCGCGGTCGTACAGGGGGTCCGAACCGTCGAGCGGCAGGTCGTGCTGGTTCGACTGCCGGTAGGGGACGGAGAGGTCCTTCGCGAGCCCGTGCGCCACGTCCACCCGGAACCCGTCGACCCCGCGGTCGGACCAGAAGCGCAGGGTGTGCTCGAAGTCGGCGCGGACCTCGGCGTTCTCCCAGTTGACGTCGGGTTGTTCCGGGGCGAAGAGATGCAGGTACCACTGCCCGTCCGGGACCCGTGTCCATGCGCTGCCGCCGAAGTTGGAGACCCAGTCCGACGGCGGCTCGGCACCGTCGGGCCCCGATCCGTCGCGGAACACGTAGCGGTCCCGGGCGGGCGAGCCGATCGGCGCCGCGAGGGCCTCCTGGAACCACACGTGCAGGTCGGAGGTGTGGTTCGGCACGATGTCGACGACGATCCGGATGTCGGCGGCGTGCGCGGCGGCGACCAGGGCGTCGAAGTCCGCGAGTGTGCCGAGCTTCGGGTCGACGTCACGGTGGTCGGCGACGTCGTAGCCGCCGTCCGCGAGCGCGGACGGGTAGAAGGGGCTGAGCCAGATCGCGTCGACGCCGAGTTCGCGGAGGTAGTCGATGCGGCTCGTCACGCCGGCGATGTCCCCGAGTCCGTCGCCGGTCGTGTCGGCGAAGCTGCGGGGGTAGACCTGGTAGACGACGGCCTGACGCCACCAGTTCGGATCGGAGGTCGCGGTCGATCGCGACGGTGCGGTCGTGACGGACGGTGCGGTCGTGACGTCGGAGTCGGTCGTTGGCACGGGTGGGGCGTTCCTCTCGAGGGCCGGCGGACGGTCGCGGACAACGCTACGCGAGACGACGGCTGCACGGGGACTGCTCGCGTGACGGCCACGGGCCGGACCGGTACCGTTCGGGCTCGGTACCGGTCCTGGTCGACCGTCATGGTAATCGCTCGACGTCGTCGCGGGACGGCGGCACGCCACGATCGCTAGGAGCACTAGCAACTAGGTGGCCTACCATGTCCCCATGCCCACCCAGGAGATCACCGAAGCGTCCGGGTACTGGTACCCCGGGACCGCGGAGCACTCCGGCGTCGACGTCCTGAACGCGCTGCGCCGGTACCGCGCCGCCGAGACCGCGATGCGGCGCCGTACCCGCGACTCGATGGGCATGGGCGAGACCGACCTCCTCGCCGTCCGGTTCCTGCTGCAGGCCCAGAAGGCGGACCGCTCCGTGAGCCCGAAGGACCTGGCGGCCCACCTCCGCATCTCGTCCGCGTCCACCACGATCCTCATCGACCGTCTCGTCAAGAGCGGGCACGTCCGCCGCGACCCGCACCCCACCGACCGCCGGGCCCTCGTCATCACGCCGACGTCGGACACCGATGCCGAGGTGCGAGCGACCCTCGGGCGGATGCACTCGCGGATGATGGAGATCGCCGAGTCCCTCTCCCCCGCAGAGGCCGCCACCGTCACCCGGTTCCTCGACGGCGTCCGCGAGGCCGTCGACGCGATCGATCCGGTCGAGCACAAGGCCTGAACGCGGCCGCACGCGGCGCTCGAGCGACCCCCGGGTCATCGGGGGACAGTCGCCCTGACGTGCGCTGAGGAAGGTCGTCGGACATCCGAGTAGACCGGACCATGTCAGACGGGCCGCCCGCGAACACGCGAGCGGCCCGGACCCCGACATGAACGGAAGGCGCATCATGCACGCATCGGACAAGCTCGCCGGCAACCTCCAGAAGGTCCTCGTGGACCTCATCGACCTCCATGTGCAGGGCAAGCAGGCGCACTGGAACGTCCTCGGCCACAACTTCCGCGACCTCCACCTGCAGCTCGACGAGATCGTCGACGAGGCGCGTGAGTTCTCGGACACCATCGCGGAGCGCATGCGTGCGCTCTACGCCACCCCGGACGGCCGGTCCGCGACGGTCGGCGCGACGAGCAGCCTCGACGTGTTCCCGGAAGGGGAGGTGTCGACCCACGACGTCGTCGACATGATCACGCTCCGCCTCTACCAGGCCGTCGGCACCATGCGCGACGTGCACGACGAGGTGGACGACGAAGACCCGTCGACGGCCGACATCCTGCACGCGATCATCGACCGTCTCGAGCAGCTCGCCTGGATGGTCAGCGCGGAGAACCGCACCCCGAAGCAGAAGCTGTCCGCAGCGACGACGTCGGCGAACGCGGAGAGCTTCGCCCAGGCGACGGCCGGCCGGTGACCGACGCCGCGTCCTACCGGTACCTGATCGTCGGGGGCGGGATGGTCGCGGACGCGGCCGCCCGCGGCATCCGGGAGCTCGACGAGACCGGGACGATCGGCATCCTCAGCGAGGACGTCGACGCACCCTACGCGCGTCCCGCGTTGTCGAAGAAGCTGTGGACCGACCCGGACTTCAGCTGGGACGAGAAGGTCGACCTGCACACGGAGGACGCGACCGGTGCGACGATCCGGCTGTCCACCCCGGTGACCGCGATCGACCGCGACGCGAAGACGGTGACGACGGCGGACGGCGCGACCGTCGGGTACGACCGTCTGCTGCTCGCGACGGGCGGACATCCGCGGAGCCTCGGCGTCGAGCAGTCCGAACGCGTCATCGACTTCCGGAGCGCGGCGGACTACCGGCGTGCGCGCGCGCTCGCTGACCGGCACGCGCACGTCGCGGTCGTCGGAGGCGGGTACATCGGCACCGAGATCGCCGCCGGGCTCGTCCAGAACGGCGCCGCGGTGACGCTCGTCGACCCGGACGACGTCGTCGGGGGCAGCATGTTCCCCGCCGACCTCGCCAGTGCATTCCAGCAGCGGTTCGTGGACGCCGGCATCACACTCCGGACGGGTCGTCGGGTGGAGGACGGCCACGAGACCGAGGACGGCGTCGTGCTGACCCTCGACGACGGCTCGACGCTCGGCGTCGACGCGGTCGTCTCCGGGCTCGGCATCACACCGGCCACCGACCTCGCCGAGGCCGCGGGACTCGCCGTCGACGACGGCATCGTCGTGTCCAGCACGCTCGTCACCGACGACCCGTCGGTGTTCGCCGCCGGCGACGTCGCGTCGTACCCGGACCGCATCCTCGGTCGCCGTCGTGTCGAACACGTCGACAACGCCAAGGAGCAGGGTCGGCAGGCGGGACGCAACCTCGCCGGCGCCGGTGAGGTGTACGAGCACACGCCGATGTACTACTCGGACGTGTTCGACATGGGGTACGAGGCCGTCGGGCAGGTCACCTCGTCGCTCCGCACGGTCGAGGACTGGACGACGCCGCAGGACACCGGGGTGATCTACTACCTCGACGACGACCAGATCGTCCGCGGTGTCCTCCTCTGGAACGTCTGGGACAAGACGGACGAGGCCCGGATGGTGCTCGCCGAGGCGACGGCCCTGACCCCCGACATGCTCCCGGGCCGCATCACGGCCTAGAGCCGCCGCCCTCCCGCACGACGCCAGGTCGTCCCGCCCCCGGTGGGACGACCTGCGCGCGCCGCCGCGCCTCCGGTCCCGTCCTGGAGGCGCGGCTCGCCGCGGTCCCGCCGGTTCCGGACCTCGACGCGCTCGCGACCGGGTCGTACCCGATCACGCGACCGGGTACGGGTACTCGGGCGCGCGCCCCTGGAACTCGAGGATCGCGTCGTTGCGGATCCGCCCGTGCTCGATCTCGATGGCCCGACGGATCGTCTCCGAGGCGTGCCAGGAGTCCGGGCCCTCCATCACCGTCCGGAGGAACGGCAGCAGTGCCTCGCTGATCTCCCAGGTCGCCGAGTTCCAGAGCAACGACGGGCTGTGGTCGACGGCGTAGTAGTTGGTGGTGCCGCCGACGGTGACGAGCGGTTCCGCGAAGGTCGTCGCCGTCGCCCACTCGAACCCCATCCCCGGGTCGATCGAGACGTCGACGACGAGGCTGCCCGGCCGGAACGCGGCGAGGTCCGCGATGCGGAGGTACGTGATCGGCGCATTGGGGTCCTGCAGCGTGCAGTTCACCACGACGTCGTCCCGGGCCAGGTACGCCGCGAGCGGGACGGGGCCGTCGTCGGTCAGGACGGTGCTGTCGAACGGCGCGTCCGCGTCGTGCTCGAGCTGCACCATCTCGACGGACGGGATCGGCGACCCGACCGCGGCGATGTTCCGGTGCGTCAGGACCCGGACGTCGTGGATGCCGTGCGCGTTCAACGCGGTCACCGCGCCGCGGGCGGTGGCCCCGAAGCCGATCACGACCGCGGAGAGCCGACGGCCGTAGTCACCCGTCGAACCGCAGAGCTGCAGGGCGTGGATCACCGAGCAGTAGCCGGCGAGCTCGTTGTTCTTGTGGAACACGTGGAGCCCGAAGCCGCCGTCGTCCTGCCAGTGGTTCATCGCCTCCCACGCGATCAGGGTGAGTTCCCCGTCGACGGCGAGCTGGGTGAGCGCACGGTCCTGCACGCAGTGCGGCCAGCCCCAGAGCGTCTGGCCGTGGCGCAGGTCCTCGAGGTCGGCGGCCAACGGCTTCGGCAGGAGCACGACGTCGGAGTCCGCGACGACGTCGGCGCGGTCGGCCATCCGGACGAGCGGTTCGAGCTCGTCGTCGGGGATCCCGAACCGCAGGCCGTACCCACGTTCGAACACCATCGCCGCGCGGAGGTCAGCGTCGATGCGGTCGAGGTGCGCCGGGTGGATCGGGAGGCGCCGTTCGTCGGTCTTGCGGGAGCTGGCGAGCACGCCGAGGCGGAGCAGTTCAGACGATCGCTCGATTTCGGTCATGCTGCACTCTACGGCGGCCGGGCGCCGCACCAGGCCCGACGCCGCACCAGGCCCGGCGCCGCACCAGGCCCGGCGCCGCACCAGGCCGGGCGCCGCACCAGGCCGGGCACCGCGTTCAGGTCCGGCGTCGGAACGTCCGGTGCACGACCCCCGACGGCGACGCGACGGACTCGATGTCGAACCGGTCCTCGAGCCCCTCGAGCCCGTCCCAGAGCTGCTCACCGCACCCGAGGACGATCGGCACGACGACGACATGCAGGTGGTCGACGAGGTCGGCCGCGAGGAACTCCCGCACGGTCTCGACCCCGCCGCCGATCCGGACGTCGAGCCCGGGAGCGGCGGCCCGTGCCTGGCGGAGCGCTTCGGCCGGGGACGCGTCGACGAAGTGGAACGTTGTCCCGCCGGCCATGACCAGGGGCCGGAACGTCGCGGTCGCGGCGAACCAGCCCATCAGCCGCCCGTCGGCATGACCGAAGGGGTGCTCGAGCGACTGGTCCGCGCCCGCTCCGTACCCGTCGAGCGAGATCGCGAAGTTGTGCACCCGGACTCGCGACATCAGCGGGCCCGCCGTGCGTCCCGTTCGACCTGCTCCTGCGTCTGCGGGGCGTCGCGCTCCGGTGCCGTCAGGGCGTCCTCGGCCGGTCCGCCCTCGGCCGGCGTCACGACGTCCGACGAGTCGGCGGCGTCGTCGGCCAGGTCGGCGACGTCGGTGTCCGGTGCCTCGGTGTCGGCCATCGCGGCGGCATGCGCGGACTTGCCCGCCTCGAGCGTCCGGTCGTCGCCCCTCGCCATGCCGACGAGTTCGAGGATCCGGGACTTGACGATCAACCACGCGTCGGACCAGTCCAGACGGTCGAGGTCCTTCGCCGTCGTGGTGTCGCTGACGCGCTGCAGGGAGGACACCCCGCGGTCGGTCAGCTCGCCGCGGACGTGTGCGACGGCGAGCGCCGCGACGGCGTCGGCCTGCGCGTGCATGACGGAGTGCGCGCCGCCCACGACCTCGCGGAGCACGGCGTACGGGAACACGCGCGCGAGCTTCCGCAGCCAGTCCCGCGGCACGAGGGCGTCACGCTCACCGCGGATGATGAGCGTGCGTGCCTGGACGGCGTCCGCGCGCTGCTCGATCGGGTAGCGGAGCATCTTCGGCAACACCTTGTGGAACCAGTGCCAGCCGCAGAGCACGTAGGCGGTGACCGCATGGAACCGGACCGCCGACGGTTCGTGCCATGCGGACTGCAGGAACCGGACCATCGACTCGCTGACGGTGCGGGCGTCCGCGTCGACGACCGGGCTGATCAGCACGATGTCCGACAGCGAGGGGCGACGAGCGGCGACCTCGGTGACCACCTGGGCGCCCATCGAGTGGCCGACGAGCACCGGGTCGTCGAGTCCCAGGGCGTCGATGACCGCCTCGACGGCGTCCGCGTACCGCTCGATCGAGACCGCGCCCCGGAACTTCCGCACACCGGCGAACCCGGGGAGGTCGAGGCCGTGCACCGGGCCGAACTCGTTGAGGTTCGGCGCGAGTCGCTCGTAGTACGTGGACGCGACGCCGAGCCCCGCGACGAGCACGAACGCGCGGGTGCCCGGCTCGCCGATCGTGCTGACGCGGACGTAGGTGCCGCCGACCTCGACCCGGTCCACCGCGACCGTGACGTCGGTGCCCTCGGTGTGCGTCAGCCCGTCGGCGTGACGCGGCTCGCGCTCGACGTGCGCGCTGTCGTCATCTGGCACGGACACCTCCGGGTGATCTGCTCGGACGGACGTCCACACTACCGGTGCGTGCTCAGTCGCCCTTCACGTTGACGAGCTGCCGGAGCGTGTGCCGGATCGTCACGAGGTCCGACGCGTCCGCCATCACCTGGTCGATCGGCTTGTACGCCGCGGGGATCTCGTCGAGGAACGCGTCGGTGTCGCGGAACTCGATGCCCGTCATGGCCGCCCGGAGCTGCTCGTGCGTGAACGTCCGCCGCGCCGCCGACCGGGAGTACGACCGACCAGCGCCGTGCGGGGACGACGTGAGCGACGGTGCGTTCCCGCGTCCCTCGACCACGTACGACGCCGTGCCCATCGAGCCGGGGATCAGCCCGGGCTCGCCGGCCTTCGCGGAGATCGCGCCCTTCCGGGACACCCAGACCTCCTTGCCCCAGTGCCGCTCCTGCTGGGTGAAGTTGTGGTGGCAGTTGATCCGCTCCTGCTCGTCGACGGGTGTCCCCGTCGTCGCGGACAGCTGCTGGACCACCCGGTCCATCATCTCCTCGCGGTTGAGCAGTGCGAAGTGCTGCGCCCACCGCAGCTCGGCGATGTACCGGTGGAACTCCGGGGTGCCCTCGACGAGGTACGCCAGGTCCGGATCCGGCAGGGTGATCCACCACTGGTCCATGAGCCGCTTGGCGACCGCGATGTGCCGCTGGGCGATCTTGTTGCCGACGCCGCGGCTCCCGGAGTGCAGGAAGAGCCAGACGCGGTCGGCCTCGTCGACGCTCACCTCGATGAAGTGGTTGCCGCTCCCGAGCGTCCCGAGCTGCTGCCGCCACGCGCTGTGCGACTGTGCGGGGTCGAAGCCCGCCGACACCGCGAGCGCCTCGAGCTCGGCGATCCGGGGGCCCGCGGTCGCCGCCACGGTGTCGTTCGCCGCCCCGGCCGACAGCGGGACGGCACGCTCGATTGCCTCCCGGAGCGGCCGGAGGTCGCTCGGCAGGTCGGGCCGGGAGAACTGCGTCCGGACGGCGATCATGCCGCACCCGATGTCGACGCCGACCGCGGCCGGCATGACGGCGCGGAGCGTCGGAATGACCGAGCCGACGGTCGCGCCGAGCCCGAGGTGGGCGTCCGGCATGAGCGCGACGTGCGGGTGGACGAACGGCATGGAGGCCGTGGTGCGGGCCTGCTGCTCGGTCGCCTCCTCGAGGATGCTGGCCCAGGAGAGCAACCGGCTCGTGATCTGCTGCATGGTGGTGTTCCGCCTTTCGGATGCCCACGGAGCGCGGGCGTGGAGGGGGTGAGGGTCCGGGGCGGACCGGCACCGTGCCTCCAGTCCGACGGACGGACACCGCGGACAGCCGACGAGGTCCGCGGGCGGCGGAGAGCGCGGTGGCGGTGGACGCCCCGGCCGGATCGGCACAGGGCGTCGGATGACGGCTGTGCCTAGCTGCGATGGCTGGCGGACGAGTGCTCCACGGCGCGCTGGAGATTCGAGGCGAGCTGACGCTCGACTCGTTCCCGACCGCGTCGCGTGGTCTGCACGGGATGTCCTTCCGACTGCGCCCAGGGCGGACGCGGATCCCGACCCTAGTGCGACACGCCCGGGATGCGCAAGTACGGTCTGCGGCATACTGGCCGCGTGCGCACACCCGAGACGAACGCCGAACGACTCGTCACGTTCACCGACGCCGTGGCCGCGATCGCCATCACGCTGCTCGTGCTGCCGCTCGTCGACCTGGTCCCGGCGGCCTCCGCGTCGGGCGAGAGCCTCGGCGCCCTGCTGTCCGGACACGGCGACGAGATCCTCGCGTTCACGATCAGCTTCGTCGTGATCGCACGGCTCTGGTGGGCGCACCACCAGGTCTTCCGGCACGTCGCGCTCCTCACCCCGCGCCTCGTCCTGGAGAGCATGGTGTGGACGTTCACGATCGTGGTGCTGCCGCTCCCGACCGCGATCATCACGGCGTACTCGACGACACCGCTCTCCCTGACCCTGTACATCGGCACGCTCATCGTCGCGAGCGCCGCGCTCACCGCCGTCGCGGTCGAGCTCCGGGTCCGCCCGGAACTCAGTGGCGACCACGAGCCGATGCGCCCGAGCGGGGTGCTCGGCATCGTCCTGACGCTCGTCGCGTTCGTCCTGGCGTTGCTCGCCGGACTGCTGATCCCGGGTGTCGGGTTCTGGGGGATGCTCCTCGCTGCGGTGACCGGGTGGGTCCAGGTCGTCGTCGAGCGACGGTGGGACCGGCAGGGCGCCGACCGTGCGGCGGCCGGGGGCACGCCCGATCCGGCCGCGTCCTCGGCTGCGGCTGCGGTCCCGTCTGCGACCTCGGGGGACAACGAGCACGGCCAGGCAGCTGATCCGCGGAGTTGACTCGATCCATGCCCGACCAGGACACCTCCACACGCGACCACGCCGCCCGCACGCCCGCGCAGGGCAGCACACCCACCCGACGCATCGACGGCTACGCGCCGATCCAGGACTACGCGGCCATCGGCGACGGCCGGACCGTGGCGCTCATCGCCCGCGACGGGCGGATCGACTGGCTCCCCGTCCCAGCGCTCGACTCCCCGGCGGTCTTCGCCGCGGTGCTCGACGCCGACCACGGCGGACACATCAGCCTGCGGCCGACCGACCCGGACGCCCGGATCGACCGTCGCTACGAACCCGGCACGAACGTCCTCGTGACCACGTGGACGACGGACACGGGCAGCGTCGTCGTGACCGACGCGATGGTCACCGGTGTCGCGGGACGCCTGCCGTGGGCCGAGATCGGCCGGTGCGTCCAGGGGGTCCACGGGCACGTCGAACTCACCTGGGCGGTCGAGCCGGGCACGCTCCTCGGACAGGCCGAACCACGTCGACTCGACACGGTGAACGGCCCGGTGATCGCGATCGACGGCGTCACGATCGCGATCGTCGAGCAGGGGTTCGACCCGGTGCACGAGGACGGCGCGCGGTTCTCCGGGACGTTCACCGCGACCGAGGGCTCGAAGTCCATCCTGACCATCGTCGGCACACACGACGAGCCGATCTTCATCCCCGAGCCGCAGAACACCATGCGCGGCATCGACCGGACGATCGCGAACTGGTCGGCCTGGAGCGAGGAGTTCTCCTACGACGGTCCGTGGGCGGAGGCCGTGCAGCGGAGCGCCCTGGCGCTGAAGCTGCTCATCTTCTCGCCGACCGGTGCGATCGCCGCCGCCGCCACGACGAGCCTGCCCGAGGACATGGGCGGCGGCAAGAACTGGGACTACCGGTTCGCCTGGGTCCGCGACCTCGCCTACACGGTCCGCGCGCTGAACCGGTTCGGTCTGCGCGAGGAGACCCACGCCGCCGTGTCCTGGTTGATGCGGACGATCGCGAACCACGACGACGGCATGCCGATCTTCTACTCGCTGACCGGTGCGGAGTCGAACGAGGTCGAGAACCGCGACGCCCCGGGCTGGCGTGGCATCGGCCCGGTCACCGAGGGGAACCGCGCCGGCGACCAGCTCCAGCTCGGGGTCTGGGGCGACATCTTCGACATCATGCGGCAGTACGTCGACGAGGGGAACGTCCTCGACCGGCAGACCGCGAAGGTGCTCGAGGGACTCGCGGACGACGCCTGCACCGAATGGGAGAAGGCCGACTCGGGGATGTGGGAGCTCGAGGACGTCCAGCACTACGTCACCAGCAAGATCGGATGCTGGCAGGCACTCGACGCCGCGATCACCCTGCACGACGCCGGCCAGCTCCAGGGCAGCCGCGACGTGTGGGCGAAGAACCGGGAACTCATCGTCCAGTGGGTCGACGAGCACGGCTGGAACGAGGAGCTCGGCCACTACGTGATGTACGCCGGGAGCGACCAGCTCGACGCGTCGATCCTGCTGCACGGCCCGTCGGGGTTCGACCGGGGCGAGCGCATGGCCCGGACGATCGACGCGATCCAGGAGCAGCTGCAGCGCGGACCGCTCGTCTACCGGTACTCCGGCATCGAGGACGAGGAGTCGCCGTTCGTCGCCTGCTCGTTCTGGCTCGCTGCCGCCCTGTCCTGCGTCGGCCGCGAGGACGACGCCAGGGCGCTGATGGACGACATGGTCGGCCGGGGCAACGACGTCGGACTGTTCTCCGAGATGATCTCCGAACGGACCGGCGACTTCATGGGCAACATCCCGCAGGGGCTGTCCCACCTGGCGCTCATCAGCGCTGCGATCACCATCGAGGAACTGAGCGACGGCGACGCGTCGAACGGTGATTCGGGTCGGGTGCACCACCTGCCGCCCATCGTCTCCGAATCACCGGTACGCAGCTGACAGTCCGGAAGGGGCGCGGCCATGGACGACGACGCAGTCGGGTCCCTGGACCGCGCCGCCCTCGAGCAGATCGCATTCGGTCCGGACGCCGACCCGGCTGACGTCGCGACGGCACGTGCTGAGCTGGTCCGCCGCGCCGCGGGACCTGCTGCGGGGCGGGCGACCGGCCCTGCTCCGGGCGGCGGGGTCGCGGCGGCTGCGGCCGACGTCCGTGACCCGGCCCCGGGCCTCCCGTCCGGTGCGGCGACCGGTGTGCCGGACCCTGCGCCGACCGCGGTGCCGCGTCCTCGACCGCGCGCCAGATGGCGACTCTGGGCACTCCTCGGCGGGACCGCGGTGCTCGCCGGCGCGCTCGGCGTCACGGGGACCGTGGTCGCCGGACGGATCGGGCCGCCGGTGGTCCAGGACGGTTCGAGTGACTCCGGCAGCGAGACCCTGAGCCGGGTGCTCGCACAGGACCAGACGCCGGCTGACGTCCTCCCGACCGCGATCACCGCGTCGGTCGACCGGTCCAGTGCGCGCCTGCTGTTCGCGAACTACGCCGACCGGCCGCCCGTGCCCTGGGTCGTCTGGATCGCGAAGGCCCGGACCGGCGGGGACCTCTGCGTCATCGCGTCCCCAGACCGGTACGCGAGCGACGTCACGTGCGTGCCGAGCGCACAGGTCCTGCACGGCGAGCTCTCCTACGTCACGCGCGACGGCGACCAGGGGCTCGCGATCCGGATGGTCGGTGGGGTGGCACGCATCGACCTGATCGGGGGTGAGTAGTGACCGAGGACCGCGAGGGTGACCGCGCCCGGTTGCAGGCGATCGCGTACGGGCCGGGTCGGTCCCCCGCGGCCGCGGCCGAGGCCGCCCGTGCGCTCGCCGCGATGGACGCGCCGGCCGCGGATTCGCCGGTCGCGGACGCCGGATCGCCGGTCGCGGACGCCGCATCGCCGGTCCGCGCGCCCGCACCGGACGGGAGGCCCACCCCGCCGCCGCCACGCCGCCTCCGTCTCGTCATGGTCACCGCCGCCATCGCCGCGGCGGCGTTCCTGCTCGGCGCCGGGGCGGCGGACCTCCTCCGGGCCGGCTCCGAGGCACCCGCCGACGGTCCGACCTCGAGCGCTGCCGAGGCGTCCTCACTCACCCGGATCCTGCCCCGCAGCCAGACCACGGCCGATCAACTGCCGGCGGCACTGCAGAGCGACCTCGACCCCCGATCGAGTCGGCTTCTCTTCGCGAACGGCGCCGACTCGCCGAGCACGCCGTGGATGGCGTGGGTGGCGACGCGGACGGACGGGGCGCTGTGCTTCCTCGCGTCCCCGGACCGGCACGCGGCGACGAGCTCGTGCATCCCGCGGTCCGAGGCGTTCGGCTCGTCGATGTCGCTCGTCGCCCGGTCGGGCAGCGACGTCCTCACGGTGCACGTCGACCAGGGCTCGGTGCAGGTGGTCCTGGTGGGGCGGAACTGAGCGCCGGACGGCGGCCCGGTGCTCCGCCCGGGGCGACGCTCCCGAGTCCTGGACTGGACGGCGGCCGAGGCGCGGGGGAACATGGAGGGATGAGCGATGCGGACGCCCGGATGGACCGGTTGCGCCGTGCCGCCCGGTACCGGTTCGCGCAGCAGGTCGACGCCGAGGAGCGCTCCGGAGTCGTCCCCGCTCCCCGGTCGCTCGACCCCGACGAGGTGCGCGCGGAACGCCGACTGCAGGGTGCGCGGGACATGGTCGCGCAGGCGAACCACCTCGTCGAGCAGGCCGAGGCGCAGGGGGCCTTCGAGCACAACCCGCTCCGTGGGCGACCCCTGCCGGACAACGACGGCCGCCACGATCCCGACTGGTGGATCAAGCGCTTCGTCGAAC
Organism: Curtobacterium phyllosphaerae; assembly: GCF_049341865.1. Classification (NCBI taxonomy): domain Bacteria; kingdom Bacillati; phylum Actinomycetota; class Actinomycetes; order Micrococcales; family Microbacteriaceae; genus Curtobacterium; species Curtobacterium phyllosphaerae. The sequence goes on along the minus strand of NZ_JBMPIU010000001.1, from coordinate 1,975 downwards.
GTGAGAACCTGACCGGACTCGGCCCCCCGGCCCTCGCACTCCGGAAGGAGGACGCCGAGCTCGACGACCGCCTGGACGGACTCGGCACGGAGCAGGCCGTCCGCGAGGCCGTCGAGGACTTCGACGCACGCGTGGTCGAGGCCCGCCGCCAGTTGCTCGGTGGTCCGCCGGTGATCACACGGGTACGGGACGTCGAGGTCGAGGTCAGCCGGTGGCTGGACCGACGGGAGGCGCGACTCGCGGCCGAACGGTCGGCCGCGGCGGAGCAGGCCGTCGCGGACGCAGCCGAGCGGCGCCGGCGCCGGTGGTGGCGCCGGGCACACTCGCGCTGAGTCGGGTCCGGCCTACGCCTCGCGCTGCTTCGGGCTGCTGTCCTCGGTCTTCGCCGGGTCGCGCTCCACGACGTCGCCGAGTGCGTCGTCGATGCGGGCCATGAGCTCCGCGGGGATCGTGACCCCGGCAGCCCCGGCGTTGTCCTGGACCTGTTCCGGACGCGAGGCCCCGATGATCGCGGACGCCACGTTCTCGTTCTGCAGCACCCAGGCGACGGCGAGCTGTGCCATCGAGAGGTCGAGCTCGTCGGCGATCGGCTTCAGGGCCTGCACGCGCTCGAGGACCTCGTCCCGCATGAACCGTTCGATCATCTTCGCGCCGCCCTTGTCGTCGGTGGCACGGGACCCCTCCGGCAGCGGCTGGCCCGGCTGGTACTTGCCGGTGAGGACGCCCTGCGCGATCGGCGACCAGACTATCTGTGAGATGCCGAGCTCCCTCGAGGTGGGGACGACCTCGCCCTCGATGACCCGCCAGAGCGCCGAGTACTGCGGCTGGTTCGAGATGAGCTGCACCCCGAACTCGTCGGCGAGCTCGTGTCCGGCGCGGAGCTGCTCGGCCGTCCACTCGCTGACGCCGACGTAGAGCACCTTGCCGGCGCGCACGATGTCCGCGAAGGCCTGGAACGTCTCCTCGAGCGGGGTCTCGACGTCGAACCGGTGCGCCTGGTACAGGTCGACGTAGTCCGTCTGGAGGCGCTGGAGCGAGCCGTCGATCGACTCGAGGATGTGCTTGCGGGACAGGCCCGTGTCGTTGTGGCCCTTCGGACCGGTCGGCCCGAAGACCTTCGTGGCGATCTCGAGCGACTGCCGGCGTTCGCCCTTGAGGGCCTCGCCGAGGACCGTCTCGGCGCCGGTGTTCGCGTACACGTCGGCCGTGTCGAACGTCGAGATGCCGACGTCGAGCGCGGCACGGACGCAGGCGATCGCTTGGTCGTTCTCGACCTGGGACGCGTGGGTGAGCCAGTTGCCGTAGGTGATCTCGGAGACCTTGAGGCCGGAGTTGCCCAGGAAGCGGTGTTCCATCGTGTGTCCTTCCGGTGCGCAGCGGCGCGCACACCCGGGCGACGCTACTCGGATGGACGCGAGCGGGCCGCTGGCGTCTCGTTCCGTGGTGTCCCGGCCGGCTGGCTGCGCCGAGTGTGCAGTTCCGCCGCGTGTTCCGGGCGGGGACGCGGCCGGACTGCACGCTCGCGGGGGGCCCGTGCCGGCGGCGGGTGGGGGTAGGCGTCCCGGAGGCCGGCCGCGTTGGGCGTGCGCACCCGTGCCGGCTGCCGGTGGAGGCCGCGTCGGGGGTGCTCACCCGTGTCGGCTGCCGGTGGAGGCCGCGGGTCGGGGCCGCGCCGAGGGTTTAGTTTGGCCGCGTGGTTCGGGCGGAGACGCGGCCGAACTGCACGCTCGCGGGGGCCCGTGCCGGTGGCGGGTGGGGGTGGGCGTCTCGGTGGCCGGCCGCGTCGAGGGCGCTCACCCGTGTCGGCTGCGGGTGGAGGCTGCGGGTGGGGGTTGCGGGTGGGGGCTGCGCCGAGTGTGCAGTTTGGCCGCGTGGTTCGGGCGTGGACGCGGCCGAAGTGCACGCTCGACGGGGGGCCCGTGCCGGCGCGGGGGCGGGGGTGGACGCGGGAGAGCGCCCCGGCTCGGTGGAGTCG